>CASFYT010000009.1 GCA_949299015.1 uncultured Bacillota bacterium
TTGTACCAGTGGACCTTGTCCTGGCTGACTTCGATGATGCGCGTCTTGGGGAAGACCTTCTCGCAGGGGACGGGACCGTCGAGCCAGTTGACGCCGATCTCGTCGGGCATGACGCGGAGCACGCGGAATTCGCGGATGCCAAGGCCCCGTGCCGAGCAGTCGAAGCGGACGAAGTTTCCGATGGTGACGCCGAACTTGACGACGGTGACGATTCCCATCGGAATCGGCGTGAAGACCGAATCCAGGAGCTTGTTGCGGCCGCGGTGCTCGAGCTTCTCCAGAAGGAAGGCGAAGCCCATGACCTTGGCTCCCATGTCCTCGATCAGGGAGTACATGGAGAAGTAGATGGAACCGCCGCAGAGGGCGGAGCCGACGATCAGGACGCCTTCTCCGGGCTGGAAGTACTCGCCCGAGGTGACGAAGCCGTCATAGGGGTTGAGGACGCAGACGCCCAATCCGAGGGTATAGGCCAAGGCCGACGCGAAGGTCGTGTCCTGGCTCGGGCAGACGATCTTCTTGATGGATGGATCCAGCGGCTGGAGCTTGGCGACCATGGCGTCGACCGCGGCCTTGAAGGCACCGGGATTGGAGAGCAGGGGGGTGATGTCCTTGTAGGGGTCTCCGGGCTTGGAGAGGATGTACTTGTCAAAGATCTCGTCGTAGTTCGTCTCTTTCTTTTCTTCAGGCATTTTCCTTGCCCTCCTTTCTTGCTTCGTGATGCTTTTCCGTCACGTCCTTGCGGATGTCCGTCAAGGCCTGGTAGATTTCCTGATCGGTGGCGTCGGGGTGCTTTTCGATATAGCGGTCGAATTCGCCGATGATGTCTCCCATGTAGGGTTCTTCGTACTTCTCCTCGTCGGTCCACTCCTCCTCTTCTTCCCCGTGTCCGTGGTCGTGGTCGACCTTGACGACGTTCTTGTCGTTCATGTACTTGGGATAGTCCGGGTCGAGGAGGACGTATTCGTGCTCCGGATCGAAATAGGTGAAGAGGATTCGCAGGTGGACGGCCATGTCCTTGAAGGAGTCCTTGAGGAAGGAGAGGACGCTCTCCTCGTGGTCCTGCATCTCATAGGGGGCCTCGATCCGGATGTTGAGATGGTAGAAGGTCTGCTCCATGCCTCCGTGGATGATGAAGGATTCCGGAGCGAAGAATTCCAGTTCTTCCTTGTCGACCCCGTAGATCTTGGCCATTTCTTCCTGCAAGGCCTTCGTCTTCTCGATGGCCATGTAGCGATCGGCGCCTAAGAGAGAAACAATGATCATTTAGATACCTTCCGTTCCAGGATCGACATCGACGAGGACTTCCACCTCCTTGTTGGCCAGACGGAACGTCCTCAGGCAGGAGAGGAGGTCGATGCTTTCGTCCTGCGACTTATATTTTAGCAAGATATTTCGATAATATCTGCCATTGATGCAAGGAATGTAGGGGGCCGTGGGGCCGTAGATGTTGATTCGCCGGTGCTGGACCTCCTCGAGAAGGAGGTTCTTCAGCCGTTCGGCGGCGGCGACGGTCTCTTCTTCGTCCATCCCCTTGACGCTCAGGAGGGTCAGGAAGGCGTAGGGCGGATACTGCGACTGCCGTCGGACTTCCATCTCCTGGCGGTAGAAGGATTCGTAGTCCTGCCGGGAAGCCCATTGGATGACCTCGTTTCCGGGGCAGTAGGTCTGGATCAGGACCTTTCCCTTCTTCTGCCCTCGGCCCGCCCGGCCGACGAACTGACAGATGAGGTCGAAGCACTCTTCGCTGGCAAGGTAGCTCGGGAGGCGGAGGGAGGCGTCGGCGTCCAGCATGGCGGCCAGGGTGACGTTGGGAAAGTCGTGTCCCTTGGCGATGACCTGGGTGCCGATCAGGATGTCGGCCTCTCCCTGGGAGAAGGACTCGAGGATCTGGTGTCGGCGGTCGTTTCCGGAGATGTCGGAATCCAGGCGGAGAATCCTCGCCTGGGGATAGAGGGCAAGCAGATCCTCGTAGATGCGTTCGGTTCCGTAGCCTAGGGAAAGAAAGTCCCGTCCGCCGCAGGAACAGGAAAAGGACGGAGCCAAGAGCCGGTAGCCACAATGATGGCAGCGGAGTTCGTTGGTTCTCTTGTGATAGTTCAAGGGAATGCCGCAATTCGGACAAAGAGCCGTTTGATGGCAGGAACGACAGACATAGAGCGGCGCATATCCACGCCGATTGATGAGAATCATCACCTGTTCTTTTCGAGAAAGCGTTTCATCGATCGATTCAAAGAGCGGCCGTGAGACCAGCGCCGAACGTTCCGGATCGAGAATCCCGCTCTCGTTCATGTCGATCAACTGGAGCTCCCGTTCCTGATGGAGGGAATAGCGCCGTTGAAGCAGCGCCGAATGGTAGACGCCCCGTTCGGCCCTTGCCTTATCGACGATGCGCGGCGTGGCCGAGCCCAGGAGCAGACGCGCCTGTTCGATCTCGATGCGCATCTTGGCCACGTCGATGGCGTGATAGTAGGGAGCCTTGTCCTGCTTGTAGCTGCTGGAGTGCTCCTCGTCGATGATGATCAGTCCCAGATCCTGGACGGGCGCGAAGATGGCCGATCGCGTACCAAGGACAATCTTGCATTCGCCGGAGGCGATGCGCCGATATTCCTCATAGCGCCGGCCGTCGGAGAGGGAGGAATTGAGGATGGCGATCGTGTCCTGGAAGAAGGCGTAGAAGCGAGAGGCGGTCTGGTCCGTCAGGGCGATCTCCGGGATCAGGATCAGGACGCCCTTTCCTTCCTCGAGGTACTTCTTGGCCAGCGTCATGTAGATCTCGGTCTTTCCCGATCCCGTCACGCCCTGCAGGAGGGTGATGGCCTTGGGGGAGGAGAGGATCGATTCGCAGCATGCCTGCTGATCCTTCGTCAGGTCGAAGCTTTGGAGTCCGGATGCGACCAGCTCCGGAATGCGGGAGACGGGGACCGGGACGATTTCGGCATAGCCCTTTTCGACGAGCTTCTCCAGGGCCTTCTTGGCGGTGATCGACCCCTTCTTCCTTCCTTCGGGGAGCAGGGAGAGCTCCCGAAGCAGTTTCTCTTCGTTGCGTCCGAGCCTTTCCTCTCCTTTCTTCCCCGTCGGGCGGACGTATTCGACGAAACGGTCGAAAGTCCCCTTCTTCAGGGCGGAATCCTTCGGCTTGAGGGAGGGAGGGAGAAAGGCGTCCAGGACGCGGATCAAGTCGGTGGAATAGAAGCGCGCCATCCTCTTGGCCAGCGTCAGGAGAGCGGGGGAAAGGAGCGGACGGGCATCGACCTTCTCGAGGATGGGAGAGAGCTTCCGTCCCTCCCTCTGGCCGTAGGCCTCAAGGTCCTCCTCGATGGGAAGAGGCTCTTCCAGGACGAAGCCGACGGTCTTCGAAGAGTGCCCGAAAGAGACGAGGACGCGCATTCCCTGGTGGATGGAGTCGTCGAAGGTGTAATAGTCAAAAGGGCGGTCGAGAGTCCTTACCGCCCTTCCGATCAAGACCTTGACTAGATAGAACATTCCTTCGGACTAAGGCCTTTTGATGACGTAGTTGGGATCCGGTTCGGCTCCGCTTTCGATCGCCTCGCAGTAACGGATGCGGTTCTGGACCGCCTGCTTGAAGCGAAGGGCGGTCTTGTTGACCGTGTAATTGGTCAGGCAGACGTCGTAGGCCTTTCGCTTCTCCATCTCCTCCTTGCTCTTCTGAATGCGGTTGGCGATCTCCTCCTCGCTTTCGGAGCCGCGCAGGCGGATACGTCGCTCCAGTTCTTCCATCGTCGGCGGCATCAGGAAGATCGCCAAGGTGTACATGCCGTGGTACTTCTGCATCACGCGTTCGGCGCCGTGGACGTCGATTTCCAGAAGCACGTTGTGTCCCTGGCGGAGGTTCTCCTCGACGAAGGCCTTGGGCGTACCGTAGAAATTGTCGCAATATTCAACGGATTCGATGAACCCGTCCTCTTCGAGCATCGTCCGGAAAGCGTCCTTCGTGACGAAGAGATAGTCCTTTCCGTTCTGTTCCTTGGGTCTCTTGCTTCGCGTCGTCATCGATACCGAGAAGACGAGGTCGAGTTCCTTGTCCTTCATCAGCTTTCGGCGAAGCACGCCCTTGCCCACTCCTGAGGGACCGGAGAGGATGATCAACAAACCCTGTTTCATCTGAATACCACCTTTCTTTCTTCACTCCAAAGGGTGTTCCTTAAGTATAGCAAATCCCGCCCTCTCAAAGAAGGAAGAGCAGGACTCCGACGAATTGGAGGATCGTCCCGAGCAGGCAGAAGAGATGGAAGACGAAGTGAAAGTACTTTCGGACGTGTCCGACGGCGTAGAGAATGGCGCCGATCGTGTAGCTGATTCCTCCCAGAAGGAAGAGGAGCAGGGAAGTGAAGGAGATGGCTTGCTGGAGCCATGGAAAGAAGAATACGATAAGCCAACCTATTACTACATAAAGAAGGTTGGAAATAATCTTTACCGGCAGTTTTCTCATCATTGTCGCGTTGAGAACGATTCCGAGGACCGATAGGAACAAGACGATTCCCAAAAGGAGATAGGACCATGGGGAAAAGGTCGTCGAGAGCATCAGGACGCAGACGGGAACGTAGGTTCCGGCAATCAGGACATAGATCGTGCAATGATCGATGACCTGGAAGACCTTCTTGGCCCGGTTGACGCCGAGAAAATGGTAGATGGAGGAAATCGTATAGACCGAGATCATACCGATGCCGTAGGCGACCATGCAGGCGACGGCGGTGGGGTCGGGCGCTGCAAAATAGATGCCGACGATCGTGGCGACGAGGGCGAAGGCGCCGCCCACGATGTGAGAGACGGCATTCATGATTTCCTCGCCTCGGGTATAGGTCGGGAGGAGAAGCTCCTTCCGGCGAAGAAGCTGAAGCTCTTCCTTTTTCTTTCGGAGGATGGCACGTTCTTCCTTGGTCAGGTGCTCCTTCCTCTCCTGTGCCTTGAGGTTTCGGATCTGTCTCTTGAGGTCGGACAAAAAGAGGCGGCGTTCCTTTTTCAGCCGTCGGCTCTCCTCCCGATAGCTCTCCTTGACCTGACGGATCTGCTCCTGATAGGTCTGGAGGTCTTCTGCCTTCTTGTTCTCTTCCATGGAAAAACCTTGTCAATTATAGCGGTTCTCCCGAAAAAGAAAACAAAGAAAGGAAAAATATCGGCGAAAGTCCTCCGAAAAGGGAGGGAAGGAAGGCTCACTTTTGAGCGAAGAGGCGGAAGATGAACCATATCTTCGATCAAAGCTCTTTCTTGTTGTAAATCGAAGGGGGAAATATGGATAATAATAAAGCTGTTTCGATACAATAAAGAATGGTGGAACGAAAAATGAACAACCTGACATACCTTGGAAAATCGCTCTATAGCAACAAGGTGATTCTCGACAACCGCAAGAAGCCCTGGTACTTCGCCCTCCTCTTTTTCATCCTTGGCGTCTTTCTCCCGTGGATTCCGGAGCTGTACCGCGGCTACACGCAGGACGGTTCGGCATTCATCACGCAGCAGGCCAACTGCGAGATCGACAAAGGCCTGTTGATGATGAGCGAAAGCCTCGGCTTCGAGCAGCTGACGGCCGTCGAAGGCGGCCAGGGATATCGGCTGAGCATGGAAGGACTGGGCGATGCCGGATTCCAGGAAGGCAACGTCAATCTCGAGGCTTCGGGCTATGACGAGGAGTACAACGGAACCAATACGTACGCCCTTGCCAAGGCCTACTTCGAAGACGGAGCCCGAATCGGTGCCAACGACAACCAGGGGAAGAGCTTCCCGGAAAGCCCCTACGTCACGGCCAACAACCTCCAGAGCGGAGAAGCCCACAGCTTCTACTACGACGTCATGATGACGGACGAAGAGCTGATCGACCCTGCCGAGGGCAGCTCGACGACGGACGGCGACATCCAGTACGAAGACAACGGAAACACGTACTTCCTCATGGTCTACTACGTTCCGACCCTCGACACGTCGACGTCGACGGGGTCGAGATACCTCTCCAACTTCGTCGCCTCGGTCATCCTTGACCTCAACCGTGACGGGACGGAGGCGGGGAACTATCCGCATTCCTACATCATCTTTGCGCAGAACAGCGTCAACGTTGTCACGTATCCGATTCGCTCGAGCCATACCAGCACCTACGGCACGCAGTATATCGGAAACTTCTCCGATGCGGTCAAGACGCTTGATCCGACTCCGGGGGCGAGCCTCGCCTCTCTCCTGCGCAAGGACGGTACGGATTCCGATTCGGTCCTTGCCAACCTTCGCTCCTTCTTCAACGGAGGCCTGCGCGAGAATACGATCTACGGCACCTGGCTCAACGTCGCCATCCTCACCGGCGTCTATTGCGGCCTCGTCCTCCTCAGCTCCGTGATCCTCATCATCCTTCAGAAGAGGAAGACTTCCGCCTATCGCGACTCGACGTATTGGGATTGCCTCAAGGAGAGCGTCGCCTTTGCCTTCACCCCGGCCATCCTCTCCATGGGCTTCGGCTTCCTCGACTTCACGTATGGGGTCGGTATCCTTGTCCTCGCCGTTCTCTTCCGCATCATCTGGTCGAATTCGAAGATCTGTCCACCCAATCCGCAGGCGGACAACAAGCCTCTGTATCAGGCGCGCTCGTAAGACTCGTTCGATGAGGGGCTCCCATGAGCCCCTTTTTCAAAAAAAGAAAGAGGACTGAATCGATGCTTTTGCTCAAAAACGTTTGGAAGGAGTATCCCATCAAGGACAACGAGCCCGTCCAGGCTCTCAAGGGCGTTTCCCTTGCCTTCAAGGATCGGGGACTCACCTGTATCCTCGGACCTTCGGGGTGCGGGAAGACGACCCTCCTCAACATCATCGGCGGATTGGACCATTATACGAGCGGCGACGTCATCGTCAACGGCTGCTCGACCAAGGACTACCGCGACCGCGACTGGGATTCCTATCGCAACCGGGAAGTCGGCATCGTCTTCCAGAGCTACAACCTCATCCCGCACCTGAGCATCCTCAAGAACGTCGAGCTGGCCATGACCCTTTCCGGCGTCCGGAGCAGGGAGAGGGAGGAGCGCGCCAAGAAGGCGCTCACCCTGGTGGGACTTCTCGACCAGTGCGAGAAGAAGCCCAATCAGCTTTCCGGAGGCCAGATGCAGCGCGTCGCCCTCGCCCGCGCCCTGGTCAACACGCCCAACGTCATCCTTGCCGACGAGCCGACGGGAGCGCTGGACTCCACGACATCCGTCCAGGTGATGGAGCTCTTCAAGGAAATCAGCCAGAAGCGGCTGGTCATCATGGTGACGCACAACGAAAGCCTGGCGGAGCGCTATGCGGACCGCATCATCCGCCTCGAGGACGGGAAGGTCGTCTCCGATTCGATCGACGATCCGGAGAAATCCCTTCGGGAGGCCGAAGAGGAAATCGGGAACATCCTGGCCAAGAGGCCTCCGGAGAAGAAGAGGAACGCCTTCCTTCGCTTCTTCGACGACCACTTCAAGAGGGACAGGGACCATACGTCCATGAACCTCCAGACGGCCCTTTCCATCTCGGGAAGGAACCTTCTGGCCAAGCGAGGAAAGACCATCGTCACGGCCATCGCCTCCTCCATCGGAATCATCGGCGTCGGATTGGTCCTGGCCCTTTCCAACGGCTTCACCAACTACGTCGACCGGATGGAACGGGAGACGCTCTCCAAGTTCCCGATGTCGATCGAAAAGTATGGGCTCAACTACGCCTCTTCTTCGGGTGACCATCTGGAAAGCTATCCGGAGGGAGACGTGGTCAACGTCGTCGAGCCGTCGACGAGCTCGCTCCATACCAACCGGATCACGAAGGAATACATTCAGTATCTCGAAGGTCTCAACACCGAAGAGACGACCTACGCCCAGTATCACTATTCCTATTCCATCGGGATGCACGTCATCGGCAAGGGCAGCTCGAACCTCGGCGTCGAGACCTATCAGGCCATCTCGACCTCCTCTTCCTCCTTCGTCGAATCCATGGCCTCCTCCCTGATGGGGTCTTCCTCCGCCTGGAACGAGCTTCCGGCGAGCCAGGAGCAGATCCTCGAGCAGTACGACATCCTGGCCGGCGAGTTCCCGGACGAGGAATTGCAGGTCGCCGAGGGCGGCGTTCCCGACCAGGAGGAGTTCGGCCTCGTCCTTGTCCTCGATTCCCGGAACTCCCTGACGACCACGACCTTGAGCCAGCTTGGCATCGGAAAGGACGCAGGAGCCTATCGCTACGAAGACTTCCTGGGAACGGAATTCCGCTACATCCCGTCGGAGGCCTACTACGGAGATCCGATTCCCGAGACCGAATTCGATTCGGAGAGCGGGACTTTCGTTCCGGTCTATCGCAACGGCTTCTTCTTCAAGGACGACGTCACGATGGACGAAATCGTCCAGCAGATGCAGCAGATGATGCAGGACGATGGCGAAAGCGACCTCTCCACCTTCCTGGACATGCTCGACCTCCCCACGGCGCAGGAAATCCAGGACCACGCCGACGAACTGCTCCTCGATTCGAACGTCCAGGCCGTCTTGAGCAAGTATCAGGTCTCCACCCTGGACCTGATCCAGCTGTTGACGAAGGTGCTGGGCGAGGGGTCCTTTACCAAGGAGGACCTCCAGTCCCTGTTCCCGGACATCGCTTCCCCTTCCGAACAGGAGAGAGTCGGAAACTTTCTCTATGATCTGATCATTGCAATTCGTGATTCTTCCTTGTTTGCCCCATATTTCCATCGACAGCTCAACTATTACCAATCTCCTGCCAACGACAGCAATCGTCTTAAGGAACTCTACGAGGGGACGGATCAAGGACAGCGGACGCTGAAGATTTCCTGCATTCTCCGGCCCAAGAGCACGACGTCGATCGGCCTGCTTGGCGAAGGCATCTACTATCCTTCCTCCCTGACCTATCAATGCTTTCACGACAACGCTTCCTCCTCGATTGCCGAGGAGTTCAAGCAGCACATCCTGCTCGCGGCGGACCAGACGAAGAACTACGGCGAGCTGTTTGGAGAACTCGTCTCCCATTTCTGGGACGACACGCTCGACATCCAGCAGTCCCTCTCTTCCATCCTCTCCAACTTCTCCCTTCTGACGTTGACGGTCATCGACGACGTCACGCCCTATTCGACGACCAGCGACATCTCCGAATACATGGGAGCCCGCCTGGAGCTGGGGTCGGACGTGCTCTTCGAGGAAGGCGTGGACTTCTTCGACCCCCTCACCTATTCCGACTTCGTCAGCTCGATCACCATCTATCCGACGAGCTACGACAACAAGCTCTATCTCATCGAGAAGATGAACGAATACAACGAAGGGCTTCCCGAGGCCGATCGGGTCGTCTATACGGACGTCGGCGGCATGGCGACGGACATGGTCGGTGAAATCGTCCAGGTCATCTCGGCCGTCCTGATCGCCTTCGCCTCCATCTCCCTGGTCGTCTCCGCCGTCATGATCTCCATCATCATCTATTCCTCGGTCGTCGAGCGGACCAAGGAGATCGGCGTCCTTCGCTCCATCGGCGCGAGGAAGATGGACGTGGGGAGGCTCTTCAAGGCCGAAGCGATCATCATCGGCCTGCTGGCGGGGCTCTTCGGCATCGTCTGCACCTACCTCTTCTCCCTCGTGATCTCCGCCCTCCTCAACAACGCCTTCCCGACCGTGTCGCTCGGTCAGATCTGTTTCCTCAACCCGCTCCACGCCCTCCTCTTGATCGTCGTCTCGGTCTTCTTGACCTATCTCGCCTCCCTGATCCCGGCTCGCATCGCCGCCAAGAAGGATCCGGTCACCTGCCTGAGGAGCGAATAGAAAGGAGGTTTCCATGGGAAAGGAATTCGTATCGAAGCTGAAGGAGTCGGCCCTCTCCATCTCCCCCATCCTGATCCTCCTCCTGGTCCTGAACTTCGCCTCTCCTCAGTTCCGCATGGATCAGGGGTCCTATGCCGGGCCGACCTTCACGACCTTCTGCATCTCCGCCGTGCCGTTGATCGTCGGCATGACCCTTTTCAACATGGGCGCCGAAAAGGCCATGGGAAGGATCGGAGAGGCCGTCGGCACCTCGCTGACGAAGAAGAAGTCCCTGATCCTCCTGGCGGTCATCGCCCTCCTCCTTGGCACCCTGATCACGGTGGCGGAGCCGGATCTGACCGTCCTTTCCCAGCGCCTTCTTCCTTCCGGCCCCAACTGGCTGATCGTCGCCGTCGCCGCCCTCGGCGTCGGGGCGATGCTGGCCGTTGCCGTCGTGCGCGTCATCCTCCAGAAATCGATCAAGATCTGGCTGGTGATCGCCTACGGCCTGGTCTTTGCCCTGGGCTGCATGGCCGATCCGGACTTCTTCCCCATCGTCTTCGACAGCGGAGGGGCGACGACCAGCGCCATCTCCTCGCCCTTCATCCTCGCCTTCGGCATCGGCGTCTCCAGCGTCCGCGGCGGAAAGAACGCCGAAGACGACTCCTTCGGCTATGCGGGACTCTGCTCCCTGGGTCCCTTGATCTCGGTCATGCTGCTGGGGATCTTCCTGGACAAGAACTACATCCTGGAGAACCTCGGCGCCGAGCTTTCGGGCATGACGACCAACATCGACTCGTTTGCCCAGATCGGTCCTTTCTACGCGGACCAGACCCTTTCCGCCCTGCTGGACATCACTCTGTCGATTACGCCGATCGTCGTGTTTTTCTTCATTTACAACTTCTTCCTGCGCCTGAAAGGAAAGGATCTGCTTTCCATCGTCGTCGGCCTGCTCTACACCTTCTTCGGCCTGTGGATCTTCCTCATCGGCGCCAATACCGGATTCATCCCCGTGGCGACGGCCCTGGGGAAGAACTTCGTCACGCTTTCTCCGGCCCTCTTCCTCTGCTTCGGCTTCCTTGTCGGCTGCCTCATCATCTTCGCCGAACCGGCGGTCCACGTCCTGGCCGACCAAGTCACGGAGGCGACCTCGGGAACCATCCGCAAGAGCCAGGTCCTGCTCTTCCTGGCCGTCGGAACGGGATTTTCCGTCCTCTTCAACGTCCTCCGCGTCCTCTATGGAATTCCGATCATCTACTTCATCGCGACCATCTATGTCATCGGCTTCGTCCTGGCCTTCCTGGTCCCGGACATCTACGTGGCCATCGCCTTCGACTCGACGGGCGTGGCGACAGGAACCCTTTCTTCCTGCTTCCTGCTCCCGCTCTTCATCGGTTTCACCTCGGCGACTTCGGGAGGATCCATCGAGGCGGTCCTCACCGACGGCTTCGGCATCATCGGCATGATCTCGACGATGCCGGTCATCGCCATCGAAAGCCTTGGCCTCTACGGAAAGGTCAAGACGAAGATGGCCTACGCCAAGGCCCTCAAGAAGGTCAAGGAAGAGGACGACAGCCAGGTCATCCACCTGCCCGTCCTCTCGAGAGGAGAAGAGACATGCTTGAATTCCTGAAGAAGAAAAAGGAGGACCGCCGGCAGATGGCGGCGGTCGCCCGTCCTCCCTTCGAACAAAGGGAGGTGGTCCACAGCCTCGCCATGGTCGTGACGATCATCAACCGACACCAGGCCGACTACTACCTCGAAGCCTACAAGGAGTGCGGCGCGGCCCTGACGATGGTCCTCTACGCCTACTCCATGCCGCCGGAGGAGCTGCGGAACATCCTGGGCATCAACGAGACCAAGAAGGACATCCTGCTCACGATCTGCCGCCAGGAATTCGTCCCGTCCCT
>CASFYT010000010.1 GCA_949299015.1 uncultured Bacillota bacterium
ATTTGGAATTCCCCATAGCACAATTGCACAAATGACAATATTGATAATGTTGGTGGCAAAAGAAATAATAGTTGGCTGAACCATTTTTTTATTCGCTCGTAAAAAACTTGAAAAAGCTTGATTTAAAGAATAAAAAACAAGAGAAGGTGCTGAGATATATAAGTAGAGTTTAGCCAGTGGAATAATTTGTGCATCGACTTGCATCCAATCAAAAATAAAGGGCGAAATAGCTAAAAGAATGCCACAGACTATTATTCCGATAAATAAATTTAAAAATAGTGTAAGTGGATAAATTTTTTTAATTCCTTCTTCATTATTCAATCCTTTTAATTGCGTAATGAGAATAAGAGAAGATGTTGATAGCACGCTAAACGCGACAATAAAAATGTTGCTTATTTGATTTACCTGTCCTATAGCGTTGGTGGCTTGAGGCACACCAGCAAACATAAATTGATTAACATAGCCAATGCCGACTCCTAAAATCAGTTCGATAAAAACTGGAACAGCCAATTTGATGACTTCTTTATTGCGGGAGAATAAGCTAAACAGAGGAAACTTTTGTTTTTCCACAAGTAATAATTCTATATTCTAAAACTAGAATAACAAGAGTTTTTTGCATTTTGTTTGCAAATTGTATTTTGTCATTTAATAAGTTGAGAAATAAATATTAGATGATCTGCTATTATCACAAATAATATAAAGCCTAATTCTAGAAATAAAGTAGACTTTTCAATTGATTTACCTCATATGAAGTATCGATATAGCCGTGTCTTTTATCCTCTTCGCCTTGGATGCACCGGTATGTATTGCTGGACAGAGGAGAAGCATTTCTATCATTTTGTACGTCAATCCGACGAAGGCCTTCTTGAGGGATATTGATTCCTTTCCTGACCGTTCTCTTCCTTTCTCTCGATTCGGGCGACGACCCTTCCTTCGTGCTCCAGGAGCCATTTCTTCCGTTCGATTCCACCGGCATAGCCGGTCCATTGCCCCTTGGCGCCAAGGACGCGATGGCAAGGAATCAGGATAGAGATCGGATTGCGGGCGATGGCGTTTCCGACGGCGCGGGGCGAGGTCCTTCTTCCTCCCCTTTCCTCCATTGCCTTCGCGATCCTTCCGTAGGTGGTCGTCTTTCCGTAGGGGATGGAGGACAGAAGGCTCCAGACGGCCTTCTCGAAGGCGGTTCCCTGAGGATCCAGGGGAGGAAGCTCGATGTCGGACTCTCCTCGGAAATAGGATTTCAGACAGGAGATGGCGGAAGCGAGAATCGCGTTCTTCTCCCATCGGATGTTTTCGTTCTCTCTTCCGAAGTCGTGTTTCTGGCCGACGAAAAAGATTCCGCGGACGGCGTCGTCGGTCGCGAGGATGCGGATGTCTCCGAGCGGCGAGGGAGTGATGGTTCCGAAAAGAGGACGGTCGTCCTCCCTTCGCCTCCTTGCTTCCTTCTTCATCCCAGGTTCTGGTATTCTTCCTCGTCGACCGGTTCCAGCCACTGGTTGGAGCATTCCTCTCCGGGGACCTCGATCGCGAGGTGGGAGAACCAGCTGTCCTTGGTGGCTCCGTGCCAATGCTTGATGCCCGGGACGATCTCGACGACGTCTCCGGGATGAAGCTTCAGGGCCTTCTTTCCCTCCTCCTGGTACCAGCCTTCGCCGTCGGTGCAGAGGAGGATCTGGCCGCCTCCGCTCCTGGCCAGATGGACGTGCCAGTTGTTCCGGCAGCCGGGCTCGAAGGTGACGTTGGCGATGGAAGGCTTTCCCTTGGTCAAAGGACGGAGATAGGACTGTCCGACGAAGTACTTGGCGAAGGCGTCGTTCTTCTCCCCAAGGCCGAAGAGCGGCTCGTGGGAGGTCGTCTCCTCGGCATAGGCCTCGCGGACGAGGGGGAAGACCGCCCAGGCGTTGGGCCAGCCGACGTAGAAGGCGATGTGCGTGACGGCCTCGACCATCTCCTCCTTCGTCACGCCGTGGTTCCTGGCGTTCAGGAGATGGTACTTCAGGGATTGGTCGGTGATTCCCTTCGAGACGAGGGCGACGACCGTGATCAGGCAGCGGTCGCGGAGGGAGAGCTTGTCCGTCCGGCTCCAGACCTCTCCGAAGAGGACGTCGTCGTTGAGCTCGGCGAACTTGGGGGCCAGGTCGCCGAGCCCCTTTCTTCCGGCGGTTTGTTTCATCGTTTCTCCTTTCGGGCGTTTCGGGCGCATGGAGTCCTTGTTGCTGACACCGTGTAAATTATAGTCCTCCTCCGTTCGGAGGGCAAAGGAAAACCGATCGCGACGAATCGACGTCGCGTTGAAGATCGAAGGACTTTCCCTTAGAGCGCGTAGTATTGGCCAAGGCGGGCCTTGACGACGGCGTTGTCCTCCTCCACGGTCAGGAGGGAGGAGTTGCCGCTCTGCTGGGGCTCCAGCCGGTAGGCGCTCGACGTCTCGGTCGAAACCAGGGAGATCCAGATGCGGTCGGAGACCTCTTCGCCGTCGACCATGACGTAGGTGCCGTAGGTGTGTCCGACGGCAAACTTGAAGCTTTCGATCGTGACGGTCCCGTAGGATTCGGCCAGAGGGATGGGAAGCTGGACCACGTCGTCGGCGGTGTACCCGTAGATGGGATCCGCATCGGAGACGACGAGGGTGGCCTCGGTCGGGGTCTCGGACTCGATGGCGATGATCTCCTCCAGGCCCGTCAGGTCGACGCTCATGGAGACGTCGTAGGTGTCGACTTCGATGGTTCCGAACTCCTTGACTTCGATGTTCAGGCAGATGGTGGTGAGCCTGTTCATCGAGGAGTTTCCGTTTCCGGGCTGGACCTGGACCTTCAGGCGGCTCGTGCCAGGACGGATGAGGGAGCGGTCGAAGTCGATGTCGATGGCGGCGATCTCGTTGCTTCCCGAAGAACCGACGATGTCGCTGTTGGTGACGATGTCCAACGTGGCGGATCCTTCCGGAAGGACGCTTTCGTCTTCGGCGACGATGCGGGTCGCTCTTTCAAGGAGGCCCGTGCATCCGTTCCACGTCTGATCCGTCGTGAGGCGGATGGAGAGCGCGGGCGGGAATTGGTCTCCCGGCTCCTGGGTGGAGAAGAGATAGCTATCGCTCGCTGCGCTGAGTCCGTTGTCGCTCGTCTGGATGGTGAAGTCTTCTTCCTGAGGAGCGGTCGTCGTATCCCGGACGGAGGAATCGCGCGTCGAGGAAGAGGAAGACGTCGTCGAGGAGGACTCTCCGCAGGAAGCGAGGGTCAGGGGAAGGAAGGCCAGAAGTCCGAACAAGACAGTTTTTTTCATAAAAATGACCTCTCTGGTTGCAGGAATATTATAAGGATTTCGAATCCTTCTTCCAAATCGTTCGAATCCGATGGGAGAAGACGGATATGAAAAAGTACAACCAATTCCAAAAGGAAATTGACAAAGATCATTGCAAAACGTCAATAAAAAGAAGGAATCCTTTAGAGACGATAAACAAAAAGATGGTTCATCATCCCCGAAGGGAAGGACTATGCGTGGAGGGACGACTTCCGGAAAAGAAAAGATGCGCCTTCGCGCATCGGTTTCTCGAAGTGGTGCCAACTATAGGGATCGGACCTACGACCTACTGATTACAAATCAGTTGCTCTACCAGCTGAGCTAAGTTGGCGATGCGGAAAAATTGTAACAGGAACCCGGGGGGATTTCAAACCCCGAGGGGGAGGACTTCCTGTCGAAGGCCCTTGCTGAGGTAGTTCTTGATCCGGCTTCCGTCCTTCTTGGCGAAGGAGATCCGCAGGTTGTCGTAGGTCAGGACGTAGATGCCGTCCCCTTCGTTCCGGTTCGTCCTCAGCTCCTCGCCGCGGAGATAGCGGACGGCCTCTTCCTCCGACAGGGGAAGAAGGGGATGCTTCGTCGTGACCTTTGCGTAGTCGTGGTCGTAGGGGAACTTCGGGTGGTCGGACGCGTCGAAGATCCGAATGCCCGGCTTGAGGTAGTCGAGATGGACGAGGTCGGAAGGCATGCTCTCGACGAGATAGTCCTGACGGCGGTAGGTGAAGAGCGAGTACCCTTCCTCCGGCGCCTTCTTCTTGGGCTTGAATTCCGCGGCTTCCCTCGCATCCCTCCCCTTCTTCCGAAGGAAGGAGAAGAAGAACCCTTCGCCTTCGAAGGTTCCCGGAAGCAGGTGGACGCCGTGCCTTCCCCGGCAGTATTCCTTCCTCTCCTCGAGGGCCAGTTCCTGGACGTCGCCGTTCCTTCGAAGGAGGCGTTCGACCTGGTCCTCGTCCTCTTCCTTGGAGAGGGAACAGGTCGCATAGGCCAGGATGCCCCCGTCCTTGAGCAGGGAGAGGGCCTTGTCGATCAGCGCTTCCTGGATGGGAAGGAGGGATTCGACCTTCTTCCGCGACCAGTCCTTCGCCATCTTCTCTTCCTTGCGGACCATGCCGCTCCCGGAGCAGGGGGCGTCGAGCAGGACGGCGTCGAAGAGGGAAGGGACGTCCAGGGAGAGGGGGTCCAGGGAGAGGAGGGGGATGCAAAGGCCCATCCGTTCGACGTTTCGCGCCATCTCCAGGGCGCGGGGACGGCTGATGTCGTTGGCGAAGAGGCGGGCGTCCGGCCGGCGGACCTTGAGGGAGATGCTCTTGCCGCCCGGGGCGGCGCAGAGGTCCAGGACCAGGGCACGGGGAGGAAGCAGCCGGCTCAGCTCCCAGGTGAAGCGGGCGCTGGAGGCATCGAGGATGTAGAAGGCGCCCAGGGCGTGGAGGAGGGACTTGCCCAGCCTCTGAGAACGGTCGAAGCGGTAGAGGAAGCCGTCCTCCGGGTCGGCCTGGACGGGTAGGCGGGTAAAGGAAGGATCGTCCTCCCTCAGGAGACGGTTGCGGACGAAGGCGTTTTTCCCGACTTTGTCGAGGGCCTTTCGAAACGAAAAAAACACCTCTTTTTGTGCATAATCGGCGACAAGTGTGGAAAAAAAGTCCTTTTCGCTATCCGTCAGGGCCATGTTGGAACCTCTTTTTTCTTCCCCAGGGACATTTTTGTCCTACTGACTTTCGTTTCCATGGGTTATAATCATTCTAGCAAACTTGAAGGAGGTTCGCCCATGGCAAAAGCTGCTACGAAGAGCACCACGGCCAAGAAGGCGTCTGCTGCCAAGCCGAAGAAGACCGCCGTTCCGACTGTCGCGGATACGGGCGAGGATCTCTTCCTCGTCATCGGCCGCGAGAAGCATCAGTTCTCCTCCCAGATCTCTCCCTTCTACGCCGTCAAGGAGTATTTCTGGCGCGGTGTCCTGACCAATGGTCTGGACATCAAGTTCGTCCACGCCAACAACCGGGAAGTCCCGGCCCATCAGGACCGCAACTGCGGATACACCCTGATCGGAAAGGCGAAGAGCATGATCAAGGCCAACAAGGCCCTGACGACTCCGGGCGAGCCCAGCGACGACCAGGAATACGTCTACATCAACGAGCACTCGACCCTGACCTACGTCGGGGAGACGGGTGAGCACACGGTCTACGTCCGCGTCTACGACAACATCTCGGGCACGGAAAACGATCGCTGGGCGGTCATCTACCTCGACTGAACGAGGTCCTTCCGTTTCGGCAAGGTCGCTTCGGCGACCTTTTTCTTATGCTATAATCCTTATTGCTCAAAGGGAGGTATCTCTTATGGTCATGACCGAAATCATCGAGCGGAAGAAAAGGGGCGAGGAACTCACCAAGGAGGAAATCGGATTCTTCATCGACGGCTACTGCCGGGAGGAGATTCCCGACTACCAGGCCTCGGCCCTCCTGATGGCGATCTGCCTCAAGGGAATGAGCGAAAGGGAGACCTTCCAGCTGACCCAGGCGATGCTCGACTCGGGCAAGACCCTGGACCTCTCCTCCATTCCGGGCATCAAGTGCGACAAGCATTCGACGGGAGGCGTCGGCGACAAGACCTCCCTGGCCCTTCTCCCTCTGGTCGCCTCGCTTGGCGTCAAGGTCGCCAAGATGTCGGGACGCGGCCTGGGCTTCACGGGCGGAACGCTGGACAAGCTGGAATCGATTCCGGGCATGCGGATCAGCCTCAGCCCGAGCGAATTCTTCGCGACGGTCAAGAAGGTCGGCCTTTCCATCGTCGGCCAGAACGAGGAACTCGTCCTCGCCGACAAGAAGCTCTACGCCCTGAGGGACGTCACGGCGACGGTCGACTCGATTCCCCTGATCGCTTCCTCCATCATGTCCAAGAAGCTGGCCTCCGGATCGGACTGCATCCTTCTGGACGTCAAGTACGGCAAGGGAGCCTTCATGTCCACGAAGGAAGAGGCGGAGGAACTGGCCAAGCTGATGGTCAAGATCGGCGACTACTTCCAGCGCGATACCCGGGCGGAGATCACCTCGATGAACCAGCCCCTGGGACTGGCCATCGGAAACATCCTGGAAGTCGTCGAGGCGGTGGAGACCCTTCAGGGCAAGGGACCGCAGGACTTCGTCGACCTGATTCTCCATTCGGGCGTGACGATGCTTCTCCAGGCAGACGTCTATTCGGATCCCAAGAAGGCCCGCGCGGCCCTGATCCGCAACATCGAGAACGGAAAGGGACTGGAGGTCTTCAAGCGTTTCGTCCAGGCTCAGGGAGGGGACGTCTCCTATCTCGACGACCTGGCGAAGTTCCCGACGGCGCTTTATTCGTACGAGGTCCACTCCGTCAAGAACGGCTACGTGAAGTCCATCGATGCGATGGAGCTGGGCCTGATCTCCATGGAGCTTGGCGCCGGGCGGGAGAAGAAGGGGGACAGCATCGATCCCACGGCGGGCATCCTGCTGTCGAGGAAGGTCGGACAGGAGGTCCACAAGGGCGACGTCCTGATGACCCTCTATACCGAAAGGGCGGACCGCAAGGAACTGGTCGGCCGGGCCCTCAACGCCGTCGAGGTCTCCGAGGAAGAAGTTCCCGTCCCGCCGGTCGTCGAGGAGCTGATCTCCCTGACGCCGACGAAGGAATTCCATATCGAGAAAGCCTGATGCCCATCCTTCTCTCTGTCAGCAACCTATCGAAGGAGTTTTCGGGACAGCGGCTCTTTGAGCCGGTCTCCTTTTCCGTCCGCGACCACGACCGGATGGCGATCCTCGGCCCCAACGGCCAGGGAAAGTCGACCCTGATCAAGATGATCCTCGGCCAGGTGGAGAAGACCACGGGGGACGTCGTCCTCTCCAAGTCCGTCGAGGTCGGCTACCTCTCCCAGGACGTCATCGAAGATCCGGAACACACCCTCTACGAGGAGGCGATGACGGTCTTCTCCGACCTGATCTCGGAGCAGAAGAAGATCGATTCCCTGCTCCAGAGAATCGCAAAGGATCCCGACAACGCCGCCCTGCTCGAAGAATACTCCAACAGGGAGACGCGCTTCGAGGCCAAGGGAGGATACGACTTCCGCTACAAGGTCGCGATGATCCTGAACATGTTCTCCTTCTCCCGGAAGGATTACGACCGGAAGATCTCCACCTTCTCGGGCGGCGAGAAGACAAGGCTTGCCTTTGCGAAGCTCCTCCTAAGAGAACCTGATCTCTTGGTCCTGGATGAACCGACGAACCATCTCGATATCCTTTCCATCGAATGGCTCGAAGATTATCTCAGCTCCTATCCTGGTGCCGTTCTCTTCGTCAGCCATGACATCACTTTCGTCCGGAAGCTTGCCAACCGCATCCTGGACGTCGACCAGCACGTCTTTACGCTTTACAACACGAACTACGAGAACTTTTGCCGCGAGAAGAAGGAACGCTACGAGAATGCGCTGGAGCAATACAAGAGCCAGGAGGAGGAGAAGGAGCGGCTTCGCCGCTTCATCCGCTTCTACATGCCCAAGCCCCGCTTCGCCTCCCGCGCCCAGGACCGGGTCAAGAAGCTCCAGCGCCTGGAGGAGAGGTCGATTGACGATCCCCATCGTCGGGAGAGGAGGCTCTCCATCTCCCTTTCCGGAGACGTGCGGGAGGGAAAGAAGCTCTTCGACTTCGACCAGGTCTCGATCGGATACGACCGGCCGCTCCTCTCCGGGCTCTCCTTCACCCTCTTCGGCAAGGACCATCTGGCCGTGATGGGGGAGAACGGAATCGGCAAGACGACCTTCGGAAGGACCCTCCTAGGCGAGCTGAAGCCGCTTTCCGGGAACATCCGCCGCTACTTTCCGCTCTCGATGGGCGTCCTGCGTCAGGACATCCGCTCCTATCAGTCGACGGAGACCCTCTTCGAGCACTTCCGGAACCTCTATCCGCGCAAGCCCAACCAGGAGATCTACGACGGCCTGGGGCGATACGCCTTCTCCTACGAGGACAGCAACGAGAAGAGGCTCTGCGACCTCTCGGGAGGAGAGCTGATGCGGGTGGAGCTCTACCAGCTTTCCAACGAGAACTACGACCTCCTGCTCCTGGACGAGCCGACCAACCACCTGGACATGCTTTCCATCTCGGAACTGGAGGACGCCCTCGGCCGCTATGACGGAACCCTGGTCATCGTCTCCCACGACCGCGACTTCGTCGACAAGACCTGCGACCGCCTTCTCTATCTTTCCGCAGGCAGGGCCTACGTCTTCGAGGGGAGCTATTCCGCCTTCCGCGACAGCCGCCTCAAGGAGCTGATGGACGAGGAGAGGGAGGCGCTGTCAAAGGAGAGCCGCGTCGAGCGGAAGAAGGCGCCCGTCCCGGAACGAAGGACGAGGAAGACGCGGGAAAGCGCCGAGAAGATCATGGAGAAGATCGACCGCCTGGAGCGGCGGAAGAAGGAGCTCGACGAGGCCTGCTACCTTCCGGAGAACTATACGGACGCGGCGAAGATGGCGAAGATCCAGCAGGAACGGGACAGCCTCGAGAAGCCTCTTTCCGAGCTCTACGAGGAGCTCGAGAAGGCGATGTAGGAAAGGGAAACGATTTCGGCCTGAAACCGTTTTCCTTCTCCGTCCTCCTTATCTATAATATAGAATCGTTGTGAATTTCCCGTCTTTTGCGTGAGAAGGAGAAAAGAATATGAACGACAAAATCCGGAACGTTGCCATCATCGCCCACGTCGACCATGGCAAGACCACCCTCGTCGACGCCCTCCTGAAGACCAGCGGCACCTTCCGCGACAACGAGAAGGTCCAGACCTGCTGCATGGACTCCAATCCCCTGGAGCACGAGCGCGGCATCACGATCCTGGCCAAGACCACCGGCGTCAACTACAAGGGCTACAAGATCAACATCGTCGACACTCCGGGGCATGCGGACTTCTCCGGCGAGGTCGAGCGCATCATGAACATGGTCGACGGCGTCTGCCTTCTGGTCGATGCCTTCGACGGCCCGATGCCCCAGACCCGCTTCGTCCTCAAGCAGGCCATCTCCTACCACCTGAAGACGGTCGTCGTCATCAACAAGGTCGATCGTCCCGGCGCCGATCCCGAGCGCGCCCTCAACGAAGTCCTGGAGCTCTTCATGGACCTCGGGGCCGACGACGAGCAGCTGGAGTTCCCCGTCGTCTATACCTCCGCCCTCAACGCCACCTCGTCCCTCGACAAGGACGTCGCGAGCCAGAAGCCGGGCATGGACCCGCTCTTCGAGACGATCATCGAGACGATCCCGGCCCCTCAGGCCGATCCGGAGGAAAGCCTTCAGTTCCAGCCCTCTCTTCTCGACTACAACAAGTACGTCGGCCGTATCGGCATCGGAAGGGTGGACCGCGGCACGATCCGCCTGGGCGAGGAGGTCACCTGCCTGCGGCTCGACGGCAGGCAGTCGAAGTTCAAGATTGCCAAGCTCTTCACCTTCCATGGCCTGGACCGCGTCGAGGCCAAGGAGGTCGAGGGAGGGGACATCTGCGGCATCGCCGGACTTCCCGACATCATGGTCGGAGAGACGGTCTGCGCCAGCGACAAGCTGGAGGCTTTGCCTCCGCTTCGCATCGACGAACCGACGATGCGGATGACCTTCGGCGCCAACACCTCCCCCTTCTCCGGCAAGGAAGGAAAGCTCCTGACGGCGCAGAAGATTGCCGACCGCCTCTACGAGGAATCCCAGAAGGACGTCTCGATGCGCTTCTCCGTCGACGCCCAGAGCGAGTCCTTCGTGGTCACGGGGCGTGGTGAGCTCCACCTTTCGGTCCTGATCGAGACGATGCGAAGGGAAGGCTTCGAGCTTCAGGTTTCCAAGCCGACGGTCATCACCAAGACGATCGACGGCGTCGAATGCGAACCGTTCGAGGACCTGCAGATCGACGTTCCCGACGAATACGCCGGATCGGTCATGCAGCTGGTCGGCGGTCGCTGCGCCGAGACGCTCTCCATGACCAGCGAGAACGGCCAGACGCGCCTGGTCTACGTCATCCCCTCCCGTGGACTGATTTCCTTCATGAACGCCTTCATGACGGCGACCAAGGGATACGGAATCATCAACCACTCGTTCCGCGAGTTCCGTCCCAAGGTCAACAAGGCCATCGGCCAGCGGAGCCTGGGGGTCCTGGTGGCGACCGACGGCGGCGTCTCGACGGCCTATGCCCTGAAGTCGGCGGAGGAACGCGGGACGATGTTCATCGGTCCCGGCGTGGATACCTACGAGGGAATGATCGTCGGCGAGAACAAGTACGACCGCGACCTGGCCGTCAACGTCGTCCGGACGAAGTCCCTGGGAAACCAGCGCAGCGCGAACAAGGACGTCACCGTCGTCCTCAAGTCGCCCCGGCGGATGTCCCTGGAGGACTGCCTGGACTACGTCAACTCCGACGAGCTCGTGGAGGTGACGCCCAAGTCGATCCGCATGCGAAAGAAGATCCTCAACACCGAGGAGAGGAAGAAGTACGAGGCGCACCATCCGGAGGAATACGGGAAGTAGTCGCAAACGATCCCGCTTTGGGATAGAATGGTAGCATGAAAAGAGAAGTCCTCGGAATCGACCTCGGAAGCGAGAACACCACGATCTACTCCTCTTCCCAGCGCGCGGTCGTCTTTCGGGAGCCGACCTGCGTCGCCTTGGACGCCAGCACGAGCCAGGTCCGCGAGATCGGATTCCTGGCCGATTCCATCCAAGGAAAGGCTCCTTCCTCCTATCGCCTGTCCTATCCCGTCCAAAATGGGCTTATCCAGGACGTCGACCTTTGCGCCTTCTTCCTGGAAAAGGCCTTGTCGAAGCTCAATCTCGGAAAGAAGTCCTTCTCCGTCATCTTCACCTGTCCGAGCCGAACGAGCAAAGTCAATCGGAATGCCCTGATTGAAATCGGACGTCGGCTCTTCGCCAAGGAAATCTTTCTGGAAAGCCAGGCGAAGATCTCGGCATTGGGAATCGGAGATCACGCCTATGCCCCCTATGCGACCTTCGTCTGCGACATCGGGGCCGGTGGGTCCGACCTCGCCCTGATCTCGATGGGCGACATCGTCATCGGAGACTATCTGCCGATCGGCGGGCGTCTCTTCGACGAGGAGATACGGCGCTACCTGCGCGTGAAGCAGCATCTCTACGTGGGACGGAAGGGCGCCGAGTACGCCAAGCTCCGCGTCGGGACGCTCCAGGAGAAGGAAAGCCGCCTGGTCGAGGTGAGCGGACGCGACACGATCACCAACCTTCCCGCCTCCGTCATCCTCTCCTCGCACGAGGTGAAGTCCCTCTTCGAGCCCCTCTGCGAACGCCTGGCCCTGAAGATCTCCGACCTGCTCTCCCTGGTCCCGCCGGAACTGGTGGCGGACCTGACGACGGCGGGCCTGCTCCTGACGGGCGGCTCGGCCGCGCTGCTCGGTCTGAGGGAATACTTGGAACGGAATCTGTCGATTCCCGTTCGGCTGGCCAATCCGCCGATGGAAGCCATCGCCGCCGGATTCCAGCGCTTCATCGACAATCGAAAGGAAAGGTGAACCCTATGCTGACACTCAAGGAACTGAAGCTGGCCAAGATGGCCGCGTTGAAGGAAAGGGACGAGGTCCAAGGAAACGTCCTTGGCGTCCTGATCTCCGCCTACCAACTGGCCGAGATCGAGAAGAAGGCCAAGGGCCAGGAGATGGAGGAGGCGGACGTCGTCCGCATCCTCAACCACACCCTGAAGGAGCTGACGGACGAGAAGGCGATGTACGAGGAAGGGGGAAAGGAAAAGGAAGCCCAGGACTGCCAGGCGCAGATCGCGTTCGTCCAGTCCTACCTCCCGACCCTGATGAGCGAGGCGGAGATCCGCACGGTCATCGAAGGCCTTTCGGACAAGTCCATCAAGAACGTCATGGTCACCTTCAAGACGTCCTACAACGGCAAGGCCGACATGGCCCTGGTCAACAGGATCGCCCGCGAATATCAGGGAAAATAGCCCGGGATTCATTGACAAGGGATGGTGAAATCGATAGACTATCTCTTGTCTTTCCGGGGGAGTAGTTAAGTGGCATAACAGCGGTCTCCAAAACCGTTATCGAGAGTTCGATTCTTTCCTCCCCCGCCAT
>CASFYT010000011.1 GCA_949299015.1 uncultured Bacillota bacterium
CTCGTTCTTCATCTCCTGCTCGAGCTCGCGGATCTTGGCCTTTCCCTTGATGCGGGACCACTTGATTTCCTTCTCGTTCCAACGGCTTCCGGCATTGACGCGGAAACCCTTGAAGTAGATGGATCCCGAGGTGATGTTGTAGAGGCGGATGATGCTCCGTCCCGTCGTCGTCTTTCCGCAGCCCGACTCACCGACGAGGCCGAAGCACTCGCCCTTCTTGACGTCGAAGGAGATGTCGTGGACGGCCTTGAGCTTCTTGCCTTCCCCCATCGGGAAGAACATCTTGAGGTGGCGGACCGAAAGGATGGTGTCGCTCAGCGCCAGTCCCGGCTTGAAGGAGACCTTGTTGGCGTCGACCTGCCGGGAGAGCTTGTGGGTGAGGAATTCCATCAGGGGGTTCTTCCTGGGATGCTCAGTCTTCTTGCTCATGGTGGATACCTGCCCTTTCTAGAGAGGCGTGGATGCGCTTGCGAACGATGGCGGGAGGAACGGCCTTGGGCGCTCTCTTGTCCAAGAGCCATGTCGCCGCATAGTGGGTGTCCGTGACCTGGAAGAAGGGAGGCTCCTCCTTGAAGTCGATGGCGAGGGCGTACTTGTTGCGGGTCGCAAAGGCATCGCCCTTCGGGGGATTGAGGAGGTAGGGGGGCGTGCCCGGAATCGCCTCGAGGCTTTCCTTCGAGTCGAGGTCGGGAATGGAGGAGAGCAGGGCCCAGGTGTAGGGATGGCGCGGATCGTAGAAGATCTCGTTGACCGTTCCGACCTCGACGATCTTGCCGGCATACATGACGGCGACGCGGTCGGCCATGTTGGCGACGACGCCCAGGTCGTGCGTGATGAAGATGATGGACATGTTGCGCGCTTCCTTGATGCGGTTGATCAGTTCGAGGATCTGCGCCTGGATCGTCACGTCGAGGGCCGTCGTCGGCTCGTCGCAGATGAGGATCTCCGGATCGGCCGTCAGGGCGATGGCGATGACGATTCTCTGACGCATGCCGCCGGAGAATTCGAAGGGATACTGGTTGAAGCGGATCTCCGGCTGCGGGATGCCGACCTCGCGCATGACCGAAAGGGCCCTCTTCTTGGCGACCTTGGCCGTGAGGTGGACGGCATAGGCGTAGTCCTCCTCGATCTTCTCCTTCCTTTCGTCGAAGGTGCGGAGCTGTTCGCGATAGGCCTTTTCCTTCTCGGCCTGCGCCTGTTCGGCCAGGGTGCGGCTGGGAGCCTTGCGGTTGTTGATGGCATCCTGCTTCCGCTCTTCCCTATGGGCGAGGACGAAGCTTTCCCTCTCCTTGGCGAGCTTCTCGAGCTCCTGATGGTAGAGGTCGGTCTTTTCCTTCCGGTACTTCTTCGCTTCAACGTCGGCTTCCTTCTTCTTCGCGTCGAGCTTCTGCTTCAGGACGGGGATGTCCTTGCGGTAGCTCTCCTTGGCGGCGCGGATGCGCTCCCTCTTTTCCAGAAGGAGCCGCCTGTGCTCTTCCCTCTTCTTCTTCTTGAGCTGGGAGATGGTCCTGGCCGTCTCTTCCTTGAGAACCTGATAGCGGTTGGCCTCCGCCGAGTAGCCTTCGTCGGAACGGCTCATCGAAAGCACCTTCTCCCTCTGGTCGTCGAGGGCGTTCTGGGCGCTCTTGATCTGGTCTTCGAAGTCCGAGTCGGAGGCGAGGATGCTGTTCTTGGCCGCGAGGATCTCGCTGTCCCGCTGGACCCTGCGGTTCTTGTAGGCCGCCATCTCCTTGGAGAGGAGACGGTCGCGATAGACCTTGACGCGGTTCTTCTCGACCAGCATCGCCTCCGTGATCTGCTTGCCGACCTTCTTGATGGGGTTGAGGGAGGAGAGGGGATCCTGGAAGATCATGCCGATCTTGTGGCCGCGGATGCGGTGGAATTCGCTCTCGGCGATCTTGGTCAGGTCTTCGCCCTCGTAGAGGACCTCGCCCTTCTCGATGATGGCCGAGGCCGGAAGGATGCCCATGATGGTCTTGGAGGTGACGGACTTCCCGGAGCCCGACTCGCCGACGATGCAGAGCGTCTCGCCCCGATAGAGGTCGAAGGTGACGCCGCGGACGGCATGGACGAGGCCGTCGTCCGTCTTGAAGGAGATGCGGAGGTCCTTGACGGAAAGGACTTTTTCTTTCTGTTCGTTTTCCATGGTTAGTCCTGTCCTTTCAGGGACGGGTTGAAAGCGTCCCTCAAGCCGTTTCCGAAGAGATTGAAGCAGATCATCAAGAGCGAGATGATGACCGCCGGGATGACCAGCTGATAGGCCAAGGTCGGGTTCTGGATCGCCGCCTGGTTGTCGTTGAGGATGACGCCCAGGGAGGACGTCCCCTGCAGGCCGAGGCCGAGGAAGGAGATGGTCGCCTCGTTGAAGATGACCGAAGGAATCATCAGGGCCGAGGACGTGACGATCGTTCCGATGGCGTTGGGGAGGATGTGGCGGAAGATCAGGCGCGGCGACTTGGCGCCGAGCGTCCTCGATGCCATGACGTATTCCCGCCCTCGATAGCGGTAGAACTGGGAACGCGTGATGGACTCGGTTCCGATCCAGCCCGTCAAGCAGAGGGCCAGGCCGAAGACGAAGGTCGTCTGTCCCATCTTGATGCAGAGGAC
>CASFYT010000012.1 GCA_949299015.1 uncultured Bacillota bacterium
GCAAGTTATGGATATGCTAGGTATAGCTTTTAAAAATATAAGAATTTAGACAATTTAATTTTCCATTCTTATCTCTTGTATCTAGCCAATATTTAATAGTAGATGGTATTAATCCATATTTCTTAACAAGGGCTCTTCTTCCTCCTTTCCCTTCAAGATATTCATTAATTACTTTTGCTTTAAGTTCGTTAGTAAATCTCTTGGGTTTAGTCTTTTTCATAATAAAAAACCTCCTAAGTATATTTTAACTTAAGAGGTGTCTAATATGATAATGGTGAACTAAATGGGGTTCAGTTCATTAATTGTATCAAAATGTTAGTTATAAGATGGTGACGCTGGAGAGACTTGAACTCTCACGGGCGAGCCACAGGATTCTAAGTCCTGCGTGTCTACCAATTCCACCACAGCGTCAACGATTCTTTTCGCTCTCTTCTTCCTCTGGCTTGGTCCCGTAATTCGATGCCAGCGTCATGACGGCGACGGTCGCGAGGACAAGGACGATGACAAGGCTTCCGACCGCCAGGCAGGGAATGGCGAAGGCGGGAGGGACGACGTCGGGGAGAACGTAGAGGATTCCCGTTAGGAAAAGGGCGATCCCGACAAGGAAGACAAGAGTCAACACGATAGCGAAGACGACGCTGGCCCGGCGGGACATGCCGGCAAGCCAGCAGAGGAATTTCCTTATCATGTTTCAAGCAGATGGTGCGCCCGAAGGGATTTGAACCCTTGGCACCAGGCTTCGGAGGCCTGTGCTCTATCCAGGCTGAGCTACGGGCGCAATGGCGCTCCCAGCAAGATTTGAACTTGCGGCCTACCGCTTAGGAGGCGGTCGCTCTATCCGGGCTGAGCTATGGGAGCAGCAAAAGTAATTATAACACATCGGATTCATCAAGTCTTTGAAATCATGCAACGAATTCCATGTTTGCACAAAAGTCCCTCTTTCGCCCAATAGAGAGTGAAGGAGGAAGATCATGAAGAAAAAGAACGTCGCCTGTCTTGCCCTGCTGATGCCGATGATCGTCAACGCCCCACTGGGAGAGGGAAGGGGAGAAGGCGAGGGAGTTCCCGCCATTCGACAGGCCAGCTATGGCGTCTGCACGACAGGGAACCTGATGGCCGGCACCGGAAAGGGAGCCAATCTTCTCCCGCCAGGATTCTACGGGAACCATCCCGACATGGGCGTCCTCGAAGTCGGCCGGACCGCAGGAGACCCCTACGGAAAGGAAGTCCCGACGCTTTCCCTGCCGGAGACGAACCGCTACCTCCTTGCCGTCTCGTTTCGGGAGAGCATCCGGGAACTGAGCGATGCCAAGTACCTCGGCCGCGTCGGTTACGTCCTTGAGGTCGAGACACCGGAGGGAGTGCTTGTCGACGACGTTCGTTCGACCGAGAGCGTCCTTCGAATCGAAGATTACTTCAAAAAAACACCGAATGGAAACTACAATTCCCCGTCGAGGGGAAAGAGCGATCTCGACAGCTTCGCCATGTTCGACGTCGAACTCAACGCCTTCGTCATCACCTTCCACTACGAGGTTTCCTGGCGGGTCAAGAGCTTTCGGCTCTACTATTCGGACGTGCCCGCCACCATCGAAAACGTCGCCCTTTCCGTCTACGACACGAACGAGGAGACGATCGCCTCCGCCCTCTACCAAGGCCCCTCCTGCCAAGACGGGTACCTCGTGAACCTCGGGCGCAACCCGATCTACGAACTCGAAAGCCAGTACGGGACCGTCTTTTCCAAGGACTACCTGACCCGATCCTTCCTGGCCCGAGACGCGAACATGGAGGACGTCCATCCGACGATCGAAGATCCGGACAATTATTTTGCCGAAGGAGCCAGTGCGCCGCTGGGAAGGAAGTTCTGCGTCTACCTTCGGGCCGAAGACGACTACGGAAACCAATCGAGGATCACGCTGAACATCACCGTCGTCGACAGGAGAGCCCCGAACATCCTCCCGCTCTCCGGCTGGCACGTCACCTCGTCCTACGCCGCCGACTTTCGGTCAATCGATTTCGTCCGAAGGCATTTCATCGTCGAGGACAACGCCGACGAGGAGGTCTCCGTCAAGGTCCTTCAGACGAACGGGGAAGGCATCCCGAAGAACGAAATCGGAACCTTCCAGGCCCGCCTCGTCGCCACCGACAAATCGGAAAACGAGAGCCATCGGGACTTCGAGCTCGAACTCATCGACGACGTTCCGCCCGTCCTGGAATGCAAGGCCGACGAGATCGTCCTTTCCTATGGAACAAGATACAGCCGGGAAAAGATCCTCTCCCTGTTCGAGGCCGAGGACGAGATCGACGGGAGCTGCCCCGTCCTCGTCGAAGAGGACGAATACCTCGGCAACGAAGACACCATCGGCTCCTATCGGTTCACGGTGCGGTCCAGCGACCTTTCCGGAAACGTCGCCACCAAGACGATCCGCATCCTCGTCCAGGACAACGAAGGCCCGACCTTCTATGCCAAGGAATCCTTCCTGCAGGTCGTCCAGGGCGAAGTCCCCACGCTCGAGGAGATCGTCCGTTCCCTGATCCGGCAGGAAGTCCTCGAGAACAGGAACTATCCGACCGTGGAGATCGTCCAGGGCGAGGCGATCGACCGCCATCTTTCCCTGGGCCTTCACCAGTTCACCCTCCGGCTCGTGGACCAGGAAGGAAGGGAGGAATACGTCCACCTTTCCATCGAGGTCGTCCCCAAGGAGCAGATGGACGATATCGCACCCGCCAAGCTGACCTTCTGGGCCCGGTTCTGTCAGTTCTGGATCGACCTCTGGAATCAAATCGTCGCGTTTTTTACAGGCAACAATTGAACTTCGGAAAGAGATGCGATATACTTATTTTCTGCTGGGGCCGTGGCGGAAATGGTAGACGCGCTAGATTCAGGTTCTAGTGAGCAATCGTGGGGATTCGAGTTCCCCCGGCCCCACCATCATCGGCAGAAAGACAAAGCGACCTTCGGGCCGCTTTTTTTCGTATCCTCGACCGAGGATCAGCAGGAGTGGATGACCTTCGCAAGCCCGCCGAGAGACGTCTCCTTCAGGCTGTGGGGAAGCTCCTTCCCCGTGAGCTTCATCGCCCGGACGACGTTGTCGAAGCTGACGACGTTCTCCCGGCAGGGGCAGATGTCCTTGGCGAAGAGATAGGACGTATAGGCATGGACGGCCGCCATCGCGTTGCGCTCGATGCAGGGAACCTGGACATAGCCGTCGATGGGGTCGCAGGTCAATCCGAGGAAATGCTCCATGGCGACCTCGCTCGCGTACTCGATCTGGTGGACGTCGAGCCCCATCAGATAGGAATAGCTTGCAGCCGCAAAGGAGCAGGCAGAACCGATTTCCGCCTGGCATCCAAGGACGGCTCCTGAAAGAGAAGCGTTTGCCTTGATGAAGTTGGCGACGAGAGCACCGACAAGATAGGCTTTCGACAATTCCTCGATTCCCTTTCCGGACCGATGGGCGTGATAGAGCAGGGCCGGGACGACGCCGCTGGACCCGCAGGTCGGCGCCGTGACGACCTCGGCGCCGCGGGCGTTCTCCTCGCTGGTCGCATAGGCCTAGGCGGACAGGAGCAGGAGAAGCCTTTCTCCCTCTTCGGAGCAGCTCTCGGCGACCCGGCGGACCTTGGCGCTGACCGGGGAGAGGTTCAAGGGACCGGGAAGGGGGCTTGTTTCCTCCAACCCGCGTTCGATGGTCCGGAAGGAGTGTTCGAGCAGTCGCCGTGAGAAATCCCAGATCTCCGGGCCCTCGAGCCTCTCGATGGCCTGGGCGACGTCGTCGATCCGTTCCTTCCGCAGATAGTCCTTCATCTCGTCAAAGCTTTGGAAGGGATAGACGTCCTTGCTCTTCCTTCGCTCGCCCATCCTCCGATAGGCGCCTCCTCCCAGGGAGAAGAACGTCTCCCGAATCCGTTTCCCTTCCTTCGTGACAGCTTCCACGACCATGGTGTTGGGATGAGGAAGGTGGTCGAAGTCCGAGTCGAAGACGATCTCCGTCGGAACGTTCGAAAACGCCCGCAGGAGGACCTGGTCGGTCCGATGTCCCTTTCCCGTCAGGGAGAGGGAACCCCGCAGGAGGACGCGGATGCGGGCAAGCCCTTCGTCCTTGTGTTCGGAAAGGAAACGCTCAGCGATGCGATAGGGCGCGATGGTATGGCTGGACGAAGGACCAGGTCCGAGGAGCAGGAGCTCACGTAGCGATTTCATGCCACCATTATAGCGCCGTTCCACCGCAAGGTCATGCCCCGTCGTCCGTTCCGCTCCGAGGCAGACGGGAAGAAAAAAGCGCGGGCGACTTCTCGCCTGCGCTCTGTTCTTTCCTCGACGGTCTCAGGAGACCAGCTGGTAGAGGATCGTCCCGTCGTTCTGAACGACCTTTTCGAAGAGCAGCCTCTCCCGCTGTCCGTTTTCGACCACGTTGCAGCGGATGAGCGTCCGGTTCTGCTGACGGAAGAAGGCGAATTCCAGGTAGAGGTTGGAACCGATCGACTCGGAGTGGAGCTCGACTTCGTCGTCCTCCATCTCGAGAGAATAGGAGTGGATCATCCTTCGGTTCTCGTAGACTTCGTACTGGAACTCCTGTTCGCCGCGCTCGATCTCCTGGGAGACCCGGACGTAGTTGCTGTCGTCGATGTGATAGGAGAAGGAGACCTCGAACTCGTCGTCCTCGCGCTCCTTGGTCCCGCGCATCGCATACTCCGCATCGCCGATGACGACGAGGCCGTCGATGCGGCTCTCCTCTTCGTCGTCGAAGCGGTCGTCGAAGTCGTCATCCACCAGCGGCGTCTCGTTGTAGTACATCGTGAAGGAGACGTCCTCGGCGGCGATGTCCTGATATTGGACTTCCAGCTTGTATTCGTATTCCGTCCTGTCGGAGGGGACGAGACGATTCTGGAGCAGGATTTCCTCTCCTCTCAGCGCCGCCTCGATGGAAGGGAGATAGGAGGTGATCTGGTCGACCAGGGTCTCGCTCACGGCGCGGTTTGCCGCCTTGACGGTCGAGGTGTCGATCGTCGCCAGCAATCCGATGGACGTCGCAGCCTCGTAGGCGAAGAGGTCGCTGGACTCCGACGTGTTGATGACGTCCTCGATGCCGCCCGTCGTCGAGGTGCCGGCGCTGGAGCCGGAACTGGACGTCGAAGCGCAGCCCGCAAGGAGCACCAAAGAGAAGAGAGGCCAAAGAAACTTTGTCTTTTTCATTTTTTTGATCCTTTCTTTTGAGAAAACTTAAGCTTTCTCAAAGTTTCCGTTCCTTGTGCCACCAATGTATCAAATTGCATGCGCCAGATTCAACAGAAACGCTCATGCCCGCACAAGCCGCTTGGCGAGGAAAGGATTCGTCCCAGTTCGTCGCCCAGGCAGGAGGGAACAAAAAAACGAGTCCCGAACCCGGGACTCGCTCCTGTTTCGATGGCGGAGCGAGAGAGATTTGAACTCTCGCACAGTTTTACCTGTCTATGAGCTTTCCAAGCCCACCCCTTCAACCACTTGGGTATCGCTCCAGAGTGCCGATGGCCGCAAAAGCAGCATATAGTATTTTAAGGCATCGGGGTTTCTTGTCAAGGTTTTTCCTTTCGGGCCGGATAGAGATGGTATAATTGAAACCATGAAATTCACGATCCAAGAAACGGACGCCCATCAGCGGGTCGACAAGTTCCTTCGCCGTGCGCTGAAGGACGCCCCTGTCTCCTTCCTCTACCGCATGTTCCGCCAGAAGGACGTCAAGGTCAACGGAAGGAAGGCCGCCATCGACTATCTCCTTCAGGAAGGGGACGTCGTCGACGTCTACCTGAAGGAAGACCTCCTGGAGCAATTCCGCAGGGAACAGGTCCTGCGGCCCGTCAAGCCGGACTTCAAGATCCTCTACGAGGACGAGAACATCCTGGTCATCGACAAGAAGAAGGGACTGCTCGTCCACGCCGAAGGAGAGGAGAAGGACCTCACCCTTCAGAACATGGTCCTGAACTATCTCAGCGCGAAAGGCGAATTCGACATCAACGACGCGAAGGGATTCCTCCCTTCCCCGGCCCATCGTCTGGACCGGAACACGAGCGGCATCGTCCTCTTCGGAAAGAACCTCCTCGCCCTGAACGAACTCATCCGCCTCTTTCGCGAGCGCAGGGACATCGAGAAGAAATACACCCTCCTCGTCTGCGGCCGCGTGAAGAGGGACGGGAACATCGACTTTCCGCTTCGGAAGGATTCCCAGACGCACAAGGTCCACGTCGCGACCATCAAGGGCGGCGGCAAGGAGGCCCATACCGTCTACCACCGGCTCAAGGCCTACAACGCCGGCTATTCGCTGGTCGAGGCCGAGCTCCTGACCGGAAGGACGCACCAGCTCCGCGTCCACTTCGCGGCGATTGGAAATCCCATCGTCGGCGACGCCAAATACGGCGACTTCGAGGTCAACGACTTCTTCAAGAGGATGTATTCCTACCGCAACCAGTTCCTTCACGCGTCCTTCTTCCGCTTCAAGGAGACGGTGGAGGGGCCGCTGTCCTATCTCCGCGGCAAGGAATTCGTCTCTCCCCTGCCCCAGAGGGAGGCGCACATCATCGACTCCCTCAAGAGGATCAATGGATGAGCCTTTCCCTTCTCTTCCTCCTCGCCTTTCCCCTCTTCCTCCTCCCCTCCCTCCTGCTCCCGAGCCATCGGCTGAAGGTCTACGTCCTCTCCTCCCTTTTGGGAGGAGTTTTCGTGCTTCTCTTCTACTTCGTGGACCTCGCCTTTCCCGAGATCGGGCTCGTCGCCATCGTCGGCCAGCCGCTCCTTCCCCTTCTCTCCTCGACCTTCGGACCCGAGCAGACGCTTGCGGAGCGATGCCAGGTCGCGACGGCCTTCCTGCTTCTCTTCGTCTACCTGGTCCTCTACCTCGTCAGCTACCTGCTCCAGAAGGTCTTCCTCATGGGCGGGAACATGACGATCCACTGGTCGGGAAAGATCCTGCGCCACATCGGCTTCTCCCTCCTCTTCCTCCTCCTCACCTTCCTCCCCTTCGTCCTCTTCTTCCTCAACATCCGGATCCTGCTGCCGATCCCGGACGGATTCCTTTCCCCGCTCTTCCAATTCTTCTTCCCCCTGGAGGCCTAGGACGATGGACGCGCGGATGAAGTTCTTCCTCCTGGCGGAGATGGTCGGTTGGAACGTCACGCCCGAGCTGAAGAAGGAGAAGGAACGCCTGAGGAACGGAACCGCCTACCGGATCCTTCAGGAGAACGTGCCGGAGGCCCGGAAGCATTTCTCCGGAAAGGCCCGGGAAGTCTGCCGTTCCTTCGAGATGCTTCGGATCGACCCGAAGTCCCTCTACCAGGATTTCATCACGGAAACGTCGCTCGACTACCTGGCGCTCCACTCCTTCCCCGAATATTACCTCAATCCTTTCGCCATCGACCCCGACGACGACTGCCCCCTGGATACGATCGGAGAGCTCATCGTCGATGTCGAGGGAAAGGAATTCACCATCAACGAAATCATTCTGAATCAAACCATCCCGAGCCAGGTCAAGAAGGACGCCATCGACCGAAAGCTGGAGGAAGACCTCGCGGACATGAACCGCATCGTCGGCGACAGCCTGAAGGTCATCACCCGGAACCAGCGCCTCGGGAAAGGATTCGGCCTGCGCACCCTGCTCCAGGTCGCCGAAATCCTCCTCTTCCTGACCCTCCACGTCTTCCTCCTCGTCCTCTTCACCCAGCGCTTCGAGATCTTCTTCTCCCTGATCGCCTCGCCCTCCCCGCTCCGGGCCATGTCCTACGTCGGATACGGCTATCCGCTCCTCCTGCTCCTCTACGACCTCTCCTTCGTCCTCTTCCACAGCTACCATGCCCGCGTGAGGGAACCCTACGACTACGCCAAGCGGTTCCTCTCCCGCTCCTCGGAAAGCCTCTTCGAGAGCATCCGCGAGACCAAGGAGGGTCTCTACGACTACCTCTGCGGCGCCATCAACAACCGCATCGAGCTCAAGGGAGACATCAAGGACTTCTCGCGCCTGAAGGACTCCTACGTCGACTTCCGTTCCGTCCTGCTCTCCGAGGAGTTCAAGAAGAAGAGAAGCTACCGCCTCTTGCGCTCCCTGCTCTTGACCCTCTCGACCCTGATGGTCCTCTTCTTCGTCTTCTCCGTCGTCGTCTACGTCCTGGGAATCTCTCTCCAGGTCGCGATTTGAGGAGGAAGCATGCCCTATCGGTACCAAGGAAGGAAGGTCGCATCGCTGGAAGAGCTCGCCCTGCTCCTGCACCAGGACGTCCCGTTCTTCGTCAAGGAGCTCAAGGAGGGGAGGCTCCTCCCCTTTCTGATGGAGCAGGACCGGGAGAAGGCCGACAAGATCAACCGCATCCTTCCCCTCTCCTATCCCAACGACGTCTTCCTCTTCTTCTGCACCTACATCCTCAATCCGCACCTGGACTTCATCTTCCACGACCGCATCTACGCCTCCTACCAGGAACTGGGCGAGAGGATGCTTTCCGTCTCCCCGAACATCGACTCCGTCCTCCTTCCCATCGTGACCAACTCCCTCCTCTCCCGGCACATGCACTTCACCGGAGCGGACCTCCGGAATCCCGAGCTCTATCGCCGGATCGTGGAGATCGAGAGGGGCGCCGCAACGTCGCACGAGAAGGCCTATTTCCTCCTCGCCTACGAGCTCTCGGGAAAGAAGACCATCCTCTACAAGGGAGTGGAATACAAGGACGTCTTCAACCTGACCTACTACCTCTCCCGCCGCGAGAAGGACCTCGCGACGCTGGGATCCTACCTCGCCAGCTCTCCCCTGCTCCAGGCCTACAAGGAATACTCCCCGGAGAAGCAGGCCCTCGAAACCTATCTCCACCTTGTCGCCAGCCAGGAAAGGGAGGAGAGAAGGCTTCGATCGTTCCTCGAAAAAAAGGGCTGGAAAGGCTGATTCCTCCTTTTCACTCCCTCTTCCTTTGGCATATAATGTCTATGGTTTTTGCCTTGGTCGATCATCGGCAGAAATATCGTCAAGAAGGAGGAATTTCGAAATGGACTATCTCTCTCGAATGGAAGCCTGGCTTTCCTCTCCCTTGGTCTCGGAGAGCGAGAAGGAGCTGATCAGGAACAGCGACGACAACACCCACCGCGAGATGTTCTCTTCCAGCCTCGCCTTCGGCACCGGCGGCATGCGGGCCCTCCTGGGTCCCGGTTCGGCACGGCTGAATCTCCTGACGGTCCGCCGGGCGACGATCGGCGTGGGCAAGTTCCTCCTCAAGAAATACGGGCCGGCGGCCTGCAAGGAGCGCGGATTCGCCATCTCCTTCGACAACCGGCACATGTCGAAGGAGTTCCGCGACACCTGCGTCCAGGTCCTGACCGAGATGGGATTCGACGTCTATACCTTCCGCGATCCGCATCCGACCCCGGAGCTGAGCTATACCGTCCGCCACTTCCGCTGCGTGGGAGGCGTGATGATTACGGCCAGCCACAATCCCAAGGAATACAACGGCTACAAGTTCTACGACGAGAAGGGATGCCAAGGCGTCTATGAGATCGTGGACCAGCTGATCTCCGTCATCACCTCCCTTCCCGACGAGCTCCAGGTCGACTACGAGAAGGTCCGTCCCGAATGCCGGGGCAAGGTCCGCTATCTCGACGAGGACTCCTCCTACGACATCGCCTTCGTCAACAAGGAGATCGCCACCTCCCTCTACAAGGACGTCTTCGCGGGAAGGCGGCTGACCAAGATCGTCTTCTCCCCGGAATGCGGCGCCGACTGCATCGTCGGCCCGATGACCCTCCGCGGAGCCGGATACGAGGTCGTCACGGTCCCGGGACAGGACTTCTTCGATCCCGACTTCAGCGGAACGAAGAACCCCAACCCGGAGACGCCCGAGGCCTACGAGGGCGCCATCGAGACGCTGCGGAAGCTCAACGGGGAAGGCGGAAAGTTCAACCTCATCCTCGTGACCGATCCGGATGCCGACCGCTGCGGACTGGCCTTCCTCGACTCGAAGGGAGAGATCAAGCGCCTGACGGGAAACCAGACCGGCGCCCTGCTCATCGACTTCGTCCTCCGCACCAAGAAGGAGCGGAACGAGCTCAACTCGACGGGCGTCGTCTGCAACACCTTCGTGACGGGAAACCAGGGGGCCAAGGTCGCCTCCCTCTACGGCGTGAAGGTCCGGACCACCGCGACGGGATTCAAGTACATCGGAACGATGGCGGACATGCTGGAGCGAAACGGCGAGACCTACCTCTTCGGCTACGAGGAATCCTACGGCTACCTGCTGAGGGATTTCGTCCGCGACAAGGACTCCCTGCAGTCGATCCTCGCCATCGCCGACATGACGGAATACTACCTCCGCCAGGGCAAGACGCTCGATATCGCCTATGCGGAGCTCTCCCGCCGGACGGGCCTGTTCTTCAACGACCAGGTCAGCGTCTACTTCTATGGAGCGGACAGCCAGAAGACGATGAGCGAAGAGATCGAGAAGCTCCGTGAAAATCCTCCTTCCGAGGTCGGAGGGGAAAAGGTCAAGATTCTCTACGACTATGGAAAGAGATTCACGACCGACTTCGAGAAACGGACGAAGATGCCTCTTGTCGACCACGATATCGACTACAACGACTGCCTGAAGTTCGTCTTCCACGACGATTCCTTCCTCGCCATCCGTCCCAGCGGAACCGAACCCAAGGTGAAGTTCTACGTCGAGGTCCGGGGCCTTGCCGACGAGGAAGCCCGCAGGGTCATGGAGCGGCGCGTCGAGGACGTCAAGAAGATCATGGGCCTCTAGGCAAACGAAAAGGGATGGCGAGCGGGCCATCCCTTTTTTCTTCCTAGAGACCGAGCATTCCCTCCAGGGCCAGGGCGATGCCGTCGTGGTCGTTGTCCGCCGGGGTGACGTAGTCGGCGACCTTCTTCAGCTCGTCCGAGCCGTTCTTCATCGCGAACGAGATTCCCGCCGTCCCGATCATCTCGACGTCGTTGTCGGCATCGCCGAAGCAGATGACGTGGGCGCGGTCGACGCCGTAGATCTTCTCCAGCTCGCGGATGGCCGTCGCCTTGTTGACGTCGTAGAAATAGAATTCCCCGACGTGGTCGCTGTCGTACCAGAAGCGAAGGCCGACGTCGTCGTATCGTTCGACGAACTTCGACATCGCCGGACGGTCTGCGGGATCCTTCACCTCGATCAGGAAGGCGTTCAGGTCCTCTCTCAGGAGGTCCTTCATCTCGCCATAATGGCAGTTCATCCCTTCGCGGTGGAAGTAGTCCTCGTACTTCTCCTGGGGACGGAGGAAGAACATCTCGTTCCCGTATTCCGCCTCGACGTTGAGGAAGAGGTCGCTGGGAAAGCTCTCGAGGAAGGCCTTCACCTTCGGGAGGGAGAAGCGGCGCTCGAAGAGGACCTTCTCCTCGTCGGGCAGGAGGATGATCGAACCGTTGTATCCGACCATGGGCGCCGAGAGGCCCAGCATCCGGTAGAAGGGAAGGATGGCACGCGGCGGACGGCCGCTGGCCATCGTGACGACGTGGCCCTCGCGGGAAAGGCGGAGCAGGACTTCCTTCGTCTTCGGCGAAATCGTCTTCTCGCTTGTCAGTAGCGTCCCGTCCAAGTCCAGGACGATCAGGAACTTCTGGTTATGGAACATGTCGTTTCCTCCCGGTCTATTGTAACCGATGGCGGCGCGCCTCGGCTTCCCTTTTTGCCTCGGCGATCGTTTTTTCCTAGTCCCCCGGCACCGGAAGCAGGTAGAATAGAGTCATGAAACTCATCCTGACATGGATTCTCCCCTTCCTTCTCTCCCCGGCCCTTTCCCCGCGTGCCACCTTCCAGGGAAAGGCCTTCGACGCCAGCCAGCCTCTCGACCTGACCCCGTCGACGGCGGAGGAGATCGACCTCTACTACCAGGACGTCGACACCTCCCTTTCCGGCGACGCCTTCATCGCCTCCCTCTACGAGACCATCTCGGCGGACAACCACTTCGTCTCCTACAGCCAGGTCAACGACTGGTACAAGGTCACCGACCGCAACGACAGCCTCTCCCAGGCCATCGATCCGGCGACGTACGACTTCGACCTCGACAAGGAGGGAAACTACTTCCTGGTCCAGCTGTATTCCTCCCAGAACGACGACCCGGCCAAGGCCTACAACACCGATGCCAACAAGATCACCGGCAAGGAGAACTACGATCCCACGCTGACGCGGATCGACTGGGAGAACGGAAAGAAGAACAACGTCTCCATCCAGGTCGACAGGGAACACTGCTGGGCCAAGAGCCACGGCTTCGAGGGCGATCCCGTCAAAGGGGCGGGGACGGATCTCCACCACCTGATCGCGGCCGACCACAACACCAACAGCGCCGGCCACAACGACAACGACTTCGGCGAGGTCGACCTCAGCCAGGAATACAAGGAGATCTACTCCTACAATGCCGACGGCACGAAAGACCTCTCCGGATACCTCGGGGTGGACGAAGATGGCCATTCCGTCTTCGAGCCGATGGACGAGTGGAAGGGCGACGTCGCCCGCGCCCTGCTCTACATGGGGACCCGCTACTCCTCCGACGTGGACAACAGCAAGGAGGAGCCGCACCTCGTCCTGACCGACGACTTCGGGCTGGAAGACGACAACGACCTCTTCTTCGGCGTCCAGCACGGACTGAGCACCTTCCTGGAATGGAACGAGCTCGACCCGGTCGACGACTACGAGCGCCAGCGCAACGACCGCATCGCGAAGAACGTCCAGAACAACCGCAATCCCTACGTCGACCATCCCGAATGGGCGCGCAAGGCCTACGCCCCCGAGACCGAGCTCCCCTACGACCTCTCCTCCCTTAAGGATCGTTACGACGGCTACGTGGGCGAGGACTTCGGCCTGGACGTCCGCCTCGAGGAAGGAGCCTCCTACACGGCGACCTCCTCCGACGAGGACGTCGTCACGATCGCCGAGGACGGAAGGACCGTCCATCCCCGGAAGGAGGGCGAGGCGACGATCACCTACGAGGTCCAGGACGGAGAGGAGACCCTCCGGGCCGCAACGACCATCGCCGTCCATCCCCTTCCCACCCTCGGCGGCCTTCCGGAAAACACGGGATCGTACCTCTTCACCCTCGAGGTCGGGCAGTCCCAGCCCCTGTCCCTCGTCCTCCAGGGGGGACGCGGCGAGACGCTCCGCTACCGCTCCACCGACGAAGAGGTCGCCACCTGCGACGAGGACGGGACCGTCCACGCCGTCGGCGCCGGGGAATGCCAGATCGAGGTCTCCATCGACTATCACGGCCGGTCGCTCCTCCTGGCCCAGGTCTCCCTCTCGATCCAGCCGCGGAGCGTGACGACCTACGTCATCATCATCGCCGTCTGCGCCGTCCTGCTGATCCTCTTCTTCGTCATCCTCGCCCTCGTCGGGAGGAAGAAGAAAAAAGGCAGGAAGGTCAAGGATAAGGAACTGACGAAAAGGAGGAAATGAGATGTCCGAAGAAAAGAAAGGCTTCTTCCAGAAGCTGAAGAAGAACCTCAGCGACACGGTTCTCGAGACGAAGATCCAGTTCGCCTTCGACAAGGCCAATCCGGCCTACACGCTCTCGTCGTCGAGCGAGATCCTCGAGGGCGAGGTCTACCACGGGATCCTGGAGGGAAACGTCCTCACCCTGCTGGGCGAGCGGGACATTCCCGTCGGGACGATCGCCATGGACGGAAAGGACAAGCCCTACCAAGTCCTTTCCTGCCGTCACGAAAAGGACGACGTCATCTCCGTCGCCCTCAGCGAGGACGGAAAGGAAGTCCTCTACCCGAGGCCGGCGACGCGCCTTGAGCTGACGGAGGACGTCGTCGAAGTCGAGGTCGTCCGCTGCCGCAAGCGCTACTTCCTCAAGAATCCGCAGAAATAATCCGGAAATTCCTTCTCAAGGGCCTCGATGAGCCGATAGGGCGGGAGATAGGATCGTTCGACCCGCGTCCCTTTCTGCTGGAAGAAGCTCCGCTTGAGACCCTGATGCCGGCCTTCCTCCTCGACGGCGAGGACCTTGCGGGCGTCGATCAGGTAGACCTCTCCGTACTTCTTGAAGGAGACGAGGAAGAAGCCGATTCCTCCCATCCGGAGGATCGTGTCGAGATGCCGGTACTGCTGCTCGCGGATCATGTGGTAGGGAATCGAGTCGTGGATGGTCTCCTTGCACTCGAAATCGACGTAGAAGCCACGGTAGATGCCGACGTAGTCCGTCGTCGACTTCTCCTGGAAGTAGGCTTCTTCGATCATGCCCTTCCGGACCTTGCTCATGCGGACCACCTTGATCGGGGTCGGTCGTTTGTAGATGTCGGCGATTTCCCTTTCCCGGTAGTAGTCGCAGCTTTTCGAGACGTCGGATTCGAAGGCCATGCCCATGTTGGTCCGGACCATCTTGTCCCGGATCCGTTCCTCCTCGGTCCTGTTCTCGCTTCTTCTCCGGTCCTTTCCGGGCTGCTTCTCGACAAAGGGAGCCTTTCTTCCGTCCGGATAGCGAATCATGGTTCCATCCTCCGCGCGTGGAAGGGATCAGTCATCGAGGAACATCTTCTTCAGGTCCTCGTTGAGGACGTTCGGCTGGCAGGAAAGGTCCAGGATGCGGAAGAGATGCTGGCATTCCTCCGGGCCGAGGATGTCCAGCCAGGACGCGAAGAGGAAGTTCAGCTTCAGGCCGACGCGATGGATGTGCCTCTTCCCTTCCTCCGTCAGGTAGACGTGGATCTGCCGGTGGTTGGTCTCGTCGATCTGCCGGACGATGTACTTCTTCTCGTCCAGGATCCGGAGGTTGGCCGCGACGTTGGGACGGGTGACGTTGAGCTGCTCCGCAAGGACGGAGGGCTGCGCCCCGGGATTGCGGACGAGATACATCAGGATGCGGTAGTCCGTCTGCATCAGCGGAGAGAAAAGGTTCAAGGTTCCGTTGGAGAAGACCTTGTCGACATAGGAAAGCAGCTTCTCCACGTCGCCCTTCTTCTTGGGGTCCAGCTCCAAGGCCTGTCTGAGATCGAATGTCTTCATGGCAATACCTCTTGTGCATCATTCTATCACAAAAGATGGAAATGATTTCAAAGACAAATGATTTGACCGCAAAAAAATCCGCCAGGTTTGCGGTCCTGGCGGATCGTTCGTCTCCTACTTGGACGAGAGGTATTCGTCGATGGCCTTGGCCGCCTTCTTGCCGGCGCCCATCGCCAGGATGACCGTCGCCGCTCCGGTGACGGCATCGCCGCCCGCATAGACGTGCTCCTTGGTCGTCTCGTTGGTCTCCTCGTTCACGATCAGGCAGCCATGGGCGTTGGTCTCGATTCCCGGGGTCGTGCTCTTGATCAGCGGATTGGGGCTCGTTCCGAGGGACATGATGACGCAGTCGACGTCCAGCTCGAACTCACTGTCCGGAATCGGTTCCGGCCTTCTTCTTCCGGAAGCGTCCGGTTCTCCGAGCTTCATCCGGATGCAACGGATCTTCTTGACGCATCCATAGTTCGGATTGGTCTTGGGCGTGCCCTCGAGATCCTCGATGATGGCGACCGGGTTGGTCAGCAGCTGGAAGTCCACGCCTTCCTCCTCGGCATGCTCGACCTCCTCCCGACGCGCCGGAAGTTCCTCACGGCCACGTCGATAGACGCAATAGACGTGCTCGGCGCCCAGACGAAGGGCCGAACGGCAGGCATCCATGGCGACGTTTCCTCCGCCGACGACCGCCACGCGCTTGGCATGCTCGATCGGCGTCTTGCTTTCTTCGCGATAGGCCTTCATCAGGTTCATGCGGGTCAGGAACTCGTTGGCCGAGTAGACGCCCTTGGCATTCTCGCCCGGGATGTTCATGAAGCGAGGAAGACCGGCGCCCGAGCCGACGAAGACGGCCTCGAACCCCTGCTCCTGCATCAGCTCGTCGATGGAGTAGACCTGGCCGATCACCATGTCGGTCTCGATTCGGACCCCCATCTTCCTCAGGCCGTCGATCTCCGACTGGACGATGGCCTTGGGGAGACGGAATTCCGGAATGCCGTACATCAGGACGCCGCCCGCGACGTGAAGCGCTTCGAAGATCGTCACGTCGTAGCCCTTGCGCGCAAGGTCCCCGGCGCAGGTCAGTCCCGAGGGGCCCGACCCGATGACGGCCACCTTGTGGCCGTTCTTCTCGATCGTCCTATCCTCTTCCTTGGCGTGCGTGCGGTGGTAGTCCGCGACGAAGCGCTCGAGGCGGCCGATGCCGACGGCCTCCATGTGCTCGCCGGTCGGCTTGCCGTCCTTGAGGACCGGAAGCCGGAGCTTGATGCACTTTCCTTCGCATTGGTTTTCCTGCGGGCAGACGCGGCCGCAGACGGCCGGAAGGGCGCTCGAACGGCTGATGACCTGATAGGCTTCCTCGAAGCGGCCCTCGCTGACCTCATGGATGAAGGCGGGAATGTCGATACGGACCGGGCAGCCCTGGACGCAGGAAGGGTTGCGGCAGTTGAGGCATCGCTTGGCCTCGTCGATAGCGGTCTCCTCGTCATAGCCGAGGGCGACTTCGTCGAAGTTGCGGGCGCGGACCTTGGGATCCTGCGTCGGCATCGGATTCTTCTTCGGTCTCATGTTGATGGCCATGGTCAGTGGACCTCCTTCTGGAAGAGATGGCAGGTCTCCTCGTATTTCTTCCGTTCCCAGGGACGATACATCGTGTTGCGCATCATCGCCGAGTCGAAGTCGATCTCATGCCCGTCGAAGTCCGGGCCGTCGACGCAGGCGAAGCGCATCTTTCCGCCGACCATGACCCGGCAGCAGCCGCACATGCCGGTGCCGTCGATCATGATGGGATTCATCGAGCAGAGGGTCTTGACGCCGTACTTCTTGGTGACGTCGCAGACGAACTTCATCATGATCAGGGGACCGATGGCGACGACGCAGTCAAACTTCTCGCCGCCCTGGATCAGGTCTTCCAACGCCTTGGTGACCAATCCCTTCTCGCCCCACGTCCCATCGTCGGACATCCGGACGAAGCGATCGGAGCAGGCCTCGAAGTCCTTCTCGAGGATGACGAGGTCCTTGCTGCGGAAGCCGACGATCGAGGTCACTCGGGCGCCCAGCTGATGCAGTTCCTTGGCCTCGGGAAGGGCGATGGCGCAGCCCGCCCCGCCGCCGATGACGCAGACGTTCCTGTAGCCTTCCAGTTCCGTCGGCCGTCCCAAGGGGCCCACGAAGTCCTCGAGGAAGTCTCCTTCCTCCTTCTGATTGAGCTCCATCGTGGTCGCGCCGACGACCTGATAGATGATTTCGACCAATCCCTTCTCCTTGTCCGTCCCCGCGACAGTCAGCGGGATTCTCTCCCCTTCCTTGTCGACGCGGAGGATGATGAATTGTCCCGCCTTCGCCTTCCTCGCGATGGGTCGAGCGTCGATCCACATCCGCGAGACCGTCGGATTGAGGACTTCCTTCTTGACAATACGATACATATGGTTCTCCTCTATGGAACACGAAAGGAGGGACTATGGGTCTCACAGTCCCTCCGAAGAAGACGGATTTACTGAAGGACGAAGCCGCCGTTGGGCGAGATGACCTGTCCCGTCAGATAGGAAGCCTTGAGGATGTATTCGAGCGCACCGGCAATGTCTTCAACATCTCCGATGTATCCTTCAGGAATGGTTGCAGCCAAGGCATGCAGTTCATCCTGATTCACTCCACGGAGCATATCGGTCATAATCATTCCAGGTGCAATGACGTTGACACGGATGCCGCGCTTGGCGAATTCCAAGGCCAGGGCACGGCTGAGGCCGATGACTCCGCTCTTGGCGGCGCAATAGTCCGCCTGGTTGATGACGCCCGTCATGCCGCCGACGGAGGACGTGTTGACGATGCAGCACTGATGGTCCTTGTCGGAGTGGTTGACCATGTAGGGGAGGACGAGGTGCGACATGTGGAGGAAGGACATCAGGTTGGTGGCGATGACCTTCTCGTAGGCTTCCGGCTTGATGTCGATGAAGTTGCAATTGTTGGTGATGCCGGCGTTGTTGACGAGGACGTCGACCTTGTCGCCAAAGCGCTTGACGGCTTCCTCGACGAGGTGCCGGCATTGTTCGAAGGAGGAGACGTCCGCCTTGACGACCAGCGTCTGGACGTGGTACTTCTCCTCGATTTCGCGTGCAAGCTCGTCGGAGAGGGCCTTGGACGAATCCGAACGGTAGTTGATGACGACGTTGTACCCCAGTTCGCCCAGCTTGAGGGCAAGGGCCCTTCCGATGCCACGGGATCCGCCCGTGATGATCGCGTTTTGGTTCATGCCTAGAAGTCGATGACGGTGTTGTAGTAGCAGGCCGTCAGGATCTTCTCAAAGTCGGCTGCTTCCGTCTTGCGCGGATTCTCGAAGGTGCAGGCATCCAGGACGGCGTTCTTGGCGATGGTCGGAAGCTTCTCCTTGAACTCCTCCTCCTTGACGCCGAATTCCTTCAGGCCGTGAGGGATGTTGAGCTCTTCGTTGAGCTTGTAGATGAGGTCGATGTACTTCTGGCACTTAGCCTCGTCGCTGTCGCCTTCCGCGGTGATGTGGAGATGGTCGGCAATCTCGGCATACTTGCGAAGGGCGCGCGGATCCTTGCGGTTCCACTCGATGACGTGAGGCAGGTACATCGCGTTGGCTTCGCCGTGAGGAACGTGTCCCGTGGAGAAGGCCGCACCCGTCTTGTGCGCCATCGAATGGCAGATGCCGAGGAGGGCGTTGGAGAAGGCCATGCCGGCGAGGCACTGGGCGTAGTGCATCTCCGCGCGGGCTTCGGTGTCGCCATTGTAGGACTTGACAAGATACTTCACGATGAGGTCGATGGCGCGGAGGCAGAGAGGATCGGTGAAGTCGCCGTTGGTCAGGTAGTTGGCAACGTAGGCTTCCGTCGCATGGGTCAGGGCATCCATGCCCGTGAAGGCCGTGACGCTCTTGGGCATCGTCTGCGGCAGGGCCGGGTCGACGATGGCGATGTCCGGAGTGATGTTGAAGTCGGCAAGAGGATACTTGATTCCCTTCTCCGGATCGGTGATGACCGCAAAGGCCGTGACTTCGGTCGCCGTTCCCGAGGTGGAACCGATGGCGACGAAGTGCGCCTTCTGCCTCAGGGTCGGGAAGGAATAGGGCTGGATGATGTTTTCGAAGGTCTCGTTGGGATATTCATAGAAGACCCACATCGCCTTGGCGGCATCGATCGGCGATCCGCCACCGAGGGCGATGATCCAATCCGGCTCGAATTCGCGCATGGCGGCAGCACCCTTCATGACAGTCTGAACGCTCGGGTCGTTCTCGACGCCTTCGAAGGTGCGGACTTCGAGTCCCGCTTCCTTCAGGTACTCTTCCGTCTTCGCCAGGAAGCCGAACTTCTGCATGGCGTGGCCGCCCGTGACGATGATGGCCTTCTTGCCCTTCAGGTTCTTCAGCTCGGCAAGAGCCCCTTCGCCAAAGTAGATGTCTCTCGGTAATGTGAATCTCATTGTTTGTTCCTCCTATTACCGGTCGAAGTATAGTTCGAAAGGGCTTCCATTTCAATCGCCTTTCCACATTTTCGAACATTTCGGAAAAAGGCGATGATCATGGTTTTTTTGGCGGTTTCCTCAAACGACGGTCAGGCTTCTTTGATCTTTTTTTGCTCATTTTTGATTCCGATTTTCGTGAAAAGAATGCGCATTGCGCATCATTTGTCCTTCATGACAGAAGTTCCGGCCCGTTTTTTCTTGTCAGAGAGAAAAAAATGTAAAGCGTCTTATTTTTTTTCCATCCGCAGGATGGGAAGCGTATATAATGAGGGGAGAAATCAGAGGACATCACGGACCATGGATATCAAGCTCAAGCTCGATTCGAGCCGCATCCTTCATAAGGAGTTCACGGGAACCAAGCCGGGGTACGATGCCTTGCAGGTCGACACCTTCCTCGACCTGGTCATCGAGGACTACAAGCAGATGGAGAGGTACCTTCGCGAGGAGCAGAAGACCCGGGAGGAACTCATCGACCAAGTCCGGCTCTCGAAGAAGGAAATCGAGAAGCTCAAGGTCGAGAACGCCTCCCTGAAGTCGCGCCTCTCGGGAATTTCCACCTCAGACGACGTCTCGCTCTCGAACCTCGAGCACCTCAAGCGCATCGCCGCCCTGGAAAAAGCCCTCGCCAAGGCCGGAATCAACCCCAACGACATCTCCTGACGATTTCACCTCTTTTTTGCTGTCGAACGACCCGGCTGTGTAGTAAAATCTTTACTGCTGACCCTGATGGCTGCGGGGGCATTTTTGCCCTTGAGGAAAGTCCATGCTCGCGCCCCCTGCGATGGGAGCAGTGTCTGCGCCAAAGGAAACGATAACTTTGGGCTTGGGAAACCAAGACGGCGGGAGAGAATCTAAACCTTCGGGCACGATGTCCCTCCCCTAAGGCTCCACAGTGACGAACCTTCGGGAAACCGGAGGAATGCAACGAGGAAAGCCCCACAAGCGAGAAACCTAAATTTTGGTAAGGGAAGCCCGAATCGGGAAACGAACCGAGGAGGACAGGCGAAAGCCTAGATAAATGGCCATCCACGACAGAACATGGCTTACCGGGTCAGCTTCGTTTGTCAAAGATGAAGGAGGAAACGTATGAATACGCCGAACCGAATCACGCTGGCACGATTTGCCCTTTCCTTCGTCATGATCGCCGTCTTCTGCCTCTCCTTCCTCCCCCAGAGCGCCGACTTCGCCCCGAAGCTCGGGACGACGAACTTCACCTGGATCGATCTCGTGAGCGCCGTCACCTTCGTCATCGCCGCCGTCACCGACTCCATCGACGGACATCTGGCGCGGTCCAAGAACATCGTCACCGACTTCGGCAAGTTCCTCGATCCCCTGGCCGACAAGTTCCTCGTCGACTCCTCCCTCATCCTGCTCTCGACGCGCCTGGACCGCTTCGGGAACTTCTACCTCTTCCCCCTGATCACCGTCCTCTTCATCGGGCGGGACCTCGCCGTCGACGGCCTTCGCATGATCGCCACGAACAAAGGGAAGGTCCTGGCGGCCAACAAGTACGGGAAGCTCAAGACGGTCCTGCAGATGATCGTCATCCCCATCCTCTACCTCAACGGCTTCCCCTTCAACTATCTCGACTTCCAGGGAAGGGGAGACTTCGCCTATACCAACGTCATCACCAACGTCCTCGCCGCCATCGCCCTCCTTGCCTCCCTCTTCTCCGCCGTCGTCTACTTCGTCCAGAACAAGGACGTGTTGAAAGAAAAGGAGTCATGACCATGATGGAAAGAAAGAATCTCCTCGACCTCCTCGTCGCCAACCACCTCACGCTCTCTTCGGTCGAAAGCCTGACGGGCGGCCTCTTTGCCAGCACCTTCACGTCCCTTCCCGGAGCGAGCAAGGCCTTCCGCGGAAGCCTCGTCACGTACTCGACCGAAAGCAAATGCCACTTCGGCATCGGGGAGGACCTCCTCAAGGAGAAGGGAGCGATCTCTCCAGAATGCGCCCGTGAGATGGCCTTGATCGGAAGCGAGCAATTCCAGAGCGACTGCACCGTCTCCTTCACCGGAAACGCCGGACCGGAGGCCCAGGAAGGAAAGGACGTCGGGCTGGCCTATGTCTGCATCAAGGTCCGGGACAAGCTCTATTCCTATCGGCTCGACCTTCAGGGCTCCCGGCAGTCCATCCGCCAGCAGCTCGTCGACTTCGCCTTCCGCACGCTCTCCGATCTGATTTCGCAATCGCTGTAAGACGGACGCCCGAAGCGACAATAACGATTGAAGGAGGAATTGTCTCCATGGAAAAGAAGACCAAGGAAGAAGAGAAGGCCAAGAAGGAAGTCGACAAGGACATCGAGGCGACGCTGAAGGAGATTCGAAACTACTACAACGACAAGGGCATCATCATGCGGATGGGCGAGAATCCGGAAAGGGACGTCCGCGTCATTCCCTCCGGTTCGCTCCTGATCGACGCCGCCCTCGGCGTCGGCGGATATCCCAAGGGCAGGATCGTCGAGATCTACGGCCCCGAGTCCTCCGGCAAGACCACCCTGGCCCTGGAAGCCATCGCCCAAGCCCAGGAGATGGGCGGACGCTGCGCCTTCATCGACGCCGAACACGCCATCGACCCGGAATACGCCAAGACCCTGGGCGTCGACATCGACAACCTGATCCTCTCCCAGCCCGATTACGGGGAGCAGGCCCTCGAGATCGTCGACATGCTGGCCAAGAGCAACGCCTTCGACCTCATCGTCGTCGATTCCGTCGCCGCCCTCGTCCCGAAGGCGGAACTGGAAGGGACGTTCGAGGAATCCTCGGTCGGACTTCAGGCGCGCCTCATGAGCAAGGCCCTGAGAAAGCTCGCCGGCATCCTCTCCAAGACCAGCTGCACCGTCATCTTCATCAACCAGCTGCGCGAGAAGGTCGGCGTGATGTACGGGAATCCCGAGACCACGACCGGCGGACGCGCGCTCAAGTTCTACGCCACCATCCGCATGGAAATCCGCAGGGGAGAGCAGATCAAGGAAGGCGACAAATACGTGGGGAACGTCGTCAACGTCAAGGTCGTCAAGAACAAGGTCGCCCCTCCCTATCGCTCCTGCAAGGTCACGCTCATCTTCGGCAAGGGCATCAACCGCGACAACGAGCTTGCCCTGCTCGCCGTCGACTACGGCATCATCGAGAAGAGCGGATCCTGGTTCAGCTACCAAGGCGAACGCCTGGGCCAGGGCATCACCTCCGTCTACGACTTCTTCAAGACGAATCCCGAGCGGAAGGCGGAGATCGAAGGCCTCCTCCAGGAGCACCTCGGAGGAAAGAAGGCGCAGCAGCAATAAAATCGGGTCGCTTCGAGCGACCCTTTTCTTGTCGCATTCGAATCGATGCTTCTTTTGCAATCACGCGGATACCATCTTCCCGAAAGTGATCGAAATACGCGAAGCAGGGCCTCTCTTCCGCTTTTTTTGCTGTCCTTCCTCCCTCTCCTTGTTATATAATGTCTGCGGTATAAACTTCTCACTTATACCATTCGGATAAAGATTTTAGACAGGACACTACCTTCTGATAGAGAACAGTCATTGAATCTTTCGAGAGAATTTCGGTTTTCAGGGCACGGGAACCAGAACTTCGTTGTTTTTTTGTATGTGTCCAGAAAGGAACAGACGCCATGGAATGGTGGGTAGGTTTATTGATTGGCCTCGCTTTCGCCTTCGTCGCCGCCGGCTTTTCGGTCTTAATGACCTCGCGGTATTACAAGAAGAGAAAGAACTCCATCCTCAACGAGAGCGAACGGCTCCTGGAGCAGTCCAAGGAGAAGGCCGACAAGCTTCTTGAGCACGCCAAGCTGGAAGGCAAGGCCGAAAAGGAAGAATTGCTCCGTGCGGCGGAAAAGGACATCAACGACCGCAAGAAGCAGATCCTGCAGAACGAAAGCAAGCTCGATCAAAGGGAGAACGCCCTCGACAAGAGGGAGGACATCCTCATTCAAAGGGAAGAGGTCCTTGATCAGAGAAAGAACGCCGTCGAGCAGCGTGAGGAGCGCATCGGCGAGCGGGAGAAGTCCGTCCAGGAACGGATCGACCGAGCCGAAGAGGAACTCCAGCGCGTCGCCAACCTCACCCAGGAGGAGGCGCGCAAGGAGATCATGGCCAAGGTGGAGGAAAGGGAGGCCAAGCGCATCGCCCTCTACCGGGAGCAGATGGAAGAGGAGGCGGAAAGCCATGTCCAGGACAAGGCCCGCGCGATGCTGGCGATGGCGATGGACAAGTACGCCCAGGACGTCACCAGCGAGCATTCCACTTCCACCGTCGCCCTTCCCTCCGACGAGATGAAGGGAAGGATCATCGGCCGCGAAGGCCGCAACATCAAGTCGATGGAGCAGATCTTCGGCGTCTCCCTCATCATCGACGACACGCCGGAGACGATCACCTGCTCCTGCTTCGACCCCATCCGCCGCGAAAAGGCCAAGCTGACCTTGGAAGCCCTCATCAAGGACGGCCGAATCCAGCCGGGAAGAATCGAAGACCTGTACCGGAAGATTTCCGCGGAATTCGACGAATCCCTGCGCCGCATCGGCGAACAGACCATCTTCAAGCTCGGCCTGCCCCGCATCTCCGCGGGCCTGATGCCCTACATCGGTAGGCTCCGCTACCGCACCTCCTACGGTCAGAACGTCCTCGACCATTCCATCCAGGTCGCCTATCTCGCCTCGGTCATGGCCTCGGAGCTCAACCTCGACCCCGTGATGGCCAAGAGGGCCGGCCTGCTTCACGACATCGGCAAGGCGATCGACGCCGAGCAGGAAGGAAGCCACGTCCAGCTCGGGAGCCAGCTTGCCAAGAAGTTCAACGAACCGGAAGCCGTCATCAACGCCATCGAATCGCACCACGGCGACGCCCCGAAGAAGTACCTGATCTCCGAGCTCGTCCAGGCGGCCGACACCCTCTCCGCCGCCAGGCCCGGCGCCCGTAGCGAGACCCTGGAGACCTACATCAAGCGTCTCGAGCAGATCGAGACGATCTGCAAGAGCTTCGACGGCGTCCAGACCACCTACGCCCTTCAGTCGGGCCGTGACGTCCGCGTGATGGTCGTCCCGGAGAAGATCTCCGACGAGGACGCCAAGGCCATGGCCATCCAGATTCGCGACAAGATCGAGAACGAGATGCAGTTCCCGGGACAGATCAAGATCTCGGTCATCCGCGAGACGAGGGCCGTCCAAATTGCCAAGTAGACCCTTCCGCCTGCTCTTCCTGGGCGACGTCGTCGGTCCGCTCGGTCGCAGGGCCGTCCACGACTACCTCCTGGCTCACAAGAGCCAGGACGGCATCGACTTCGTCGTCGCCAACGGCGAGAACGCCACGCACGGGCACGGCCTCTCCCACGCCCACTACCGGGAGCTCCTGGAGAGCGGCGTCGACCTCCTCACCAGCGGAAACCATTTCCTCAACTGCAGGGACGTGTTCCATCCCGAGATGGACTTCTCCCGCCTCATCCGTCCGCTCAACCTCGACCCCTCCTGCCCCCTGAAAGGGACGACGGTCGTGAAGGTGAGGGGTCTCTCCCTCCGCGTCACCAACCTCCTGGGCCGCGTCTTCCTCGCCATGGCACAGTCGAACCCGTTCCAGGATCTGGAAGACGTCCTGGACGAAGGCGAGAAGGCCGACATCCATCTCGTCGACTTCCATGCCGAGGCGACGGCGGAAAAGCGTTGCCTCGCCGAATTCTTCGACGGTCGCGTGACGGCCGTCATCGGAACCCATACCCACGTCCAAACGAACGATCCGAAGCTCCTTCCCCAAGGCACCTTCTTCCTCACCGACGCCGGGATGAACGGCGCCTACGACTCGGTCCTTGGCGACGTCAAGGAGAATTCCATCTATCGGACGAGGACGGGCCTTCCGGCCCCCATGGACGTTCCCCGGACCGGGAAAGGCATGGTCAACGGCGTCCTCCTGGACATCGATTGCGATTCCAGGCGCGTCGTCTCCTTCCGGCTCATCGACGAGCTCCTTCCCGAATGAGACAAGCCCCGCGACGGCGGGGCTTTTTCCTTTCCGAGAGCCGACCCTGCCCTCGTGAAAGGAGAAAGAAGACGAAGAAGCGTTTTTTTCTTGTATGAAACGAAAAAATGAATATAATTATATGTCGAAAGAGGTATACCTAAAATGACCACATTAAAGGCTAGCGGAAGCACTCAGATTCAGAAGTTGGCCGGCGCCATCGCCGGAAACATCCGTCAGGAAGGCGAGGTCCAGATCTCCTTGGTCGGCGCCAGCGCCCTCAACCAGGCGATCAAGGCCTGCATCGTCGCTCGTCGGTTCCTCAAGGACGATCCGACCCCCAGCGACATCGCGGTCCAGCCGGAATTCCTGATGCAGAACTTCTCGGAGCCTGCCGCGGACGATTCGCGTGAAGTCACCACCATCATGCTTCACATCAAGAAGGTCGACTTCGATCCGGAGCACGCGGTTTCCAGCGAAGTTCCTCATCACGAAGGAATCCTCTAAGGAATGAAGAAAGGCCGTCTTGTCTCGCTTCCCTCGCTGAGGGAAGCGGCTCGACGGAATCCGGATTCGGTTCTGCCACGGCAGAGGGCTGAAATTCGCCCATCAGCTTTTCTTGTCTCTTGGGGGCAGGAAAAGCTTTTTTGTATCAGAACCTACGGCTGTCAGGCCAATGTCCGCGATTCCGAGATTCTTCGCCTCTTCCTTCTCCAGATGGGGATGAAGGAAACGGAAGACATTTTGCGTGCCGACTTCGTCCTCTTCAACACCTGTGCGATCCGCGAAAACGCGGAAAACCATCTCTTCGGAGAACTGGGACGGATCAAGGCTTCCGTCCTCTCCCGCCGCGCCTTCGTCGCCATCGGCGGCTGCATGATGCAGGAAGAGAAGCCCGTCTCGACCCTCCTGTCCCGGTATCCCTTCGTCCGCCTCCTGTTCGGAACGAACAACATCGAGCGCTTCTACGAGCTTCTGGAGCAGGCCCTGCGGGAGGAGGATACCTATGTCGACGTCCGAAGCCAGCCGCAGGCCCTCGTCGAATACGAATGCGAGCAGGAGAAGGGACGACTCTCCCCCTATTCGGCCTTTGTCGACATCACCTACGGCTGCGACAACTTCTGCACCTACTGCATCGTTCCCTACACCAGGGGAAGGGAACGCTCGCGCCGGAAGGAGGACATCGTCCGGGAAGTGCTCGCCCTCAAGGAACGAGGCTACCGCCAGGTGACCCTTCTGGGTCAGAACGTCGATTCCTACGGCAAGGACTTCCACGGTCCCTATGCCTTTGCGGACCTCCTGGAAAGCGTCGCCCAGACCGGAATCGACCGAATCCGCTTCACTACCCCCTATCCCAGCGACTTCAACGCCAAGGTCTTCTCCGTGATGGCGCGGTATCCAAACATCATGCCCAGCCTTCATCTTCCCGTCCAGTCGGGATCGGATGCGATCCTCCGCCGGATGAACCGGCGTTACACGCGGGAGGAATACCTGAACGTCGTGCGCCTGCTCCGTTCCATGATCCCGGACGTCTTCCTGACGACGGACATCATCGTCGGATTCCCCGGAGAGACGGAAAAGGACTTCCAGGACACGCTCTCCCTGTGCGAGGAATGTCAGTTCGACGGCGCCTTCACCTTCCTCTTCTCCCCCCGGCCCGGCACGCCGGCCAGCCGGATGGAGGACACGGCGACCGACGAGGAGAAGCACGACCGCTTCGAACGCCTGAAGGACCGGATCGACCAGCTGGCGACGAAGTCGGCATCCAGGACCGTCTCCACCACGGTCCCTGTCCTCTTCGAGGAGGTCTCCAAGAGGGATCCCTCGCGCATCTCGGGCTATGACGAGCACGGAAGGCTCGTCCACGTCACCGGGGACAAGTCCCTCCTGGGAACGATCCGGCCGGTCGACATTCTCGAGAGCCACACCTATTCCCTGATCGGAGCGCTCCATGACGAAGGACCTTCTTTCTGAGATCGACGCCTTCCTCTCCGAACTGGAGCAGTGCCCTCTCGTCCTCCTCCTCCATCGCTACGACCAGGAAATCCAGTCCCTCCGCCTGGATCGGCTGTTGGCGGAGTCGGAGCGTCTCCAGTCGGAAGCGAAAAGACAGCCTTACGAGATCAGAAAGAAGATGCTTTCCGAGGCGAAGGCTAAATATGACGAGTACCAAAACCACCCTCTTGTCCTGAATAGAAAGAGCGTGCGAACAGAACTTCTGGATGCCCTCGCCCCTCTTCATCCCTTTGCGTCCTGATCGAAGGAGGACAGCTGCATGAAAGAAAAGAAGGAAGAGTCGTTTACGCCGATGGTCGAACAGTACCTCTCCTTCAAGAAGCAATACGGCGACATCATCCTCTTCTTTCGCATCGGCGACTTCTACGAGATGTTTCTCTCCGACGCCGAGCTCTGCTCGAGGGAACTCCAGCTCTACCTGACCTCCAAGTCCTGCGGCAACGGAAAGAAGATCCCCATGTGCGGCATCCCTCACCGCTCCTACCTTTCCTATGCCCAGAAGCTGATCGACCGCGGATACAAGGTCGCCATCTGCGAGCAGGTCGAGGATCCCAAGCTGGCCAAGAAGCTCGTCAAGCGGGACGTCATCCAGATCATCACTCCCGGCGTCAACCTGGACCTCAACACGAAGAACAGCAACTACATCGCCGCCCTCGGCCTCTATCCGGGGGCGGCCGTCCTCTCCTACGCCGACGTCACGACGGGAGAGATGTTCTGCCTGAACCTGGACCCGGAGAAGGAGAAGATCCTCGAGGAACTCCTCTTCCTGGACATCAAGGAGCTCGTCTGCTCCACTTCGGCCGACAGCGAAACGCTCCTCTATCTCCAGAAGAACAGCTCGATTCCCCTCTCCTACTTCAACGATTCCACCGCCTCCCTCGAGCTGGAACCGCTGTTCGTGCACCTCAAGGACGAGCGTCAGGTCGAGACCTCGGCCCGCCTCTACAACTATCTCTCCAGCATGGAGCGCCGTCCGCTCTCCTACTTCAAGCCCGTCGAGAACCGCATGGGAGAGAAGAGGATGCGCATCGACTATTCGGCCCAGAGCAACATGGAGCTGGTCAAGAGCCTGGAGGGAAAGACCTTCGGCACCCTCTTCTGGCTCCTGGACAAGACGAAGACGCCGATGGGCTCACGTTATCTCAAGAACCGCCTGACCGCCCCGATGGCCGACGAGAAGCGCATCCAGGAGAGCCTGGACATGACCGAGGCCTTCGTCGAGGACTATCGGACGCGAGAGAGGCTTCGCGAGGACCTCTCCGACATCTTCGACATGGAGCGGCTGATCGCACGCATGGGCTACGAGAACTGCAACGGACACGACCTGCTTCAGCTCAAGCGCTCCCTGCTCGTCCTCCCTCAGCTGGAAAAGGACCTCCGGGCGATGGGGAAGACGACCCCGGCCCTGGAGGAGCTTTGCGACGCTCTCGGCCACTACGACGAGCTGACCGACCTGCTCGAAAGGGCCCTGCGCGAGGACTGCCCGCTGACCATCACCGAAGGCGAGATCTTCAAGCGCGGGTACGACGCCGAGCTCGACGAGCTGATCGACCTCACCAGCGACGCCAAGGAATGGATCGCCCGGCTGGAGGAGAAGGAGCGGGAGAGGACCGGCATCAAGACCCTGAAGGTCGGATACAACACCGTCTTCGGCTACTACATCGAGGTCAGCGCCGGACAGGTCAAGGAGGTCAAGGAGGAATACGGATACCTCCGCAAGCAGACCCTGAAGACCGGGGAGCGCTACGTCACTTCCGAGCTCAAGGAGAAGGAAGATCGGATCCTGCGGGCCAAGGACGAGAAGATGTCCCTGGAATACCGCCTCTTCAAGGAACTGAGGAAGAAGGTCGCGACCTTCACCCAGAGGATCCAGCAGACCAGCGAAGCCATCGCCCGCCTCGACTTCTTCCTCGCCCTCTCCACCGTCGCCAGCGAATACCACTACGTCCGGCCGACCTTCACCCGCGACGGAAGCATCGAGATCCACGAGGCCCGCCATCCCATCATCGAAGTCGCCTCGCCCCAGACCCTCTTCGTCAGCAACGACTACCGGATGGACCCGGAGACCGACGTCCTGATCATCACCGGGCCCAACATGGGCGGAAAGTCGACGTACATGAAGGAGTTCGGACTCATCGCCATCCTCGCCCAGATCGGATCCTTCGTCCCCGCCCGTTCCTGCGCCGTCCCGATCTTCGACGCCCTCTTCACCCGGATCGGCGCCAGCGACAACCTCATCAAGGGACAGTCCACCTTCATGACCGAGATGAGCGAGGTCGCCCAGGCCCTGCACGAGGCGACGGGAAACTCGCTCCTCCTCTTCGACGAGATCGGAAGGGGGACGGCGACCTACGACGGCATGGCCATCGCCGAGAGCATCATCGAGCACATCGTCAAGCACATCCGGGCCAAGACCTTCTTCTCCACCCACTACCACGAGATCACGACCCTGAGCCAGAAGATCAAGGCCGTCAGGAACATCCACTGCGACGTAGAGGACGTCGCGGGCGAGATCACCTTCCTCTACAAGATGAAGGAGGGGGCGATGGACCGCTCCTACGGCATCCATGTCGCCCGCCTGGCCGGCCTCCCCGACGAATGCGTCGACCGGGCGAAGGAACTCCTCGCCTCCTTCGAAAGCCAGGGCCGGATCGAGAAGGACCAGATCCGGGAGGTCCTCCCGCAGAAGAAGGAGAAGGACGGCCTGAGGGAGGAGCTCCTCGCCCTGGATCCGCTGAAGATGACTCCGCTGGAGGCCCTCAACTTCCTCTACGACCTCAAGAAGAAGGTGAAGTGATGTCCAAGATCCACCTGATGAAGCCCGAGCTCTCCAACCTGATCGCCGCCGGAGAGGTCATCGAGCGCCCCGCCAGCGTCGTCAAGGAGCTCGTCGAGAACAGCATCGACGCCCACGCCAAGAGCATCTACGTTGGCATCGTTTCGGCTGGAAAGGGAAAAATCCTTGTCAAGGACGATGGAGACGGCATGGATGCGGAAGATGCAAGAAATTGCTTCCTTCGCCATGCGTCATCCAAGATTCGAACGGAATTCGATCTGACAAGAATCAAGACGATGGGATTTCGAGGGGAAGCGATTCCCTCCATCGCATCCGTCAGCCACGTCGTGCTGACGACCTCCGACGGAAACGGGGCCGGGACGAGGGTCGAGAGCGAGCCCGACAAGGAGCTTCTCGTCTCATCCGCCCCGTCTCGGAAGGGAACGGTCTTCGAGGTCAGCGACCTCTTCTTCAACACGCCCGCCCGCCTGAAGTACCTCCGGTCGGACAAGGTCGAGACCTCCGCCATCATCGAGCAGGTCGAGCACCTCTCCCTGGGCTTTCCCGACATCGCCTTCTCCCTTTCGGTCGACGGAAGGGAAGTGCTGCGGACGACCGGACGCGGGGACCTGCTGGAGACGATCATGAAGGTCTACGGCACGCCGATTGTCGATTCCCTCTACGAGATCAAGGAGGAAGGCCTCTACTTCTCCTTTTCCGGCTACGTCTCCAAGCCCGAGCTTTCCTATTCCAAGAAGTACAACATGCTGACCTATCTCAACAACCGCTCCATCTACGACTATCGGATCAACAAGGCCATCGAGGAGAGCTACCGCGACTACCTGCCCCCGCTGCGCTATCCCTTCTCCCTCGTCAAGCTGACCATCGATCCCGCCCTGGTCGACGTCAACGTCCACCCCTCCAAGAAGGAGGTCCGCATCTCCCTGGAAGGCGAGATGGCCTCCGCGCTCAAGAAGGCCATCGTCCAGACGCTTCAGACGCGCCGGCCCCTCTACGACCTCTCCCACGACCCGAAGTTCCAATCCGGCCTCGGCCAGGACGAGTTCGACGTCGAGGACCTGCGCCAGGAGGAAGAGAGGAAGATCCAGGAAAGCCACGGCGACGAGAGAAGGCGCGAAACGACCATCACCTTCCAGGACTCGCTCCCCTCGCCCCTCGACTACGTCTCGCCCCATGCTCCGGAAGAGAGGACAAAGACCGCTCCCCAGGAGGAAGCAGGGGGAGAAGGGAAGACCTTCTCCGACATCTTCCGGGGCGAGGAATACTCCCGGAAGCTTCCGGAGATGCATCCCGTCGGCCAGGTCCTGAGGACCTACATCGTCTGCGACGGCCCGGACGGCTTCTACCTCATCGACCAGCACGCCGCCAACGAAAGGATCAACTTCGAGAAGACGGAGCGGCTCTTCTCCCAGGTCCGGTCCCGGGTCGTTCCCCTTTTCCCGCTGACCACCGAGCTCTCCTTCAAGGAGAAGGAGAACCTCGACGAGGAACATCTCGGCCGCCTCCTCTCCTGCTCCATCCTCGTCGAGCCCTTCGGCGAGAGGACGCTCCTCCTCCGCGAGATTCCCTCCTTCCTCTCCGATCCCGACTACGCGCCGATCCTCCTCGACTGCGTCCACGCCGTCCTCAACGACGAGAAGGCCGATCCGATCCGGGAGATGCGCCTGGAGATCGCCAACATCGCCTGCAAGAAGTCGATCCGCGCCAACCAGACCCTGACCCTGGGGGAGATGGAGAGCCTGATCCAGGACCTGGCCCGGTGCGTCAATCCTGCCAACTGCCCCCACGGCCGTCCGACCCTCGTCAAGCTGACGAAGGCCGACGTCGAGAAGCTCTTCCGGAGGTCCGGGTTTTGATCTACGTCCTCCTCGGCCAGACCGCCAGCGGCAAGACGTCCCTCGCCCTTCGCCTGGCGAGGCGCTTTCGCCTTCCCGTCCTCTCGGCCGACGCCTACCAATGCTATCGGATGATGCAGATCGGCACGGACAAGCCGCGGCGGGAGGACGTCGCCGATCTCGACTACCGGTTCTACGACTGCTACGATCCCGACGAAGAGGTCAACGTCTCGCTCTTCCAGAAAACCTATCGCCCCTACGTCGAGGAGAAGGTCCGCAACGGCGAGGACCTGATCGTAACCGGCGGAACCTTCCTCTACATCAAGGCCCTGCTCTTCGACTACCAGTTCCCCGCCGAGGACGGGGAGAAGGACCGCTTCTCCGGCCTTTCCCTCTCCGAGCAGGTCGAGGCGCTCCGGAGCCTGGCCCCGCAGGTCGCCGAGGAGATCGACTTGAAGAATCCTCGTCGCGTGCTCCGCGCCCTGCTCCAGGCGGCGAACGGCTTCGACCGCGACCGCCTCCGCTCCCAGCCGATGGACCGACCCCTCTACCCCTCCCTCTTCTTCCAGATCAAGACCGATCGGGAGGAAGGAAACCGGCGGATCGACGAGCGCGTCGACAGGATGTTTCAGGAAGGCTTCGTCTCCGAGGTCCAGTCGCTCCTCGAACGATACCCTTCCTCGCTCCGTTCCTTCCAGTCCCTGGGCTATCGAGAACTGATCGAAGCGCTGAGGACGGGGGAGGACCTCGAGGCGTGCAAGGAGAAGATCAAGGTGCACACGCACCAGTATGCGAAGAAGCAACGGACCTTCCTGCGGCACCAGTTCCGGGACGTCCATGTCCTCTCCGGCGCGGAAATCGAGGAGGCCGTCGCCCGTCACCAGGCGCTTCGCCAACGGACGGACCTTTTGGTCGCGGACCGGAAACGAAAGATCGAGTCCTCCTCCATCCTGCTTGCCGGAATCGGAGGTGTCGGAGGAATTGTCGCCGAAGGACTCGCTCGTCTCGGCGTCATGGACCTCAGCCTTCTGGACAAGGACATCGTCGATGGAACCAACCTCAACCGCCAGCTCCTCTATACGCTCGACGACGTCGGGAAGAGGAAGGTCGACGTCGCGTCCCTTCGCCTGGAACGGATCAACCCGCTGATGAAGGTCCTTCCCCTCTTCCAGGACGCGAAGGAGGACCTGCCACGCCGGTACGACGTGATCCTGGACTGCATCGACGACGTCGACGGGAAGGTCGCGCTCTACCGAAAGGCGAAGAAGGACGGTTCCCTCTACCTCACCAGCGCCGGCTTCGGCTTCCACCTCGACTCGACCAAGGTCGCCTACGGCTTCCTGAAGGATGTCCACGATCCCTTGACGACAAGGTTCAAGAAGGCGCTTCAGGAGAGCGGGGAGGAGGGAATCGATTCGATTCCTGTCGTCTATCCCAAGGACGCCCGGCGCAAGTCCCGGTGCCCGAACGGGACGATCGGGTCCGTCTTTCCGGAAGTCAATGCGGCCGGGCTGGCGCTCCTGACCCTGCTGCTGAAGAAATGGGAGGTGCAAGAAGATGAATGAGATCGACGTTCAAAGGACCGCTGCGAAGCTGGGGCTCGCTCCGGAAGACCTGTTCTGCTACGGGAAGGAGATGGCCAAGGTCCTCTCGTCCCCGAAAGGGGGGAGGAAGGGAAGGCTCATCCTCACGACGGCGATGACGCCGACGAAGGCCGGAGAAGGCAAGACCACGACCGCCATCGGATTGTCCGACGGCCTTTCCCTGATGGGAAGGAAGGCCTGCTGCGCGCTTCGCGAGCCCTCCCTCGGCCCGGTCTTCGGCGTCAAGGGAGGAGGAACCGGAGGTGGAAGGGAAAGGATCGTCCCCGAAGAGAAGATCAACCTGCACTTCACCGGCGACCTCCACGCCCTGACGTCCACGACCAACCTGATCGCGGCCGTCCTGGACAACGAGCTGTACCAGGGAAACGAGCTTCGAATCGACCCCGAGACGATCTCCTTCCCGCGCGCCATGGACATGAACGACCGCTCCCTCCGCCAGATCGACACCTGCCTCTCCCCCAAGGACGGGATGCGGCACCGCTCCTCCTTCGTCATCACGGCAGCCAGCGAGCTGATGGCGATCTTCTGCCTTGCCAAGGACCGGAAGGACTTCCTGGACCGGGTCGAATCGATTTCGCTTGCCCGCCGGCAGGACGGAAGCGTCGTCCGCGTCCGGGACCTCCACATCCGAGGCGCCGTCGAGAAGCTGATGCAGGACGCTCTCCTGCCCAACCTCGTCCAGACCATGGAAGGGACGCCCGCCATCGTCCACGGCGGCCCCTTTGCCAACATCGCCCACGGGACCAATTCCATCCTCGCCACCGACCTGGCCCTCCGGCTTTCGGACTACGTCGTCACCGAGGCCGGCTTCGGAAGCGACCTCGGCATGGAGAAGTACCTGGACATCGTCGCCCCGCTCGCCGGCTTTTCCCCCGACCTCATCGTCCTGGTGGGAACGATCCGCGCCATGAAGCTCCATGGAGGGGTCCTGTTCCCGTGCCTCGACGAAAGGAACGACGAGGCCCTGAAGGAAGGATTCCGGAATCTGCTCTTCCACGTCCGAAACGGACGTCAATACGGTATTCCCGTCCTCGTCTCGCTCAACGTCTTCCCCCAGGACCGGAAGGAGGAGATCGAACGGGTCGAAGGATGGCTAAAGGAGAGAGGCATCCCCTGTGCCGTCAACACCTCCTACCAGGAGGGGGGCCGGGGCGCCCTCGCGCTCTCCGAGGAGGTCCTCCGCCTCCTGGAAGCCGGCGGAAAGGACTACCGTCCCCTCGTCCGGAACGAGGAGGACGTCCAGGAGCGAATCGAGACGATCGCGAGGAAGGTCTACGGCGCCAAGGAAGTCGTCTACGACGAAGAGGTCCAAAAGCTCCTCCCCTCCCTGACGGCGGAGCAGAGGCACTACGCCCTCTGCCTCAGCAAGACGCCCAACTCGCTCAGCGACGATCCCCACAGGCTCAACGTCCCGGAGCACGTCCTTCACGTCCGCTCCCTCCGCATCTTCGACGGCGCCCGCTTCCTCGTCCCCCTGACGGGTTCGGTCGTCACGATGCCCGGACTGCCCCGGGAACCCCTGGCCAAGAGGATGGGCCGATGATGACGATTCTCTCAGGAAAAGAGCTCCGGAAGGAACGCTTCGAGGCGCTCCTTGCCCTCCGGAAGAAGGCGCAGCCCTCCTTCCTCTTCCTCCTTCCCAAGGGAGACAAGGACGCGCGATCCTATGTCGACGGAATCGAAAGGCTGCTCCGAAGGCTCGACCTTCCCTTTCAGGAAGAGGAGGTCGCTGAAGGCGAGGAGGAGAAAGGCCTTCTTCTCCTCCAACGGGAGAGGAAGGCGAAGCAGGTCGTCCTCGCCCGCCCCCTGGGAAGGAGGGAAGAGGAGTTCGCGCGCCTGATCGAAGCCGACCACGACCCGGACATGACGACCGATAGAAACATCGGACGCCTCTTCGCCGGCGACCTCGACTATCTCCCGGCGACCGCCAAGAGCGTCATGGCGATCGTCGACCACTATCGAATCCCTATCCAGGGAAGGAAGGTCCTTCTCGTCGGAAGAAGCCGGACCGTCGGCCTTCCCCTCTTCGCCTTCTTTCAGAGGAGGAACGCCATGGTGACGGTCGTCCACTCGCGCATCGATCGCCGGACGATCATCGAGTCCGCGACCGAAAGCGACCTCGTCGTCCTCTGCTCGGGGGTCGAGGGATTGATTCCCCGCCAAGCGTTCCGCCCCTGTCAAGTCGTCCTGGACTGCGGGTATCACGATGGTCGCGGCGACTTGGGATTCCTGCCTGAGGAAAGCGAATTATCCGCCTATACTCCTGTTCCTGGAGGAATTGGGGCATTGACTTCTTCCTTTGTAGTCGAAAACGGTTTCTTCCTTCATTCCAACTCGATGAAGAATATTTGACTTTTTTCTGTTCTTTCCTGTTTTTGAAAACATTCTGCCTCCTCACGCCCAACAAGGGTGAGGAGGAGACATGGGAACGATCGACTTCTGCGACGTCTCGTTCGCCTATGGCGACGAAGCCGTCCTTCGCCACCTGAGCTATTCCTTTCCCGCCACAGGGCTCTTCATCATCATCGGTCCTTCCGGATGCGGAAAGACCACCTTTCTTTCGCTCTGCGCCAGGACCCTGTCCCCGACTTCGGGAACGATTTCGTTTGCCGAAGGCTTCTCTCCGGCCCTGGTCCTTCAGTCCCCTCTCCTTTTGGACTACATGGACGTCGAAGACAATCTTCTGCTCTCCTTCCTCCTGAGGGGAAGGAAAAGGAAGGACTGCCTGGACAAGGTGGATTCCCTGCTCTCCCTCGTCGACCTCAAAGCGGCGAGGAGCCAGGACGTCCGCACCCTTTCGGGCGGAGAGCAGATGCGCCTTTCCATCGCCCGAGCCCTTGCCGCCGAGGGAAATGCCTTGATCCTCGACGAACCGACGGGTCAACTCGACGAGAAGAGCTCCCAGGAAATCTATTTCCTGCTGGAAAGGCTCAGCCAGGACCGTTTGGTCCTCCTTGTCACGCATGACGAGAAAAACGCCCTCCGATTGCAGGGGACGATTCTTCGGCTGGAGAAGGGAAGGCTCTGTCTCGAGCGAAGAGGGCCCGAGACGGACGGGACGCCTTCCCCATCGAAGGGAGACGTCAGGCCTCTTTCCCTCCGGGAGTCCTTCCGCTGGACCCTCCTCTTTCTTCGAAGGAGAAGGCTTCGCCTCCTCCTCTCCGCCTTCTTCCTGGCCTTGAACCTCTCCCTCCTCGGACTCGGCATCAACGTGGCCTTCCACGTCGACCCGGCGATGGACCTCTGGCTGGACACCTTCTACGACAGCGCCGTCGTCCGCGTCTCCCGGGTCGAGGAGATCGCCCAGTCGGACCATCTTCTCCTCACTCGCCGGCAGGCGGCGGACGAAGACACGTGCCTCCAGCTCGGCCTCATGGAAACCTGCCCCTCCCTCTCCTTCTTCCTTCCGGAGAGCCAGGAAACCCAGATCAATGGCGTTCGGGAAAGCTTCTCCCTCCTTCCCGTCCTCTCCCAGGATCCCGGAAAGATCTCGCGGGGAGAGGTCGCCAAGGGGAACTCCGTCGTCGTCAACCGTCTCTTCCTTCAGGCCTTCCGCCTCGAGGAGGAAGAGGCGGTCGGAACTTCCTTCTTCCTCTCCCATTCGGCCGTCGTCCGTCCCAGCGCCTTCCGGGAAGGAGACCTCGTCCGGCTCCCTCTGACGCTGACGATTGCCGGGATCTGCTCCGAGGAAGAGGCCTTCCTCGTCCCGACGGCCTACTACGACCAGGCCTTCCTGGAGGAAAGGCTTTCCGGCGTCTACCTGGAGAACATCTCGGAAGAGAGAGGAAAGCCCACCTCCGTGATCGACCTCTTTTCCGTCACGGACGACGCCGGAGACGATTTCCGGGGCGGATGCGTCCTCGCCGAATGCGCCGACGTTCCGCCCGTCCTCTCCCGCGCCGAGAAGCTCTATCGGGGGTCCGTTCAGGTCCAGTCCAAGAAGGAGGCGACAAGGGAGAACACGGAAGAACTCGTCTCTTCCCTGCTCCTGGTCCTCCTGGCCTTCGTGGCGATGACGCTGCTCTCCTCGTTCCTGCTCTCCTTTCTGTCCGTTTCCTCCCTCTACCAGGAGAACATCCGGCTCCTCGCCCTCATGAGGACCTATCCCTGCGCCCGAAAGAACCAGTTTCGTCTCGGAGGGGGCATGTGGCTTTCCTTCCTCCTGCTCACGGCCTCCCTTCTCCTCTTCCTGTCCACCCTGATCCAAGCTTCGGCAGGGGCGGCCATGCGGGCGATGGGGATGCCGGCCTTCGTCACGGCGCTGCACATGCCAAGCCTCCTTTCCGCCCTGCTTCTGGCCGCCCTCTTCTCCGCTCTCGCCGCCCTTCTTCCCCTGAGGAAAGTCCGGGAGCGGGACATCAAGGAACAATTGGAGGGCGAGGACTGATGATCGAAATCCGACATCTCACGAAGGGCTACCCCGGACAGAGGGAGAACACGCTCAGGGAGATCGACCTCACCCTATCCGACATCGGCCTCTATTTCCTGATCGGCAAGTCCGGATCCGGGAAAAGCACCCTCTTGTCCTTGCTGGGTGGGATGGACTTCGACTACGAGGGGGAAATCCTCGTCGACGGAAAGGACCTGAAGTCCTTGACGGAAAGGGAACGGGAAGACTATCGCTTCAAACGCGTCTGCTTCGCCTTCCAGGACTTCAAGGCGGAGGAGACGGAACGGGTCGGGGAGATTCTCCGACGAGCCCTGGATCTGACCGACCTGAGCGAAGACCGGAAGAAGGAACGCATCGACAGCCTGCTGAGGAGGGTCGGTCTCAGGGACAAGGGATCGGCGCGCTTTCAGGAGCTCTCGGGAGGCGAGAAGAAACGCATCTCCCTCGTGAGGGCGCTTGTAAAGGAGGGGGATATCCTTTTGGCGGATGAACCCCTGGCCTCCCTGGATCCGAAAAAGAGAAGGGAGATCCTGTCCCTTCTCGCCATGGAAGGCCGACGTCGCCTCGTCTTGGTCATCACCCATGAGGAGAGAGAAATCCCAAGCGATGCGACTCTCCTTCGGCTATCGGACGGAAAGATTCATGTAGAAAAGGCATCTCATCACATCGGAACAAAGATAGTTCCTTCCTATCAAAGGAAACGCTTCTCTGGTCTTCCTTTCTGGAAAGCCATGGTCCAAAGCCTCTTCAACAAGAGATCCCTCTTGGTCGTCGTCCTTTCGAGCCTCATCCTCTCCCTCTTCGCCATCGGCTTCTCCTTCCTTCTTTCGGGAAGCGTCGAGTCGGCGATGTCCAAGGCTCTCGAAGGCTACATGGACGAAGGATCGATGGTCGTCTCGCTTCGCGAGGACGATGCCCTCGATGAGGATCCCACCCTCCTTTCCGCCGCTTCCCTGCAGCAGATCGAACGAAGGCTCGACGACAAGGTCCTCTCCGTCACGGCCTTCTACCTCGACTCGCTCAACGAAATCTTCCTCGATGCCGCAACCCTTTCCCTCTCCTACCTCGACCGGAGCATCGCCCTCCCGACGCTCTCCTTCGATTCCTTCCTGCAGTTCGAGCTTCCCGAGGAAAGCGAAGGACTTTCCGACCCGGCCCTCGATTGGGAGGACCTTTCCCATGAGGATGTCGTCCTTGGTCTCGACGAGGCCAGCATGGTCGCCCTCTATCTCCTTCTCTTTCACGAAGAACCGTCCCACGGCATCACTCCGGAGACGCTTCTGGCGATTCGAAAGAGGGTCTGGTTTCGAAGCCTTTCCCTTCAGCTGCAGGCCGCGAAAGGGGAATGGAGCTATTACCTCGACCATTCCTATACCGTCTGCGACGTCTTCCTGGCCGAGCGAAGCGTCCTTGTCTCCCCTCTTCCCGACTTCCATGAGCATTTTGTCTCGGAAGTCCTCCAGTTCGTCGAGATCGACGCCGATGGAGAACGGACCGTCCCCTGGACCCTGAGGAAGGCCTACGGACTTCGGCTCCTTCCCGGGACCAATGCCGACTTCCTGGCCGATTTCCTCCACGAGGAAGACTTCGACTCCTGGACCCTGGAGGTCGTCCGGGATCCTCCCTACTACGTCGACGCGGAGAGCGAGACGCACAACCGCCTGCTCTGCTACGAGGATTCCTTTCCACGTCTTTCCGTCGGCCAGATCGAGCGCTTCGCCTCGCTTCACCCGGAAGGAGTCCGCAGCATCAGCTATTCCTCGTCGGTCTATACCTATACGGCTTCGGGCTTCATCTCCGGATTCCAGAAGCCCTTCTTCTTTTCCCCGGCCAAGGAGAAGCTCAACGCCATCATGGACGAATCCTCGCTTTCCGCCGTCAATCTCGGATCCTTCCAGGGCTCGGGAATCCAGGTTCCCGACGGTGTCCTGAAGGCGGACCTGCTCTCCTCGATGGAAGAGCAGGGACTCCGCTTCTCCTCTCTCGACGGCTCCGCCGTCCTTCCTCTCTACGGAGAGGAGCCGTCATCCTACGAAGAGATCGGCATTTCGGAAGGGATGGCCGAGAAGCTCTTCGGCGACGTCCAGAAGGCGGCCGGAGAAACGCTTCATACGCTGACCTTGGACCGGATCGTCCAGGAGGGAGATCAGTTCCGCAACGTCTTCTCAGAGGGATCGCTCCGGATCTCCGGCATCTATCCCGGGGAGGAGGCCCAGCTCTACCACCATTCGCTCTTCCCCCTCTGCTACGCCTTCAGCCACACCAGCCTCACGATGGCCGACATCCGCATCCAGGAGGCGGTCCTCGACTGCGACCTGGAAAGGAAAAAGGCGGAAGAGTACCTTCAGGAAATCACGGCGTACGGCCCATTTCGCGCCTCCTTTCCGATGCTGGAGATGACGCAGGAAATCCGGGTCCTGCTGGACAACCTCTCCCTCCTCTTCCTGGCCTTCGCCCTCCTCTCCCTCCTCAGCTCCGCCTTTCTTTCCGCCCTGGCCCTCTTCCTCATCGTCCGCAAGGACAGGAAGTCCATCGGAATCCTGCTGTCCCTCGGATATCGGAAGGGGGAGATCCTTCGCTACTATGCCGGCATGGCCGGCTCGCTGGTCCTCTTCGCGAGCGCCGCTTCCCTGCTTCTCGGGCTGTGGTGCGAGCAAACCATCCAGAGGACGCTGGACGTCCTCCTGGAGGCGGGAGAGGGCGGATTCCTTCCCTACCTCCTTCCGCCCCTGGTCGGCTTCTTCCTCCTTGGAGGCCTGATCGTTCTTCTCGCCCGAGCGCTCAAGCCCCTCTCCCCCAAGGAGAGCTTCCTCAAGGGATAACCGCTTACATCTTTTTTGCTTTCCTCTTGGCGAAAGCTGTGGTATAGTTATATCCGCATGGCTAGAAAGCCTGCAAAGAAAGGGTTTAGACAATGAAGGGTATCGTTAAGAAGTTCGACAAAGAGAAGGGCTATGGATTCATCACCGGCGAGGATGGCAAGGATTATTTCTTCCACTATTCTCAGCTCATGATGGATGGATTCAAGACCGCCGAAGTCGGTCAGCACGTCGAGTACGAGCCGACCACCACGGAAAAGGGCTATCGCGCCAACAACATCCACTTCGTCGACTAATCCAGTCCCAAAGCTCTTCGCTCACGTGCCCGCGCGGTATAGTTGAACGAAGGAACGAAAACGGCCAGGGCAGTTCGCTCTGGCCGTTTTTTCGTTCAACGCGCGTCCTTGAAGGACGAGCCTCCGATGAACTCCCTCATCAGGGAGTTGCAGGGGATGTCGTCCAGCGGCATCGGAAGGAAGTACTTGAGCACGTTCTTCAGCCTCTGGGCGGTGGAGTACTCCTCCTCGTCGGGACGGATCGACTCCAGAAGGGGGAGGGCGATGCTCCGCATCGCGCAGGTCTCGTAGGGAAGGAAGGAGTCGAAGACGAAGTCGGCGTTTTCCTGCGTCGGATAGATGTAGCGGAACTCTCCGTTGCGGACGTTCTTCCACATCGAGATCGTCTCCTTGGCGTCCGATCCCCGCGTGCGGGCGTCGCGCGTGATGCGGCGGATGAGGCGAAGGTCCGTCATGCTCAGGGGCGTATGGTTGTCGAGGTTGAGCTGCGGCTGGGGAGCGATGTAGACCTTGAACTTCTGATGCTCCGGAATGTTCTCGGTGAGCCGCCGATTGAGGGCGTGGATTCCCTCGATGATGATGGGCTGGTTCGCCCCCAAGGAAATCTCCTTTCCCTTCGAGCGGACGCCGTCCTTGAAGGAATAGGTCGGCAGGAAGACCCTCTCGCCCTGGATCAGAAGGCTCATCGTCTCCTCGAAGAAGGGGATGTCGATCGTATCCAAAGACTCCAGGTCCGCCCCGGGAGGGAGGAGGCGCTTGGGGATATAGAAATCGTCGATGGAGATGCGGATCGGCCTCAGCCCCATCGCCATGAGCTGATAGGTCAGGCGATTGGCGAAGCTCGTCTTGCCGGAACTGGAAGGCCCGGCGATGCCGATCAGACGGACGGGGTCCTCGTTGTCGACGATCTTCTTCGCCAGGTCCCCGATCATCATGTTGAACTTGGCCTCGCTGAGGTTGACGAATGCCATCGGCCCCTGCTTCTTCAGGAATCGATTGACGGACGAGGCGGTGTCGAGGTGGTTGAGCTCCGCCCAGCGGGAGGAACCGGCGAGCGTGCTGGCGAACTTCAGCTCGTCGCTGAAGGGGGGAATCTCCCCGGCGCACTCGGCACGCGGGAACTGCATCATCAGGCCGGGCTCGTAATACCGCAGGGAAAAGCGATTCAGGTAGCCGGTGGAAGGAACCATGGGACTGTAGAGATAGTCCCAGTATTCCTTTCCCTGGAACTGGACGCCGTAGAGATGGGCGAAGTTCTCCGGCCGATACTTCAGCACGTCGATCTTGTCCTGCTGGCCCGCCAGCCGATAACGCTCTAAGGCCTCCTTCTTGCTGAGGCGAACGCGCACGATGTCCAGGTCGAGGGAGATGAGTTCCTCCATCCTCCGCTGTACTTTGTCGACAAAGGACTGATTGACGCGGAAATTCTTCCTGCCAAGGATCCGGCAGAAGATCGAACGGGAGACATTGTAGAAGAAGCGAACGTCCAACCTCTTGTCAATTGACCTAATTGCTACAGCCATCAAAAAGCGAAGCGACGCCTCATAGATCCGAACGGCATCAGAATTCGTTAAATCAAGGAATTCGACTTCGTGTTCGCCGTCTTCTCCAATCGAATGGTTCAGATCCTGAATCTGTCCATCCACCTTGCAGCAGATGTAGTTCTTCCTTTCCGGAGAAGGAAGAAGCGTCGACACTTTCGTCCCTTTCGTCAAAAATCGGTGAATCGTCATTGAAATAAGCTCCTTGTCCTAAGAGAGAAAAATCCGTCTTCCGAAATCTCGCTGTCTCCTATTATATCGGGACAGAGGGGGACAATCAAACCCTCCCTGCGCCTCTTCTTTCCTTCGACCGCCGATTTTCCGTCGATTTCCCATCGTGCAGCACCTCCTTGATGTGCTATAATGTCCGATGCGAAAAACGAGGTATACACAATGGCAGATAACAATAAGGAAATCCTGACCAGGGAAGGAAAGGAAGCAATCGAGAAGAAGCTGGCCCAGCTGATCGACGTGGAGAAGCCCCGCGCCCTCTCCGACCTGAATCTCGCCCGTTCTCAGGGAGACCTGAGCGAAAACGCGGACTACGATTCCGCGCGCGACCGCCTGCAGGAGCTCGAGTCGGAGATCAATCGCCTCCAGTACACCCTGGACCATGCCGTCATCCTTGAGGCGGATGCGGTCAGCGCGACGGACCTGAAGACCTGCCGCCTCGGCGGTGGAAAGATCACCGTCCTCAACATCGAGAAGAACACGCGCAGCACCTTCACCATCGTCGGTTCCGCCGAAGCCGATCCTCTGCAGGGCAAGATCTCGAACACCTGCCCCGTCGCCATTGCCGTCCTCGGACATCGGGCAGGCGACACGGTCGAGGTCGAGGTCAGCAAGCCCTATTCCATGCTCATCGAGAGCGTCGAAGAGAACTGACCGCTCTCCCGACACTGAACAAAAGCCTCCTTCGCCAGCAATAACGGGTGAAGGAGGTTTTCTTATATGCTCAAGACCATCATCATCGGCCTGGTGATCACTGTCGTGACGATCGTCGCCTTTTCCGTCATCCAAAAGTCGTCGGCCAACAATTCGTCCAGCGGCATCCTCAACGGGGAGACGACGCAGGAAGTCGTCGAGGACGGAGACGTCAAGGTCAACATCTCCGGAGAGATCAACCATCCGGGCGACTACTCCATCGCGCCGACGGAGACTCTGGGTACCCTCATCGCCATGGCCGGCGGGGTGACGAGCAAGGCCGACAGCAAGGCCTACAACTCCTCCATCTACATCGGTTCCTATGTCTCCTTCTACATTCCGCCCGTCAGTGAGGTTCCGGACATCTGCGTGGAAGAGACCATCGAGAAGGTCAACATCAACCTGGCCGACGAGACGGAGCTCAAGGAAGTCGGATTCAATACGTCCCAGGCCTCCAACCTCGTCGCCTACCGCCAGCAGAACGGGGATTTCCAGGTCCTGGAGGACATCCTCAACGTCAAGGGAATCGGAGAGGCGACCTTCAACAAGGTGAAGAACAAGATCTGTCTCTTCTGAGATGCTGTTCTCCGCCTTTCTTGGAATGACGATCGGCCTCCTTTCCGTCCTCGTCCATCCCCTGCTCCTCCTGCTCCTCCTTCCCGCGACCTTCTTCCTCTTCCGAAGGAGGGAGAAGGGGAAGCTCCTTGCCCTCCTTCTTGCCCTCGGCACGGGCATCCTGCTCGTCCTTCTCTTTCCGAAGGGAGAGGTGGGACCGCTCGAGGACGTCTTCCTTGTCCTCCAGAGGAAGGAAAGCTATTGTCTCCTTCTCTCCGCAAAAGGAAGGTACCTCTGCTATGACGACGGTCGCTTCAACCTCTTCAGCCTCGTACGGATTCAAGGAGAAAGTCTCGAGTTTCGCTTCCGGCACTACGAACACTCCTTCGACTTCGAGGGCTACCTTCGGACGCGGGGCGTCTTCCACGAGCTTCGGATGGAGGAAGCGGAGCCTCTCTTCGACTCGCCTTTGAACCTGGACGGCCTGAAGACCTACGCCTTCTCCTTTCTCGAAGGGGAAAGCCGTTCCTTGGTCGACAGCCTGCTGTTCGGAGGATCGCTCGCCGACCTTTCCTCCTATCCCGACCTGGCCGACCTCGGATGGACCTCCCTCTTCGCCCTCGGAGGCTTCCACCTCTCCTTCCTGCTCTGGATCGCGGACAAGGTCCTCGGTCGCAAGGGAAGGAGCATCCATCGCCTCTTCTCCCTCCTGCTTTCCTTCCTCTTCCTGATCCTTTCGCTCTTCCGCGCTTCGATGATCCGCATCTTCCTTCTCCGCGCCCTCTCCCTGCTCAACCGCCGATTCAAGAGAAAGCTCCCTCCACTGGAGATCCTTTCCCTCGTCGCCCTCCTGTTCCTGCTCTTCAACCCGTATTTCCTCCTCTCCTCGTCCTTCGCCTACAGCTTTCCCCTCCTCTTCCTCCTGAGAATCTTTCCCCGGCGAGGGCGTGGAAAGGGAACCTTCTTCCTGTTCCTGACCCTCTTCTTCCTCCCCTACCGACTCGCCGCGGAATATGAATTCGTCCTCTTGGGCCCCGTGCTTCAATTCTTCCTGATGCCCCTGAGCCATCTTCTCTTCCTTCTATCCCTCCTTTTGTTCCTCCTTCCGCAGATCGGATTGGCCATCCATTCGATATCGATGTTCATCTTGTCTCTATCAAAAAAAGTCGTTTCCATTTCTCCTTCTTTTTCCACAGGAAGACTTCCAATTCTGTTTTTCGTCCTATTCTATCTTCTCTTCTTTCTTTTTCTTCTCTTTGGGACCTACCGGATCAAAAAGTATTCCCTACTCTCCCTTCTCGGCATCGGGTCCCTTCTGGGGCTGAGCGTCCTTCCCGACTTCTCGAACCACGAGGAGATCCATTTCATCGACGTCGGCCAGGGAGACGCCACCCTCGTCCGCCACGGACGCTCCAACCTTCTCATCGACACCGGCGGCGACGTCCATAACGACCTGGCGACCGACTGCCTGATTCCCTACTTCCAATCGCTGAAGATCACCCGAATCGACGCCGTCTTGATCACCCACTATGACTTCGACCACTACGGCGCCCTGGAGAGCCTGAGAAGGAACTTCCCCGTCGGAGAGGTCCTCGACGTCTACGACTTCCTCGAGGACGAGGACGGACGATTGACGGTCGCAGGCCTGGAGATCGAGAACCTGAACCTCTGGGGAGAGGGGGACAGCAACAGCCAGTCCGCCGTCTTCTCCTTTGCGCTGGGAGAGAAGGAGGTGCTCATCATGGGCGATGCCCCACGCACCGTCGAAGCGAAGATCATGGAACGGTTCCCGAACCTGGAATGCGACGTCCTCCGCCTTGGCCACCATGGATCCAAGACGAGCAGCGATCCGATCTTCCTCTCCTTCCTCGACCCGGAGGTCGGCATCCTCTCCGTCGGCGTCGACAATCCCTATGGACATCCCGATTCGGAAACGATCCAATCCCTGGAACAGCGGAACATTCCCTATCGTCGGACCGACGAGGATGGAACGATCGCCTTCCGCTTTTCCCCCACCTTTTCTATAATGGAGACGTGAACGACATCGTTTTCCTGGACATCGGCAACACGTCGGTCGACGTCCTTTCTCCCCTCCGCGGGCACCGGAAGTTCTCTCCTCGCCGTCTTTCCTCCCTCGCCCGCTTCCTCTCCTCCTGCCGGTCGAGGCGAGCGGTCCTCTCCTCGGTCGTCCCCTCGACGACGAAAAGGCTCCTCACCCTCCTTTCCGCCAGCGGAATCGAGGCCTGGGTCCTGGACTCGGGGCGCATGAGGGACTTTGCCTCCCGGGAAGGATACCGAATCGACAACATCGACGTCCTGGGGGCGGACCTCTTCTGCGACCTGGTCGCCGAGGAATCGGAGAAGGGGTGGATCGTCCTCGACTGCGGGACGGCGACCAAGATCCTCGCCCTCGACGGGAGGAAAGCCTTCCTTGGCGGCGCGCTCCTCCCCGGCCTCTCCTCCTTTTCCCTCGGCCTGACGAAGAAGGCCGCCCTGATTCCCCTGGCACGGGAGGTCGAACAGGCCCCCTTGATCTCCCTGGACACCGACGAGGCCATCGCCGCCGGGACCTTCCACGGCACGGCCTTCGTCCTCGAGGGATACGTCTCCGCCCTTCGGAAGAGACCCGGGATGGAGAGGGCCGGCCTCGTCCTGACCGGCGGCGAGGCGCAGAAGATCCTTCCGTTCCTTTCCGACCGCTGCCGCCGAAAGGTCCGGCTCGACCTGGAGTGGACGTTGAAGGGACTTCGGCGCTGCTATCAGGAAGAAACCGATTTCTCCGCGGGAAGAAGTAGCCAAAAGGGGACAAATCAAATAGAATAGTGAGCGCATTTCAGGAGGTTTGCATGAAGAAGGAAACCCAACGCACGAAAATCGACTCGACCTACGCCAAGCTCGTCGCCCCCTACGCCGACGAGGCCCTCAAGGTCCTGAGCGAATATGTCGCCATCCCCTCCGTCTACGACGAACAGACGAGGACGACCGAGAAGCCCTTCGGCGAAAACGTCGATCGCGCCCTCGCCTTCGCCGCCGAACTGGGAGCGAGGCTGGGCTTCGAAGTCGACCGCTGCGACGGCTACGCGACGGAACTGACCTATGGAAAGGGAGACAAGACCCTGGACATCTATGCCCACGCCGACGTCGTCCCCGTCCGCAGGGACGGATGGAGGCACGAGCCCTTTGCCCTGACGCTTGAGGAGGGAAACCTCTACGGGCGCGGCACGGCGGACGACAAAGGCCCCGGCATCAGCTGCCTCTACGCCCTGAAGGCGCTGATCGACAGCAAGAAGGCGGAAGGCGTCAAGATCCGCTTCTTCATCGGCGGGGACGAGGAGAGGGGCTCTTCCTGCCTCGACCACTACTTCCATGCGATGAAGAGGCCCTACCCGACCTTCGGCTTTTCCCCGGATTCCGACTATCCCGTCATCTATGGCGAAAAATCCATCTACGCCTACAAGGCGACCTATGAATGTCATCTCGACTGCGAGAATTTCCAGTGCGGAGACGCCCTCAACATCGTCATCCCGAAGTGCTCCGTCACGCTCAGGTCCCGCATCGACGAGGCGAAGCTGCTCGCCCTCCGGCTCTCGGAGCGCTGTCCCAAGATTCGGATTTCCATCGTAGGAGACAAGCTCACCATCGAAGGAAAGCCTGCGCACGGTTCCATGCCTTGGGAAGGAATCAACGCCGGGCTCTACATGCTCCGTTTCCTGGGCTACCTCTATGACGAAAAACGCGCAAGAGACATCTTCGACCACTACGCCTCCGGCAAGGGGGAAAGCTTCCGCGGCGACTTCCGAGACAAGGACTTCGACTGCACCTCCTACAACGTCGGAAGGATCGTCTATGACGGAGAGAAGGTGGAGGTCTATGTCAACCTCCGCTTCCCCGCGACGATGGAAGTCGAGGACGTCCTCCACAACTGCGCCCTCAACACCGAAGCGGAGATCGAGGACCTGGGCGGTTCCCGAGGCTTTGTCTTCGACCTCTCCTCCCCCTGCCTGAAGGCCTTGGTCGAGGCCTACCAGGAGGAGACGGGAGACAGTGAAAGCAAGCCCCTGGCCATCGGAGGCGGAACCTACGCCAGGGAGAGCCGGAACGCGGTCGCCTTCGGCGCCCAGTTCCCCGGCCGGGACTATCGGATGCACGGAGACGACGAGTTCTTCCCCTTGGCGGACTTCCGAGACAACATGGTCATCTACGCCCACGCCATCGATTCCCTGCTCCGGATCCTTCGGGAGGAGAAATGAGGCTCCGCCATCGTCCCTGGACGGAAACGGTCCTGGAGGAGAACAAGGACATCGCCCTCTCCCTGGAGGACCTTTCGGAGGATTCCCTCAAGGGGTTCGACCACCTGGAGATCGGATGCGGCCTGGGAGGCTTCCTCCTCGAGCTCTCCCGCAGCGATCCCGAGGGAAGGTACCTCGGGGTCGAAGTCTCGCTCAACGCCTTCGCCTCCGCCGTCAAGAAGGCGAGCGCCGTCAAGAAGGAACAGACGAACTTCCTCCTGCTCCACGCCCCGATCGAAAGGCTCCTGCCCTACCTTCCGGCCGGCCGCCTGAAGGCCATCTACGTCAACTTCCCCGATCCCTGGCCCAAGAAGAGACAGCAGCATCGACGGCTTTCCTCCCCGAAGCTGCTCAAGGAGTACTATCGGATGCTCGTTCCCGGAGGAAAGGTCTACTTCCGGACCGACAACGTCCCTCTCTTCGAGGATTCGGTCGAATCGTTCGTCGACTCCCGCCTCTTCCGCACCGAGACGATCGTCCCCTTCCTCTCCGAGACCTACGCCGGCCTCCCGCCGACGGAATACGAAAGGAAGTTCCGCGCCCGAGGCATCCCGATTCAACTGCTCGTCGCCACGAAAGAAGAGTGAGCCGGCTCGTCCGGCTTTTCTTCTCTTCTCTTTTCTAGCACTCTATGCTTGAAATTGCTAAAGCGATGGATATAATAGTTGTAGCACTTCGAAAGAGGAGTGCTAGCCCGGAGGTGTCGATGGATCGAAAGAGAAAGGACCTCGTCCTGAAGTACATCGTGGAGGAGTTCGTCAAGACCGCCCAGCCCGTCGGCTCGGTCAGCCTGCTGAAGAACTATCCCCTCGACTGTTCCTCGGCGACCATCCGCAACACGATGGCGCAGCTCGAGAAGGAAGGACTCATCGAGAAGACGCACGTCTCCAGCGGACGCGTGCCCTCGGCCCTGGGCTATCAGTATTATCTGGACCACATCCACGGCGAGAGCATGACGAGCTCGGTCGACATGGAATTCCAGCGGGAGTTCAAAAGGGCCCTCGACAGCAAGGCCCATTCCGTCGAAGAGGTCCTCTCGCGGTCCTGTCAGATGCTCTCGGAGCTGACCAACACGGCAACCGTCGTCCTCGGCCCGCGGGCAGACGAGGAACACCTCGTCTCCCTGCAGGTCCTGAAGCTCAACGACGACCAGGCGATGGGCATCTTCGTCACCGACTCCGGCTACGTGGAGAAGAAGACGTTCCTCCTCAAGGGAATGGGACTCAACTACGAGACGGCATCGTCGGCCATCGAAATGCTCAACGCGCGCATCGCCGGAACGAAGATCTCCGAGATTTCCGAGAAGGTCGAGAAGCTCACGCCCGTCATCGTCGCCCAGGTCGGACGCTCCAGCCAGAACATCCTCCGCGCCTTCCTCGAGGCGCTGACGACCTTCGCCCGAAAGCGATACACGGTCTACGGGAAGAAGAACCTTCTCTCCCTGCCGGAGTTCTCCAGCGATGCCGACGCCCTGCTTCACGCCATCGACACCCTCGAGGATCCGACGAAGCTCCAGCGCAGCATGACGAGGCAGGACGACCTCGGATCGGTCTCGGTCGGATTCACGTCGAACGGGAACGGCGACTTCGCCATCGTCTCCAAGCCCATCAACAACAAGGACAAGATCGCCGTCGTCGGTCCGAAGCGCATGGACTACCGAAAGGTCCTCTCCGCCCTGGAATTCGTCGTCTTCATGATCGACAAGTATCTCAGCGGCGCAAGCAGCGAAGGCGCCCTCATCCCCGTCTCCCCACCCGAAAACATCGTCGAAGCCAAGGCCACGAAGAGAAAGAAGAAAGGAGGCCGGAAATGAAGAAGGAAGAAGAAAAGGAAAGAAAGGAAGAGCAGCCGCCGGCTCCCGAGCCGGAAAAGGCTCCGGAACCCCCGGCGGAAGATGAGGTCGCCGCCCTCCGGAAGCAGCTGGAAGACCTCAAGAAGGACGTCGATCGCATCGCGGACGAACGGGACGGCTGGAAGAACAAATACTACCTCGCCTACGCGGACATGGCCAACACCCGAAAGGAAGTCGAGAAGGAAAACGCCGAGTTCAAGCGCTACGCCCGCCAATCCGTCATCGAAGAGTTCATCCCGGTCCTCGACAGCTTCGACATGGCCCTGAAGAACGAACCGGACGATCCCGTGCTCCGAAAGTATCTGGAAGGGTTCCAGATGATCCACAAGAAACTCCTGGGAGCCCTGACTCAGCTGGACGTCCGCATCATCGATCCTCAGCCGGGCGACGAGTTCGACCCGCACCTGATGGAGGCGTTCTCCGCCGTCGACGGGGATGAGGACAACAAGGTCCACGAGACCTTCCTCAAGGGATACCGCCTCCACGACCATCTCCTGAGAGCGGCTGGCGTCGTCATCACAAAGAAGAAAGTCGAAGAGATGAAAGAAGAACCGAAGGAGGAGAAGAAGAATCCTTCGGAAGAAACGAAGACGGAAGAAAAAGCCATTCCGGAAGAAGCAAAGTAAAACAAGGAGGAAACTCAAATGGCAAAGGAAGTCATCATCGGTATCGATCTCGGTACCACCAATTCGGTCGTCTCCTATATGCAGGACGACAAGACGGTCAAGGTCATCCCCTCGCCCGAAGGCACCAACACCTGCCCTTCGGTCGTCTCGTTCAAGGCGGACGGGGAGGTCATCGTCGGCAACGCCGCCAAGCGCATGCTCCTGACCAACCCCGACACGGTCTATTCCATCAAGCGGAAGATGGGCACCCGCGAAACGGTCCACATCAACTGCATCAACAAGGACTTCACGCCGGAAGAGATCTCGGCCAAGATCCTCTCCTTCATGAAGGGATACGCCGAAAGCTACCTCGGCCATGAAGTCAAGAAGGCCGTCATCACCTGCCCGGCCTACTTCAACGACGACCAGAGGCAGGCGACCAAGAACGCCGGAACCATCGCCGGACTGGACGTCGTCCGCGTCATCTCCGAGCCGACTGCCGCGGCCCTGGCCTATGGCATGGATTCCAAGAAGTCCGGCAAGATCCTCGTCTTCGACCTCGGCGGCGGAACCCTCGACGTCTCCATCCTCGACATCGGCGACGGAACCTTCGAAGTCCTCTCGACCTCGGGCGATACGCACCTGGGCGGAGACGACTGGGACCACCATGTCATGGATTGGCTCCGCAGCGAGATCCAGTCGCAGTGCGGAATCGCCATCGACGAGAACAATCCGAAGGATCGTCCGACCCTCCAGCGTCTCCGCGACGAAGCCGAGAAGGCGAAGATCAACCTCTCCAGCCAGACGCAGACCATCATCTCCCTGCCGTACATCGGCTTCAAGGACGGAGCTCCGGTCAACTTCGAGACGACCCTCACCCGTGCCAAGTTCCAGGACCTCACGGCTGACCTCATCGACCGCTGCATCAAGCCGTTCAACACGGCCCTCTCCGATGCCAAGCTGTCGATCGGCGACATCGACGAGGTCATCCTCGTCGGCGGTTCGACGCGTATGCCGGCGGTCATCGACCTCGTCACGCGCCTCAACAACGGCAAGAAGCCCAATCAGTCCGTCAACCCGGACGAAGCCGTCTCGGTCGGCGCCGCCATCCAGGGCGGTGTCATCCGCGGCGACATCAACGACGTCGTCCTGCTCGACGTCACTCCGCTGACGCTGGGCATCGAGACCCTGGGCGGCGTCATGTCCGCCCTGATCCCTCGCAACACCACGATCCCCGTCACCCGTTCCCAGGTCTTCTCCACGGCAGAGGACAACCAGCCGGGCGTCGAGATCCAGGTCTACCAGGGCGAGAGGCCGATGGCAGCGGACAACAAGTTCCTCGGCCGCTTCAAGCTGGAAGGAATCCGTCCGGCCCGTCGCGGCGAGCCCCGCATCCAGGTCACCTTCTCCATCGACGTCAACGGCATCGTCTCCGTCTCGGCCAAGGACCTCGACACCAGCAAGGAGCAGCACATCACCATCTCGAATTCCTCCGGCCTGTCCAAGGAAGAAATCGACCGCATGGTCAAGGAAGCGGAGGCCAACAAGGAGGCCGACGACAAGCGGAAGCAGGAGGCGGACACGCGCAACGAAGCCCAGCAGCTGATCGACACGATCGACCGCCAGGTCAACGACAAGGACCACCCAATCGACGAGAAGACGAAGGAAGAGGCCCTCAAGATCCGCAACGAGATCAAGGAAGCCCTCGACAAGAACGACCTTGAGACGGTCCGTTCGAAGATCAGCCAGCTCCAGCAGGCGGCCAACGCCGTCTACCAGGCCAACGCCCAGGCCCAAGCCCAGGCCAGCAACGCCAACGCGAATCCCGAACAGCAGGGCGAGCAGGATCCCCACGTCGTCGACGCGACCTTCACGGAAAAGAAGGACGGTGAAAGCAAGTAAGAGAAGTTCGTCTCCCACCGCCCCCGGCATGACCTCGGGCGGCGGGAGAAATGGGAGGTGTCCATATGGCGGGTAAGAGAGACTATTACGAAATCCTAGGCATCGACAAGAACGCCACCCCGGATCAGATCCAAAGCGCCTACCGACGCCTCGCCAAGAAGTACCATCCGGACCTCAACCACGATCCGGACGCACCGGAGAAGTTCAAGGAAGTCACCGAGGCCTACGAGGTCCTCAAGGATCCGCAGAAGAGGGCGCAGTACGACCAGTTCGGTCACGCCGCCTTCGACAACAACGGAGCCAACGGCTTCCAGCAAGGCTTCAACGGCTTCGGAAACTTCTCCGAGGCCGACTTCGGCGACATCGGCGACATCTTCAGCCAGTTCTTCGGCGGCGGGAGAAGCCGCGGAGGAAGGAACGTCCCCCGGAGGGGGGCCGACCGGAAGGTCCAGGTCAAGCTTTCCTTCGACCAGGCCGTCCACGGAACCAAGGTCGACATTCCCCTCGACACGATCGAGACCTGCCCGCATTGCCACGGAAGCGGGGCCCGCTCGCCGGAAGACGTCACGACCTGCCCGACCTGCAAGGGAAGGGGACACATCCGGACCCGGAGGCAGACCATCTTCGGCGTCATGGAATCGGACCAGGTCTGCCCGGACTGCAACGGCAGCGGAAAGAAGGTCCGCGCCAAGTGTCCGGAATGCGGCGGCAACGGTCGCGTCCGCAGCCGTTCGACCATCAGCGTCGCGATCCCGCATGGCGTCGACAACGACGATGTCATCCGCATTTCCGGAAAGGGAGAAGCCGGAATCAACGGCGGTCCAAATGGAGATCTGGTTATTGCCATCTCCGTTTCTCCCAGCAAGACGTTCCAGCGTAAGGGAGCGGACGTCTACACGACCATCAACGTCTCGCTGGTCGATGCCCTCCTCGGCGCCACGGCGACCGTCAAGACGATCGACGGCGACGTCGAACTCGACATTCCGCCCTGCACCCAGCCGGGGACCATCCTCAAGATGGGCGGAAAGGGCATCCTTCTTCCCCAGAGCAATCGCCCCGGCGACCAGTACGTCACCGTCAACGTCCTCTTCCCCAAGAGCCTGACAAACGACGAAAAGGCGCTGATCCAGCGCTTCGACGAAATCGAATCGAAGAAGCCCCAAGGTCTCTTCTCCTGGCTGAGAAGCAAGATCAAGGGCGAGTGAGAAGGGAGGCCGCAACAGGCGGCCTCTTTTTCCTTTCTCCCCTTCGTGGTCTCATTGGCCTCCACTCGTCTCATGGACGAGATTCCTTTCTTTCTTCGTGGTTCCATGGAATTGATGATGACGTGATCAGGCCTCTGGCAATGCATTTCCAAGCCGTTATCTCGTCGACGATTTTCTCCTGACTGAAGATCCTTCTTCCCACGCTCTATGAAAGTCAGTACTATCTCGTCGACCACGACTTCCGCTCGGACGGAACCTTCCAGATTCCCGTCCGTTCAGACGGCGGCCTGACCCTCGACAACTTCCGGACCGTGAACGCCTATCAGGGCGAGGAAAGCCTGACCCTGACGCCGACGCAACTCGAGAGATGCCAAGACAACGATTACCTTCTGACCGTCGAATCGTCCGAACCGGACGTTGCGATCGATCGGATCGATTTCCACATGTCCAACGGCGACTCCTACTCCCTCCCCGTCTATGTCCTCCTGAGGTCGTCGACGGAAACGCTCGAATTCTGGTCCGAGGGAATCGAGCTCCTCACCTCCGACATCTATGGCGAGAAGTTCGAGGTCACCTATCACTTCCAGCCATCGGTGGAGACGACGCTCGACTTCCTGAGAATGCCCTCCTTCAACTATTCCCCGCTGACGGAACCGACGGAAATCCACATCCAAGAGAGCAACGAGGGACATTCCCTCACCGACCTGATCTATACGTTCCAGGCGAACGTCGAATGCGAAATCACCGTCTCGTTCCCCGAAAACTTCAACGCCTATTTCTTCACGGATGCCCTCTCGCTCTACGGACGTGCCGGCAATGCCGAAGCCACCTTCTTCGCGGAAAGCTCCGCCGACTGCCTGAAGAAGGAGTTCGGCTACGTCTTCGACCGCTGAGCCCCTTCCGGGTCGCCCTTCGTGGCGACCCTTTCCCGTTCCTTTCGAGAGAAGAATCCACTATAATCCACTCCATGAAAGGCCGAACGATCGATCTTGAGTAAGCTTCAAAGGAACAGTGAATTGAGACTTGAGGCGTTGTAAAATTGAGTAAAAAGATGATGGGTCTAGCCCTCATGCACGGTTACCATGGCAGGTGATTTGTATGATTGGAGCTCTTGTCTCCTTTATCGGTCAGTTCCCTAATGACTTTGTCAAGTATTTGACTGGGCTTAGTTTGTTCTCTACGACAGCTTTGATTCTTGTTCTTTCACAGAAAGCAGTTTTTTCGGATTTGTTTTTGAGAAGGATCAACAATAGTGTTGCTGTCTTGGTCGAAGTTCCCGTCTTTTAAGGCATTTTCCGGATTCGAATATTCTTTGGTTGATCTTTGAGAAGTAGTCTTCGTATTTCCTATCGTCATGGATTTCTTTCCTTTCCACGAAATCATCCAAGCATTTCTGAATGTTGCGTGGATGAATTCGGAGGCGGACTTTGAACAATCTTTGGATTGCATTGCAGAAACGATTGATGGGATTCAGGAGGGCATGGGCTTCTTTTGATTGGGAATCTATGGCGACCTCATCGCATCGTTCGAAGGCTTTTTCATACCAGCCCTTATCGTGAATCACAATAGAACCTAGTGCGACATGATTCTCGAATGCCTGCTCGGAATCTCGCTTGCTTGCCTTTCCCGTCGACAGCAACGGCAATCTGCGCGAGGTCCTTTGACAGACCTCTTCTCTTGATCTTGCTTCTCTCTTTTGCTTGGACATGAATATAGGTTTCATCGACGACTGTTTTCCCAGAAAGAACGAATTTTCTTGAGTTTTTTCTAAATGCTGAAGCTTTCTCTTCCAAAGAATGACTGTTTGAATCGACACCTTTGACTGATGGGCAATCTGATGCGTCAGGACACCGTCTGACAGTAAAGGCAGCATCCTTCTTGATTGTCCGGACTTCAGCTTCAAGGAGAAAAGAATCGTATTGGAACGACCGGTAAAGGTCTTATGGCAATCCCTGCAATACCATCTCTGATGTCTATGCTCTTTTCCATGTTTCTTGATGTCTGTGCGATCACAATGCGGACAGCAAAGAAAAGAAGCGGCAGAAAGACTTCTCCTGTCAAAAGAAGAGATGCCAGAAGACATGACAGCCCCTTTCCGAACGTTCGAAGGTCACCGAGAGGGAAAGTGCCATATCGTCGCTTGGTGACCCACGGACATTTACGATATGGCAGGACAATTGTATCTCGATCGACTTCAAATCGATTCATCAGCAACACTATTGTTGATCCATCTTTTGTTTTTTTATCGTTACAATCTCCTATTTCACCCTCGCCTCACCGGTCCCGTTGCAATTGATCATTTTTCCTAATTATGTTCAGAATAGTTCTCTCTCTTGTGGACGACGAACATGAAATGTAAGGCACTGTTTTCAGCCATCGCCCTCCTTTCCCTCCTTTCGCTTTCCTCCTGCTTTTGCTCGGGGAAGAACATGTGCACCAACTACTTCGTCGCTGGGGAATTCGCGGGCATGGAAGAAAAGGACCAGTCTCGATCCTATCTTTTCAATGTCTCTGAGATTTCTCAGCAAGAATACGAGGATGCCGGTGGTCTCAACGTCGTGGACGATTACGTCCTCGGAGCGTACTTCTCAATCGAGCTCACCATCGTCACGAAAGAAGGAAGTACGACCTACGACTTCATCAACATGGAAGAGGCGTGGACAACGAGGGATTTCCCCATTTCCTACCATGATGACAACCAGACGTGGATTACCCCGCATCGGGACAAAAAGGACTCCCCCTGGAATTATCGAGAACATTTCTATCTGATCGAAATCACCGATTTGGACGCCCACGTTTTCTTCGATCCTGTCTAAGAGCAAGGCGAAGCGAAGAAACGTTTACATAAGAACTCAATCGAGGAAAATGTGGAATCATCTAAAACATCTCTATATTTTGAATCCCTTTGTTCTCCCGAATGCTTCTGAATTTCTATCGCATTGCACACTACAAGATTTCTCTATATGTCATTTCTTCGATTGAAATCATCGCGTTTGAAGACGGCCGAAGATGGAAATTGATACGCAATATGAGAAAAACGCACCGCAAGGGCTAATTTGCATATTCGTTACCTCCATGCTATAAAGAAACTAGCAATCATTCAGAGCAGTCGCTTTCTCATTTCATGGCTTCATTCCTTTTTTCTTCCTTTGCCGTATTTCAAAGGAGGCCAATCACATTATGAGCAATTTCACGGCCGTCGTCGGCTCATTCTCCCTTCTTTTGGCACCAGACACCACTTTTTCCGATGTACTCGCCAACGCTACCTTGTCCGACCAGGCCTTCGCCGAACAACAGCAGATCACGGATTGGGAAAGCTATTTTGGTTATATGCGGTCAAGCAAAGGAGACAAGGACGAAGGCGAAGAAGAGAAAAGCTTGACGACCGCCATCTTTAACATTCCCATGCTCCTCCAGGAAGAGGAGCCGGAGTATTATTGGATAAAGAACGAAGAGAAGTCCGCAGAAACGATGGACGTCTCCAACGCCATTCCGGTCGAAATGCAATCTGAGGGATTTTATTCAGATTCAGAATTGAACCAAGCCATCCTTCTCGCGGAAGTGAGCGATGAAACAAGTTATGGTGGCTGCGGCCCAATCGCGATGATCGGGATACTGGATTACTTTTCGCGCTATCTTGGGTACGACGAACTCATTCAAGATCCGACGGACTCTTTGCAACGGATACAGCTCGCCAAGGAAGTTCTGGAAGCGACCCATTTTTCCTTTTTTGGCAACCAAGAAAATACCCTCGTCTGGCCATGGGACGCACGGGATTCCTTCAATGCTGTCATCGAGAACCATGGACTTGACGACATCCTCTCTGCCCAGTCGGATTGGACGCTCTTCCTCGGGCATTACGAAGACTACTGGCCGATGGTCGTCGAAAGCATCGACAAGGGAATACCGACCACTCTCTTTGTGGGGTACAGAAACGGGAACGGCTCATTCGCGCAGCATTACACAAACATCTATGGTTATGAAACCTGGACAGGCATTCCAAGGAGCGGAACGACAGGGGAACAGAAGAACAGAACCTTTCTCAAGGCTCGCTTGAACGGCGGAGACATGAGAGAATGCTACTGCAATGCCACCATCTTGGAATGTGCTCAAGTCGGTCTCATCACATATGACCTGAAGCCCAACAACAGCTATTCCTTCCAATCCGATGAATTCACGGAATACTTCGTCAACTCAGAAGGCGAAGGATACTACAATCCGACTTCGCGTCTGGAATTTGGCACGCTTGACAACGGCATCGACATCATGACGGAGCGTTTGAGAACAGGGTATTTCGAAGACCAATATCTGCTTCTTTCCCCAAATCGGGCAGGGGCAGGAAATTCCTACCTTACCCTTTCCTTTCCTCACGACATCTCAAGACTGTCGTTCAAAGCCTCCGTTTTTAGTCGTAATGAATACAACGTCGATGAAGAATTCCGCATTCAGTACTTCAGAGACGGTACGACATACGATCATATCGAAATTGACTTGAATTCCCTCGGATACTCGATTTTGAGTGCCGAACCGATCGACGTTCTCTTCCCGAAAGGTACACGACAATTCACGTTCTCGGCCATCGATCCTACACCTGCAGGCAACGAAGACCGCGGACGAATTCAACTTGAGAGTTTCGCGGTGGAGTACAACTGACATGAAATGCAAGACATTGTTTTCAGCCATCGCTCTCCTTTCCCTCCTTTCGCTTTCCTCCTGCTTTCGCTCGGGGAAGAACATGTGCACCAACTACTTCGTCGCTGGGGAATTCGCGGGTGTCGCGGAAGAGGATTCTTCCACCTCCTTTCTGTTCGTCGTGAAGGAGATCGCCCAACAGGAATACGAGGGTGCCGGTGGTCTCAACGTTGTGAACGATTACGTCCTCGGAACGTACTTCTCGATCGAGCTGACCATCGTCACGGAAGAAGAAAGCACGCCATACGACTTCGTTAACATGAGGCTGTATTCCAAAACTCCTCACTTCCGTGCCACATACCATGACGACAAGGATACGTGGATTACCCCGCATCGGGACAAAAAGGACTCCCCATGGAATTATCTGGAGCATTTCTATCAAATACAGCTTCCGAGATTGGGCCTTCATGCCTTCTTCGATCCTGTCGAAGAGGAAGAAGAAATATCCGCATCCAAACTCAATCAAAGAGATTGCCAAAGCCACAATCCAGTGCATTAACGCAGAGATGTCTATCGGTATTTTCATCCGAATTCCAATCCATATCGTTCTTTACTAGAAGGCGGCCTATGTATTTCGTTCCATTCATCTCATCCAATCTCTACGAAGAGAAATTTGATGCGATCTGTCACATCAAATCCCTGTCTGATGAAACTCTCGACTTCATCCAGACGCACTTCTTCCGCTTCTCTCCTCTGACCGCTTCCAAGAACCAAGATCAATTCCCCACAAAACAAGACCTTTTCTTCCATCGCCAGAGGAAATCCACTATAATCTCCTCGCATGAAAGACAGAACAATCAAGCTGGAAGGAACCATCAACACAAGGGACCTCGGAGGTCTTAGAAGCAAAGACGGAAGAAAGATCAGGAAAGGACTGCTCATCCGGACAGACTGCCTCTATGCCCTGACGGAGAACGACATCCGTTCTCTTTCCGCCCTTCCTGCCCGTTACGACGTCGACTTCCGGAACGAAAGAGAAATCGCCGAACGTCCCGAGATCCCCATCCCCGGATGCAAACTCGTCAACCTCCCCATCGTCCAGGACCACAACATGGGAAAGAAGCCGTGGCCCCACGAGACCTACGGCGTCGAGGATCGTCGCCTGCTCTCCCTCTTCGACTTCATCTACGTGCTCTCGAAGGAGGGCGATGCGAAGAAAGGGATGGAGCAGAGCTACCGGAACTACGTCTCTTCTCCTCTCGGACAGAAAGGCTATTCCTCCTTCCTTCACCTCGTCCTCCGAAACGAGGGCAAGGGAGCCGTCCTCTTCCACTGCGCCGACGGCAAGGACCGTGCCGGCGTCGGGGCGATGATCCTGCTCCTGGCGCTCGGCATTCCCTTCGACACCATCCTCGAGGACTATCTCGAGACGAATGACGCCGTCTCGGAAAAAAGGGAAGGCCGCCGAAGGATCCTCCATCAGCACGGCGTCCAGGATCCCCTCCTCTCCTCCGTCCTCTCCCTGACAGGAGTGGAACCAAACTGGCTCCAGGCCGCCTACGACGAAATGAAGAGACAGGCCGGAAGCATCGATTCCTATTTCGACGGCTTCCTCCATTTTGACGAAAAGAAAAGAAGGCGCCTTCAAGAAATCTATCTCGAGGCGCCGGATCGTTCAAAGACAAGATCTTCCTAGGAATCGACTTCTTCCAAAAGGATTTCGTTGGAGATGGATTCGTTTTCGGGAACGAGGTATTTCGTCTTTCCCAGGGCAGTGAACGGGAAGGGGACGTTTTCGTTGTAGAAAAGGGCGTAGGGACTGGCTTCGCAGGTGATTGTCACGAAGTACGTCTCTCCTTGCCGGAGAGAAGCACCGTATTGCGACGTCGTCACCTTCTCTCCGGAAGTCGACACCACTGTGCCTTTGCCCCAACGAAGAGGATGGCCGTCATCGCAGTGGGGAGCGCCAAGGATGCCGTCCTCTTCGACATGGACGCGATAGATGGCCTCCATCTCCTTTTTGCCTTCCGGCGTCTCTTCCATCGTGAAGGAGAGGCATTCGAGGCTTCCGGAAGATCTTTCCTCCGATTCGATCTCATAATACAGGACGTTGACCGGATAGGAATAGTCCTTGCCGCCGATTCTCAGGGTGACCGTGTCCAACTTATCCATGTTCTCTGGACAATCGATGCGCAGAAGGTAGCCCTCTTCCTTCGCCTCGAGCGAAAAGGTGGTTTCCGCGGACTGATAGACAGTCGACAGGGACAGAGTCACCGAATCGACGTCCCGCTCCTGAAGGCCTTCGTCGGCCTTGAGAGGAAAGAGGAAGCTCTTCTCGCCGGAGTCGGCGAAACATCCGTCATAGTAGACGACGCCCTCCGGAAGGCTCGGGCATTCGACATGCCCCGAATACGTTTCGCAGGATGTGAGGAGAATGGAAAGGAGAGAGAAGGAAATCCGGTATTTTCTTTTCATAATCCGTAAACCTCCCGATATTGATTCAGGTCGTCGTGGTCATCAAAGCGTTCGATCAGAACAGCGCCATGGTCACTATAGAGGAAATGAACGTCGACGTCGAAGAACGAAAGGGTCTCGTCGGAGATGTCTTTCCGCTCGACGGACAGATAGACGTAGTATTGGGTCGGCGAGAGGAAGGAAACGACCTCGGCATAGATTCCGTAGAGAGTCTCCTCTCCATCCACATCAAGAACGACATCCAGCGAACTCTTGTCCGATGGCAAGTAGGAGAAAGCGTCGTCCCCATAAGGAAAGGAACTTCTCAATCCCAGGGAGAGAAAGAAGAGCATCCGGTCCAGCGGAATCTGTCCCTTTGAAGCGACCATGAGCCGATCGGCAAGGTCGGATCCGAAATCAGAGTCGGGAAATTCGCTCGGAATCGAGAAGCGAATCGTTCGTGGCGAAAGAGCCTCCTGAACATTCGCCAGAAGGACCGGAACCGGGCCCTCCTTCTGCACTTCCCGATAGACGGCGTACGAGACGACGAGGACGTCCGAACTGTTGCTCATCTTCAGCCGCACCGAATCCTCTCGGTGGAGGACGGCTCCCTCCTGGAGGTCCTTCTTGGCGAAGGAAATTGTCTCGCTTCTCCCATTACTGGCAGTAAGATTAAGTGAAGAGGATAGAAAAAGAAGTGCAAACCATGAGCATAACATCTTTAATCCCATAACCATTGATCCTTCGCCTCGTTATAATCGTCCCAATTTGCAAAGTATTGCGTTTTGGCAAAAATGTTCGTGGAATCATTGGGGAGATAAATATGACAATCTGCCGTTTCATAATACTTGATGGTTTGATATTCACCAGGTTGTCCATAATTCGTAAAACGAGTATGAGACCAGTTGACATAATAACGATCAGCTGAGGAAAACATCAGCAAGTAGGTGTAGATTCCAAATGGAGTCTGTCCGCCATCAACAAATGTCCAGTCACCAGTCGACGATGTTTCCGATTGAAGAAAGTATTCCTCCAGTATCGTTTCTTTCATGAAATTGAATTCCCATGAGACATTCAGGCCGACCATTTCCGTAATTCCAATTTCGACACCAGCGCTGATTCCCATCTGATGAGAAATCTCCGTCACCATTCGATAAGAAGACAATTCTGTAGAAGTATGTTCAAAAGCAACAATTCCAGGAGATGTCTTTAAGACTGGAAGTGCCAGTTCACGAATGCCGACATTTTCGACATTTTCTTCCTCAAGATAGAAATTGAGCATATAAGAATCTGCTTCGTTGTCGTCAGATTTCTCGACAGGTATCGCTGTCATCGCTTGGCCTATGTAACTGGAGCCTTCTTCACGATCATTTTTTCGATAATCGTAAGAAGGATAAGACAGAAGGAGGGTGCTAAGACAAATTGCTGAAAGTCCATTCATTTATGTACTTCCTCCTCTTGCCAATAAGTATAGCACAAATTTTGGAAAGGGGTTACAACACTTCGGCAACGTTCGATTCGGGTCCGAACGCAATTCCTGCTGTCCACTCCGGTGCCGGTCCAACGGAAGAGGTCGATCGACGCGCGAGGAAAGCTCCTCTCGAAGCCATGCTCGCACCTCTTTGAAAAAAGGCGGGGATTTCTCCCCGCCGCTTCTTTCTTTAGAAGGAATCAATAGTACTCGACGACGTTGATGTTCCGCATCAGCATCGCACGGAGCGTCTCGTCCTTGGTCGTGGCGATCTTGGAAGCGGAGACGACGCTGATCCACTGCTGGACGTACTGGATGGCGATGTCGGACTTCTTGCAGAACTCCTTGAGGTAGGTCTCGGCTCCCTTCTCGTCGCCGTTGAGGAGGAAGAGGAGGTAGGTCATGGCCGCATCGGCCGAGGCGTTGCCGCGCGTGCAGTGCGCCCAGTCGAGGACGTAGACCTTGTCGCCCTTGACGATGAGGTTGTGCGGAGCGAGGTCGCCGTGGCAGATCTTGTAGTGGTTGGGCATCTTCTCGAGGCGGACGTGGAGGTCGTAGCGCGTGGAGGCGTCGAGTCCCGAATTGGAGATGTAGTTGTTGAGCTTGTCCTTGAGCTTGGGAAGCTTGAGGTTGCTGGAGAGGTGCGAGAGGAGCTCAAGCTGGACCTTGACGAGGAGGCTGATGTACTTCTTCTCGTCCTTGGGGTTCTTCTTGATCAGCTCCGCGAGCGTATCGCCCTTGATTTCCTCGGAAGCGATGGCCCAGTCCTTCCCGATGGGGAAGACGTCGTAGACCTTCGGAGCGAGGAAGCCTTCTTCGCGGGCGTATTCCTGAATCATCGCCTCGCGGAGGACGGTGCTGGCGGGGTAGTGCTCGTGGTCGAAGACCTTGGTGATGACTCCGTCCTGACGATAGATCTGCTTGTTGTGGTGCGTGAGGATCAGCTCGCCCAAATCCTTGATTTCCTTCTTGGCCATAAGGTTTCTCCTTTTTCTCTATTCTACTTCTTTGCGGCTTTCTTTTCAGCTTCTTTTTCGCCGTAGTAGGCCTTGAGGTAGAGATCCTTCATCTCGGAGATGAGCGGATAACGCGGGTTGGTTCCGGTGCACTGGTCGTTGAAGGCCGCCTCCGCCATCTCGTCGAGGCTGGCGAGGAACTTCCCTTCGTCGACGCCCGCTTCCTGGATGGTCAGCGGCAATTCGATCTCCTTCTTCAGGGCGACGATCTTGTCGAGGAGCTTCTGGAACTTCTCCTGGTCGTCCTTGCCCTGGATGCCGAGCATCTCGGCGATCTCCGCATAGCGACGGAGCGTGTGCGGATACTTGTACTGCGGGAAGGTTCCCATCTTGGTCGGGACTTCGCCGGAGTTGAACTTCATGACCTCGTTGAGCATGAGAGAGACGCAGACGCCGTGCGGGAGATGATGGTAGGCGCCAAGCTTGTGTCCCAGGGAGTGGTCGATGCCCAGGAAGGCGTTGGCGAAGGCGATGCCGGCGATGGTCGCCGCATGCGCCATGTGCTCACGAGCCTCCGGATCCTTGCCTCCGTTCTTGTAGGCGCGAGGCAGATAGTCGAAGATCTCGCGGATGCCTTCCTTGGCCAGGCCGTCGGTGAAGACGGTGGCATACATCGAGACGTAGGCCTCCATGCAGTGGGTCAAGGCATCGATGCCCGACGCCCGGGTCAGTCCCTTCGGGATGTTCAGCATGAGGTCGCTGTCGACGATCGCCATGTTCGGAAGCAGCTCATAGTCCGTGATCGGGTACTTCGTGCCATCCCTCTGGTCGGTGATGATGGCAAACGGAGTGACCTCGGAGCCGGTTCCGGCCGTCGTCGGAACGCAGACGAGCATCGCCTTGGTTCCCATCTGCGGGAAGGTGACGACCCTCTTGCGGATGTCCATGAAGTCCATGGCCATGTCGGAGAAGTCGGCCTCGGGGTGCTCGTAGAGGACCCACATGATCTTCGCCGCGTCCATCGGAGAGCCGCCGCCGAGGGCGATGATGCAGTCCGGCTGGAAGGAACGGCAGAGCGAGGCGCCTTCCTCGGCACAGGCGAGGGTCGGGTCGGGAGCGACGTCGGAGAAGACCTCGGTCTCGATGCCGAAGCTGCCGAGGATGTCCTCGATCTTCTTGCTGAAGCCCGACTGGGCAAGGAACTTGTCGGTGACGATGAGGACTCTCTTCTTATTGTAGACGGTATGGAGCTCCTCCAGGGCCTTGCTGAGGCAGCCAGGCTTGAAGAAGATCTTGCTGGGTGCTCTGAACCAAAGCATGTTCTCCCTCCTTTTCGCGACGGTCTTGACGTTCAGAAGCTGCTTGACGCCCACGTTCTCGGAGACGGAGTTGCCGCCCCAGGAGCCGCAGCCGAGGGTGAGGGAAGGAAGGAACATGAAGTTGTAGAGGTCGCCGATGCCGCCGAAGGAGGAAGGCGTGTTGATCAGGATGCGGCAGGCCTTCATGCGCAAGGCGAAGGCATCGATGTGGTCCTTGGCGTTGACCTCGTCGGCATAGAGGTCGGCCGTATGTCCGTATCCGCCGTCCTTGACCAGCTGGTCGGCCTTGTCCAAGGCTTCCTCGAAGGTCGCGGCCTTGTACATGGCGAGGACCGGGGAGAGCTTCTCGTGGGCGAATTCCTCGCTCTTGTCCGTCTTCTCGACTTCGCCGATGAGGATCTTCGTTCCCTCGGGAACGCTGAAGCCGCAGAGCTCCGCGATCTTGCAGGCGCTCTGGCCGACGATCTTGGCGTTGACGGAACCGTTGATGAGGATGGTCTTGCGGACCTTGTTGATCTCGTCCTTCGTCAGGAAGTGGCAGCCGCGGTAGGCGAATTCCGCCTTGACCGCGTCATAGACGTCCGAAAGGGCGATGACCGACTGTTCCGAGGCGCAGATCATGCCGTTGTCGAAGGTCTTGGAATGGATGATGGAGGAGACGGCCATCTTGATGTCGGCCGAGCTGTCGATGATGGTCGGAGCGTTGCCGGGGCCGACGCCGATCGCCGGCTTGCCCGAAGAATAGGCCGCGGTGACCATACCCGGTCCGCCCGTCGCCAGGATGCAGTCGCAGGACTTCATCAGCTGGTTGGAGAGCTCGATGGACGGGGTCTCGATCCAGGAGATGATGTCCTTGGGCGCACCGGCTTCGACAGCCGCGTCGAGGACGATCTTGGCCGCATGGATCGTGCAGTTCTTGGCACGGGGATGCGGCGAGAAGATGATGGCGTTGCGCGTCTTCAGGGCCAGGAGGGACTTGAAGATGGCCGTCGCCGTCGGGTTCGTCGTCGGGACGATGCCGGCGAGGATGCCCAGAGGCTCGGCGATGCGCTCATAGCCCATGTCGTCGTTCTCCTCGATGACGCCGCAGGTCTTCGTCGTCCGATAGGCATTGTAGATATATTCGCTGGCGAAGTGGTTCTTGATGACCTTGTCCTCGATCACGCCCATTCCCGTCTCGGCAACGGCCTCCTTGGCGAGGGGAATGCGCGCCTTGTTGGCGGCGATGGCGGCAGCCTTGAAGATGGCGTCGACCTGTTCCTGGGTGTAGGTGGAATAGACCTGCTGGGCCTTGCGAACGCGTTCGATGAGTTCGCTGAGGTCCTGGCTGGCCTTCAGTTTCTGCATTTCATCCATCGATGAAACCTCCTTAGTTCACTGAAATTATAGAAAATCATCAGGCCCCTGTAAAGAAAGAAACAGGGTGTTTCGAGCAAATTTTGCTCGTTTGAATCAAGTTATGCGCACTTTCTGCGCACTTTGCTGCTCGTTTCGCCTTTTTGCTCTCGACAGGGATGCGCGGTTTCCAGAAAGAGATCGAGGAGGCCCCTCCGTCCCTTGACAAGAAGCCACTTTTGTCAGGAGCATCCATCTCCTCCCCATCCTTATCTTTATGGAGGCCTCCTCCCGGAAAAGTCTTGAATCCCTTCCCGGCGTGTGCTATCTTTGTAAGGCACGTTTTGAAAAGATTCGGATCGTAGGAGGAGAACAAGATGTCTAGAAAATGCCCGCTTACCGGCAAGGGACCGATGTCCGGTTGCAATGTCTCTCACTCGATGAGGCATACGAAGAGACGCTGGAACGTCAACCTTCAGAACACCACCATCGTCGACGAGAACGGAAAGAAGATTCGCGTCCGCATCTCGACTTCGGCCATGAGGACTCTCCGCAAGAACAGCAAGAAGGCGGAGGCCAAGAAGGCGGAAGAAGCCAAGCCGGTCGAAGCCTAAGCAGAACATCCGACTTGCCATGCTCCTTCGGGAGCATTTTTTCGTGTCGAAAAAATGGCTGATCACTCAGCCAGCGAAGGCGATGTTGAAGAACAGGAGCAGGGCGACGAGCTCGAAGGCGAAGAAGTAGATCCACTCGTAGAGCGCCAGGAGGTTGACCTTGGGCTTGACGTAGTAGGTCGCCCCGTTCTCCTCCGTCCTGTCCAGCTTCGCCCAGGAAAGGAGCCTCTTCTGGAAGAGGGCGAAGAAGCCGGAGAAGCCCACGATGCCCACGAGGACCGCGATCGGAACCAGGATCTCCGAGGGGAAGGTCATCGCTCCCGGGACCAGCCTCTGAAAGGCGAAGAGGATCGCCCCCAGGGAGAGCAGGAGGAAGGAGGAGAGGTTGGTCAGGAGATGGCTCCGGTAGGAGGAGAGCGGAAGGACGTTTCCGATGGCCATCAGGATCGAGGCAAGGCCGAAGACGATGAGCTCCCCGTAGGCGTAGAGGCTGTGGAAGGTCGAGAAATAGAGCGAGGTGCCAAGGAGGAGGAAGAGGGTCGAGAGGAAGACGAGGCCGTAGAGGAGGAAGCGCCAGCGCGGCGGGCGCTGCCGGTAGAATTCATAGGGAAAGGAATTGGAGAAGCGGTTTTTTTCCGAGGACGGCGCGTGGGAGTTGAAGAAGACGAGCAAGGCCATCCAGATCAGGTAGCAGGCGAAGGAGAGAAGAAAGAAGAGCGAAGCCAATCTCGTGAGGTCCATCATTCCTCCTTTCCGGACAGGAGCTCCCGCAGGAACTCCGCCTTGTCCTCCGCGCGGAAGAAGGCGCTCCCGCAGACGAGGGCGTCCGCCCCGGCCCGGAAGCATTCCCTTCCCGTCTGGAGGTTGACGCCTCCGTCGACCTCGATCTCGTAGGAGAGGCCGTTGTCGCGCCGGAAGAGGTCGAGACGTCGGATCTTTTCCAGCGACGCGGGCAGGAAGGCCTGTCCGCCGCGGCCCGGAACGACCGACATCACCAGGAATCGGTCGAAGATGTCGTAGAGGCTCAGGACCCGCGAGACGTCCGTCTCGGGGGAGAGGGCAAGGCCGAGGGAGAGCTCCGGATGCCTCTTCCTCAGGCGCGCCACGTCCCTGAAGTTCCGGACCGCCTCGTAGTGGATCGTGATCGTCTTCGCCCCAAGGCCCGAGAAGAGCTCGACGTGCCGCAGGTAGTCCTTGACCATCAGGTGGACGTCGAAGTCGACCTTCCTTCCGTAGGCCGCCCTCAGGGTGCGATAGAGGGGTTCGCCGAAGGAGACTTCCTCGACGAAGCATCCGTCCATCACGTCGAAGTGGACCGTGCCAAGGGGAAGGCGCACGATCTGGTCCATCTCCCGCTTGAGATGGAGGAAGTCCGCCGCGAGCAGGGAGGGGCGGATCAGGCTCGTCTTTTCCATCGGTTGGCCTCCTTCACTTCTTCCTTGATCTTCCGGTAGTTCGCGTAGCTCTCCCGGGGGATCCTCCCTTCCTCGACCGCCTGGACGACGGCGCAGTTCCGGCTCTCGGGCAGGTGGTGGCAGTCCTTGAAGAAGCAGGAGGGGAAGAGGGGGAGGAAGCCCGGGAAGAACATGGCGAGCTCGTCCTCGTCCATGTCGGAAAGCTCGAAGGAGGAGAATCCGGGAGTATCGTAGAGGAAACCGTCGCCATAGGGAATCAGGACGGTCTCCTTGGTCGTGTGGCGTCCGCGGTTGACCTTGGGGTAGAGGGTGTCGACCTTCCTCTGGAACGAGGGGTCCAGGGCGTTGAGCAGGGTCGACTTGCCGACCCCCGTCTGTCCCATCAGGGCGACCTTCTTTCCCCGCAGGCTTTCGACGAGGAGGGGAAAGTCGTACCGGTCCCTTTCCAGGGAGGAGAGGAAGAAGACGGGGTATCCCAAAGTCTCATAGTAGGAAAGATAATCTTCCATCCCCTTTTTTTCTTCCGAGGTTGCCAAATCGATCTTGTTGATGACGATCGAAGCCTTGATCTTGGAAAAATTGATGCTCGTCAAGAATTTGTCGAGCAGGAAGGACGAGAAGTCCGGCTTCTTGGCCGAGAGCAGGACGAGGCATTCCTGGGCGTTGGAAAGGCGCGGTCTCCGAAGCAGGGACTTCCTTTTCTGGATGCCGGCGATGAACCCTTCCCCGTCCAGCAGGACTTCGTCCCCGATGAGGATCGCATCCTCCCGGTAGGAGACCTTTCCGCGCTTGCGGGCACGGAGGACTTCCCTTCTCTCGGTGTCGAAGAGGGCGTATCCCAGGGAGGAGGAGGATAGGACGAGCCTAGCCATCCTTTCCCTTCCTCGCTTCCTTCGCCGCCTTCCTCAGGGCCTTCTTCTTGGCCTTGAGGCTCTTCTTCTCCTCGTAGTCGACGAGCGACTTGCGATGGAAGAGCCGATAGAGGAAGCTCGTCTTCTTCTCCAGGAGCGACGGATTCCTCAGGATCTTGCCGATCTTCTCGTGGAGCTCCTCGGCCGAGTTGTAGCGGTCCATCGGGTTCTTCTGGCAGCACTTCCGGACGATCTCCTCGATGCAGGGAGGCGTCTTGGCGTTGTATTTCTTGAGCGAGGGGAAGCGGCTGTAGATGTGCATCCGGCAGATCGCATCCTGACTGGCGTGGTCGAAGGGCAGGCAGGCCGTGACCAGCTCGAAGAAGGTGATTCCCAGGGAATAGATGTCGCTGCGCTCCGTCGGAAGCCCGTCTCCCGCCAGGATCTCCGGCGCGATGTAGTGGACCGAGCCGACGACCTTGTCCTGCTTGGTCACGTGGCTGGCGTTGAGGAAGATCGCGATGCCGAAGTCGCCCAGCTTGATCGTCCCGTCCTTCGTCAGGTAGATGTTGGCCGGCTTGATGTCGCGGTGGATGACCCCGTGCTGATGGGCGTAGTAGACCGCCGAGGAAAGCTGGTACATGATGTCGCACGCCTCGAGGAAGGAGAACTTTCCCCGCACCTGGAGGATGTCCTTCAGGGACTTGCCGTTGACGAACTCGTTGACCATGTAGGGGAAGCCGTGGTCGGTCCCGACGTTGAGGACCTTGACGATGTTGGGATGGTTGAGCGACGCCGCGGCCCGCGCTTCCCGCTCGAAACGAGCCAGGTTGACCTTTTCCGAAGCGGTGCTGGGAAGCATCATCTTCAGGGCGACGTCCTTGTCCGTCACCAGGTCCCGGGCTTGGTAGACGACGGCCATCCCTCCCCGTCCGAGGACGGAAAGGATCTTGTAGCGGTCGTCGACGATCTCGTTGGTGCGATCGGTCTCCGCCTCTCCCATCATTCCTTCTCCCAAAGCGAGACGGCGATGTTGTCCGTCCCCTTGTTCGCAAGCGCCTTCGCGATCAGGTCATGGGCGATCTGGGAGACGTCCACGTCCTGGGCGACGAGGGCGACCATCTCCTCCTTCGAGACGGCGTTGTAGAGGCCGTCGGAGCAGAGGAGCAGCTTGTCGACGGCAGCGAGGTCGACCTCCAGATCCTGAATCTCGACGAGGCTGGCGTTGATTCCGATCGCATTGATCAGAAGGTTCCGCTGCGGATGGTTCTCCATCTCCTTCTTGGTGATCTTTCCCGTCTCGAAGAGAAGCTCGACGTAGGTCTGGTCCGTCGTGACCTCCGTCAGCCCCGTCTCCTTCCGATAGGCGTAGCAGCGGCTGTCGCCGACGTTGCAGACGACCGCCTTCTCCTTCGTGACCAGGCAGCAGACGACCGTCGTCCCCATCTCCTTGTAGTCGTCCCCCGAAAGGCCGAGCGCATGGATTCTCTTGTTGGCCTTCTTCAAGGCGCGATGGAGGAACTTCCGAGCCCGCTCCGGAGAGAAGCCGCGCCGGTTCTGAGAGAAGGAATAGGAGAGCTCGTCGGTCACGATCTTGCTCGCGATCTCGCCCTTTCGATGACCGCCCATCCCGTCGGCGACGACCAGGAGCGTCCCGAAGGGGGAGCTGGCGCAGTAGGCGGCGTCCTCGTTGTTCTTGCGCTTGGTGCCGATGTCGCTCAGGCAGGCAAAGCGCCTCTTCTTTTCATTTCCGTTCATGTTTTGCCCTCAGCTGTCCGCAGGCAGCGTCGATGTCGCTGCCGAATTCCTTTCGAATGGTCGACTTCACGCCCTTGGAGAGCAGGTAGTTGTGGAAGGCGTCGATCGTCTTTTCGTCGCTGCGGAAGAGGCCCTTCTCGCGGACGGGGTTGAGCGGGATGAGGTTGACAAAGCCGTGTGTGGGATAGATCAGGTCGTAGAGCTTCTTGGCATCGGCGATCGAATCGTTGAAATCCTTGATCATGATGTATTCGAACGTGCAGCGGCGGCCGCCCGAATCCCTGTAGTACTGGATGACGGCCGGAATCAGCTCCGTCAGGGGATAGGCACGGTCGACCGGCATCAGCTTCGCCCGTCGCTCATCGTCGGGAGCGTGCAGGGAAATCGCCAGGTTGACCTGCAGCCCTTCCTTGCCGAAGCGGAGGATGCCCGGGACGATGCCGCAGGTGGAGACCGTGATGTGCCGCGCCCCGATGTCCAGGCCGAAGGGGGAATTCACGTTGCGCAGGAACGAGAGGACGTTGTCATAGTTGTCGAAGGGCTCTCCCGTTCCCATCACGACCACGTGGCTGACGCGGAGGGCGGGATCCCGCTGCTTCAAAAGCCGGTCGTAGGAGAGGACCTGCCCCATCATCTCCTCCGGAGAGAGGTTCCTCTTCTTCCGCAGCAGGCCCGAGGCGCAGAAGGCGCAGTTCATGTTGCATCCGACCTGGCTCGAGACGCAGACGGCATAGCCGTAGACGTAATGCATGAGGACGCTCTCCACCTCTTCGCCGTCCTTCATCCGAAAGAGGGATTTGATCGTTCCATCTTTCGATTCCTGTCTTAGGGTGCATTCAGGGACATAAAAATCGTATCGAGATTTCAGCTCCTCGCGAAATGCTTTGGAAATGTCCGTCATCTCGTCGAAGGACGCCACGGTCCTCTTGTAGAGCCAGGCATAGATCTGCTTCGCCCGGTAGCGGGTCTGGCCCAGGGCGAGCATCTCCTGCTCCAGCTCCGGGTAGGAAAAGGAATAGATGCTCCTCATTCTTCCATCCTCCGGAAGAGGGCGAAGTAGCCGCCCTCCGTCTTCTCGTCCGAGGGGAGCAGGACGAAGTCATCCTCCAGTTCGAAGTTCCTTCGCAGGGAGAGGAAGGACTCGCGGACATGGCGCGTCTCGTCCGCGGTGATTCCGGCGTTGAGGAAGAGGAGGGATCCGCCCTTCTTGACGAAGGAAGAGGCTTCCAGGAGCTCTCCGGCCTGAAGGACCGACAGGCGGCGGAACTCGGCCTCCGTCAGGTTGGGAAGGACGTCCGGACGCATTCCGGCCTTGCCGAGGTAGCTGTCGTCTCCCTGGACGGCCACCAGGTCCATCGACGCCTCCGGGAAATAGGTCTTCGCCAGCTCCAGGGAGGAGAGGAGGGGCTTGACGCGACGGGCGCCGATCTCCGCGATCCACTCCACCGACGAGCGGAAGCGCTGCTCCCGCGGGAAGACGGGCGTCAGCTGGACGTCCGGAACGTCCGAAAGGAGGCCGTCGAGATAACAGGCCAGGAACGGGGTCCGCTGGTTGAGGAGAAGGGCGTGGCAGGAAAGGCCGTCGAGGGACAGACGGTCCACGGCCAAGAGCTTGATCAGGTCCACGGGATAGAAGGAGCGGTCGACGATCGACTCGACCTTCTTGGTGCTGCAATCCTTCGGAAGGAGATGGCACTCCCCTCTCCGCAGGGACAGCCGCCGTCCGGGAAGCTCTCCCCGGCGCGGGGAGAAGACGTTGCGGACATAGACGGGAGAGGGCATCTCGCGCAGGGCGAGGGCGACGTCCTTGGCCTTGTCCGCCCCGTAGGAAAAGACCAGGTCCCTGAGGAGGAACTCCGGGATCTCCAGGGCCAGGGAATTGTAGGCGTAGGGGGAACGGCGAAGCTCCTTGGGCAGGACGAAGGGATTCCTTCCCAGCTCCCGAAGGGAGGCGAAGAGGGCGGAAGGGTCGCCGGAGAGGCGCAGGAGGCGGAAGGTCTCGAGGAAGGACCTTTCGACTTCCGCTTCGTCCTTCCTCTGGCGCAGGAGGAAGAGGGCGGCCAGGAGCAGGTAGCGCTCCTCGCTCTCCCGGGAATAGGAGGGAAAATTCCTCTCCACGTCGAAGGAAAGGGAAAAGTAGCGGCGCAGGATGCCGAAGACCGTCCGCTTGAGTTCCTGGACGGACGTCTTGGAAATGCGTTCCGTCGAAAGGATGCGGAAGATCGTCTCGCGATAGCTCTTCTTCTGGCCGAGAATCCTCTTCAGGGCCAGGACTTCCGGGGAAAGGTTGGACATGCAGGTCTCCTGGATAAGATTATAACCCAATGGAAGGCGATTTTCAGGAAAAGGAGGGGAGAAAAGTCCTACCGGGGCAGGCGGTAGGACTCCTGGAGGACCTTGTCGGCGCTCCGGGCCAGGGACTGGTTGAGGGCGACGGAGCGATCGACGAGCTCCTGGAGCTCGACGACCTTGCTCTCGTAGACCAGGGGATCCTCCCGGGCAAGGGCGTTGGCGTTGTCGAGATAGAAGAAGGAGACCACGTAGTCCCTCTTCCTTAGCAGCAGGGAAAGCTCCTTCTCGTCCTTCCGGGAAATGCCGTGGCCGAGGAGGTCTCCTGTCAGCTCCGAAGTCGACCTCCCCTGGCTTTCGACGACCTTCGTCCGAGCCTGGCTCTCCAAGGCGGCGATGTGCTCCTCCAGCCCCAGCTGGGGAGGAAGGTCCTTCGTCCCTTCGAAGAACGTCCGGACGCGGAAGGCGTTGGCCAGGACGTATTGCTGGACCTGAAGGAAGCGCCCCGTCAGGTAAGTGATCTTCTCGAGATAAGTCATGTGTCCATTCCTTTCGATAGGAAAAGGGCCTCGAAGAGGCCCTGTCTGTCCGTCCCTGAATCTGCTCTCCTACTCCGCCTTCGACTTGACGTCGACCACCTTCCGTCCCTTGTAGAATCCACAATTGGGGCAGACGTGATGAGGGCGAATCGCCGCTCCGCAGTTGGGGCAGCTGTAGGTATTGGTAGCCTCAAGACCGATATGTCCGCGACGGATGCGCTTCTTGGTGACGCCGGTCCTTCTTGCTGGTACTGCCATGGTCTAATCCTCCGTTTCTTCACGCTCCGAAAACAACAGCATAGGAAATTATATCGCCGGCAAGGACGAAAGGCAACAAGCTTTTTATTTCCAATAGATGGAACGATAGAGCCCGAGATACTCGTCCGCCGAGCGCGCCCAGGAATAGTCGCCCTTCATGCCTTCCTCGATCAGGCGGGAAAGGCCGGGACGGTAGTAGTATTCCGAGGAGGCGATGAAGCAGTTGAAGAAGGCCGAGGAATCGGTGTTGTTGAAGACGAATCCCGTCGCCGCGTTGCCCAGGGAGACGTCCTTGACCGTGTCGTTGAGTCCGCCGACGTTGCTGACGATGGGGACGGTTCCGTAGCGCATCGAGATGAGCTGGCTCGTTCCGCAGGGCTCGAAGTAGCTCGGCATCAGGAAATAGTCGCTGGCGGCATAGAGGAGGTGCGCAAGGCCCTCGTCGTAGCGCTTGACGAAGTAGACCTCCGGATAGCGCAGGGCATGGGCGAGGACTTCCCCTTCCATGTCCCCCGTCCCGATGATGATGAGGCGGGAATCGGACTTCCTCAGTTCCGGCATGCACGAGATCAGGCGATCGATGCCCTTCTGTCCCGAGAGGCGGGTGATGCAGGAATAGAGCGCACCACGGAAGGACGTCTCCATGCCGAGGTCATGGAGGATCTTCTCCCGGTTCGCCCTCTTGCCGACCTTGTAATCGTAGAGGGAATAGTTCCGGGCGAGCTTTGGATCCGTCTGCGGATCCCAGATGTCGACGTCCAGGCCGTTGACGATGCCCACGAAGTCGTTGTGCCGGCACCAATCCAGGATGGCGCCGATCCCACCGAATCCCTGGTGGTCCCGCAAGAGCTCCTGGCAATGCGTCCTGCTGACGGTCGAAATCTTGTCTGCCGTCATGATTCCTGTCTTCAGGAAATTGAATGAATCGCCAAGACGAACGAGTCCCGAATCATAGCAATCGGTATGAAGATTGAAAAAGCGTCTCAGGTCGTCCCTTCCGGCCCAGCCTTGGAATGCCGGATTGTGGATGGTCAGGACCGTTCGGATCGGCTTCGGGTTGAAGCGCAGGAGAAGCGGAAGGACCGCCGTCTGCCAGTCGTTGCAGTGGACGACGTCGAAGTCGTTGTGCCGCGTCAGGAAGGTGTTGACGGCCATCATGAAGCAGGCGAAGCGCTCGTTGTCGTCGCCATAGCCGTACATCCCGTCCCGATCGAAGCGGTCCATGGCCGTGAAGTAGTAGTCGATTCCGTCGATGCAATGGTGGAAGACGCCACACCCCTGCGTCCGCCAGTCCATCTTGAAGTCGAAGGTGTCGTAGAGGTCGCTGAGGACCTCCGAATGCCGTTCGCGGATGGACTTGTAGAGCGGGAGGATGACGGAGACTTCCTGTCCGCGGTCCTTCAGCGCCTTGCCGAAGGAATAGATGAAGTCGGCCAGCCCACCGGACTTGATGTAGGGGAGGGCCTCGCTTGTGACCAGGAGGATCCGCATCAGATGACGTCCCCCTGGGCGATGAAGATCGGGTTGTCCATCGTCCCGACGACCTCGCTGACATGGAGGACCTGCGCCTCCTTGTCGACGATGGCGTTCTCGATGTGGGTGTTGCACTCGATGACCGCATCCGAGCCGATGACGGCGTTCTTGACGACGGCGCCCTTCTTGACCCGGACGCCGCGTCCGACGATGCAGTTGGTCACCTTGCCTTCGATGATCGACCCGTTGGCGACGTAGGAGTTGATGGCGCTGCCGCCCTTCTTGTAGAGGGCCGGGGCCGAGTCGTAGGACTTGGTATAGATCGGCCAGTCCTCGCGGAAGAGCGAGGAATAGACGTCGTCGTTGATCAGCTCGAGGGAGTACTTGAGGTAGTTGGAAAGGGAGTCGAAGGAGCGGACGTATCCCTCGTGTCGCACGGCCTTGATCAGGACCGAGGGCGAAAGGTAGTTCAGCGTATCCGAGAGGGAGAAGAAGGAAGAGGTCCCCTGGGCGTATTCCATCAGGTTCTCGAGCATCGGATAGTCCATGATCATCGTCCCCATGGAGATGTCCCCTTCGTCGACCTCGCCGCGGTTGATCTCGATGCGCGAGACCTTCCCGCGTTCGGAGATGTAGATCTTCTTGGCGCCGATGAAGGAGTTCTTCAGCCCCTTCTGGTGCGTGTAGAGCAGGGAGATGCGGGAGCCCGAGGTGATGTGGTCCTGGATCAGCTGCTCGAAGTCCGCGCGGTAGACCATGTAGGGAGGGGCGATGACGACGTAGTCGGGCTTGGTCGCGCGGAGGAACCACTTGTTCTCGAAGAGGTCGGCGACGTCGGTGTTGTATCCCGGATTGGCGACGTTGGGCTCATCGTAGAGGACCTGGAAGTGTCCGATCTTCGTGTTCTTGACCCAGGAGGCGCCGTTGCCGACGTGACGCGTCAGGGAGCGGATGTGGTTCTGGCAGAGGATGCCGATCGAGGGAATGTGCGAGTTGAGGAAGTTGGAGAGGGGAAAGTCGATGAAGGCGTAGCGTCCCAAAAAGGACGTCGAGGCGACGGCGCGATGCTTCGTCATCGGCCCGAATTCCGGGCTGTTGAAGCAGTCGACCAGACCCAAAACCTTGATAGCCATGTTAGTCTTCCTCCGTGTAGAGGACGATGTCGTCCTCCGTTCCGATCTTGTCCTTGTCGACGACGACCGCCGCGCCGATGATCGCGTTGCGGACCGTGACGCCGCTCTTGATGACCGCGCCCGGCATGATCATCGAATCCTCGACGAGCGCGCCCTTCTCGACGACGACCTCGTTGGAGATGACCGAATGGACGCACTTGCCGTGGATGACCGCGCCCTGGTTGATGATGCAGTCGTCCACCTTGCCCGTCTTGCTGATCAGCTGCGGACGGGAGAAGGTATCCGCCGAAAAGATCTTGAAGTCCTTCGCGTAGAGGCGAAGGGTGCAGTCGGGATCGAGCAGGTCCATGTTGGCTTCCCAAAGGGAGTGGACCGTTCCGACGTCCTTCCAGTAGCCGGAGAAGCGATAGGAGAAGAGCCTCTTTCCCGTCTTGAGCAGGGTCGGAAGGATGTCCTTTCCGAAGTCGTGGCTGGAACTGGAGAGCTCGTGGTCGCTGATGAGGCTCTCCCTCAGGAGCGGATAGCTGAAGATGTAGATGCCCATCGAGGCCAGGTCCGACCGCGGCTTCTTGGGTTTCTCCTGGAATTCCGTGATTCGCCCTTCCTCGTCGGTCAGGCAGATGCCGAAGCGGGACGCCTCGCTCATGGGAACCTGGATCGTGGCGATCGTGACGTCCGCCGCGTGCTTCTTGTGGAAGGCGAGCATCTCGGAATAGTCCATCTTATAGATGTGGTCTCCCGAGAGGATGACGACGTACTCGCAGTGCGTCTTGTCCAGCCAGTCGATGTTCTGATAGATGGCATCGGCCGTTCCGAGGTACCAGCTCGCCCCCTTCGGAGTCTCGCGGGGAGGGAGGATGGACGTCAGGGCGCCCGTGCCGTTGAGGCCCCAGTTCCGGCCCGTCCCGATATAGGTGTTGAGGACCGTCGCCTCGTACTGGGTGGCCACGCCAACGGAGGTGATGCCCGAGTTGGCGCAGTTGGAGAGAGGGAAGTCGATGATTCGATACTTACCGCCAAAGAAGACCGCCGGCTTCGCAATCTTGGCCGTCAGGGAGTGCAGGCGGGTGCCCCTTCCTCCGGCCAGGATGACCGCTACCATCTCATCTTTCATTCGTGCCTCCTTCTTTCATGGAAACGCTTTCAACAAGTTATATTATAAAACAGCCGCCGAAGAAGAAAAAGCAGAAATTGGGAATCGCCCGCCTTTTCGTCCAAAAAGGATTGGGAGGAAGAAAAAGGAGAGGGAGGGGAAGGCCGGCAAGGAAATCGGAATTTCCCTCTTTTTCCGCCTGCGCTCATGTTGTATACTTTCTGTAAGCGTTTACAAAGGAGTGAATCATCATGTACAATCCCGCAAACATCCGAGACGTCGCCGTCGTCGGCCATCAGGGAAGCGGAAAGACGACCCTCGTCGAATCCCTTGCCTACAAGGCGGGCATCATTTCCGAGAAGGGATCCATCGAGGCCAAGAACACGATCTCGGACTACCTCGCGATGGAGAAGGAACGCCAGGTCTCCATCTCCTCCTCGGTCGTCCCTATCGTGCACGACGGCTACAAGATCAACCTGATCGACCTCCCCGGAAACGACGACTTCATCTTCGAGACGATCGGCATCACGAGGCTGGTCAAGGGCGCCATCATCGTCATCGATGCCTCCAAGGGCGTGCAGACGGGAACCGTCAAGGCCTTCAAGCTGCTCAAGAAGAGGGGCGTCCCGATGTTCCTCTTCCTCAACAAGATGGACAAGGAGAACGTCGACTTCAACGCCCTCTACGAGGAGATCAAGCTCAAGCTGGACGACCGGAAGTGCGTCCCCTTCTCCTATCCGATCGGAAGGAAGGAGAACTTCGACGGCTTCGTCAACGTCGTCGAGCTCAAGGCGCGGAAGTACAACGGCGTCACCTGCGAGGACGACGTCATCTACGAGGACAAGCGCGAGGTCGTCTACGCCCTCCACAACCGCCTCTGCGAGGCCGTCGCCACCGTCAACGACGCGATGCTCGAGCGCTTCTTCTCCGGCGAGCCCTTCACCAACGAGGAGATCAAGGCCGGCCTGAGGGAGGGCGTCCTCAAGGGCGAGCTCTATCCCATCATCGTCGGCAGCGCCCTCAAGGACATCGGCATCAACACGCTGACCGACATGCTCGTCTCCTACCTGCCGGCCCCCAACGAGCTCAAGCCCTACAAGGCCTACGGCAAGGACGGCGAGGACGTCCAGGTCAAGACCGAGCTGGAGGAGAGTTCCTCGCTGATGGTCTTCAAGAACACCTACAATCCCTACCAGGGCCTCGTCTCCATCTTCAAGGTCCAGTCCGGAATCGTCCGGGCGGGGGACACCCTCGTCTGCACGAACACGAACAAGGAGTACACGCTGACCAACCTCTTCTCGGTCTGCGGCGAGAAGCTGACGCCCATCAAGGAGGTCGGCGCCGGCGACATCGCCGCCGTCACCCGCCTGGAGGACCTCCGCCTCTCCGATACCCTCTCCGACCGCAGCCACCTCGTCCGCTTCGAACCCGTCCGCTATCCGACGCCGACCTACTTCAACGCCCTCGTCCCCGAGACGAAGAAGGATTCCGACAAGCTCTTCCCCGTCGTCCAGCGCATGTCCGCGGAAGACCCGACCCTGCTCCTTCGCAAGGAGGAGACGACCGGGCAGATCCTCTTGGGAGGACTGAGCAAGACGCACCTCTCCTACGTCCTCGACCGCCTGCGGGAGGAATACGGCATCCAGTTCCACACGGAGGCGATCCGCATCTCCTACCGCGAGACGATCACGAAGGCCGCCGAGAGCGAGGGCCGCTTCGTCAAGCAGTCCGGCGGAAGCGGCTACTACGGCGTCGTCCAGATGCGCTTCGAACCGGCGGAGGAGACCTCCTTCGCCTCGACGGTCTTCGGCGGGCACATCGACAAGGGATACTTCCCGGCCGTCGAGAAGGGCTTCCTGGAGGCGCTTGCGACCGGCGGACTCATCGGCGCTCCCGTCATCCACGTCAAGGCGACCCTCCTGGACGGAAAGCAGCACTCGGTCGACTCCAACGAGATGGCCTTCAAGAACGCCGCCATCCAGGCCTTCCGCGCCGCCTATCCCAACTGCGCCCCCGTCCTCCTCGAACCCTACGACCGCGTCACCATCGACTGCGAGAGCGAATACCTCGGCGCCGTCCTGAGCGACCTGACCAAGAGGAGGGCCCGCATCCTCTCCACCGACGAGAACCGCTCGGGAACCCTCGACGTCGTCGCCATCGTCCCGGAGGCCGAGATCCTGGAATACGCCAACGAGCTCAAGGCCCTCTCCAAGGGAACGGCCTTCTTCAACCTCCGCTTCGAGGACTACGAGATCGTCCCGGCCAAGCTCCAGGAGCAGATCCTGAAGGAATCCGCCTCCGAAAAGAAATAGGAAGACGCGAAAAGGGCCTGCGCGGCAGGCCCTTTTTCCATGCCGGAAGGATTCCGCCTCAGTCCGTGGGCGTCCCTTTGTCCCCTTCCTTGGCCGAGAAGTCGAAGCGCCGGTTCTCCTTGGCCGCAAGCAGGAAGAAGACGATGCCGAAGACGAAGAGGCAGGCGATGGGGATCACGCCCAGGTTGACGTCGCCGGTGAAGTGGGTCACGATGCCGAAGAGCATCGTCCCCAGGAAGGAGGCCCCCTTTCCGAAGATGTCCAGGATGCCGAAGAGGCAGCCCGACTCCTCCGAAGGGATGATCTTGGCGAAGTAGGAACGGGAGAGGGACTGGATGCCGCCCTGGAAGAGGCCGACCCCGACGGCCAGGACCCAGAACTGCCATTCCTGGGTCAGGAAGATGGCGAAGAGGCCGATGGCCGTATAGGCGAGGATGCCGACGAAGATCAGGACGTCGGAGGGAACCTTCCGGGCCAGCTTCCCGTAGGCGATTGCGGCGGGGAAGGCGACGACCTGGGTGACCAGGAGGGCCAGGATCAGGGACGTGCTGTCGAAGCCCAAGGCCGTGCCGAAGGAGGTCGCCATGTCGATGATGGAATAGACGCCGTCGATGTAGAAGAAGAAGGCGACGAGGAAGAGGAGGATGCCCTTGCGGTTGGGGATGTCCTTCTTCCTTCCCAGGACGTGGAAGAGGCGGCGGAAGTTGTTCCGCAGGGCATGCCTCTCCCTTTCGACGTAATGCTTCTGACGATAGGAAAGGGCCAGGGGAATCGTGAATCCCAGCCACCAGAGGGCGTTGATGGCGAAGGCGATCGGCATCGAGACGGCCGTGTCGATCGGCAGGACGACGATCAAAAGGATGGAGATCAGGAAGGGGATGCAGCTGCCGATGTAGCCGAAGGCGTATCCCTTGCTGGAGATGTCGTCCGCCTTCTCCAGGGAGGTGACGTCGGAGAGCATCGAATCGTAGAAGACCAGGGAGACGGAATAGAAGATCTTGGCGAAGACGAAGACGATCAGGAAGGCGATGTAGGGCATCGGGACGGCGAAGAGGAAGCAGCCGAGGATGCCCAGGATCGCCGTCAGGAAGAAGAGCGGCCGCTTGAAGCCGCGGTAGTCCGAGAACGTCCCCAGGATCGGGGAGAGGACGGCGAGGGTGAGGGTGATGCCGCTGGCGGCAAAGCTCCAAATGGTGGAGGCGCTGGTCTCGTCGACGCCGCTCTGCCCCGCCAGATAGGAGAAGTAGATGGGGAGGATGACGCTGGCCAGGAGGGTGAAAGCGGAGTTGCCGACGTCGTAGAGCATCCACTTCCACTCCAGGGCCGAGTCCTTGAAGAATCGTCTCTTCCCGACGGCCTTTCTTTCCTCTTCCATCGCCTTTCCCTCCTCTTGGATCGACATCCGAAAAGACGAAGACATTGTAAACGTTTCTTTCCGGAAGGGAAACCACTTGTCCGAAGGAAAGGAAAAGAAATCGTAAAGGAAATGACCCTTCCCTCTCCGGAGAGGGAGGATCCCGACGAAAAAAGAGGCCCGAAGGCCTCTTCCTCATGCGGTGGGATCGGGATCCGGTTCGGGGGCCGCCCCTTCCTCCAGAGCGGGCTCGTCCTTCTCCATCCGCCTCTTGTCGCGGTAGACGTCCAGGCCCGAGCGCTTCTTGCGGTCGTCATGGATGGCGACCAGGATCAGGTCGACGGCGTCGACGAGGTCGCGGAGCTTCTCCGAAGGCGTGGAGAGGATGGCCTGGAGGCCGAACTGGCGCAGCAGGGCCGTCGACTGCTTGATGCGGGCGGAATCCATCTTGGAGAACGCCTCGTCGAAGATGACAAGTCGCAGAGTGTCGTTGTCCTTGGGATTGTTGACGCGGCAGAGGGAGGCGAAGGAGGCGAGGATGGCGATGTAGAACGGCGTCTGGGTCTCGCCGCCGGACTGGGACTTGAAGGAGCGTCCCAGGGAGATGGTCTGGCTCTCCTCGCCCTCGCCGCGGGTGACCAAAAGGTCGAAGAGGATGTAGGTCGTGTAGGAGGTGAAGGTCTCGATGTTGCGGCGGATCTGCTCCTTCTGCTCGCCCTGGGCGGAGGTGGAGGAGGAGATGAGGGTGAAGAGGTCGTCCATCGTCGTCTTGTACTTCTCCAGGAAGAGCTGCTCGGCGTCTCCCGTCTTCAAAAGCAGGGGGTCCATGATCATGTTGTAGTATTCGATGTAGTCCTTGTTGGGAGAGACCTTGAACTGGTAGCTGTCGCGTCCGAAGCGGTTGTCGATCAGGGCCTGGTTGAGCTCGTCGATCTGGGCGTAGACCGTCTCGATGGCGGTGCGGAGCTTGTAGACGAAGTCGTCCTTGAACTCGCGGATGGAGGCGTCGTGGGCGCGCTTGATCTTCTCCTCGTAGTCGGGGAGGCGGACCTTGTTGATGTTCTCCAGCTCCTTGTCGAACTCGTCGTTGTTCTCCAGGGTGGTCGTGTCGTAGTTGAGGTGGTAGAGGGCGCAGTAGTCGGCGCGCAGGCGGACCAGGGCGTTCTTCTCGTGGAGGTACTTGTTGTTGGCCTGGATCCATTCCCGGCTGGCTTCCGTGCGGATCTGGGAGAAGGTCATGTGCTGCTCGTCCAGGAGCTTGTTGAAGAATGGGTCGTACTCCTCGTTGACGACCTTCTCGTCGAAGGCCTCGACGTTCCGGCGGAAGTCCTCGAGGTTCTTGCGGGCGATCGGAAGCTCCTCCCCGTTGAGGCGGGCCGTCTCGTTGATCAGGGAACCGCGCTCCGTCAGCCGGTCCTCCCGGTCCTTCTCCACGGAACGGATGTCCTCCTCGATGGCGTCGATCTTCTTCTGGACGTCGTTCATGTCGCCCAGGGAGGCGTCGTGCATCTCGCTGTCCACGTTGGTGAGGCTCTGCTGGAGGTTCTCGATCTCCCGCGTGCGGTCGACGTCGCTCTGATAGGAAAGGAGCTCGTTTTCCGACATCAGGGAGAGGGTCCGGAGGTCGTCGACCTTGTCCAGGGCCTCCGAGAGCAGGGAGTTGCGCTGGTTCTGCTCCTGGTAGTCCTTGGCCGAGATGGCCTTGGTCTGGCTGTTGACCTCCCTTCCCAGGAAGAAGACGCGGGCGTTGTTCTTGTTGAGGTACCAGGTCGCGAACCCGCGGTAGCCCGTGCAGTCGGAGAGCAGGCCCGATCCCGAACGGCGGGCCTCGTCGAAGGTCCGGCACTTGCGGATGCGGCCCAGGAGGTAGTCGGTGTAGGCGCGGGCGCCCGCGTCGTCGGTATCGATCAGGGTGGCGATGGAATGTTCGTCGGCCCGGATGTCGCTCGCCAGGAGGCGCTCGGTGTCGACCAGGGAGACGCGGTAGTACTGATAGCGGTCGGAGAGCTCCTTGAGCAGGCGGTTGGCCTCCTCGTAGTAGGCGGGATTGACGAAGAAGTTGAACTTCTGGCTGAAGAGGACGGCTTCCAGGGCCATCGTCCACTCCGGGTCGTTGACGTCGACCAGGTCGCAGTAGACGTGGACGTAGCTGTCGCCGTGGCGGCTCTTCAGGGCCTGCTCGAGGCTTTCCTTGATGGCCAGGTAGTTGGGACCGATCTTGTCGAAGGGCTTGCGTCCCGAATTGACGGCCGTCAGGTCGTGCTGGAGCTGCTGCAGGTCGCCGGCGACCTTGTAGATCTCGCTGGAGATCGCCTGCCGGGCCTGGATGGCGCTGTTGCGGAGGTGCTCCATGTCGTTGCGGAAGGCCGTCACGGAGGTGAAGTCGACCTGGTCGGCGAGGATGTCCTGCTCCAGGGCGATGCATTCGTTCTGGATGTCGCGGCAGAGCTCCATGAGCTCGTCGAAGAGCGGAGCGACCCGCTCTCCCAGGCGCGCGCTGTCGAAGCGGCTGTAGTAGGAGAGGAAGCGCGACGTCACTTCCTTGTAGTCCTTGACGTAGGTCGAAAGCTGCTTCTTGACGTTCTCGACCTGCATCTGGATGGCGGTGATCTCCCTCGTGATGCCCTCCTTCTTCATGGAGAGCTTCTCGGTCAGGGAGTAGTTCTTGCTCTGCAGCTTCTTGGCCTGGTAGGAGGAGAGGTCCTGCCGCAGCTCCTCGATCTGGCGGTCGAACTGCGCGATCTCGTCGGAGATGGCGATCAGGCGCCGGTTGTCGCGCTCGAGCCGTTCCTCCAGGACCTGGACCTTCTTCTTCCCCTCCTCGTAGGAGACGCGGTCGTTGACGTACTTGAGGAGGTCGAGCTTCCTGTCGAAGGAGCGCAGGGACTGGTAGGTGTCGGAGATCTGCTGCAGGCTGTCCGACTTGACCTTGAGCTTCTTGGCCTCGTATTCGAGGATCTTGTACTGCTCGATGTTGTTCTGCATCGGCTCGATGTCGATCTGCTTCTCGACGTCGCAGATGTATTCCGTGATGAAGGAGGAGATGTTGTCGATCGGCGCGAAGGAGACCGCCTTCTTGAAGAGGCTGAAGTACTTGTCCGGAAGGTTGCCGAAGGCCTCGTGGATGAAGAGCTGGTAGGAGATGTCCGTGTCGAAGAAGCGGAAGTGGTTGGCCTTGTAGCTGTCCCGGACGAAGCGGGAGAACTCGGAATAGGTCAGGGGGCGCACCTTCTTGGCATTGGATTCGCTCGATCCGTTGGAGAAGTCGTTCTCCGGGAAGGGCGAATCGAGGTAGAAATAATGCTTGTCGACGTTGTCGGCCGCATCGACGTCGAAGACGACGCCCACCGTGAAGATGCGGTCGTCCTGGTCGTTGGCGATCTCGACGGCGATGTAGGAGGTGAAGTTGCCCGGGCGCAGGTTCATGACCGTGCCGTCGTCGGCGATGCCGGTCTGGCCGCGCAGGTAGGACAGCAGGGTTCGGCTCTGCCTTCCCTTCTCGTTGGCGGCCTTGTTGAAGTTGTCCGGCCTCGTCGTGCCCAGGATCAGGATCTGCAGGGCGTCGATGATGGTCGACTTTCCGGTTCCGTTGGGGCCCGTCAGGAAGGTCAGGCGCTTGATGTCGGTCGTCGTGTTGCCGAAGTAGTGCCAGTTGATGAGCCGGAGCTTGACGATGCTTTTCATTTCGTTTCCTCCACGGGAATGTCCTCCGGATGGAGGTTTTCCTCCTTCGGAGACAGGTCAAAGAGGCTCGTCGATTCCGCCTCTTCCTCCGGCTTGGTCAGGAAGTTGTACAGGGCGTTCATCTTCTCGCTGGAGATGACGTAGCGGATGGTCGGAAGGATGAAGAAGCGGTAGCTCGGGTCGCCGTAGTTGCCCTGGTGGCGCGTGACGACGTTGAAGGAGTCGAGCGTGCGCAGGGAGGAGGCGATCGTCGTCGAGGAAAGCCTCTTGGTGAGGTTGGAAAGCCCCTTCTCCTGGAGGAAGGCGGCAAGGCTGCCGTAGGTCATGTCGACTTCGATCGTCTCCGGCTCCCGGCCGATGGCCTCCTCGTAGTAGGAGCGGAGGGCGAAGACGATCAGGGTCGTGACCACGTCGATGCGGAGGTGGTTCTTCTCCAGGGCCGAGACGACGTAGAAAAGCCCGTCGTCCTCCGCCTGGTTGACCTCGATCTCCATGAATGAGAGATAGTCCTTGAAGAGGGAGAGATGGCGTTCGAGGAAGAGGTAGTCGGGATTGGCCTTGAACATGCTGGCCTTGCGGTCGTAGAGCTTGCGGGGGATGAAGCATTCGTAGAGGAGGTCGTTGACCACCTCGCTGAACTGGGACCTCTCGCCGCGCGAGAGTTTTTCGTATTCTTCTTGGAACATGTCGTTCACCTCGCTCTCTTGGTGCGTCGGAATTGATAGAGGGGCATCTCGTATCCGGCATAGTCGATCTTGTCCTGGAGCTTCTCGGCCCGGTAGGGGAGAAGGCGGAGCTTGCACTTGAGGATGGCCAGGATCATCAGGACCAGGTCGTCCATCGACGTGATGGCGATGTCATAGGTCGTGATCTCGTCCTTGCCCTGCATGAAGCGGTCGAGGAAGGCGGCGATGGCGAAGTCGGAGAAGCGGTTGACGTCCTCGTCGATCAGAAGCAGGCCCTGACGGTCCTCGTCGGTGAGCATGAAGTCGTCCTCCAGGGGCATCAGCTCCGTGTCCTCGACGATCCCGCGCTTGAAGGGAAGGGTCAGGGAGCGGGAATCGAGGTTGCCCTGGCGAAGCAGGAGCAGGGTCTCCCGCGCCTTGAGGCAGATCGGGAGCTCCTCGTAGTGGAGGGCCGGATTGGATTTGATCTCGCTGGCCATCGAGAGGATGATCTTGTCGATCTTTCCCTTGACGGTCTTGTCCGTCGACGAGAGATAGTTGACCTTCTTCTGGACCGCCTCGGTGTAGCGGGCGTTGGCCGCGTCGATGTCGTTGAAGGCGACGGAGAGGCGGGAGAAGATGTCGATGACCTCGTTGATCGTCTTGATGATCTCGCTGGCGATCTCCTGTTCCTTGCGCTGGCGGTTGACCGGCTCCCCCTTGGCCTCGCGCACCATCAGGGTGATGAGGCGCTCGCTCGAGAGCCAGCGCCGGAGGATGCGGATCGTCGGCTGGGCGTAGAGGCCCAGGGAATCGAAGGTCTTCATCGGATGGTAGTAGCGGTCGGAGATGGAGACGCGGTATTCGTCGAAGTGCTGCTTGAGGGCGACGTTGGGATCGAGGACGGAGGTCAGGCGGTTTCCGAAGACGCAGATCTGCTGCTTCAGGAGCGTGACAGACATCTCGATCGTGTCGGCGTTGTGGCGGGCGTTGAGCAGGGAGCGGTACATGTAGTCGTCTTCCTTCTCGTCCTCCATCTTGAGCTCCGCATAGGTCTGGTGGACCAAGGGAAGATAGGAGCCGATGTCGCTGGTGAGCTCGTCGATCAGGCGCAGGAGCTGGATGGAATAGGCCGGAATGTAGAGGTACTCGACGTTCGTCCGCGGATTGCGGCTGATGATGAACCATCCGCAGCTCGAGAGCTTGCGGACGACGTAGTTGATCTTGGAGGAGAAGTCGTCCTCGCCCTTCTCGAGAGCGATCTTCGTCTCCTCGCTCTTGTCGTCGAGCTGGTCCATCTCCACGGAAAAGAGCTCGAGCATCTCCTGTCCCTGGGATTTGAGCATGCCGACATAGTCCGAGCGCTTGATGTCGCTCTTGTAGAGCTTCAGGCAACGATAGAGGCAGACAAGGGCGAAGGCGTAGATCGCCTTGTATTTTCGTGACAGCGGGGAGAAGAGGTCCCCCGGAATACGGTCAAATAAACGGGCCAATGGTGTTTCCCTACCTTGTTTTCTCTAGGAAAATTATAGTTTTTCCCTGCCGGGAATACAACAGGAAAGACATTTTTTCCGAGAAGAGTTTCCTTTTCCCTTCCCTTTTCTTTCAAAGAAACAACTTATTGAATCGGATGCCTATATGATAACTAGGCAGCTCAGAAAGGGCGATGGGAGGAGGCGGGGAACGATTTTCGCATTTTCCCCTTAAAAGAAGGCGGAGGAGGCCTTATAATCAAAGGCATGAAAAACGACGCAACCGAAGTCTTTCCCAGGAAACGTCCGAAGCGGGTCTACGAAGTCGACCTCTTCCGCGGCCTCCCGATCTTCCTGGTCGTCCTCTACCACCTCTGCTACGACATGGTCCAGCTTCCGGGCCTGATCGCCAACTACCGCGTGCTCATCGGCAACTATCCCGCCTTGGAAGGGCTCGTCGCCTTCTGCCAGGACATCCTCTCCAATCCCGTCATCCACGACTGGCTCGTCCCCTTCTTCGCCGGGATGTTCCTCTTTGCCTGCGGCGTCTCGACGAGCCTCTCCCGCAACAACGTCCGGCGCGGACTCCTCCTGCTCCTGTGGTCCGTCCTGCTCTCCGTCGCGACCTCGATCCTCAGCGGAATCCTCGGCGAGAACGTCTTCATCGGCTGGGGCATCCTCCACGTCATGGCCTTCACGATCCTCCTCTACGGCCTTGCGGAGCGCTTCTCCCGCAGGGTCCTCCACAAGGAGATCCATCCCCTCGTCTGCCTCTTCCTCGGCGTCCTGATCTATCTGCTCGGCCTCCTGCTCCGCTCCGGGATCGAGACCTCCGCGGGCGAAGTCATCCAGTGGCCGACCTCCTACGTCTCCGGAAGCTTCTCCGATTGGCTAAAGCAGGACCCACTCTCCTTCTTCAAGTCCGCCCTGGGCATGACGGGCAACTACGTCGACTGGTGGCCGATCTTCCCCTTCTCCGGCGTCATCCTCATCGGCATGGCCTTCGGAAAGGTCCTCTACGGCGAGAGGAAGGAAAGCCGCCTTCCCTTCCTCTCCTTCCCGCTCTTCCGCCCCCTCCTCTTCATCGGCGGCCATACGCTCTGGGTCTACATCCTCCATCAGCCGATCGCCATCGCCGTCCTCTATCTCGTCCTCTCCTCCATGGGGTTCCATCTATGAACAAGGATACGCTCTACCGTACGGTCGAAGTCCATCGCCACAGCACGGCCAACGCCCTCTACTTCCGCCGGGAGTCGATTCCCTTCCCCCTCTTCCTCCGACGCGTCGACGAGATGGCGGACAAGCTCTATCGCCTGGGAGTCCGCAAGGGGACGGTCGTCTCCCTCCTCTCCCCCAACGTCCCGGAGTGCATCGTCGCCCTCTACGCCCTGAGCAAGATCGGGGCCACGATGTCCCTCCTCCATCCCCTCCTCCCGAAGGAGGTGCTGCGGAGGTCCCTGGAGGAGACCCATAGCGACGTCCTCCTGATCCTGGACGTCCTTTGGAAGAACTACGAAGGCCTCAACCTTCCCCGGACCTACTTCCTCTCCGCCCTCCCCGACCTCGAACCCGTCGCCCGCCTCTTCTTCCCGCTCCTGTACCGAAAGGAGCTTCGCGGGCTCGACAAGGAACGCTATCTCCATCGGATCGCCTGGGAGAAGGCCGACTTCGACGTCAACGAGGACGCCGATGCCGGTTCGATCCTGCTGCGCTCGGGCGGGACGACCGGAAGGAGCAAGACCGTCGTCTGCACCGAGCACGGCATCTCCTTCGTCACCCGGCAGAGCGAGGAGATCCTCTGCCACGAGTGCCGGGGCCATTCGATGATCGGCGTCCTTCCCGTCTTCCACGGCTTCGGCCTGGCGATGGGCATCCACGCCCCGCTCTCCAACGAGGCCGCCTCCTGCCTGATGATCAACTACGACGGCAGGGAGATCGTCTCCAAGATCCGGCAGAACAAGCTCAACGTCCTCCTGACCATCCCCTACATGACCGACAAGCTCCTGCGCCAGAAGGGCTTCTCCGGAAGGAAGCTGAGGAACCTCCTGTCGACCTTCATCGGCGCGGACAAGCCCGAGCTCTCCCTCTTCCAGCGCTTCGACGAGAGGATGAAGGAGGCCCAGAGCGTCAACCGCCTCCTGGAGGGATACGGCCTGACGGAGACCATCACCGTCAACTTCGTCAACACCCTCCGGGACAACCGGATCGGCTCGGTCGGAAAGCCCCTCCAGGGCGTCCGCCTCCGCATCGCCGACGAGGCGGACCTCAGCCGGGACAAGGGCGACAACCAGGTCGGCCGCATCCTCATCTCCTCCGAATCGGTCTGCCTGGGCTACCTGGACACCCCCGAGGAGAAGCAGCCCTTCCACGTCGACGCGGACGGGACGCGCTGGCTAGTCACCGGCGACGTCGGCTACCGGGACGAGGACGGCTTCCTCTTCTTCGTCAACCGCGAGCGGGACGTCGTCAAGATCGCGGGCTACAACGTCTTCCCCAGCGAGATCGAGAAGGAGGCCAACGCCTATCCCGGCGTCCTCACCAGCGCCGCCGTCCCCATCGAGGACCGGAGGCATCCCTACGTCGTCCTCTTCGTCCAGCGGGAAGGGAAGGAGGGAAAAGAAGAGTTCGCGAAAGGGCTGCGCACCTACCTCCAGGACCGCCTCATCCGCTACGCCGTCCCCGAAAAGATCCTGCTCGTCGACCACTTCCCCCGCACCGACATCGGCAAGATCGACCGGAAGAAGCTGAAGGAGGGATACCTCGCCGGAAAGTGACGGCCTCGGCCGTCCTTTTTTGGACGCAAAAAAAGGGGAGGAGATTCCTCTCCTCCCCGGAAAGTCCCTTCCTAGGCCTCGACGAGGGCCAGGAGGTCGGGATCGATCGTCGTCGTCCCGACGCTGCCGATGCTCAGCACCGCGTAATTGCCGCCGAGCTCAATCGTCGTCTGGCTCGAGTCGGCATAGTAGTAGCCCAAATTGACGATGAAGCCGATGGTCAGCTCGCCACTCGCTTCGTCGAAGAGAATCTCGAAGTTGGAATACGTGTCCCCCTCTGTGCTGAAGTAGAGACCGATCATCGAATAGAGGTCATCCTGGAGGTTGGCATCCTCCGTCGTGTATCCGCCGTCCACGCCGTCCACCGGAACGAAGCTGGGATGCAGCAGGGCGACGTCCATCATCGTGTAGAGGAACACCGACTGGTAGTTCCCTTCGTAGGTCTGCTGGAGCGTCGCACTCCCGCCGGAGACCTCGTACCTGCTGGCTGTTCCGTCGTCGCGGTTGACGAAGAGCTTGTCGGTCATTCCGGAGGCCTCGTCGTAGTCCATGTGAGCCGCCTCGTCCGTGTACCGGTAGACGGCCGTCAGGAACGGATCATCGATGGTAATCTCCCCGGTCTGCTCGCCCGTCTCCTGGTCGATCGGGGCATGGAGATAGGAGATGGAGACGTCCATCGTGTAGTTGGACGAATTCAGGAAGTTCTCCTCGATCCAAAGGGAAAGAGCCGTATCGACCTTCGGCGTCTCCGGATCGTAGAAGTAGAAGTAGACGATGCCCTGGGAATCGGCCGGCCAGAGGCTGATGTTGAGGATCGTGCCGTCCTGCAACGTATAGGAATAGTAGCACTCGCCATAGGAGTCCTCTTCCACGAGGACCCATCCCGCCTCGACAAGCAGCGCGCCGAAGGCATCCGCCGCCTCGGAGGCCAGCATGTCGGCTCCCACACTCAGGATGTAGGTTTCCATATAGTCGTCGTATTCCCACATGGCCCCTTCCGGGCAGTACCACGGGACGAGGTCGGAATCGATGCCGTAGTAGGCCATCTCGTCGACGATGCCTTCGACCTCCGCCCAGCTCGTGGGCGCGGCATAGGGGACGTAGTCCTCGATGCCATAGGGAAGGGTGGCCTCACCGACGGCGCTCACCTCCATCTCGGCGGTCGTGACGATGGACATGCCGAGGAAGGACAGGGTCTCCGTGTAGCGGAAGAGATAGCTTCCGTCTTCCTGGAAGGTCACCGAGAGCGAACCGTCGTCCGGAATGGCGAGGTCCGATCCGGTCGTCTCCCTCAGGCCGAGGGGATCCGGAACCAGGACGCCCGCATCGGCGCTGATTCCCAGCCCAGAAGCCAGGGTATAGGTATTCCCATCCTCGGAAACGTCGAACATCCTCGCATCATATCCAAAGGTCGGCATAGCCAAGACATCGGCAAATGTCGCATTCTGAACAGGTCCTTGTCCGACAAGGTTTTCTCCTTCAAGAACAACTTCCGCAACACCGCCGTCCACGGCGAGGTAGCCGATGGGGGACGGCAGGATGTCCGAATCGAGAAGGATGCCGTCGGCCGTATAGAGGGCGCTGGTCACATACGTCTCGACATCGCCTCCTCCGTAGTCGATCGCAATCGTTCCGTCGACGGTATAGTTCCCCTCCTGCAGCGCCTCGAAGAGGTCCTGAAGCCGATCGGTCTGCGCATTGTCCGGACGCGGCTCGATGGCGGGAAGGTCGAGGGTTGCCGGATCGACGAGCTCGAAGAGGTAGGAGTAGGTGAGGGTGTAGGCGCCAAGGTCGGCGTCCTCACCGGTCTCGACATGGGAAAGCTCCACCGAGACGATGTTGTAATCCGCGTCAATCGTCGCCGTCAGCGTATCGAACGGAATGTCGGTATACAGCGTGGTGAAGTAGCCGATGTCGGAGATTTCCTGCTCCGTGACGTCGAACGTGACGGTCGTTCCTTCGACCGTCAGGTCCTCTTCCGTCAAGGCGAGGAAGGGATTGGAGAAGTAGTCGGCGAAGACCAGGTTCTCCCCACCTTCTTCATAACGGACAACCTCGACCGTGTTCGTATACGGGTCGAGTTCTGCCGTCGCGACGTATCCCTCCTCGTCGGAAACGTAATCGCTGAGGTAGGCCAGCGCTCCCGTCTCGTCGTACTCGGCGTTGTAGAAGCGGCTAGCCGAGGCATAGCCTTCGATGGTGGAGACGTAGGCTTCCGACCCCTGTGTTTCCGTCACGACCGACTGGGTCAACGTTCCGGAGAAGGCGAGCTCGTCAGACTGAAGCTTGGCGAGGACGTCCGCGATCGTCGGAACGCTCGAGCTGGAAGAGGAGGAGGAGGAAGAGGTTGTCGTAGACGAAGTCGAAGTCGAAGTGCCGGTGGACGTGCTGGTGCTGGACACCTCGTCGCAGCCCGCCGCCAGAAGGGGAATGAGGGCAAAGAGACTCATCCATTTCCTTTTCATGGATTGTCATCCTCCTTTCAAGATGGGGTCATTATAGCAACCTTGGAAACGATGAAAAGAAGGAAATTTCAACCTCTGGGCAGCAGCAGAGGAAAAAGTGCCAAAATTAGGCGATTTTTCCACAAACGGAATGTCGGCCTTCAAAATGTAAGCGGTTTCGAAAAGCCCTTCTTCCTTCTCCGAAGGGAACTCTCTTTTCACTCCTCAATCCCCTCGGACGAGAAGGAAGATGGGCGCTGCGGCCACGATGAAAAATTGAACGGAATCCTTGGGGATTTTCTCTTCCTGATGAACAAAGGCCGAGCGGAGAAGGACTTCCGGGCTTGCATTTTCCTTTCCCAAATCCTATATTGGAATCGGTGTCCGGCAACGGACCCTCCTTTCCCTCTTGAAAGGGCATTCCCTGACCCTTCAAGAGTTCCTGACGGGCTTTGCCCCCTCAAAGCCTGTCCCTCCTTTCATGCAAGGCAAGTTCTCCTTTCCCTGCCTTGCAAAAAACGCCGCGTCCCCTCTGACGACGCGGCGTTTTTTCATGGAAAAAGGAGGGGATCTTCTCCCCTCCTCACGGCGGATCAGTTCTTCAGGAAGCGGGTGACGACCTCGCCCTTGGGGACGACGACGGAGGTGCCGGGGATGGTGTAGTCGCTGTCCGTATAGTTCTGGACGAAGTAGTAGACGCCGCCTTCGCACTGGAGCGAGTAGGAGAGGACGTTGTTCTCCTCGTAGAGGTTCTGGCGATAGCCGCCCCGGTTGGCGTTGTTGAAGTCCGAGCAGGAATAGGTGTCGCCCATCAGGAGGGAGTTCTCGTGGCGACGGCTCAGGGCCTCGTCGAAGCGCTCCTTGATGTTGCTCTTCGTGATCAGGTTGGTCCAGTCGATGGCGTTGATGTCGTCGGAGAGGTTGTAGGAGTTGTGCGAATACCAGACGTTCTCCAGGCCGTGCTTGGTGTCCTCGTAGTAGCTGCCGGAGACGAGGTACTTCTCGTCCGTGATCTTCTTGCTGCGGCCGAAGTCCTGTCCCAGCTGGAAGAAGCTCGGCGAGAGGACGCCCAGGACCGTGTCGTTGGCCATGATGACCTCGTCGTCGACCTTGTCGAGGTTCGCCGTGGAGATGGAGAACTTGTCGTAGAGGGTCATGTTGTCGTGGCACTCCGCATAGGCGATGGAGGACATCAGGCCGTCGCTGGAATCCCAGGAGTAGGTGAAGCGTCCCGAATCGCCGACGTAGTAGGTGCCCGAGAGGCCGTAGTAGAGGCGGGTCTTGGCCTGGCTGTTGAAGTTGTCGCCGTCAAGCGCATCCTGGACGAAGCCATAGGCGTCCGGATTGGTGTTGCCGCCGCTGATGGCGTCGCGGAAGTCGTCGTTGAAGGCGCCGACGAAGGATTCGCCCATCTTGGCGATGTTGCCTTGGACGGCCATGTCGGTATGGCGTTCGCCGTAGTCCTCGTCGCCGCCGAACATCGACCACCCCTCGCCGTAGACGAGGATGTCCGGGTCGATCGCGTCCAGGGCCTCGCGGACGGCGATCATCGTGTCGAGGTCCAAAAGGCCCATCAGGTCGAAGCGGAAGCCGGAGACGTGGTAGTTCTCCACCCAGGAGACGACGGAGTCGACGATGAACTTTCGCACCATCGTCCGCTGCGAGGCGATGTCCGCCCCGGCGCCGGAGTAGTTCTCCGTGCGGAAGTAGTAGCCCGGGAAGACGTCCTCGAAGGTCGATCCGCTCTGGGCCGGCATGTGGTTGTAGACGACGTCCATGACGACGCCGATGCCGTTCTCGTTGTAGGTCGAGACGAAGTCGCGGAATTCCTGGACGCGGGCATAGCCGTCGTTGGGATCGCTGGAGTAGCTGCCCTCGGGCGCGTTGTACTGCTGCGGGTCATAGCCCCAGTTGTAGGCGCCGTTGTAGGGAAGGCTGTTGTACTCGGGATCGTCGATCCTGTCCTCGTCGACGCTTCCGAAGTCGTAGGAAGGCATGATCTGGACGTGGCTCAGGCCCAGGTCCTTGAGCTCCTTGACGTAGTCGAAGCCCGTCTTCCGGGTGACGCCGTCCTGGCTGACGGTCGTCCCCTCCTCGATCAGGCCGTGGAACTTGCCGCGGTTCTCCTGACTGCCGTTCCAGCTGTCGGACATCGAGAAGTCGCGCGTGTGCATCTCCATGATGGTGACGCCGCTGGCGTTCTCGTATTCCGGCGTGAAGTCGGTCTCGGCGGCGAATTCGTCCGCCCCCTCCAGGGAGGCGAAGTCGACGACCATCGAGCGCCTTCCGTTGGCGTTGCTGGAAAAGGCGTAGGGATCGGCCACGTCCGTGCTGGTGCTTCCGAAGGCCAGGATGTCGAAGGTGTAGTAGTAGCCCGAGAGGTTTCCCTGAAGGGCGATTTCGAAGACGGAGTTCTCGTCCTTGACCATCCGGTACTCGGCCACGTCTTCGCCCTGGCTCTCCGGATAGAGGTTCAGGGTGACGGAGGTCGCCGTCGGGGACCAGAGGCGGAAGACGGTCGCGTCGCCGTTGACGAAGGCGCCCAGCTTCTTGTCGGTCGCGTATTGGGCGTCGAACTCCTCGCTGGAATAGTAGCGGAGGAAGGAGACGTCGCCCGCCGAGGAGGTTCTCCCCTCGCCCAGGCTCTGCATCAGCTCATAGTGGTAGGTCAGGGAAAGGGGCGAGGGATCGCGGAGGTAGAGCTTTCCGTAGTCGCTCTCGAGGATGCTCTTGTCGGCATCGAAGCGGAGGGTGGCGCGCGTGGTCTTCACGCCGTCGATGTAGTTGTAGCGGCCGAGGGTGAGGGTGGAGACGTCGCCGATGTCCTGAAGCAGGTCCTTGCCCGACTTGGGCGTGATCTCGATGTAGGGAACGAGCGTTCCGTCCACCTCCTCCTCGCCGTACTTGACCGAGTCGATCGGCGAGGTCGGGAACTCGGCGAGGTTGTAGTAGACGCCCTTGTCCTCGTCGATGTAGATGTTGATCGTCCCGTCTTCCTCGGGCTGGAACTTCTCCGGCTCGAGGACGAAGTCCTTCGTCTTGTAGTTGTTGCTTCCCGTCTCGTCGCGGAAGACGAAGCCCGTGAAGAAGTTCTTCGCGTCGATCTGGAAGGTGATGTCCGTGCCGCTGGACCAGGCCGAGAGGCCGCTGTACTCCTTGCCGTAGTTGAGGTAGAGCGGCAGGAAGGTCAGGGAGTCGTCGTTGAGCTCGGGGAAGGTGACCGCCTCGGCCGAGGACATGGGGAAGAGGGCCGAGATGTCGGCCTCGGTGTTCCACGCCCAGACGTAGTTGCGGTACTGACGGTCGATGTTGGAACGGAAGTAGACGTTGAAGTTCCCCGGCTCCGTCTCGTCGGCCGTCGAGGCGGCTTCCGCCTGCCTCTTGACGAGGGGAAGGCGGATTGTCTCCTGGGAGAGGGGGATGAGGCTGAAGGCGGCGATCAGGCCAAGGGCGGCCAGGATGTTTCGAGTCTTTTTCATCGTTTCTCTCCTCCTATGCTGCAAGCAGGTCGTCGAGGGAGGTATAGATGGCCGCCCCCGGCTTGTTGCCGCCGTCGGTGATGACGATGTAGTAGTCGGAGACGCCTTCCACGGCGACCGGGGCGGGCAGGGCCAGATCGGCGCTCTGCTGGTCGTCGCCGGAGAAGGAGGCGGAGCGGACGATTGCCATCGTCGGGATGGTGTCCGTCGTCAGGGTGTAGTCCGAGGCCTCGCTGACGCCAGCGGTATACCATCCCTCGTAGGCGGTCGTCGTCTCGTCGACGACCAGGGTCACCCTGCGGAAGGAGAGCTCCGTCCCAGGGACCTCGACTTCCTCGCCGAAGAAGGAGTAGGCATCGATGTCCGTGCCCCAGAGGTAGAGCATGTCCCAGTTGCTGGGCGAGGCGAAGTAGAAGTTGATCGTCTGGATGTCGTTGAAGGATTCGATGTATTCCTGCAGCTCTTCCTCGGAGAAGATCATCGGGCTGTTGTAGTCGAGCTCTATGACGTAGACGTCCATCGGCGCCGTGGCGCTGTCGTTGAGGACGGAGGAGAGGTCGAGCTCCAAGGTCTTGTCGCCGCCGAAGTTGGTGCTGTTTCCGACCTTGAGGGTGTCGATCTGGGAGAGGCTCTCCAGGGTCAGGAAGGTCTCGCCATAGGTGACGTTCTCCATCGAGCTGCCGTCGTAGTTGGCGCCGAGGTAGCGCGTTCCGAAGTTGAGGTGGATGGTGCTGAAGGAATAGGGCAGGCCCTCGACCGTATCGGTGTATTCCGGCATCGAGAAGCCGAAGCCCGCCGTCTTGTCGTCCTTGGAGTAGAGGGCGGCCTGGTCGCGGGAATCGTTCTGCGCATAGGTGGAGAAGAAGTGGATGTTGACGTCGCCTTCCGTCTCGTCGGTCACTTCCTTGGGAAGTTCGGCCTTGACCTCGTCGAGGTTGTAGTAGACGGTCGTTCCGACCGCGCCGTAGAAGTACTCCATGACGTAGACGTCATAGCTGCCGTCGGCGTTCTGGACGAGCCTTTCCCTGTCCAGGGTCAAATCGATCGTCTTGTCGTTTGCGACGTCGGCGCTGTTGTTGACCAGGAAGCCGTCGAAGAGGTTCTCCGCCGTGATCTGGAAGGTCACGCCGTTGCTGTCGGTATAGGTCTTGTCGAAGTCAAGGTAGATGCGGGAGAAGAGATAGGAATTGTCCTCCAGCTCGGGGAAGGTGACCGTCGGACGGACCAGGGGGAAGTCGACGCCCGCGATGTCCGTGCCCCAGAGATGGACCTGGTTCCTCGACTCGTTGCCGTAGGCGGAATAGAAGTAGATGTTGAGGTCCTGCCTCTCGCTTTCGTCCTCGGGACCGATGGGCTCCGTGACGGAAGGATGGAGGATGCTGTCGAGCTCGCTGACGCTCGTCGCCAGGGCGATGGTCCCGTCCAGCTTCTCGACGGCATAGATGTCCATGCCCGCGACGATCTCCAGGTCGGCGAAGGACGCATCGCCCGACTGGACCAGGGCCTCGGGGTCGGACGAAGTGACATAGCCCAAAAAGCCGGAGAAGAAGTCATCCTCCGAGATGGAGAAGCGGACGACGGCATTGTCGCCGCCCTCGAGGTAGAAGTTCCGGTAGGCGCTGTATTCCGTGCCGAAGAAGAGGGAGACCGTGTCGAAGAGATAGTCTCCTTCCAGGCCTTCGACAGCGACCTTCTCCTCCTGGAAGGGGAAGGAATAGCCCGTCGAACCGATGTCGTAGGACTTCCAGAAGTAGAAGGAATCATAGCCTCCGTCCAGCTGGCTGTAGAAATAGAAGTTGACGTCGCCCGGCCCCTCGACCTCGTTGGGGAAGGGAAGGCGGTCGGAAGGAGAGGTCGTCGAGGAGGTGGTGGTGGAATCGGGATCGGGCGGAACCGCCGTCGTGTCCGGTCCGTCGTAGGTCGAGGTGCTTGTGGAGGAGGAACTGGACGAGGAAGAAGAGGAGGAGGAGGAGGAAGACGAAGAGGAAGAATCGGAAGAAGAGCTCGAGGTCGAGCTCGACGTGCTCGAGGGAAGGGTGGAAGAGGAAGGCTCCGAGCAGGAAGCAAGGCCGAAGAAGGTCAGGGAGAGGGCGAGCAGAGGCCATTTGCGGAAAGTTTTCATTTCTTGTTTTTACCTCTTTTCATGGAAATCGAACATCACGGCAAAAGACGGTACGTCAGGATCGTAAGGGGATCCGTCTCTCGCTCCGCCAGGAAGAAGCCCAGCGAGACGAAGAAGATCGTCAACGAGACGGCCAAAAGGCCGTAGGGAGACTGGAAGAAGAGGATCGCGCCGCCGATGTCCGGAATCACGTCGTAGACGAGACCGACGACCTGGGAGAAGGGAATCGGATTGTCCGGCTGATTGTTGGCGTCGCCCCAGGTCACGACCATCTCCGTCCCGTCTTCCGCAAGGTACTTGTCGTAAAGACGGTGGCAGACCAGTCCCCGGTCCTCGTAGAGGAAGAGGAGGACGTCGTCCTGTTTCAGGGACCCGTAGGTGAAGTCGACGGTCGAAAGGACGATGTCGTCCTTCTCGATGGGCTCGACTTCCGGAAGCCGGTCCTCGTTAGCCTCCGAGACGTAGGACATCGAATCCGTCAGGATGACCGTGCTCCTAAAACCCAGAAACGGATGCCGATAGCCCGTCTTCTCGTCGACCATGTTCCAGACGTTCATCACGACAAAAAAACCCAAGGCAAGGAGAACGATGCCGAAAAGGACGTTCGATAGAATCGTCAGGATGCGGCTCCTTGCCTTGGATTGTTTCATTGCCTAGTGTTGAGAATTTGTCTTACCGGGTGATGATGTAGAGAGAGCCGGAATCCCATCCAGTCCAGCCGATGATGGCATTGTCGACAAATCCATTTTGTCCATAGACTGAATTCTCACCGCTGGACCAAATCGTATTGTATTCTTGAGTTACTTCGTTCCAATCGCCTCTCTTATTGCCCTTTAATTGATCCCCTTCCGCAAAGATGCCGGTCTGCGTTTCGTACATCCACATGAACTCGGCATTCTTCGGATCGGGAACCATCATGTAGCGGTCGACAGAAGTCCAGCCCGAATCGGCCATACTGCCGACGATATAGGCAGGAACAAAGCCGGCATCCGGTTCCGTCAGGTTGATGTCGATGTTGTACGTCGCTTCGGCGATGGTCGTCGCGAAGTTCTCGTCGGTCACGTCGTCTCCCAGGTGAAGGGTCACCTTTGTTTCCAAATCGGTTTCGATGTCCAGCGGAACGACGACCGAAGCCGTGATGCTTCCACCTTCTTCGGCCGCGACGAAGGTGGCTTCACCCGCCGTGCCGGCCCAAAAGGTTCCGTAGTATTCCGCATTCGGATCGACCTTGAACTTGCTGGCTCCGGAGACCAGGCCGTCGAGAAGCGCGGCGTTGTCGGAAGTGACGGTCACGGAAAGCTTGGCCGCATAAATGTTCTGCGTATACGTCGACTCGGCCGTCTTGTTGAATCCGACGTCGAAGCTGAAGACGTGGTCCGTGTCCGGAGTGACGACGTTTCCCCCGGCATCGGTGACGGCGCCGACGACAAGTTCGATGTCCTGGTTGGTGTTGGCTCCGATGTGGATCGTCTGGTCTTCCGGGAAGGCCTGATAGAGGGCATAGGAGGTTCCCATCGCGACGCTCGTTCCCAGGACGGCGACGAGGGCGCCCAGGGCAATGTTCTTCTTGTTCTTCATTCTCTTTTCTCCTCCCCTTAGATGCCGTAGTGGGCCGTCAGGGTCGCACTCAGGGTCGCCTGGTCAACGCGCGGCGCATAGTATTCGTTGAAGATGTCCTGGTCGATGGTAAAGCGGAGATAGAACGTCGTATCGACCGTGACGGCATCCGACTCATAAAAGAGGTTCTCCGACTGGTCTTCCGTCGTGACTTCGATCGTTCCGACGGCCTGAGTGCCCGATTCGGTCCAGGCCTGGGTCGCGATCTCGACCTTGAGGCCGATGAACTGAGGGTTCGTCGCCCCATTGGCCTTCGCCAAGGTGAAGGTGACCGTCGCCTCCTCGTCGGTCGCACTCGTCGAGCGGACGGGAGCCTTGGCCGTGATCTCGCGGTAGGCGGGCGCACCCGGAGACAGGCTCTCGATGTCTCCCATCACCGACGTCTCTCCCCAATCCAGGATGATGGCGGAGTCGGCGGCGCCTTGATGGGTCTGGGTCGCTCCGGTGACGATGAAGGCCGTCGCGGTCGAGACACCGACCAAGGACAGGGCCATCAGGGTCCCCAAAAGAATTCTCTTGTTTCTTCTCTTCATCAAACCATTTCCTTTCTATTCCAGGCAGATGCCTTGAAATCAGCTGTCGTATCGGCAATCCATCGAGAGGCGAAGCCTCGTGCTGTCTGTCGTATTGGTCAGCTCCTCCCGAAGGGTGACGAGCATGCCCAGGGAATCCATCACGATGGTCTCGCTTCCGTATCCCTCCTCGTCGTCGGTGACGTAAGGGACGTTGTCGGTGTGATACTGGAGATGTCCTTCCTCCGTGAAGGAGAAGTACATGGTGTAGCGTTTCACGGAATCCAGGAAGTCGGCGTAGTAGAGACCGCCCTGGACGGCGCCGGAGAGGGAGTTGCTGTAGTAGATGTCCTTCTTCGCGTCGACGACCTGGGCGGTCGTGTAGCGGGTGGAGACGCGGTATTCCTCCTTCTGTCCAGAGAGGTCCTCGTTCCGGTAGCCGGTCTTGAGCGTGTCGATGACGTAGGTCCCCTCTTCCGCCTTCTGGATCGTCTGGGTGGTGTAGTCGACGTAGAGGCCGCTCTCCTGGTCGAAGAGGATGAGCTCGCCCTCGAAGGTCTCCTCGAGGAACGAGGTGATGTTTTCTTCGTCCCGGTAGTCGGCCTGAAGCGTCCAGACGGCCGTCCCGGTCTCTTCCTCGAGGCCGGGCGAGAGGTCGTAGGTATGGCTTTCGTAGCGGACGTCGAAGGTCTTCACCTCCTCGACGGCCCGCTCGAGGGAGCAGGCGTCGAGGAAGCTCTGGACCTTGGGGTCGACGTCATACTGGCAGGAGGAAAGAAGGAGGAGGGGGAAAAGGAGCAGTCCCTTCTTCATGCGGAGACGCTGTAGGTGTAGGTCCCCGTCGCTTCCACAGTCTTGTCGAAGTCGCTGGTGATGGGGTCCTGCGTCCGGATCGTCTCCTCGACGAGCAGCCCTTCCCGGTTGTAGGTCAGGAAGATGTCGTAGCGGGAGTAGAGGCTGACGCTGGAGACGAAGGGATCGTCCGGTTCCGGCGTGTAGGGATCGTCGTCCATCGTGACGACGTTGTAGAAGGTGATGTTCTTGGAGAGGCCTTCGACGTAGAAGGTCATGCTGTCCTCGTCAGAGGTGAAGCAGAGGGAAGTCCTCGAGTCGTACTGCCAGGTGAGGCGCTCGCGGATGAAGCCGTAGGTGTAGACCGCCGAGGACGTCTCGACGCCCGCCGCCGGATAGAAGTTCTCCTTGGTGATGCGCAGCGGAGCGTGGAGGATGTAGGATTCGCCGTAGTCCTGTCCCTCCAGGGCGCCGGTGGGGACGCTGTAGCCCCGGGCGCGGGGTTCGTCGAAGGTGTCGAAGTGGAGGACGTGTCCCGTGACGGCGACCTCGTAGTGGTCGTCTTCCGACTCCTCCAGGGTCGAGACGAAGGCCTGGCTGCGGGAGAGGACGTCCTCCGCGTCGGGATTGGTGGCGCAGGAGTTCAGGAGCAAGAGGGGAAGGAGGGGAAGTATCGCTTTCTTCATCGTGTCCTCCTTTCGTCAGTAGAGACGGATGTTCATGTCGGTCTCGGTGATGCGGGCCTTCTCCAGGACGAAGGAGAGGACGACCTTGCTTCCGACCTCGAGCTTCTTGTCGCTCTTGACGTAGAGGGTCTTCCTCTCGCCGCTGTCGTCCTTGTAGGAGCAGCAGGCGAAGAAGACGGCGCCGTAGTCGAGATTGCCTTCGACGACGCATTCCAGGCCCTTTCCTCCCTCTTCGACCTTGTAGCCGTCATGCGGGATCTCGATGAGGAAGTTCTTGGTGAAGACGCGCGTGCCCAGGCCCTGGATCAGCTTGTTGGCGATGATGTCGCCCGTCAGCTGGTAGAACTCGCCCGGGAAGCGGAAGAAGAAGACCATGCCGGCGCGGGTGAGCTGGCTCTCCTTGGCGCGGAGAAGCTCGCGTTCCTGCCTCTTGTATTCCTTCTCGATGCTCTTGAGCGGATCCTTGGAGAAAACCGCCTTCTTCTTCCACTCGCGGTTCTCCTTCTTCAGGAGATCGATCTCGCGGTTGTGGCTGGCGCGCAGGGTCGAGACCTTGCTCTCGTAGTCCATCGTGAGTCCGTTGATGGTCAGGTTGAGGGCGTTTTCACGGTCGGTCGCGAAGTTGTCCCGGAAGATGTGGTATTCGTCGGTGCGGCGCTTGAGGGTCTCCTTGTCCTTGTTGCTGCTCTTGAACTTCGCATACTCTTCCTCCTCGGCCTTCTTCTTGGCGAGGAAGATCTCGTCGTTCTTGCGCTTGGCTTCCTTCTTGTCCTGGACGAACTTCTCCTTCAGCGAGCAAAGCTCCTCCTTCATCGCGGCCTTGATCTCCTGGATCTTGGCCTTGTTCTTCCGGACGTTCTCCTCCGCCTCGCCTTCCTTCAGGAGGCCTTCGCCGCGGTTGGCGGCGTCGATCTTCTTCTGGTGGTCCTCGGCGAGAAGCTTCTGCTTCGCCTCGAAGTAGTCCGTCGCCGCCTTGATCTTGCCCTCGCGGTAGGCGCGATAGCTCTCGTCCGGGTTCTTGCCCATGACCGTCTCGTAGTTGTAGAAGAGGGCCGAGAAGGGATCGAACTCCTGGAGCGGCTTGATCAGCTCCGCCCCATCCTTGACCAGGGTCAGGCGCGTGTAGTCGAGGGAGAGGCCGAGGGTGGAACCGACCTCGTAGTCCCTGTCGGACTGGGCGAAGACGATGCGGTCGCCCAAAAGCAGGTGGACGAGGTTGACCTTCCCGATGTGCTCGTTCTGGACGACCTTGGCCTGGATCGGGCCTTCTCCCAGCCTCAGGGAGTCGGTCGGGATCTTGAGCGTGGCGTCCGCCACGTCCGCGATGCGCAGGGCTTCCGGAAGCGGCAGGTCGACGCCGAGGAAGGAAAGCGTTCCCTCCTTGAGGGCGCACTCGACGTTGTTCTCGCTGGGGATGCGGGGGACGATGGTCTCCTCCGTCTCCTTGTCGAAGAAGTAGGTGTGGTCCATGTCGAAGCGGACGAAGACGTCCTCCTTGCCCTTGATGCCCTCCAGGGAGGTGACCTTGATGATGATCTGTCCCTTGTTGGAGGTGACGTCGTCCTCACCCTGCGAAAGGTTTCCGTAGACGAGGCAGTCGGCGCCCAGCTCCTCGAAGTGGGAGATGTGGACGCGGACGGCGTCGGGGGCATCGTCCTCGACGATGGAGACGTGCTCGCAGCGCACGCCGATCGTGACCGGGTGCTTGCCGTCGAGGTAGCTCGGATCGACCTTGATCAGGTGGTTGTAGTCGATGGAGAGGTCCTGGTTGTTCTCGTCGAGATGGACGACGACCTTGTCGCCCTTCCGGGTGAGGCTGCCGGAGAAGAAGTTCATCTGCGGCGTGCCGATGAAGCCGGCGACGAAGACGTTGGACGGATAGTCGTAGAGGTTCTTCGGCGTGTCGACCTGCTGGATCCTTCCCAGCTTCATGACGACGACCCGGTCGCCCAAGGTCATGGCCTCGGTCTGGTCGTGGGTGACGTAGATGAAGGTCGTCTTCAGCTTCTGGTGCAGCTTGGCGATCTCCGTCCTCATCTGGGTACGGAGCTTGGCGTCGAGGTTGGACAGCGGTTCGTCCAGGAGCATGACCTTCGGGTCGCGGAGGATCGCCCGTCCCAGGGCGACGCGCTGCCTCTGGCCTCCGGACATGTTCCTCGGCTTGCGGTCGAGGTAGTCGCGGATGCCCAGGACCTCGCTGGCCCAGAGGACCTTCTCCTGGATCACGTCGTCGGGGACGTGGCGGAGCTTGAGGCCGAAGGCCATGTTGTCGTAGACGGTCATGTGGGGGTAGAGGGCGTAGTTCTGGAAGACCATCGCGATGTCGCGGTCCTTGGGCTCCATGTCGTTGACGATGCGGTTGTCGATGTAGAGCTCTCCGGCGGAGATCTCCTCCAGTCCGGCGATCATGCGCAGGGTGGTGGACTTTCCGCATCCCGAAGGACCGACGAAGACGATGAACTCCCCATTCTCGATATCCAGCGAGATATCGTTGACGGCCTTGGTGCCGTTGGGATAGACCTTGTAGATGTGCTCGAGCTTGAGACTTGCCATAATGTCGTTCTCCTTTGTCACTGGACCCGAATCAGGGCCATCGAATACGGCGGAATCGTCAGCGTCCTGTCCTTCCTCGTCGCGGGGATCTCCTCGTCGGCAAGGAGGACGGTCAGAGGCTCCTCGTCCTCGTCCAGGACGTAGGAGACCTCCTCGTAGGAGTGATAGTTGATCAGGACCCGGTAGGTCTCTTCCTGGTCGCTGCGAAGGAAGGAGAGGAGGGAGGAGACGTCCTCGTTGGTCCTTTGGTCCTTCTCCGTCGTGGAGGTTTTGCCCCGAAGGAGGGTGGGATAGCTGCTGCGGATGAGGTTGGCCTTCCGGACGTAGTTTCGAATCGAATTCGGATCGTCCTTCTGTTCCCGGTAGGACGGGTAGTAGGCCTCCTGGGCGAGGGCGTGTTCGGGGTCGTGGCATTCATAGGCGTGCGACTCGTCGTCCCAGAAGTAGTGGGTGCGGTAGTTGCTGTCCTGATAATCCCCGCCGGGATTGTTCGAGCTGGACATGCCGATCTCGTCTCCGTAATAGGTGAAGGTCGTTCCGGAGGTGAAGGCCAAGAGTCCCAGCTGGAACTTCGTCATCCTTTTGTCTCTCCCCTTGGTCGCCCGCGGAAGGTCGTGGTTGTCGAGGAAGGAGGCCGGGATGCTCTCTCCCGAGAGGTCCTCCATCGTCCGCAGGCCGTTGAGGTACGTCTTCTTGTACATCCCGTCCATCGCATTGCCCGAGAGCAGGAAGGAGGTGGAGGTGTAGGCGGTCGATCCCGGGAAGTAGAAGCAGGAGTCGATGTCGCTCTGGGCGTATTGGGAATAGACGTCTCCGGCCTCCCAGGTCTCGCCGACGAAGTAGCAGTCGGGATCCTTCCCGTGCCCCATCTGGGCGATCCGGTCGAGGATCTCGACGTTCCGCTGGACCTTCTTGTAGTCGTAGGAGGTGACCGCGTCGAGTCGGAAGCCGTCGATGCCCTTTCCGAGGTAGAAGTCGAGGATCTCCTCGACCTTCTCGTAGGTGAATTCGCTCTCGAAGTTGAGCTCCGGCATGTCGCTTGAGAAGTTGCCCTCGTAGTAGAAGGAGTTGGCCCCGGCCTGGTAGTAGGTCGAGCCGGAAGCCCGGGCCTCTTCCTCGCTGTCGAAGAAGACGTAGAGGGAGTCATAGTCTTCCTCCTCCGACGTCAGGGTCTCTCCCTGGAGCTTCTTTCGATGGGCCAGGAGGGCGTTCTGGAACCAGGGATGGCTGCTGCTCGTATGGTTGATCGCAAGGTCGAGGATGAGGCGGACGTCCTTCTCGTGGCAGAGGGCGATCAAGTCCTCGAGGTCCGCCATCGTCCCGAAGTCCTCGTCGACCTGGAAGTAGTCGGTCGTATCGTACTTATGGTAGGAGGGGGAGGAGAAGATCGGCGTCAGCCAGATGCCGTCGAATCCCATGTCGACGATCTCGGGAAGCTTGTCGCAGATCCCCCTTAGGTCGCCGATGCCGTCCTGGTCGGAGTCGGCATAGCTGGAGACGAAGATCTGGTAGAAGGTCCTATACTTGGAGTCGTTCTTCTTCCTCTGGAGCGGAACGCCGGCGAAGACATCCGAGGAAGGGGAGGAGCTGGTGGACGAGGAAGAGGAATCCGTGGAGGTCGTGGAGGAAGGGACGGAACAGGCCGTCAACAGCAGGAGGGAGGGAAGAAGGAGGCCATGCCTTTTCATGTCCTATCCCTTCACCGCGCCGCCGGTGACGCCTTCGACGTAGTACTTCTGGAGCCAGAAGAAGAGGATCATGATCGGGATGCTCGTCAGCACGCCGCCGGCGCAGAAGACGGGGAAGTAGGTCTGCATGTTCGCCAGCGAGAGCATCTGCTGAAGTCCGACGGCGACCGTCATCTGGTCGCGGATGCCCAAGGAGAGGTAGGACGCCATCATGAAGTCGCCCCAGGGAGAGGTGAAGGAGATCAGGGCGGTGTAGACGACGATCGGCTTGGACAGGGGCATGATGATGCGGAAAAAGACCGTGTTCTTGTTCGCACCGTCGATCATCGCGGCCTCGTCCAGGGACTTGGGGATCGTGTCGAAGAAGCCCTTGGCGATGTAGTAGTTCATCGCGGAGGAGGCGACGTAGATCAAGATCAGGGAGAAGATGCTCTGCTGGATGCCCAGAAGCTTCAGAATGAAGTAGATGATGACCATCGAGAGGAAGCCCGGGAACATGCCCAGGAGCAGGATCATCTTCATGATGCCCTTGCGGGACTTGAACTTCAGGCGGGAGAGGGCGTAGGAGGTGCCAAGGACCAGGACCGTCTGGATGATCATGGTCGCGAGGGCGATGACGAAGGAGTTGATCCACCAGCGCCAGAACGGATAGGTCTCGCTGGTGAAGAGGGTCACGTAGTTTTCGCCCGTGAAGACCGGGGCGTTGGCGGCATCGGCCGCCGGGCCCGGAAGCATCGGGGCGAAGGAGGAAGGAGAATAGTACGTCGCGAAGGACTGGAGGACGAGGTAGACGAAGGGAATCAGCCAAACGACGGAGATGACGACGAGAAGGGCGTAGACCAGGATGTTCCTTGTCATCACCGCCCGCTTGTGGGAACGATAGCGAAGCTTGGCGCTTTTCTTTTCGAAGACGTTCATATCACTGGAATTCCTCCTCGTTCTTGACGGAGCCGGAGCGGTTGTAGAAGATCAGCGAGAAGAAGGCGACGACCACGAAGATCAGGATGCCGATGACGGATCCGGTTCCGTAGTCCTTCTCCGGAGAGGTGACCGTCATCTTGTAGAGCCAGGTGATCAGAAGGTCGGTCCGTCCGACGCCGGTGGAGGAGACCTGGATCGGAATCGCGGTTCCCTCGAAGTAGAAGGCCGGGCTTCCTCCGCTCAGGAGGTAGATGACGTTGAAGTTGTTGATGTTGCCGACGAACTGGCTGATGAGGTAGGGCGTCGTGACGAAGAGCATGTAGGGAAGGGTGATCTTGAAGTACATGCGGGCCGGAGAGGCGCCGTCGATGCGGGCCGACTCGTAGAGGTCGTCGGGGATGTTCATCAGGAGGCCCGTCGAGATCAGCATCGTGTAGGGGATGCCGACCCAGGTGTTGATGACGATGATCATCACCTTGGCGATGACGGCATCGCTCAGCCAGCGGACCGGAGCGTCGATCCAGCCGAGGTCCATCAGCAGGGTGTTGATGAATCCGTTGTCGGCGAACATGCGGGAGATGAGCAGGAGGGAGATGAACTGCGGGACCGCGATCGTCGTGATCAAGACCGTGCGCCAGACCTTCTTGAGCTTGATGCCCTTGAGGTTGATGATCATGGCGACGATCATGCCCAGGAAGTAGTTGGAGAAGGTGGCGAAGAAGGCCCAGATCAGGGTCCAGAGCAGGACCTGTCCGAAGACCTGGAGGAAGATGGTGTTGCCCGTCGAGGCGCCGCTGGCGAAGAGGTTCTCGAAGTTGTACATGCCGACCCAGTCGAAGAGGCGGCCCGGCGTCAGGTGGTTCTGGTTGTAGTTGGTGAAGGCGACCAGGATCATGACGATTATCGGGATGATGGTGAAGCAGACCAATCCGACCATCGGAATCGAAAGCAGGGTCCGATGGTAGGACTTGTCGAAGACGTTCTTCAGCGTGTCGCTGTCCTTCGCCCGACGTCCGATGACGTTCTCCCGCTGGAGGCGCAAGCTATCCTTGAGCTGCGTGTACCAGAGGACGACGAAGAGCAGGATCAGGACGAGGGTGATGACCGAATAGAGGAGGATCGTGAAGGAATCGTCGTAGTTGACGATCGACTCCAGGTCCAATCCCGTGACCGGGTCGACGACGCGATAGGTGATGCTACCCAGCTGTCCCAGGGACGGCATGCCCGCAAGGGCGGGGCCGCCGATCAGGGCCATGAAGACGACGAAGAAGACCTCATAGGCGAGGTAGAGCGCACCGCGGATGATCTGATGGCGGAAGAAAAGCCCGAAACCCATCAGGAGGAACGAGAGACGCGTAAAAACGTCCCCGTACCTTCCCGCCTCGTAGATGTTGTGGAAGACACCTTGGGTCGCGCGGGCTTCCTTCCGCGCCTTCGAAGGAATGGCACGGAAGAACTTGGCGAATGCCTTGGGAATCCCCAGGAAGAAGTGCTTGATTCTATAAAGAACTTTTTCGAGCGGATTCAAGGAAAGGTATTCCAGCTTGCTGGCCAAGACGGCGTTGTTGTCTTGCATCCTCTACTCCTTTCTTTCTGCCGATATGACGAGAAAACGCAGGGAGGGAAATTTCCCTCCCTGCGACAGATGAAGTTCGAAAAGTTTACTCAGCGGACGTGGTCAGGCTCTCGAGGTTGTTGTTGATGACCGTCATCGCCGCCTGAATCTGCTCGTCGGTCAGAGGGCCCGTCGCCTCGGTAATCTGAGCGTAGAAGGCATCCGGAGCGCTCCAGAGGTTGGGAGGAGTGATGGTCTGCGGGATGGCGAACTCCGCCTGGTCGTTGATGGCCTTGACGTACTGGTTGCTCGTGACCTTGTCCATCTCCGAGACGTTGACGTTGGTCGGAGCCGTCGAGAAGGCATCGAAGCGGGCGGACTGGACTTCTTCGCTGGCGAGGTAGTTGGCGATGGAGTGGAGCAGGCCGATGCGCGTCGAATCGCCCTTGGCCGGCTGGGCGTTGACACCATAGAGCTTGTAGCCGAGGAAGGAGGTCAGGTTCGCCGTCTGGCCGTCGACCGTGATCGTCGGAAGCTTGCAGGCTCCGAGGTCTTCTCCGAGGATTTCCTCATAAGCCGCCGCGTTCCAGGAACCGTCGACGACAGCGCCGATGCCGTTTCCTTCGGAAGGAGCCGCCTGTTTATCGGTGGCGAGGACGTTCGAATTCTGGATGAGTTGCATCATGCCCTTGCCGGCACGGACACCCGCTTCCTCGTCATAGGTCGCCGTGACCGAGGCGATGTCGGACTGGTCCGCGTTCATCGTGATGGTATAGGAAGCGCCGAAGGTCTGGAGCATGGCCATCGAATAGAACTGGGTCTTCAGCGGATAGCAGAACTGACGTTTGGCCGCCGCGCAGACCTCGATGATGCCCTCGACCGTCTCCAGCTTCTCCTCCTGGCCTTCGAAGATGGCCTTGTCATAGTAGAGGAAGTAGCCGTTGTCTCCGGCATACGGATAGGCGACCATGTTGTCGCCGAGCGTTCCCGCACCGATCGCACCTTCGGTCATGTCGTCCGCCATCTGGCTCGCATAGCGGGTCGGAACCGCATTCAGGGCGTTGGCCTTGACAAGGTTGAGCATCTTGTCGGAAGCGAAGGCATAGATCTCAGGGCCGGTCGTCCAGTCCGTGATGTTCGTATCCGCCTTGTCTTCGCCAAGGTCCATCATCTCGAAGGTGACGTTCTCCCAGCCGTTGTCATCCAGATAGGTCTGGATCTGCTCCTTGATGAAGGTCGACTGGGCCTCCGGTCCAGCGATCTTGAGGTGGAAGGTCTCTTCGTGAATCGTCGGTCCGGTCGAAGTGGACGTCGACTCGCCTCCGACCGTCGTCGTCGAAGAGGTCGTATTATCGCAGCCGACCAACGCGAAGAGGCAGAGAGAGGCCAAAGACATCGTCTTCAATGCTTTTTTCATCAATTGTTTTCCTCCTTGATTCAAGCATTTCGTCTCGACATCGTTCCCCGTGACAACATCCGGTCTTCCCTTGCCGCTCGGGGTGCGGTTGAAAAAGGTAGGACGCGGAACTCTCTACCTTTGCAAGGGCTTTCCTAAAACCGCTTACATTTTAATGTTCGATTTTCGCAAGCGTATCAACGTTCCGCGGCAAAAAAAGACTCTTTCATCCCAAAAAGAAGCGAAGGAAGACAACTTCGTCCAAAAAAGCTTCCATGTGATTTTTTTGTTTTGAGACGAAAAATAGACATTTTGTTCAGAAAATCGGTATTTCCGTCTGTTTTTTGTCCGACGGCAAAAGTATCGTCCTCGATGGCTGAATCAAAAAATGAAGAAAGTCGTCCGTCGAGAGGACGGCAAAACTTTTTTTGACATTTTTTTTTTTTTGTCAGATTGTTTCCGCTGGGCGAGAGGCCGTGCGCAAGATCAAGGAAAGATGGACCAAAAGAAGAGAAGTTTCTTCTCAAGGATTAGATGAGCGCTTCCAAGAAGAAAAATCCCCAAGGGAATCCTTGGGGAAAGGCGATGGTCAGGACCGCTTCCTGAGGCGGGCGAAGTCCCCGCCTGTCAGGGCCTCCAGGTTTTCGAAGATCTGCTCGTCGTCCCAGTCCCACCAGCGGAGCTGGAGGAGGAATTCGACGTCCTCTTCGCTAAACCGCATCCGGACGACATGGCAGGGATTGCCGACGGCGACGGCGTAGGGAGGGATGTCGGAGGCGACGACCGAGTGGGCGCCGATGATGGCACCGTCCCCGACATGGACGCCTGGGAGGAAGGTGACGTCCTGGCCGATCCAGACGTCGTTTCCGATGACGGTGTCTCCCTTCAGAGGCAGGTCCTCCAGACGGGGCGTGACCTTTTCCCAACCACCTCCCAGGATGTTGAAGGGATAGGTCGTGATCCCGTTCATCCGATGGTTGGCCCCGTTCATCAGGAAGCGCACGCCCTTGGCGATGGCACAGAACTTGCCGATGATCAGGCGGTCTCCGAGGAAGGGATAGAGATGCTCGACGTGTCTTTCGAAGTCCTCGCCGTTCGTCTTTGGATCATCATAATAGGTATAGTCTCCAATGAGGATCTGGGGATTCCGGACCAGGTTCCGGATGAAGCAGAGGCTCGGGACGTCTGGATTGGGATGGATCTTCCTCTTGTCGGGTCCTTTCACGCACTGTCCTCCTTTGGACGTGATTCTACCATAGAATAAGGAAAGGAGTCCCCTTTCTCGATAGCCTATCGAGGGCTGTTCGAGATTGCCGGGCACTCCTTCATCCCCTGCTTCGTCACCAAGGATAGCTTCTCCTACTTTCCCGTCTGCAAGGCCACACGGAAGGACATCGTTCAGTTGTCTCGGCCCGAAAGGAAACGCTTCCGCTTTTCCTTCGTCGCGCGTCATCTCACAGATGGATTCGTTTCCTCAAAAAGTATCCTTTGATCTTCTTTCCATGTCGAGTAGAGGCGATATCCGCCAGCCAGATGTCGGACACGATACCCTTTCTGGCCAAGAAAACGGGCGGCGACATAGCTGCGAAGCGCACTTTCGCAGATCAGAAGAAGCTCCTTTTCCCTCGGAAGCTCCTCAAGGCGCAGGCGCAGTTCGTCCACGGGAACGTTGATGCTCCCCTTCACGTGACCATGAAGATACTCCTGTCTTGTGCGGACGTCGACAAACAGGACATCCTCCCTTGCCGAGAGGGAATCGACCTCGTCGAAGAAGAACTGGGAGACGAGACCGTCCTGGACGTTCTCGGCGACGTACCCCGCCAGGTTGACGGGATCCTTGGCCGAAGAGAACGGCGGGGCATAGGAAAGCTCCAGCCTTGCAAGGTCCCAAATCCTGGCGCGGAAGAAGAGGGCCGTCGCCAGGACGTCGATCCTCTTGTCGACCCCTTCCCGCCCCACGACCTGGGCACCGAGGAGGCGCCCGTCCTCAAGGGCATAGAGGACCTTGAGGGTCAGCGGACTCGAGCCGGGATAGTAGGAGGCGTGGTGGAAAGGAGATAGATACACCTTTCCATAGGGAATCCTCTTTTCCTTCAACTGTTCCTCGCTCCTGCCCGTCGAGGCGGCCGCCAGGGAGAAGACCTTGAGGATGGAAGTCCCGAAGGGACATAGCGAAGGGTTTCGATCGAGGCAGAGAGAGTCGGCCAGGAAACGTCCCTCCTTGTTGGCAAGGCCAGCCAGGGCGATGTGGACCCGATCACCATCGATTCCCGAATCCAGGCTGATGGCATCGCCGATGGCATAGATATCGGAATCCGAGGTCCGAAACCGGGAATCCGTCTTGATCGTCCCGCGGATGTCAAGATAGAGGCCTGCTTCCCGAGCCAGCCTCGACGCAGGACGGACGCCGACGGCCTGGACAAGGAAATCGGCGCGAAGAAGGCCCCGATCGGTCTCGACAAGGACCTTCTCTCCTTCGTTGCGGATGGACAGGACCTTCGTCCTCCTTTTCAGCACGACACCGTGGCGGAGAAGCTCCTGGTGGACGAAGGAAGCCATCTCCGGGTCGAGGTTGGCAAGGACGTGGTCCTTTCCTTCGACGACCGTCACCTTCACGCCGGCCTCGACGAGGTTTTCGGCGATTTCCAGGCCGATGAATCCGCCGCCGATGACAAGAGCCTCCTGAGGCCTCCTCTCTTCCACGAACTGGCGCAGACGAAGGGAATCTTCGACCGTCTTGAGCTCGAAGACGCGCTCCCCGTTCTCCGTCAGTCGGATGGCCTCGGCTCCCGGCGAGAGGACCAGACGATCGTAGGAGTCGCGAAACCGTTCCTTGGTCCTCCGGTTCTCGACGAGAACCGTGTGCGTCTTCGGGTCGATGGAGAGCACTTCGTGATCGACGTGGACTTCCAGGTTGAAGCGCGCCTTGAGGCTTTCGGGCGTCTGCAGGGTCAGGCTTTCCCGATCGGCGATGACGGAAGAGACGTAGTAGGGAAGGCCGCAGTTGGCATAGGAGACGTAATGGCTCTTCTCATAGAGGACGATCTCGGCATCCTCCGAGAGCCTTCTTAGGCGGCAGGCGAAGGAAGCGCCTCCGGCGACGCCACCGACGACGATGTATTTCATGCTTCTCTCCTTTCCGAATCTTGGCCTGATTGTATCAGAACGGAGAATCCGGTGGCAGAATACGCGTTCCAGCCCCTCTTCCAGGAAAGGGTCCATCGGCGATTGTCCGGAAGGAAAAATCCTTCCTCCCTCTTCTCGATTCCCGACAAAAAAACATACGGATTTCTGTTCACTCACGGAGATGGTTTGATTTCGATTTTCTATTTTTCCTTTTTTGAGATATAGTGGAAAGAGATGAGAAGCGCAAAAAATGATGTCGGCAGGAACGAGGATCACAAGTTTCGCTGGATTCGGCCGGAAAAGCGGAACCGGACCACGGATTCCGTCATAGTAGGAGTAGAGCGGCTGGAGGGTATAGTAGTAAAAGCCTTCCGGAATCGGCACGTAACGATACCTCAGAAAGACCGAAAGGACATTCGCGATTCCGTGGAGAGAAGCGCGAGGAATCTGCAGATCATGGGTTGCAAAAAAAGATGATGGCGACCGTCAGCCCGATGGTGCCGATGAGAAACGGAAGGACGGCAAAGGACCGGAGGACGATTCCCGATCTTTTCTTCTTCTCTTCTTTTTGTTTCATTTCGAACTTCCTTTCACGGTTGAAGAAGAATCGCTCTCACCCGTCAACCTTTGATTCCTCTTCCACAAAAAAACAAGCCGACGTCCCTGCCCCGATGGTGGGGCAGGGACAGGCTTCCGAAATCAGCGGAACCAGACCTTGCTTCGATACTCGTCGCGAAGGTTGGTGGCGTTGGTGCTGGCATTGCCGACGTCGACGGAAAGGGCCTCCGCATCCTCTTCCGAACTGCCGACCTTCCATCCGGAGGTGACGGCGAAGGTTGCCGAGGAGAGTTCATTGCAGCGATAGAATGCGCTCTTGCCGATGTACTCCAGATCCGTTCCGAAGGAGACGGTCGTCAGCTTCCGGCAGGCCTGGAAGGCGTGATCCTCGATGCGTCGGAGGGAGTCAGGGAGCGCGACTTCGGTCAAATCGTTGGTGGCGGAGCCAAAGGTCGCCGATCCGAAGGCGTAGCTCCCGATGGAAAGGGTTCCTTCCGTGAGGACAAGGGACGAGAGATTCTCGTTCGAATAGAAGGCGTGATCTCCGATATGCTCCACTCCCTCGATCCGGACGGATGTGACAGTCGATTCATAGAAGGCGTGCGTGCCGATTTCGACGCAGCCGTCGGGGATGACAATGGACGTCGCCTGGAGTCCCATGAAGGCCCAGGACTTGATGCGATAGGTCCTTCCCTCAATCGAATCCGGGAAGACCACGTCCGTGCCCTTCCCCTCCGAGCCGATGAGATAGAGCGTCCCGTCCGTGTCTTCGTAGGTGAGGAAGCCATCGGCGGAATGGACGTTGCTGGAATCTCCCTCTCCTTCCTGGATCGACAGGGCGTAGTTGGCGACCATGCCATGGCTCTCTTCGCCCAGCTCCAGGGCCAGATCCGAATGGTTGTAGACGGTCGTCAGGGACGTATCGAATTCGAAGGCACAGGAACCGATTTCCACCAGCGTCGAGGGCAAAGTGACGGAAGTGATTCCCTTCAGGTTCCGGAAGGAGTACGCCGGGATATGGGTGATGCCTTCCGGGAACGTCACGTGTCTCGCGATTTCCTGGCCGTCGATGAAGAGGGAGACGCTCGTGCTCGACAGATACTTGCTGTCGAAGCAGGTCATGTCGCAGTATTGCGCGATCGTCCCCTGGAAGCGAAGCTCCTTCAAGTCGTCCAATCCCGTATAGAAGTTGTTGTCGAAGACGTTATCCGGATAGAAGATGAGGGTTTCCAGGCCGGACATTCCGAAGCAGGCCTGGCCGATGCTGAGCACGTTCTTGAGGTCGACTTCCTTCAGGGAACAGCTGGCGAAGGCCGAGTTCCCGAGGCGGGTCAGGCCGTCTCCGAAATCGACGCTGCTGAGATTCTGGCACGCGTAGAAGGCATCGTCCTCTACGGTGTCGATGGCATCGGGAAGGGCGATTTCGGAAAGGTAGGCCTGGCCGTAGTAGGCCCCTTCGCCGATGATCGTCACGCTTCCGTCCTCCGGAAGGACCGTCGTCTGGAGGCCGACGACCAGCTTCTTCGTCGCCTTCTCGACCAAGCCGTTTCCGAGGACCTGATACCGGCTCTCCTCCTTCTGGGGCATCGTCATCTCTCGGAGGTTGTAGGAATAGGAGAAGGCCAGGGGAGCGACGAGGGTCAGGCTCGAGGGCAGGGCGATCGATTCCAGCGCAAGGCAGGCATAGAAGGCCTCTTTCCCGATTTCCTCCAACCCCTCCGAAAGCTGAACCCTCGACAGGCTGGAACAATAATTGAAGGCATCGTCGCCGATGCGCACCACGGAAGAAGGAACGTCGACGAGGGTGATGTCCTCCTCCTGGCGGAAGGCGCGCGACCCGATTTCCTTGACGGGGAGGCCGTCATATTCCTCGGGAACGTAGATCTGCGTCGCCGTCGATTCCCCGCGGCCGACGAGCGTATAGGAGCTTCCGTCCTCCGAAAGCTCGAATTCCAGTCCCTGCGTCGCTTCGCGATGGGCGCCACAGCGCGTGCAGACGCCGTCGACGAAGTCGTGTCCGAGAGCCGGTAGCGTCTCGCGCTCCTGGAAGACCTCGCCGCAGCGCGAACAGTGGCTCTCCGACGTGTATCCGTCTTCCGTGCAGGTCGGTTGCTTTCCGTTGTCGGCAACGACGTCATGGCCCAGGGGGCCGAAGTCCTTCTCCTCCTTCACCTGGCAACGGGAGCAGACGCGGACGCCATGGCCCCCTTCCGTGCAGGTCGGTTCAGGATCGTAGGCCCATTCGCCAAAGTCGTGACCCAGGGGCGCAATCCTCAGGTCGGCTTCCGACACCGGCTCCTCCCCGTCGGGATCGAGGAACAGCTCATCACACTCCGAGCATTGGTAGTGTTCCAAGGTTCCTTCTTCCGTACAGGTCGGATCCACTTGATCGAAGTGACGAAGGGCGTGGACGTGGGTAGAAAGAGAAGTGGATAGAACGCTGGAAGAGGATGAGGACGAAGACGAAGAAATTTCCTGACAGGAAAAAAGTGGAAGGAAAAAAGCGAACAACATGAAAAACTGTCGCAATTTCATATGCATTTTCTCCTTGCCAGTATCCTACACCCCCCCCCGGACAAAAAGTCAATTCAATTCAGGAACAAATTCATGAGTCGAGTAAGGTCACTTCATCCCGTCCCGTTCCCATGAAAGGAGCGGATAGGAATTGCCTGCTCTATCGGTCCATACCGATCTCGTTCCGGACAAGCGCCTACCCGTCACGATTGGATTCCTCTCAGCATCATGAATCCAGCCCGTTCGAAAAGGACGCCATAGACCAGGAATCATCCCTACCCGATGGAAGGAAGAATCTTCCATCGAAAATGAATCATTTTTATTTTCTTAAATGAAGATACTTTATTTCAAAATACCTTGATATTTCGCAGTAAGAATGGATGTCATACATGAAACATACAATCTTCTACAACGATAGTTTCCATCGACTGCACGCTCAGAAGATGCGCCGTGGCGATACCTGCCTTTTCCAAAAGATTTCATAGCCCACTTCGCTGCCATCCTGACGATTGAAACGAAGAAGGCCCCGCAAAACTCCATCCGAGCAGAGACTTCTTTCCCTGTGTCGCCAATTTCCGTCTCAAACCAATCCAAGGACTCCAAAGCGATAGGAAATTTAATCAATAAGATAAACGCAATCCAGTCAAAGGCGACCGTCAAAGAGAGGATCCTGAATCGACCTTCTCTCCCGCCTAGGCTCGCCGTCAGCAAGGCAATCTCGGAAAGAGGAGAGACCGGGTGCCGGTATCGTTCTGCCCACTGCAGCTGATGCTTCAAGACCGCCTCGTCAGAGAGCCGATATGGGGACGGCATAGACGTTATCCGTCACAGGATAGACGGATTCCGTGTTGCATACGACGACACCCGGGCCAATTCGATATCTGGACCCTTCCAGCTTCCGGAAGGCTTTCACTGCTTTGGAATCGTATTTTGTCCCGGTCTTGATTTCCACGGGATAAAGAGTGCCGTCCTTCAGCACGACAAGATCGATTTCGTTCCGATCCTTGTCGCGGTAATTCTCACTTTTTAAACATTATAGGCTTAGCAGCTTTCATGAAAGAAGAAGCATTTTCAAGAAGAACTGAATGAGACAGGCAGTGCGGTTTCTATACGAACTCGATTTTTAGGCCTGATTCAACTTCTCTTTTTGGAGTCTTTCCAATTTTTTCCGATGTTTACGGCATTTTTCGGCATATTTCGGAAGCGTAGAAATCAAAACGAACCCCGTACGAGTGACGTACAGAGTTCGTATAGTTTGCAGATGGCGGGGGAGGAAAGAATCGAACTCTCGATAACGGTTTTGGAGACCGCTGTTATGCCACTTAACTACTCCCCCGGAAAGACAAGAGATAGTCTATCGATTTCACCATCCCTTGTCAATGAATCCCGGGCTATTTTCCCT
>CASFYT010000013.1 GCA_949299015.1 uncultured Bacillota bacterium
TAGAGGTCCGTGGTGATGACGATGCAGTCACCTTGGACATAGACGTTCAAACGTAAGCAAAGTGGTGACCTGGACGGGGTTTGAACCCGTGAATGCATCCTTGAAAGGGATGTGAGTTAACCGCTTCTCCACCAGGCCTTGAAGGAGATGGCGCCTACTGTAGGACTCGGACCTACGACCTACCGGTTAACAGCCGGTTGCTCTACCAACTGAGCTAAGTAGGCAGCGGAAAACACTATAGCAAATCCCTTTCTTGTTTGCAAGGAATTTCGAGAACTATTGGCCTCTCTTCTTCTCGATCAAGTCCATCGCGTCCTGGATGGTCTTCACGTTGACCATCTCTTCCTGCGTGGTCTGGGCGAGCTTGAATTCCGTCTCGATGTTGATGAGGAGGACCGCCGTGTCCAGGGAATCCAGTCCGAGGTCCTTGAGCGCCGTCTCGGGAGTGATGTTCTCGACGTCGATTCCCTTCTTGTCCTTCTTCTTCCTCGTCTGCTCGGCAATCAGCTCCTTGAGCTTGGCAAAGATATCCATGTCTGGGCTCTCCTTTTCGGTGTTACTATAGCGCAAAAGCCCTTTCTTTCCAATACCGATTTTGTTGCTCTTCCCCTCTTCTTGCTTATAATATTTTTGCTTTATGCAAAGAATCTTCTTCCTTCTGGATGCACCGAGCTGGACCTTGGCCGGGCTGATGATCGCCCTGCTGGTTTTGGCTGTCCTGGTCCTGGTCGCGATCCTCCTGTTCTCGACCGTCTTCTTCCACAATCCCTTCCTGAAGAGGAACGACAACAACATCCGGATCTATGTCTACGACTATGCGCGGAAGACGTTCTACTTCTTCGACCGTCAGCGTCTGACCAACCGCAAGGAGATGACGGAGAGGGAATTCTTCTCCCAGTTTCAGCCGTCGGACTCCTACCAGGTCCAGAACTGGTTCGCCAAGATCGCCAACGGCGACGAGACGAAGAACTTCATCCAGGCGGACGTCCGGATCCGGAAGAAGAACCGCGCCCTGCCCTCCATCCTCGAGCTGACCAGCGTCAACCGCGACAAGTGCCTGATCCACTTCGAAAGCCACCTGCTGTCCTTCACCACGGCCTTCCCCTCCGCGAGCAAGCACAGCCACGCGATCCATATGCTCCCCTCCTACGAGGAGGCCGAAGCCTTCCTCCGGGAGAGCGATCCCAACCGCCTCTGCGCCGTCTACTTCATCAGCTTCTACAGCACCGAGAAGGCTCTCTCGGAGCAGACCTTCCAGGAGGTCGAGCAGATTGCGAAGAGCTCCCTTCCCGTCCTCTCCACCTATCTTGGCAGGGAGCGCAAGCTGATGGCCGTGACCGGAAACGAATTCGTCCTGATCGACCTTCAGACGATGTCCAAGGCGATGGCGATGCAGATCGCCAGCTCCCTCGAGACGAAGCTTCGCCAGAACATCAACCACCTCTATCCCGACACGAAGGTCAGCTTCGCCATCGGCCTCTCCACGGGGACCTACTTCCAGAAGGACTTCCGCAAGGCCCGCGACCAGAGCCAGCTGATGGCCGAGGCCATCCGCAAGGGCGACTATCCGGGCAACATCCTCTTCTACGACCAGGACTTCTTCCTGCGCGAGACCAAGAAGAGGAAGGACAAGAAGGACATCGACCAGCTGATCCGGAACCGGACCTACCGCCTCTACTTCCTCCCGTCGCTGGACCTGCGCAGCTATCAGAAGTCCTTCTACCTCCTGGACATCCGTCCCTACGGGACCTCGCTGGTCGACTTCGTCGACATCCTCCGCCTCGCCCAGGAGAGCAAGGGCAAGGCCGAGAACCTGTTCCTGGGCGTCATCGAGAAGCTCGAGGCCGTCCTTCCCAAGGACCGGAGGACGACCATCCTCGCCCCGATCAACTACAGCGCCCTGAGCGTCCTTTCCAAGGTTCTCAAGAACAACGACAACCGGCACTTCGACCTCATCCTCTCCCTGCGGGAAAGCGACCTTCTGCCGGGCATCGCCTCCCTCCGCCAGATGATGGTGGAGATCCAGGACCTCAAGAAGAAGGGATTCCACTTCGCCATCCACATCGCCAACGCCTCCTCCCTGCTCCCCAATCGGCTCCTGATGCTCTTCTCCTACATCTTCATCGGCAAGGAATTCACCAAGGACCTCGACAGCCCAGGCGCCCTCAACCAGCTCCAGCTGATCGAGGCCGACTACAAGAAGCTGAACATCCCCCTGGTCTATGCGGGTCTGGAGGGCCTGAGCCAGGTCGAGCTCTGCGCCCACTACGGCGGCGACATCTTCCTCTCGAAGGAACTGGGAAACTACTCCTCCCGTCCCGAGCCGCTGGACGAGGACGCCATCGACGAGCTGAGACGACGGCTGATCTGACACACGAAAAAGGAGAACACCATGAACGACAAGAAGGTTCGATTCATCGCCAGCAAGAGCGAGGACATCGCCAAGTGGTACACCGACGTCTGCCTCAAGGCGGAGCTGATGAGCTATGCCAAGGCCAAGGGATTCATCGTCTACCGTCCCGACGGCTATTCCCTCTGGGAGGAAATCCAGTCCTACTTCGACAAGCGGATCAAGGCGCTGGGCGTCCGCAACGTCGCCATGCCGACCCTGATCCCGATGTCCCTCCTCAACAAGGAGAAGGATTTCGTCGCCGGCTTCGCCCCCGAATGCGCCGTCGTCACGCTCGGCGGCGAGAAGCGCCTCTCCGAACCGCTGGCCGTGCGTCCGACCTCGGAATGCCTCTTCGCCGACCACTTCCGGGACATCGTCCATTCGTACAACGACCTTCCCGTCAAATACAACCAGTGGTGCTCGGTCGTCCGCTGGGAGAAGACCACCCGTCCCTTCCTGCGCGGCTCGGAATTCCTCTGGCAGGAAGGCCATACCCTCCACGCCAGCGAGGAGGAGGCCCGACAGTTCGCCCTCACCATCCTGCGCCTCTACGCCCAGATGGGCAAGGACCTGATGGCCATCCCCTTCGTCGCCGGACAGAAGCCCGACTCCGAGAAGTTCGCCGGCGCCAAGGACACCTACACCATCGAAGCGCTGATGCCCGACGGCCAGGCCCTGCAGTGCGGGACGACCCACTACCTCGGAACCGGCTTCCCCGAATGCTTCGGCATCCAATACCTCGGACGCGACAACCGGCTTCAGTATCCCCACTACACCTCCTGGGGCGTCTCGACGAGGCTCCTTGGCGCCATCATCATGGTCCACGGAGACGACGAAGGCCTGGTCCTCCCGCCCCACATGGCCCCGACGCAGGTCGTCATCATCCCCATCCGGGCGGAACAGGATCCCCGGGTCCGCGAGACCTGCCGCAAGCTCCAGGACCAGCTTTCGGCGCAGGGCGTCCGCGTCCTCTTCGACGATTCCTCCAAGACCCCCGGCTGGAAGTTCAGCCAGTATGAGATGAAGGGCATCCCCGTCCGCATCGAAGTCGGTCCCAAGGACCTCGACCGCGGCGAATGCACGCTCTCCCTCCGCTACGACCGTTCCAAGCGCAGCGTGGCCCTCTCCGAAGTCGCCTCCTCGATGCCCGCCCTCCTGGAGGAGATCCACCAGGGCATGTACGAGAAGGCCCTCACCTTCCTCAAGAGCCACATCTACGACTGCAAGACCCTCGAACAGGTCGACGAGGTCCTCAGGGACGGCAAGGGCTTCGCCCGCATCCTCTCCACCGGCGAGAAGGAAGACGAAGTCTACATGAAGGAGAAATACGCGGCGACGCCGCGCGTCCTTCCCTTCGACGAGAAGTTCGAAGGCGGGAAGGATCCCATCTCCGGCAAGGAAGCGCGGGAAGTGATCTACTACGCCCGCGCCTATTAGGAGGAAGAACATGGACAAGACCGTCTTCGAACACCGCATCGCCGCCCTTCAGCGGCAGATGAGAGTCGATGGCATCCGCGCCTACGTCATCCCGGCGACGGATCCCCATCTTTCCGAATCCTACTGCGACCGCTTCGGCGCGATGAGAAAGTACTTCTGCGCCTTTACCGGACAGGACGGAACCCTGCTCGTGACACAGGATGAATCCTTCCTCTACACGGACGGACGCTATTGGGTCGCCGCGGAGATCGAGCTCAACAACACGCCCACCCGCCTGGTCCGCGACGGAAAGCCCGGCGTTCCCACCCTGGGCGAATTCCTCAGGAAGAACGAGCTCTACCCGCTGGGCCTGGATGCGTCCCTCTTCTCCATCAGCGACCTCCGCTCCTTCTTCCTGGACGACAGGCACCGCATCGTCGACGTCGACTATTCCTTCCTCGTCGAAGGCCTTCCGTCGCTTCCCAAGGCGAAGATCTTCCGCCTCTCCGACGGACTTCTGAGCACCACCCTGGAAGAGCGCGTGAGTTCCCTTCTGGACGCCACGAGGAACAAAGGGGCCGACAGCCTCTTCCTCTCCGCCCTGGACGAGGTCAGCTACGTCCTGGGCTATCGCGGATCGGACATCGCCTACACCCCCGTCTTCTACGCCTACCTCTTCCTCTCGGCCGAGGGAATCCATCTCTTCGTCGACCCGGACAAGCTGCCGGAGGACTTCGACCGGGAACGGATCCAGGTCCATCCGTACGAGGAGGTCTTTCCGTTCCTGAAGGCGCGCGAGGAACGCGTCCTGATCGACCCGCGGAAGACCAACGCCAGGATCTACGGCGCGCTCCGGCACAAGGTCCTCTCCCCCTCCCCCTGCGCCCTGCAGAAGGCCGTGAAGGGACCCGTGGAGATCGAGAACACGAAGCGCGTCCACGAGCTCGACGGCATCGCCGTCCTGAAGCTGATGAAGTTCCTCGAGGACAACCTTCCCGAGCGTCCCATCGACGAGCTGGAGGTCTGCGACTTCCTCAAGGCCGTCCGTCTCCTCTCCTCGGCCTGCTACGACCTCTCCTTCGCCACGATTGCCGCCGTCGACAGCAACGGCCCCATGATGCACTACGAGCCGACCGTGGAAAGCCACAGCGCCTTCACCAAGGATTCGCTCACCCTCCTGGTCGATTCCGGAGGACAGTACTACGGTGGAACGACCGACATCACCCGCACGTTCCTCGGACGGGAGGACGCGGAGGTCCGCCACGACTTCACCCTGACCCTCAAGAGCCAGATCCGGCTCTCGCGCACCGTCTTCATGAAGGGCTGCTCGGGACACGCCCTCGACCTCGCCGCCCGCGAGGTCCACTGGAAGGAAGGGCTCGACTACAAGTGCGGCACCGGCCACGGCGTCGGCTACATGGGCCCCGTCCACGAAGGCCCCATCGGGTTCCGCTACTACAACTCCCCGCAGAGGGAGGACTCCGGGATCCTCGAGCCGGGCCACGTCATCACCGTCGAGCCGGGCGTCTATAAGACGGGGCGCTACGGAATCCGACTGGAGAACGAGCTCCTGGTCGTCCCGGCCTTCGAGACCGAGGACGGGACCTTCCTCCGCTTCGAGACGATCACCTACTGTCCCTACGACCGCAAGGGAATCGACGTCGCCCTGCTGGACGACGAGGAGCTTCTCTGGCTCAACGACTACCTGCGCCTGGTCGAGGAGAAGCTCGCTCCGCACCTTGCCGGCGATCCGGAGCTCCTGGACTATCTCCGCCGGCAGTGCGCCCCCTTCACGCGGTGAGAAAGATCGTCCTCTTCCAGCCCGAGAAGCCGGCCAACACCGGAAACATCATCCGCCTGGCGATGGCCCTCGACTTCGCGCTGGCGATCGTCGGCGAACCGAGCTTCGACCTCTCCGAAAAGGCCCTCCGAAGGGCGGCGATGGACTACGCCCTGCTCCTGACGATCGAGCGCTATCCCACCCTCGAGGACTTCCTCCAAAGGCACGAAGGCTATCGCGGCCACTACGTCACCCGCTATGCCCCGCGGGTCTACAGCGACTTTGACCTGAGCGATCATGAAGTCAATCAGTTCTACATGTTCGGAAAGGAATCGACGGGATTGCCAAAGGATTTTCTGAAGAAGCATCTCGATCAGACGATGCGAATCCCGATGGCGATCGATGCCCGGAGCCTCAACCTGGCCGACAGCGTCGCCATCATCTGTTCCGAGGTCAACCGCCAGCAGTCCTATGCCGGGCTTTCCCGGACCGAGACCATCAAGGGCAAGGATTATCTCTTGCATTGACCTCGTCCTGCTGTCTATACTTGTTGCGCCAGGACATCTGCGGCTTTCCGACACACAGAAGATTCGGGTCAAGATGCGGACGCGGCGTCGAAGGCCTGCCCCGAGCAGGAATCCCAGACGTCCGCTGCGGCCCATAACATTGACGAGAGGGAAACGTCCCTCGTTCCTGGCAAGGCGAAGCCCAGCTTCGCCTTTTTCTGTGCTAAGATATTGGAAATTACGGAGGAAGAACCATGAATCCACAAGACAAGAAGGCCGTCGACGTCCTTCGGGGCCTCGCCCTGGACATGATCGCCGAAGCCAAGAGCGGGCACCCCGGTATCGTCCTCTCTGCCGCTCCGCTGCTCTACGCCCTCTACAAGGACCACCTCAACGCCGACAAGGACGACTGCACCTACTTCAATCGCGACCGCTTCGTCCTCTCCTGCGGGCACGGATCGGCCCTTCTCTACGCCCTCCTTCACCTCCTGGGATATCCCCTGCCCCTCGATCAGCTGAAACGTTTCCGCAAGCTCGATTCCCTGACCCCCGGTCACCCGGAGGTCGGACATACGCCGGGCGTCGACTGCACCGCCGGCCCCCTGGGACAGGGCTTGGCCCAGGCGGTCGGAATGGCCTTGGCGGAGAGCCACCTTCGCGCCCTCTATCCCGAGGGCGAGCGCCTCGTCGACCACTATACGTACTGCCTGGTCGGCGACGGATGCCTGGAGGAAGGCATCAGCCACGAAGCCCTCTCCTTCGCCGGACGGATGCACCTCTCCCGGCTCATCGTGCTCTACGACAAGAACGACTGCACCCTGGACGGCCCCCTCTCCGACTCCTCTTCGGACGACGTCCTCCTGCGGATGAAGGCCCTGAACTGGAACGTCCTCGAGGTTCCCGACGGCAACGACGTCGACCAGGTCAGCAAGGCGATCGGCGCCGCAAGGCTCGCCAAGGACAAGCCCACCCTGATCCTCTGCCATACCGTCATCGGCTACGGCTCTCCCTACGCCGGGTCGCACAAGAGCCACGGGAAGGCCTTCAGCAAGGCCGAGGTCGAGGAGACGAAGAAGAACCTCGGCATCGCCACGGCGCCCTTCGAGGTTCCGGAGGAGGTCCCCTCCCTCCTCGAGGGGACCTTCGGCGAACGCGGAAAGAGGAAGCACGCCCGGGACGAGCGCGAGGCCCGTCTCTACCAGAAGGACCACCCCGACCAGTACGCGCTCTTCGAGAAATATCGGGAGGGAAGGGTCGACGCCGACCTCTTCCGCTCCGCCCCCGTCTATCCCGACGGCTTTGCGCAGGCCACTCGCAACACCTCGCACGACCTCCTGGCCCTGCTCCACGAGAAGATTCCTGTCCTCTTCGGCGGTTCGGCCGACGTCGCCGACTCCGTCATGACCCGCATCCCCGGCCTTGCCGACTACGATCCGGCGCATCCGGAAGGGAGGAACGTCCGCTTCGGCATCCGCGAGTTCGCCATGGCCAGCATCGCCAACGGCATCCTCCTCCACGGCGGCCTTCGTCCCTACGTCGGCTCCTTCCTCGTCTTCAGCGACTACATGAAGGGCGCCCTCCGGATGTCGAGCATGGAGAGGCTCCCGGTGGTCTACCTCTTCTCCCACGACTCCATCGCGGTCGGGGAGGACGGCCCGACGCATCAGCCGATCGAGCAGCTGACGATGCTCCGCACGATTCCGAACTTCGACGTCCTGCGCCCGGCCGACGCCCGCGAGTGCGCCGCCTGCTACGCCATCGCCTTCGCCTCGGCGTCGACGCCCTCGGCCCTCATCCTCTCGCGCCAGAAGCTGAGCCTGCTTTCCACGAGCTCCTTCGAAGGCACGAAGCGAGGCGCCTACGTCGTCCTTCGGGAGGAGAAGGAGGACTTCGACCTCGTCCTCATCGCCTCCGGAAGCGAAGTCTCCCTCGCGCTCCAGTGCCAGGAGGAGCTGATCAAGGAAGGCATCGACCTCCGCGTCGTCTCGATGCCCTCCTCCTTCCTCTTCGACCGGCAGGATCCCTCCTATCGGGAGGACGTGCTCGGGAAGGACCGGCGAAGGCGGCTCTTCGTCGAGATGGGAAAGAGCGACGCCCTCTACAAGTACGCCGATCACGTCTACGGCATCGACGACTACGGAACCTCCGCCAGGGCCGAGGACGTCCTAGAGAAGTTCCGCTTCACCGTCCCGGACCTCTGCCGCTTCGTCAAGTCCCTCCTCTCCTCCCTCTAGTCCCTCCCGCCTTTCCGCCATCGGCCTATGGCCCGGTCTTTCTCGAGAAGACCGGGCTTTTTCGTTCCTCCTTTGAACAAAGTGCGGTCTTCGAGGCAAGAAAGGGTGAAACAAAGGAGGTCTCTATGACCAAAAGAAGAAAGCTGACCCTCGCCCTTTCCGTCCTCACCCTCTCCCTCGTCTCCGTCGGAGCCGCGGCCGGGCTGACGGACGGGTTCCGTCGCCTGGGGACGGAGGAGGTCCTCTCCGCTACTCCCGTGGAGAACATCCGCTTCCTCCAGGTCCAGGAAAGGGTGGGAAGCGACGGCGTCGTCGAGAAGGAGATCCGATACCAGCTGGAGCCTTCCGACGCGATCGCCGACGAATTCGACTGCGCCCTCCTATGGAGCCCGGAGGAGGACGCCAACCGGGAGTCGGACGGCTGGAAGACCGGGAAGGACGTCGCGGACTACATGACCTACGTCCTGGACGTCGAAGAGCAGAAGCTGACCTTCCGCTGCCTGCAGCCCTTCGGCCACGAGATCGTCTTCTCAATGGCCTCGGCCGAGGACCCCGACATCCAGGCGTCGCTCTCGATGGACTACCGAAGGAAGCTCGTGAAGGGCGCCTCCATCCAGGCCAACAACGTCCTCGAGGAAGGGGTCGGCCTCACCTACGACGTCGTACAGGAGAGCTACTCGATCGGCACGATCGGCGAAAGGGGAGAGAGCGTCTCGGCCACGGCCGGCCTGGAATGGAAGGACGAAGGAAGGAGCCTGGCGGACATGATGGGAACGGCGACGGTCGTCGGCGCCTACAGCGAGGCCTTCCGCTACCAGGGGCAGAGCTACCAGCGCGCCAGCGACCTCGTCCAGGCCGTCGCCGCGAAGACGACGGAGTACTTCCAGTCCCTGGTGGGCGAGACGACGGCCAAGGCCTTCCACGAGGAGGAGCTGAAGGAGGTGATGACCTACGAATACTTCGCCTACCGGACCTTCGAAGACGTCTACCTGGAGACGACCAAGGTCTACCGCCAGTTCGTCGAGAACTACCAGGCCGAGAAGGACGGGTCGGGCTACTACCTCACCGTCGACGCCGGCGGGAAGGCCAGCTACAGCGAGCGCGTCGAGCTGAAGGTCGAGCTCACGAAGCTGACGGGGATCGAGTTCGTCGGCGGGGACCGACTGGAATTCTAGGCGCGGTTCGCTTCGTCCACGAAAAAAGCCGCCTCCTTCGGGAGGCGGCTGAAGCGAACTAGTGCTTCCGGCGAGCGTTCTCGCTCTTCAGCTTCCGCTTGAGGCCCTTCTTGAGGAAGAAGTCGTGCTTTCGGAAGTCCGCAATGGTGCCGGCCTTGTTCACCTGGCGCTTGAAGCGCTTCATCGCGTCGTCCAGGGTTTCGCCGTCACGAACAGCTGTCTTTGGCAATGCTCATCACCTCATTTCTATGTTGCCAGCGTCCATTTTACCGAAGAAGGAGGGAGCAATGCAAGGAGAAATCGTCCTCAATAGGGAATCCTTTCCCCCTCGCAGTCGTAGCACTCCTCGATGATGCCGCCTCCCAGGCAGCGGTCGCCCCGGTAGAGGGCCGCGATCTGCCCCTTGCAGACGTAGGGATAGCGCGGATAGGCGAGAAGGGCACGGCCGGAGGAGAGGACGGTGAGCTTCACGGGCATGTCCTTCCCGCGGTAACGGAACTTGGCCGCGCAGGAGACGGTCTTCTCCGGAACGTCGCTCCCGATCCAGTTGAAGGACGTCAGCAGGCATCCATAGGAGAAGCGGAACTCGTTTCCCTCCTCCTGGGCGACGTAGAGGATGTTGCGGCGGACGTCCTTGCCCACGACGAAGAAGGGAAGGGGCGGATAGTCCTTCCTTCCGCCCAGGTTCAATCCCTTGTGCTGCCCGACCGTGTAGTAGAGGACGCCGTCGTGGCGGCCGATCTCGCGGCCAGAGACGATGTCCACGATCGGACCCTCGTGGGCCGGAAGGTAGTTCTTCAGGAAGTTCTTGAAGTTCCGCTCGCCGATGAAGCAGACGCCCGTCGAGTCCTTCTTGCCGGCCACCGGAAGGGAAAGGCGCCTGGCCAGGTCGCGGACCTCGACCTTGGTGAGGCTTTCCAGCGGGAAGAGGCATTGGCCCAGCTGCCGGGAGGAGAGCTGGGAGAGGAAGTAGGACTGGTCCTTGGACTTGTCGAAGGCCTTGTAGAGGTGGCTCTCCCCGTTCTCGTCGATCCGCTTGGCGTAGTGCCCCATCGCGATGGCGTCGTATCCGTGTTCCACGGCAAAGGAGAGGAAGGAGCCGAACTTGATGTACTTGTTGCAGAAGACGTCCGGATCGGGTGTGTAGCCGCGGCGGTAGGTTTCCAGGAATCCCTGGAAGACGTCGTTCCAGTATTCTTCGATGAAATCCTTCCTCACGATGGGAATCGAGAGGGAAAATGCGACTTCGGCGGCATCGTCGTAGTCGAGCTCCTGGGAGCACTTGGATCCCGATAGGGTCGGGTTCCCAAGGATGTCGTTGTTGGCGATGGAATCCCAGTTGCGCATGAAGCAGCCGGTGACGTCGTATCCCTGGAGGATCAGGAGATGGGCGGCGACGGCGGAGTCGACCCCACCGGAAAGGCCGAGCAGGACCTTCTTCATCCAAGGACCTCCTCGCTGTCGAGCCACAGCGTGAAAGGGCCGTCGTTAACCAGCTCGACCTTCATGTCGGCGCCGAAGATGCCAAATCCGCAATGCGGGTAATGTTCGCGAAGAATCGTCTCGAAGCGTTCATAGAGCGGCCTCGATTCCTTCGAACCGAGTGCACGGACGAAGGAGGGCCTGTTGCCCTTTCGGACGTCGGCGTAGAGGGTGAACTGGCTGACGGCGAGGATCTCTCCGCCCTTGTCGGAGAGGGAGAGGTTCGTCTTCCCCTGTCCGTCGGCGAAGATCCTCAGCTTGAGAAGCTTCTCGACCATCGAGACGATGGTCCTCTCGTCGTCCCCCGGCTCGAAGCCCACGAAGAGGACTTCGCCCGGACCGATCCGGGAGACGACCTTCCCGTCGACGGAGACCTGGGCGCGCTGGCAGAGCTGAATCAAGATACGCATGCCGATATTATAAGCGGAAAGACATGCCTTGCGTTACAATAGATTGAAACGATCGGAGGTGGAGATGATCGACAAGCCCCTTGCCTATCGAATGCGCCCGCAGAAGGTGGAAGACGTCCTGGGACAGGAGAAGATCAAGGCGTTCCTCTCCCGGCTTTTGGAGTCGAGGTCCCTCGTCTCGATGATCTTCTACGGTCCTCCCGGGACCGGAAAGACGACCCTGGCCCAGGCCTTCGCCCGGTCCTTCGACGCCTACAGCGTCAAGCTCAACGCCGTCCTGAACAACAAGAGCCAGATGGAACAGGCCTTTCAGGAGGCCATCCGCTTCCAGCCGGCCATCGTCATCATCGACGAGATCCATCGCTTGGACAAGGGAAAGCAGGACCTTCTGCTTCCCCATCTCGAGGAGGGAGACTTCTTCCTCATCGGCTGCACGACCGCCAACCCGCTGATCTCGCTCAATCCCGCCATCCGAAGCCGGACCCGTCTTCTGGAGGCGACCTCCCTCACCAAGGAGGACGTCCTCGAAGGCCTCAGGAGGGCCGTCAAGGACAAGGAGGGTCTCGACTCCCGAAGGACCTTCCAGGACGAAGGACTGGCCTACCTCGCCGCCATCAGCGGCGGGGACCTCCGCTTTGCCTACAACCAGCTGGAAGCCGTCGCCCTGTCCTATCCGAAGGAGCACGTCATCACGCTGGAAGACGTGAAGGACGTCGCCGTCTGTCCCAACTTCCTTGGGGACAGGGACGAGGACGAGCACTACGACACGGTCTCCGCCCTCCAGAAGTCCATCCGCGGAAGCGACGTCGACGCCGCCCTCTACTACATGGCCAAGATCCTTCAGTCCGGCGACCTCGAGGGCCTGATCCGCCGTCTCCTGGTCACGGCCTACGAGGACATCGGCCTGGGAAACCCGCCCGCGGTCGACCGCTGCTACCACGCCGTGGAGGTCGCCCGGGAAGTCGGCCTTCCCGAGGCCGTCATCCCGCTGGGCTTTTCCGTCTGCGACCTCGCCCTCTCCCCCAAGTCCAAGGCGAGCGCCCTGGCCATCGAGGAGGCCATGTCCCTGGTCGGGAAGGAACCTCTCCGCGTCCGTCCCTACCTTCGCCTGAAGAACGCGGCCCTCTCCAAGGAGGAGCAGTATCCCTACGACGAGCCCGAGACCTGGAAGCGCCTGACCTACCTTCCCGAAGGCCTGGAGGACCTTCGCCTCTTCCACGGCTGGGGAAACGGGAAGTACGAGCGCGCCCTGATGGAGGAGTACCAGCGCCTGAAGAACATCCCCAAGGGACGAAGCGTCTCCGAGGCCCGGCGCCTTTCCAAGAAGGGAACGGAATAGACGAAAACGGGGCCGCCGACAGGAGGCGGCCCTTTTTCGGTTCCTCTCTCCTCCGAGACGAAAAGGTCCGCCCTTGCGGGCGGAGCCGTCAGAACCGATAGTCGAGGTTCAGCTTCAGCCCGAGGACCTTGTCGATCCCCCGGGCCTTCTTCGTCAGGCCGAGGAAGAGGAGGTAGCCCAGGATCGAGATCGCCACGAACTCGCCCAGGAAGATCCAGCCGAACTGGACGGCGAAGTAGACGCCGCTTCCCATTCCGACGCTCGGGGCAAGGCCCAGGAGGAAGGTGAATTCGAGGGAGAGGACGATCCCGTTGGTCAGGCAGGGCAGGAGGGTCGAGAGGAAGAGGCTGCGGCAGAAGGGCATCATCAGGCCCGCCGAGAGGGTCGCCAGGCTCCCGAAGAGGATGTCGAGGGGGCCCAGGAGGCCGCTGGTGATGGAATAGATGTTGGAGAGGGCGCATCCGACGGTGAGCCCGATGGCGTAGTTGGGATTGAAGAAGCAGAGGACCATCAGGAATTCCGAGATCCGGCACTGGAACGGCCCGTAGGAGAGGAAGTAGAAGGCGTAGGTGAGCGCGACGTAGAGCGCGGCGACGATGGCGTTCTCGGCGATGTCCCGCGTCCCCATCCGGAAGCAGGCAAGATAGCGGCGGAAGAATCCCTTCCCTTCGACTGCGACTTCGTTCATGAAAAAAGCCCCCTGTTAATGTTTAAAGCGGGGTTGCATGGGTAGACCCGCTCGGTACAGCGTAAGGATACGAAAGGAAAAGGAAAAAGGCAAGGATTACTTGCGCTGACGCTCGATTTCCTCGACGAGGAGGTCCAGGTCGGAGGCGTTGTTGACGATGTCGACCTGGTCGACGTCGACGACGATGAGGGGCGAGGCCTTGTAGGAGGAACGGACCCACTCGTCGTAGTCCTGCCAGAGGAAGCGGTAGTACGAGACCAGCTCGTCGCCCAGCTCGAAGCTCCTCCCCCGCTCCTGGATGCGGCGCAGGACCGTCTCGAAGGAGCCCTTGAGGTAGACCATCACGTCGGGAGCCTTCTTCGGAAGGGCGTTGAGGACGTCGAGCATCTGGTGGAGGAACTTGCCGTAGACGTCCATCTCCAGGTCGGAGATGTTCCCGAGGTCGTGGTTCCGCTTGGCGAAGTAGTAATCCTCGTAGATGGAGCGGTCGAGGATCGCCTCGCCATCCGAAAGCGCCTTTCGAATCGCATCGAAGCGCGACGAAAGGAAGGACATCTGGAGGAGGAAGGGATAGCGGTTCCTCTCCTTCTCCTCCGGCGAAGCCTTGTAGAAGAGCGGAAGGACCGTGTTTCCTTCCACCGACTCGAAATAGACGGGCAGGTGGAGCCTCTTGGCGAGGATGCCCGCCGTCGTCGTCTTCCCTAAGCCGATCATGCCGCCGATGACAATCACCATTCTGGTCCTCTTTTCCGTCTCGTGAGACCGGAATATTCTACCACGCGAAAGCGAGAAGGGAAGAGCGGAGAATCCGAATGCGCTTCCGTTTCCTTTTGTCCGGAAAAGTGGTTAAATAGAGTGACCCAAGGTCAAAGGAGAAAGACATGGAAAAGACACTTCACCACTTCCGCTGCCTCCTCTGCGGCTACGTCTACGAGACCGAAGAAGAGGAACTTCCGGCGGATTACGTCTGCCCGCTGTGCGGAGCCGGACCCGACCAGTTCGAGAAGATCGACTGAGCCGTCATGAAAGAGGGGCCGAAAGGCCCCTTTTCCGTCCCGGTCGATTATTCCGCGTAGATGACGACCCAGCGGTTGTCGTTGTTGCCGTAGCAGTTGTCGTAGAAGCGGACCTTGAGGGTGTAGTTCCTGCGGCTGTCGCCGACGAACTTGAGCGTGGACTTCTCGTTGACGTAGACGAAGTCGCGATCCTCGCTGTCCGAATGGCGGACGAGCGCGTTCTCCGCATGGAAGATCTTCTGGGCGAGGCCTTCGAGCGTGTAGCCGTGGTTGTCCCCCGAAAGGGTCGGATAGACCTCCTTCAGGCCCTCCCCGCCGATGAAGGTGACTTCGCCCTGGTGGATCTTGCCGGTGTAGACGTATTCCTCGACGCCGTAGACGGAGGTCTCCTTGGTCAGCTCGTGGACCTTGCCGAAGGACTTCTCGTTGAGGCAGTAGCCCTCGGGAGTATGAATGACGCGAACGTTCTTCGCCGTGTTTTTCTTAGCCATGATCTTTTTTTCTTTATTCCTCTCTTCCGGCCAAGGCCGGACAGATTTATTGTAGTCCGTGGCAAGGGGGACACGGCATGAAATGGCTTACATGTCGCAGGGATGATGACAGAAGGCCTCCTTTGTCATGGACAAAAGAAAAAGGCCCCGGCCAGGCCGGAGCCGATCGATCGGATTCAGTCGACGAACATCCTCTTCTGGACGCCCTTCCAGTCGACGCGGCGGTCCCACTCGTCGACGATGCCGTAGCCTTCGTAGCCATAGGTCTCGACGACCTTGTACTTGGCGCCGCGGACGACGAACGCAGGATAGCCGGTGCGGTCCTTCTCATAGGCGGACAGGCGCATCATGGGCTCGAGGTTGTTGAGGAAGTCGGCCTTGGAGGGATCGTCGTAGGTGGAGGCAGGACGGAGGCGGTTGAGGGTCCAGCTGTAGTCGTAGGTCTTCCCGTCGTTGGGGGAGACGCGGAGGACGGGCTTGTCACCATAGGCGTCCTTGGCCATGTGGGCGCCGAAGCAATCCACGGCCATCTCCGCCTCGCCATACACGGCTTCCCAGACCTTCCACGCCAATTCTCTGTCGATTACCATAACTTTTACACTCCTTGAGGACATTATAGAGGTTTTCCGAAGGAAAAAGAAGGAGCGGAAGAGGTTTTTTCCGGTTCACTCCCCGCGTTTCATCGCATCCACCGGCTTCATCGACGCGATCGAGTAGGACGGGATCAGCGCCGAGAGGAGGGCGAAGAGGACCGAGACGACGAGCAGGGTCAGGACGGCCGGGAAATCCATTGCGATCAGAGGAAGGGGAATCTGGAAGAAGGACTGGAGGAAACCGTCGAGGAGGCTGGTGATGGCAAAGGAGACGGCGGTCGAGAGGGCGAAGTTGAAGAGTCCGAGGATCAGGGCCTGGATGGCGAAGATGCCGAAGACGTCCGTGCTGCGGGCGCCGAGGCCCTTGAGGACGCCGATCTCCTGCTTCTTGACGCCGATGCTGGTGAACATGTAGTTCATCGTGATCAGGACGGAGAGCACGCCCAGGAGGATGGCGGAGTAGAAGCCCAGGGAGGAGAAGGTCTCCATGTTGTTCTGGAAGGAGGAGGTCGTCAGGGCCTTCATCACGGGGGAGTCCGGATCGTAGGACTTGCGGACGTAGGTGGTCGTGGAGGAGATCTGGTCCGCCTCCTGGCAGAGGAAGGTCTCGGCCGAGAAGTCGTAGATCGCCTCAAGACGCTCCGCGTCGTAGGAAGGGACGAGGACGAAGGGCGTCGATCCGGTCGAGAGGAACTCCAGCATCTGGTCCGGGTCCTGAAGGACGGAAGGGGCGAGATAGCAGGTCAGTCCGGGTCCGTTGCGGAAGTAGGACTGGACGAGGGCCGAACGGGAGGGGATGTTGGGATTGTATTCCGGATCCTGGTAGGCCTCGACGACGTCCTGGCTCTCCAGGTCGGTCTCGAGGATGCCGACGATCGTATAGGGGCTTCTTCCCTCCTGCTCCTCCGTGAGGTAGATGTCCTTCCCGAGGAGGGACTCCGCCCTCACCGCTCCGGCCTCGACGATAGAGCCGTCGGCGAAGCGGACGCCCGCCCTCTGGAACAGGTCGACGTGGTAGTTGGTCAGGACGACGTCGCGTTCCTCCGTCGGAACCTCGCCCAGAAGCGAGAAACGGAAGGCCTCCGCCTGAGAGGAAGAGGAGAGGACGGCGAAGTTCACCGGCCGGGCGTCGAGCCATTCGGCATCGACGTAGTCCTTCTCGACCAGGTTGTCGGCCAGGGTCATGGCCGGGGCGCGATAGACCGGAAGGGCGTCCTCGAAGCGTTCCTCGATCCTCTGGACGTCGTCCGGGGAGAGGGAGTTGTTGCTGATGTTGGCGCTCTCGTCGGCGACGTGGAGGGTCTTCTTCAGGGCGAGGGCACTCTGCGGATAGATCCGTCCCGAGCGGGAGAAGGTCGCCGAGGGATCGAAGGAGGACAGGGAGGTTCCCACGCCCAGCATCGTGAAGGCCAGCAGGGAGAGGACGATCGTGATGCAGAGGCGGGCGATGCCGTGGGACAGGTTCTCGGCGCCCATCTTGAGCACCGTCAGGAAGGAGAGGTGGGCGTTTCCCGAGCGGTAGTCTCCCGTGGTCATGTCCTTGGCCAGGTCCTCCTCCGTCGTCCGGGTGAATCCGAAGGGAGTCGTCTCCGCCTCGTCCCCTTCGATCAGGTCGACGGGAAGGCGGATCTTGTCACCGTAGGCGTAGTAGGCCTCTCCTTCGTGGTCCTTCGTCCGCTCCTTGATGGCCTGAAGGTCGTCGCCGTCGAGCAGGACGGGCCTTTCGATCTCCAGCAGGCCCTTGCTGACGTGGTAGACGTGCTCGGAGCCGGGAAGCCTTTCGCGCGTCGATTCGCGCTTGGTATAGTCGCCGATCACGACGCCTTCCTTGAGGCGGATGATGCGGTCGGCGTAGCGTTCGGCGAAGGCACCGTCATGGGTGACGCAGATGACCAGGCAGTCCTTGGCCAGTTCCGAGAGAAGGGTGAATATCTCCCTTGTGTTCTGGCTGTCGAGGGCGCCGGTGGGCTCGTCGGCCAGGACGACGCGGGGATGCTTGACCAGGGCTCTTGCGATGGCCACGCGCTGCTTCTGCCCACCCGAAAGCTGGCTGGGCCTGCGGTCCTTGAGGTCGAGGATGCCGACCCTTCGGAGGATGCCGTCGATCTCCTTGTCGTCGGGGACCTTGCCCTGGATGCGGAGGGCCATCGAGACGTTCTCCTTGACCGTCAGGCGCTGGAGGATGTTGTACTCCTGGAAGATGAAGCCGACGTATTCGCTGCGGTAGGAGTTGAAGTCCTTCATCGAGAAGGTCTTGGCGGACTTGCCGAAGAGGATCAAGTCGCCGCTGTCGAAGCTGTCGAGCCCGCCCAGGACGTTGAGCAGGGTCGACTTGCCCGAGCCCGACTTTCCGAGGATGAAGACGAAGCCCTTGTCCGGAAAGCGCAGGTTGAGGCCCTTGAGCGCTTCGACGGGCTCCTGTCCCTTGACGCGATACGATTTATGAAGGTCGATCAGTTCGATCACGTTCCACCTCCTAGAGCAAGGCCAGCAGGGCTTCGTCGTAGATCGACTTGGCCTTGGTGGAAGGAATCTCCTCGTCGAGGCCGAAGTATTCGAAGGTCGTCTGGAAGCTGGAGTTGATGTCCAGGTCGATGAAGCTGGCGACGGAGACCTTGTAGGTCTCCTGGATCGCGAGGGTCAGAGGTCGGAAGTCCTCGTCGATCGTCACCTGCGCCTCCAGGGACGTGATGGTCAGTTCCGAGCCGGCGATGTTGATCATGTGTTCCTGCTCGATCTGATAGAAGCGTCCGGCCTCCGGGCGGAAGACGAAGTCGAAGGTGTAGCCGCCGGTGGTCGTCGTCAGCTCGCAGCGGAGGATGTCCGAAGGCGTGGCGATGAAGTAGTTCGTCAGCCCGAAGAGGTCATGGCCGAACATCTGGAGATAGGAGTTCCGGCTGAAGATCTCGCTGTCCTTCTCGCTCCAGGTGGAGACGATCCCGACCCGCTCCTCGTCGATGTAGGCCGTCGAGCCGTCGCCCTGGCGATAGGCGTACTTCTCCTGCTGGACGTCCTCCAGGCGCTGTTCGGCGCTGTTGACGGCGATGCTTCCTCCGAGCGGGGAGCTCGCGATGGCGACGAGATGGTTGAGCCCCGTCGTCCCGGAGACGATCTTCATCGAGGCGACTTCCTGGGTATAGAGGCCTCCCGCCCTCGCCGTGCCGTACATGTTGGAGACGAAGTTGGAATTGGTCAGGCGATGGTCGATCAGGTGATAGAGTTCGAACGCGGCGGCATCATTCGCCATCTCGAGGTAGTCGAGCGGCGTCTTGCCAAGATAGTCCTCCGGCGCCTCCTTGGGGGCATAGGGAAGTTCATAGGAACCGTCGGGATTCACCGAGGAGCTCGAGGTCGTGGAAATCAAAGAGCTCGAGGTCGAAGAAGAAGAAGAAGAAGAGGAGGAGAGGAAAGTGGAGGATGACGCCTGAGCGCAGGAGCCAAGAAGGAGGACCGGAAGGAAAAAGAGAATTTTGCGATTCATACAAGGAAACCTTTCAAAAATGCATGTGCATTCATACGCATATTTATACAAGAATTAAATACTCTGTCAAACGTTCTTTTTTCAAATGGTTTTTTTGAAAAACCATTCCCGTGGTACGCCCTCGTCCCGGCAGGGAAGAAACCGATTGCATCGGACCGACCTCCCTCATATAATTACACTGTGTCAGCAAAGACGAAAGCGAGGAAAGAACGATGGACAGAGCCAAGGTCATCCTTCACATGTATACGACGATGGACGGAAAGATCGAGACCAGCATCCCCTCCTATCCCGACTGCGACGAAGCCGGGGAAATCTACGACCGCTTCACCTTCGATCGATCGAAGGCCTGGGGCTGCGGAAGCAGGACCTTCGAATACCTCAGCGCCCAAGGCGTCGACCTTCACAAAAGCGAACCAAGGCCCTTGGGCGTCGACGAGTTCCGAAAGGCCGACCGCTACTGTTTCGCCTTCGACCGCAAGGGCCGCCTCTTCTTCCAGGAGGCGTTCAACGACTACGGCGGAGAGAAAAGCCATTTCGTCTCCGTCCTGACCGAGAAGGTCGATCCCCGCTTCCTCGGCTATCTTCACCAGAAGGGAATCTCCTACCTCTTTGCGGGGAAGGAGGACTTCGATCCCCGTCTTTTCCTCGCGAAGGTCAAGGAACAGGGCATCGATACCTTCCTCCTCTGCGGCGGACCGGAGATCAACTCCGTCTTCCTCAAGGAGGATCTCGTCGACGAGATCAGCCTGGTGATCTGCCCCGGCATCCAGGGCGGAAGGAAGGAGCTGACCTTCGTCGGAACGGAGGACGTCTCCCTCTTCCCGAAGTTCTTTCATGTCGAAAAGGCCGAAGTCCTTCCGGGAGATACGGTCCACCTCGTCTACCGCAGATAGACTCGTCTTCCAACTCATTGATATTTGTTTAACTTGGTCGTCTATCGCTTCGTTATCGAAGCCGTCTTTTGCTTTTTCCAAATCGACAGATTCTCGTCTTGAGTCGTCGCAATCGGCACAACGAATGGGAGGTATCATGAAAGTATCGATCGATTCGAAGCTCGTCCTCTATCCGACGCCAATCGGGATCATCGGCTCCAGAGTCGACGGGAGGAACATCGACTATGAAAGGCTCAAGCCGGTCCTGTTCGAATTCCCGACCCATTCGTATCTTCGGACGGGTTCCCTCCTGGGAAAGGCGCTGAGCTTCCATAAAAGGACGGAGTCGGACGGAATCTCCGCTCCGGAAGGGAGGAACAGACGATGAAGGTCCTGGTCCTGGAAGGCTCTCCCCATCGTCACGGCACGACCCATCGGATGGCCGACTTCTTTGTCCGAGGGGCGAGAGAAAGAGGACACGACGTCGAAGTCCTTGACGTCGCCAGGGCGAACCTCCATCCCTGTCAGGCGTGCGATGCCTGCTTTCGCCTGGGCAAATGCATCCAGAAGGACGACGGCAACACGATCCTCGAGTAGATCCTCTCCGCCGATTGCCTGCTTTTCGTCACTCCCGTCAACAACTTCGACGTCTCGGCCCAGCTCAAGCTCCTCATCGACCGCTTCTAAGCCAAGAACGGTGAGATCACTTCTCGCCATCTCAAGGTCGTCTTCCTCGCCGCGGCCTGGAATGACGACGACGTCGTCATGTCCGCCCTATCCCGGCACTTCGACATCCTGAGGGACTATCTGCAGATGGAGGAAGTCGGGCGCGTTCTCGCTCGGGGCGCCGGAACGCCATCGATGATCCATGCCGAGGACCTACAGGAAGCCGAACGACTGGGAAGGAGCCTGTAGGAAGGCACGGGAAGGAATCTCCTTCCTTTCCCGGTTCTTCCGTCGATTGCTTTAAAAAGGGTATTCTTTTGCCTATAATACCAAGGAAGGGACCGGCCGAGGCTCTGCCTCGTGATGGACTAACTTGGGGTGTCAGTCTTCATCACTACGGTCCTTTTTTTCTGTCTTCCGGTGGACGAGACGTAGGATGAGGTAGAAGATCAGAAGTCCGAGAACGTCAATCATTCCCACGACTCACCTCCTTTCTCCGGCAGAGAAACCCTGCCGGCGGAAGAGGAAAAGAATGAAAAGCAAAGAAACGAGGCAGAACCGAAGCCGAGAACCTTCCGAACCCCGTCTCTCGAAGGTAGACAGGGTTCACTTCCTATTGCCCTTCTCCGGTTCCTTTGTTTACGGCATACAAAAGAAGGGGAATCCCCCTTTTCACGATTCCGCGAATCACTCCGATTTCCGAAACAAAGACCACGAAGGAAAACGACGGCTTGCACATTCACCATCCATCACCGCAGTCCGCGCTCTACAGGATTGTCTTCTTGAACGCGATAGGAATTGGAAGAATCCAATTTTCGATGGAATAGCTTGCTTCGTGCTCTCTACGTCCGGAAGGCCTTCCCTTCCCGTCAGAGAATCTACCCGAGGCCCTTGACCATCCAGATGTGAGGACAGACCGCGTCCATGAACTCCTCTCCCTGGACGGAATAGCCGCACTTTTCATAAAACCCGCGTGCCCTCGTCTGCGCAGCCAGACGGACGCGCCTTCCTCCCAGGATGCGGATCTCCTCTTCTCCAGCACGGACGATTTCCCTTCCGTAGGCCTGACCACGATACTCCTTCCGGACCGCAAGCCTCCCGATGACGTATTCCCCTTCCTCCTTCCCCAGGAAGGCCCGGCAGGTGGCGACGGCCTTGTCCTCTTCGAAGATGACAAGATGGATGGCTTCCCTGTCGATGGTATCGAACTCTTCCTCGAAGCCCTGTTCCTCGACGAAGACTTCCTCGCGAATCCTCTTGGCTTCCTCCGGAAGCGAATCGTACTTCCTGACGATCATGTCGACCCTCCTTTCCAGTTCTTGGTGCAACGGACGAAAAGACACACGTGCAACATTTTACGGAAATGAGGCGAGAAGGGGAAGAATTTTTCTTTCTCCTCCTCGTTTCATAAAAAAGGTCACCGGTTTCCCGATGACCATTGAGAAGACGAATCAAAGACGCAGACGTCGATTACATCGTCAGAGTGAGACCGACGATTGCGAACCGATGATCGTCAACTTCACCCGATCCAATGTAAACGGAATTGATAGGAGTATCAAAGGTGAAGGTGAAATCCTCGGCGGATTCCAATGTTCCAACACCTTCGGCACTGAAGTCTTTCGTCGTTGCCGTCTCAGCAGTTTCTCCGACACGAATATGACTCCTGTCGCCAGACCAGCTAACGGCCTTGATCGTCAATTCCTTGACCGGCTTGGTCGGGACGAAGGAAAACGATCCCGGCTTGCTTGACGTTCCGAGCTTAATGCCCGCAGCAGTCTTGTCGCTAAATGCCGACGTCGTTCCCGTGACGGACGTAGCAATCGAGTCCGTAGAGGAATTCAGGATTTCCGTCAAGGCAGAATCTTCCAAATTGGTAGTGAAAACACTACCAGAAAGAGTAAATCCTTCCCAACCGCTTGTCAGGTCAAGAGTAGCCGTCTCTTCCGAGGGTTCCGGTTCCACCGGTTCCTCTCCGGTCGTATCGTTGACGGTGACGTTGATGGTGATGTTTCCATCCGCAAGGGCCGTCTGGGCTTCCGCGAAGTCGCCCGTGAGCGTTGCCGCCAGAGCCGTCTCGGGGATGGTGAAGGTCACGTCGCCTTCGGCATAGGTCTGGGGCTCGTCGGCCTGGATGGTCTGCTCGCCCTCTCCGGCCGTCAGGGTGAAGTAGGTGTCGAAGCTTTCCGGAAGCGTGAAGGAATAGGTCAGGGAGAAGGTATGGCCGGTCAACGTCTCATCCGGGGTGAAAGCAAACTGAACCGAGCTGTTCATGGTCGCCGTCTTGGCCGCCTCGTCGACGACAAGCTTGACGGTGTCCATGGACGTCGTCGCCGCGACCGTTCCGATCGGCGTGGGCTCTTCCGGAGCCGGGGTCCACTCGAATCCGAAGCTGGCGTTTCCCTCGGCAGGGAGCGTCGCCGCCGCCAAGCCCATTCCGACGATGGCCAAGGCCGCGACGGAGGAGAGGAGGAGGGTCGAACCGACTTTTCTTCTTCTGTTCATTTTCTGTTTTGCCTCCTTAATGAACTCAGAAATATGTGAAGCCCGGTCCAGGGCCTTCACGCAGCTTCGTCCGGACGGTCGGCGGCGAGGTTGTCCTTGGCGATGCGGATGGGAAGGGATGGATACGGATTGACGTCGGAAAGAAGGCGGCAGAGGCAGGTGGTGTCTTCCTCTTCGACGATCTCGACCCTCTCTCCGGTCGAGACGAAGGCGTTCCCGCGAAGGACGAGGAAGACGGAGCCGACGGGATAGAGGGCGATCTTCCTCAGGAGGAGCGCCTCCTTCCTACGGTCCTGGTCGAGGACGACGTACTTGGCGTGGATCTCCTCGGCAAAGGGAATCAGGCTTTCGTAGCGGAGGCGGTAGAGCCGGTCGAGCTTCTCGGAATAGACGGCCTGGCCGAGGAAGACGGCGATGAGGCCGACGAGGACGATCATTCCGATGGGGGACTTCAGGAAGGAGATGGTCTCGCCCAGGGGCAGGTTCTGATACCCGTTGTAGCGACCGATGATCTGGTTCCTCTCGACGCCGACGTCGGATTCCAGGGGGGAGGAATTCTTGTCGCCGCGGAAGAGGTAGGTTCCGTCCTCCATCAAGGAGACGTAGCGATGGACGATGACCTGTCCTTCCTCGTCCATATAGGCATAGATCTCATAGGGGACGAGATTCTCGTCCTCCTCGAGCTTCTCAAGAAGGATGAAGGAATGGGCGGCGATCTGGTCGTCGTGCCCTTCCAGGTATTCGTTTTGAGGGTTCTTCTCGCTCATCGAGTCGGTCTCGACGACGTAGAACGCCGTGCCGTTGATATAAAGCTGCCCGCCCGTATGGCGATAGGCGATGGCGGCGGCAAGAAGGGCCAGCATCAAGAGGGTCGCAAGGCCCAGGACGACGTCGAGCAGGATGTCGAGGACCTTTCTCCGCTTCCGCTTCCGATGGAGGAAGGCCGAGAAGGAGGAATCCTTCTCCTTCCCGCGCTCCTGGTACTCGGAATAGAGGACGGCGATGTTCTCCTCGACGATGTCGTCGTGATGCTTTTCCAGAAGGAGGCGCTTTCGGGAACGATAGAGGAGGACAAAGGTTCCGAAAAGAAAGACAATGACCAAAAACACGCAAACCAAAACAATGATCCATGCAATCTTTTCCATGGGAACCTCTTCGAGAGCTTTCTCTCTTTTCCTTCTGCCTTGATTCTACCCCCTCCCGACCACTTTGTCTATGAAAACCGTTCTTTTCACCGAATCTTCACAATTGGCAACCAAAATCTTTCAGACTAGCAGTCACTGATCTCAGTCAAACACTAAGCACAGCAAAAACCACAATATCCCTAAGCCAAAGAGATATAAGTCGAAGGTGTAGATAAGCTTTGTAGATTATTATGGTTCGGTCACATTGTTGGAGACTAGTTGTGGGATTTAAAGCACAATCTGATTCTCGCTAAAAAAATCGGCTAGCACAAAATATGATGCATTATGCTTTACTTTAGACTTCAAGAAATCAATGTCTTCTTGACTATTACAAATGAAAACATCAATGTCGGGCGTTTCCAAAGCTAATAGGTACCCCTTCTTCTCGATTTCTTGACAAAGGGCTATGCAATCCAATCCTGATTTTTGGAGAGGGCCGGAAAAGAAGCTCAGAATTCGCTAGTGTGGATGTATGGATGAAAGTTCACGTCCGATGCCAAAATTCCAAAAATGTGTAATTTGCTCCTCAAAAAAATTCTTATTTTGTGCAATTAGCTTCAAATTTTCTTTCCTAAAACGTGAAATTAACTTATGATATCCTCAAGGACGGAGGCATCGAACCATGCAGAGAAAGCATCTGGAAGCCCTAAGAGAATGGAACAAGGACCCCTATCGGAAGCCCATGATCGTCTGGGGCGCCCGCCAAGTAGGAAAGACCTACCTCGTGAAGGACCTTTTCGCGGAGCAGGAATACAAGGGACGGTATATCTACGTCG
>CASFYT010000014.1 GCA_949299015.1 uncultured Bacillota bacterium
CTCGATGGGAGAAGAGCTCTTCGACACCCTGCTCAAGGCGCTCTCCAAGGCCGTCGTGGCCGTGACGGGAACGCATCCCTTCCGGACCTATGTCAACGGAGACGTGACGGGAACGCCGGAATACTTCGACAAGATGCCGCCTCTCTCGGATCTGAAGGGAGGACAGGGACGATGAGGAAGGGAATTCTTTTCCTGCCGTCTCTGGCCCTCCTTCTCTCCTCCTGTTCCCTGCTCTTCGGGGAAGAGCAAAGCTACATGATCGAGAGCGTCACCTCCGTCGTGGACCAAGAAGGCAACACCCGGGTGACCATCACCTTCCGGGAGGACGCGAGGGAAGACTTCGTCTTCACCATCCCTTCCGGGACGACGGGTATCGACGGCTCCACGATAAAGGACGTCACGGCCAAGATCGAAGGCGAGGAGATCGTATTGACCATAAAGGTTGAGGGGAAGGAGGACGTGACGCTTCGCGTCCCCAACCTCGAGGGCGAGGACGGACGTCTGATCACGAGACTGACGATTGGCAAGGACACGGACGGAAACACGACCTTGACCTTCCTCTACTCCGACGGGACGGAAAGCGCCCTCCTGACCCTTCCCAAGGGCGAGGACGGGGAGAGCGCCTCCCGCTTGATTTCCTCCTTCGAGGTCGAGAAGGAGGAGGACGGGACGAAGGTGACGATTCACTATCAGGACCAGAGTGAGGACACGGTCTTCGTCATCCCCGACGCCAAGGACGGGACGACGATCGAGAAGGTCGAGATCACCAAGGTGACTTCCGCCTCCACGACCTATACCTTCTACCTGAGCGACGGCTCGACGATCGACATCGACCTTCCCGTCACCAGGGCCCAGAGCTGGCTTCAGGGGGTCGGAGAGCCTTCTTCCTCTCTGGGAGAGGACGCAGACTTCTACCTCGACATCCGCAGCGGAGACTTCTATGCCAAGGAAGAGGGAAAATGGAAGTTCCTTCTCACCATCGACGGATACCAGATGGAGGAGAATCCGTCCTACTACTCCCTGACCTTCGATGCCCAGGGAGGCACGCTCAACACGGGTTCTGGAAGCGTGACCTACTTCCTGGAGGAGGGAAGCCGTCTGCCTTTGGAGATCCTGACGGAGAGGATCGGCACGCCCACAAGAGGGACCGACACCTTCCTGGGTTGGTACACCTCCCCGGATTACGATCCCAACGCCGGCCGCTTCAGCGACACGACACCGGTCCTTAGAGACCTCATGCTCTATGCATGGTATGATATTGCTTAGGAGGAAAGCGCGATGAGAAAGACATTCACGAAACTTCTTGCCAGCCTGACGCTGTTTGCGGCGACGCCGATGCTTTCCTCGTGCTCCTTCATCTTCGGCGGGGACGAAGGTTATCAGATCCAGGACGTCGAGACCGCGACCGACGCAAACGGCGATACCGTATTGACCATCACCTACACCAATGCCGAGCTTGCTCCCCTGGTCGTCACCCTGCCCAAGGGAATGAGCGGCAAGGACGGCGTCGGGATCCAGGACATCCAGTCTTCCATCGTCGACGACGAGATCGTATTGACCATCACCTATACCGACACTTCGGTCGAGCCGACCATCCTGTCCTTCCCCATCCTTCAAGGCGAGGACGGGAAGGGAATCGAGTCCGTCGACGTGAAACAGGACGAGCAGACCGGGAACACCATCCTGGTCTTCCACTACACCGACGGGACGAATTCCGGGAACATCACCATCCCCAAGGCCCAGGACGGAAAGGATGGCGTTGGCATCGATACCATCTCCTCTACCTATGACGAGACGACAAAGAATTATCTGATCACCATCACCTATACTGACGGAAGGGAACCGACCGTCGTTACCATTCCTCCGAGCGAGAACGGAGTTGGCATTTCCTTCATCTCCTATTCCGAAATCCAGTCCGATGACGAGAACTATGGAATCATCATCTCCTACACCGACGGCACGACCTCCATCCTTCGCATCCCCCGTCCCCAGTCGACCCACTGGTACTATGGCGATGTCGCACCCTCCTCCACGATCGGCGTGACGGGAGACTATTATCTCAACACCAGCACGGGAGAGGTCTATTGCAAGCAAGACTCCGGTTGGGGAGTGCCGCTCTTCTCCATGAAGGGAACCGGGACGACACAGGAGAAAGAGTATTGCACCATCTACTTCGATGCCAACGGCGGAATCTTCGAAGGGGGAGAGAGCATCAAGTTCTTGGCCTCCCTCGAGGTCGGGACCAACATCCCCCTCACCGGAAGCGACAGTTTCGAGACGATCGGAATCCCCACTCTCGCCGGCCAGGAGTTCTCGGGATGGTACACCTCCCCCGAGGATGAGTCCTTGAGCGGACAGTTCACCGACCTGACGCCCGTCTATGGCGAGCAGCTGACCCTCTATGCCCACTGGGAGGTCGAAGGATGAAGAAGTGGAAGATCGCGACCATCATCGGCCTTTGCACGGCCAGCATGGCTGGTCTTGGTTTTTCCACATGGATCTTGGGCGCGGAACCGGAGAGGATCGACATTCCGGTCTCGGCCGACGATGTCGTCGTTTCCTCCACCATCGATCTTCAGACAATCGGATTCGAGACGACAGCCAATTCCTTCGAAGCCTTCCGCTATGCCACGATCATCGACAATCCGGATTCGACATCGACGGAAGTGAAGGAATACGTCGGCGATGTCTATTTTTCCGTCGGCGGAACGATCGACACGTCGAAGGAACTTGAGTACAGGGACGATCTCTTCCTGAAAGTGACCTTCTCCTACGTCGGATATGTCAGCGGTGTCGCAAACATCATCGAGGGATTGAGCGTCTATCCCGCGAATTACGAGCATTACGATTTTCCGGCCTATCGTTCGTCGGTCACGAATCAGGAAAACACTCTCGAAACGACGGTCTTCTATTTCCCGGTCCAGAGCAAGCACAGCATGTCCCTTCGGGCCCTAGCTTCCTTGGATTCGACGTATCCGAGAGGCACGGACTATTCCGTTCCGCTCGTCTTCCGCTTCTCGGTCTCGAATGTGACAGACGCTCTGCTCGATTCCGAACAGGCCTTCCCGCAAATCCGGATCAGCTTCGGCCTTGCGACTTCCCGCGACTAAGGAGGTGAACCATGAAACAAGAAAAAGAAAAGAAGACAAAGAGAATTCCTCTCTGGAAGACATTGACGGTCGTCTTCCTTTTGCTTGGCATCTTCGTCGCGGTCGGCTATTCCACTTTCATCGCCGGTCCGGTCGTCGATACTTCCTCGACCATCCAGACATCGGGAGAGACGGAAACGGACGATTCCGATATGGTTCGCGTGGATTTCAAGTATCAGATTTGTGATGGAATGGAAGTCGTCACATACGATCCGGAACCCTTGGGCGATGTCAACGGAACATCGTATTCCGATATGACTAAAGAATACACTACAACAAATGAAAACAACTACAATACCTTTCAAAATTTGATGAACACTCTCACGGGATCTAGACCAGGAGATATTACTACTATAGGCCAGTCGAAATTTGTCGGTGTCAATGATTGGAGCGATTATCTAATTGTTGTGGATGTTATCGATGGAATAACTTTTACAGAAGGAATATGTAGTGATACATATACGGGAAAATACAGAATTTGGAAGATTCATAATGATGAAACTTCCTACACTTATTCTTATTCAACGGACACCAAGTTTTCATTGGAAATTGCAAAAGGAAATCCAATTCCGAATAAAGTTCTTCTTGATTACATAGATAACAAAGAGAGCAACTATACTTTTGTCAATATGGTTTCGGGGGCCATGAATTTGGAAGGAGAAGAGGTTCCCGGAACAGAAGTGATTTCCTTTGATACTCCAATCAATTCTGACATGTCTGTTTATATTGTCATGAACAGCAACGTTGATCTGGCGGAATATAAGACGAATCTTTCCCAAACAATTTCTAACGCCACGGGAGAAATAACAATTAACGGCTTTTCTGCTGAATCACCTTACAATGTTACGGAAGATTTGTCTTATTTTGAATCTGACAAAACAGTAATGTTGACTCAAGAAACACATATTCATGAGGGGGTTACAGTTAATTTTGGGTTGAACGATGGCAATATAACAAAAACGGCAACGGGAGATTTTAGCAATTATGAACCTGAGAACGAGAAGCATGAACTTCAATATAAAGTTGTTTTGCAAGACGATATGATTATTGATGGCACTTTGAAAATCGGATCAAATTACGGTGTCAATACGGCTAATGCCAATCAAGGAATGATTGCGAATGAATATGTTTGTTTGGATCTCAACGGCCATGACATTACCGTCAATGCGAATGGTGCCCTTTTATCTTATGGCCTGATAAAAGATTCGAAAGGAACAGGATCTATTCTTATCAATGGAGGAAAATTGCTGACATTAGCTGTTGTAGAGGACTATCACGGGGGACGTGCAACACGCACTATGGTTAGTGATGAATACGTCTTCCCTTTTCAGGTGTATCTGTTGCCATATTTGCGATGCCATGCACGCATTTTGAAAAGTGAAGATGGAATTTGGGGACAATTTCTTGCGTTAGCTCACATTTGTGCTCAAACAACAGGAGGAACTACTTACGCCGAACCTGTTTTGAATTTTATTGGCCCTTCCAATTCATCTGAACAATTTTTGTTCTCTTTAGAAGAGGAGAATGGCACGAACTCTTATGTTGATATTATTGGGTATTCTCACTCTCAAATGGAAGAAGAAATGACAGCGGCAGATCGACAATATGTTTTATCAAGTAGAATGAAAATTGTTTTTGAAGGTGTCTCATGTGTCATGAATTCTTTGCAACTGGATGTTATAGAACAAATTGATACGGGAGACTATATTTTCCCAATTTCTGGATTTTTCGATATTGTTTTGAATTCCTCAAATATCGTCATATCACAAAGAATAAAATTCATGCCAGGATCGAGCTTTTTTGCAGATGAGAAAAGTATCATTGCTTTATCCTATACTAATGACTATAGTGCTCAGATTTCAGTTCTCGATAAAAGTTATAACTATTATGATCCTTCCTGTGGCTCTAAAATCACAAACGATAACGCCGCTGGTGGTGGCACTACGTTTGGTGAGAGGTATCTGAACTCAGATGCTTATTTGAAATATTTTTCTGGAAGCAGAACTAAAATTTTTGGCACAATAGCATTTAAAGCTGGAAACACAAGGAATCCATATATTCTGGCCGGAAATATTGATTTTAATAAGATTGCTTATTATACAGATGATTATAACCAATGTGTTGAAATCGAATACACAGAGAATGAAAATCCATTTACTAAGATAGTAAATGCTAATCAAAATATTTCTATTCGCACATATAATTTTTCAACTATTTTAGGGCAAAATTATAATACTAGTTTGGTGACCGCTGATGTTTACCATAATAGAGGTTATGTTTTGCCACTTGTATCGCATGATAAATGCTATTACCAAAACGGAACGGAAACGGAAGGAATGGTTGGAACATTCGATTCTTTATCAGGAGAGATGATTTTTGATAATAATCCTTATTACTTTAATTGTGATGGTTCTTATCAAATGAACGACCAACGTTCCTGTTCGTTACGCCAATGTACGTATAATTCGGATAAACATGTTTTCATTGATGGAGAAAAGACTTATATCTATTTTGCAAGCATGTATTTTGAGTTTACTGAAACAGGTGATTTTGTGGGAACGGCCAACACCGAAAGACTAAACAACCAAACTAAATCGACGAATGTCCGTTTTGATTCAACCCTGAATCGTTGGCTGAGGGCCTGAGATGCTTCCTTATATCACGATTGGTTCTCTTTCCGTTCCTTCCGGTGCCTTCTTCTGGATCATCGGCATCATCCTTTGCCTCATCTTTTATGTCGCTTCCCACAAGGTCTATGGATACAAATGGTATACGGCCCTGCTTCTCGGTGGCATGATGATCATCCTGGAGATCTTCGGGGCGAAGATCATGTATTATCTTCAGAATCCTTCGGCCTTCGGAGAACCGATTTCCTGGACGAGCGGTTACTCCTTGTATGGCGTCTTCTATTTCACGCCTCTCTTTGTCTTCTTGGTGACGCTTGTCATGAAGACGAGCTTCTATTCCGTGATGGACTTCCTTGCCCCAGGAATCATGATCGAATTGGCCCTCTATCGCATCGGATGCATGTGCGCCGGTTGTTGTTACGGAATCGAGGTTGGTTGGGGAATCACCAATGGTGCAACCGATGGTCTCTTCCCGGTCCAACCGCTCGAAGCAGGATTGGATTTGATTGTCTTCGCGATCGTTTTCGCTTTGTATTGCAAGAAGAAACTGATCGTGGGCGAATCCTTCCTTTCGGTCTTCTTGGGCTACAGCATCGTCCGCTTTGGCGTCGAATTCCTGCGCTATCGCGTCAATATCCTCGGACCGATGTCTCTGGGACATATCTTCGCCTTGGTTCAGATCGTTGTCTGTGGACTATGGATCCTTTACCTGCACTATCGCAAGAACAGGAAAGGACTAAGTCCAAGGAAGCAGAAACGAATCCTGCAGGAATTCGAGGACACTTTGGAAACGATCCATTAGGGAACGGTTTCTGTCACTTTCTAATCCATGAGAAATAGAGTATCATAACCAATATGAAGCTAAAGCATTGGTCTCGTCGGCATCGTCTGCTATTGGCCGGGGAGGGGGGCAACTCCTCGCTGTTTTAACGCTCTTTAGCATTGGCTATGCTTCTTGGAATATTTCTACTTCCGGTGGAATGCCCCTTGATGGGGTGATGGTTGGCGCTGACGAAGTCGAACAGGTCTCGAAGTATTGCTCTGTCGATGAATTCTCCTTTTCATCCTTTTGCGACAAAGGTTTCATCGTGGACGAAGCCATCGGAAACACGGCGGTCTTTTCGGCCTCTCTGAATTTGAATCTCACCTTGCTACAGGCGGAGGATTCCCCTTTCCCGTTTGTCGACGGTGCCTTGCCTTTGCGTCTTCGTCTGTCCTATAGCCGTGCCCTCTCTTCGGATGAAGCCGATGTCTTGAGCTTGGCCAATTCTTATTCGGCCTATTATTCGCATGCCAACACGACGCAGGACGTCTCTGGAAGCACGATTTGGCAGGATTCTGTCCTGACGGCCTACATGAACCTTGCCGGTCTACCCGATGTTTCCGGTTCGACAGCGGAACGCTATTTCATCGTGAATGTGAAATTTGCGTTAGCGTTTGAGGACTTTGCTTCCTTGTATCCGAAGCTGCAGGCCAATCCAAAGATTCCTTTCCAATTGGGAGTCGATTTCTCGGAGGTCGAGAGCAATGCGTAGGAAAAGAATCGGGTATGCTCTTTTCCTCCTTCTGCCCGCCTTGTTCCTTACCGCTTTTTCGCGTTGGATTGTCGCCCTCGACGCCAATATTAGTGAACCCTTCTTTTGGGTTCGGAAGGGATTCGGCTTCGGTTCTGCCTCGTTTCTTTGGCCTTCGATCATTCCATCTTCCGCCGGCAGGGAAACTGCCGGAGAAAGGAGGTGAGCGATGGGAACTTGTGATGTTCTCGTCCTTCTGCTTTTCTACCTCATCCTCAAATACATCGACAAGAAGGCAGAAAAAAAGGACCGTAGCGATGACGACTGACGAGCCAAGTTAGTCCATCGCGAGGCAGAGCCTCGGCCCGGTCCCTTCCTTGGTATTATAGGCCCAGTCGAGGCGAAATCAAATGTGCGAAGGCGTTGTTGGGATTTTTCCATTGACGAAATGGAGAGAAAAGAAAGACTTTGGAGGGAGGAGGCAATTAAAAAGAGTAATTTTTTACACTTCGTTTTCTTTTCCGAAAATGTCGTCAAGGTTGGTTTCGCCATGATCGATTGCACGTCCAATTTTCATGCGTGGCGACAAGAATTTTAGATGATGTTTCATCGATTATTTCTGGGAATGTTAAAGCGATAATCGCTTCTTCGTCGTAAAATTACTGTGTTTTTTCTACCATTGAAATTGACATCGCTTGAAATAAAGAAATGACTGCAGATGTCAAATTGGAATGGCCAATCGATTCTTCCTGCATCAAGGAGACATCACCGGATTTTTTGGCTGTTTCTCATCCCAGCGTTTCCGCTCTGATAATGGTTGTAATCGGAAACAAGTCCATGTTCTCAATGCATGCGAGGAAACGAGTATGGTAAACTTATTCTCATACACAAGATGATGACAAAAGCGAAAATGACTCAGGAGATTGCCCGGAAACGAGAGACACCACGGAATATAGTCGCTCTTTATATGAAAATGACGTTTCGTGTTTTCTCTTCTTCTTTTTCTAATATTTATTCGATGATGTTGATATCGGCACCTTCTGATAGGAACTTATCTCTGATATGACCTTACCTGAAATTTTGGATTTGGCAATGGTTTTGCTTTGGGACGTGGTATATATCCTCATTATTGTCTTTGGTATCAAAAAAAGAATCTGTCTCATGCCTTTTCTTCCAATTTCCCTCAACCTCTCATGGGAATTGGCACGTTGTCTTGATCTCGATTTTCAAAATGTTTCTCAATCCATAGGGCTTCTCTCTTGGCTGATTTTGGATCTGGTGATCTATGCCATTCATCTAAGATTCGGTGGTGTGATGATGACAAAAAAACGGAAGGGATTTCTCCTTCTTTCCATTTCTGTTCCTTTGGTTTGTTGTGCAATTGTGCTTGCACTTTCCTGGTTTGTCCCGTCTTTTTTTCTTTACTTTTCATTTTTCATCAATCTTCTGATGTCCTGTCTCTTTCTTCCCTGCCTTTTAATGAAACGAACCCATCAAAAAGAATGGGCCATCATCGCTCTCTTTCGGTTTCTCGGAACGCTTTCTGCAACGATTGTCTATGGAATCTTTTTTTCGGACTGGATTGCCTTGGCTGTCGGTGTCTTGATTGCGGCAATCGATTTCATCACTTTTGCTCTTGCCTTTCTCCTTCCGAATCCGAAGGAGGATTGATCCTGAATTGATAAAGGCAAGGAGAATCCCTCTTTTGTAATTGAAATTATGAAATAGTCTCATTTATTCACGGCATAAAGGAAACGTACGAGCTTCCTCTTGCAACTATGGATATTCTGCCTGTTTCTCCCGTTAGCTAGGATTCAACTCTCTGAAAAAAGGATGAAGGCAACGGATTAACGCATTTCTATACGTAAGAGCCTTTTCAGGACAATAAATGGTGAGCTCTGTCTTTGTCATGGAGACGGGGTTCGGAAGGGCCTCGGCTTCGGTTCTGCCTCGTTTCTTTGCTTTTCATTCTTTTCCTCTTCCGCCGGCAGGGTTTCTCTGCCGGAGAAAGGAGGTGAGTCATGGGAACGGTCGACGTTCTCGGACTTCTGATCTTCTACCTCATCCTCCGGTTTGTCCGTGAGGAGACAGAAAAAAAGGACCGTAGCGATGACGACTGACGAGCCAAGTTAGTCCATCGCGAGGCAGAGCCTCGGCCGGTCCCTTCCTTGGTATTATACGTCGGCGCCGTCCCTTTCGAAAGGAATTCCGATACCCTATTTCGAGTTATTCTCTCTTCGAGAGCGGCGATGAAGGAAGCGGTTCTCAAAACGACTTTTGGTGGATGGGCGTTTTCTCTGCCGAATGTCGAATGATCCGTTCTAGTGACGGAAAACTTCGTTCGGCTTCGAAAAAGCCGGGTTCTTCTTCCAAACCCGGCTTGTTCCTTCTTTCTGGCGACTTATTTCTTCTTTGGCTGGGGGATGTACTTGGTCCTATAGAGGAGGAGGGACATCGAATGGAGGACGCACAGGGCCATGACGCCGGTGTCGGAGAGAGTCCCCAGGATCATGGCGTAGCTTCCTCCGTAGCCGAGGGCGACCAGGACCATGATCAGGACCTTGACGAAGATGGCGAAGCTGACGCCGACGATGACGTTGAGCATCGTCCGGCGCGCGAGCCTCCTTCCTTCGGCGACCTTCCTGAGGTTGTCGTCCATGATGACGATGTCGCTGGCTTCGATGGCGGCATCGCTTCCGAGTCCTCCCATGCTGATTCCGACGTCGCTGGCCAGGAGGGAAGGAGAGTCGTTGATGCCGTCTCCGACGAAGCCGACCTTCTTCCTCTTCATCTCTTCCTTCAGCGCCTGGAGCTTCTCGTCCGGAAGGAGGCCGGCACGATAGCCATCCAGGCCCACTTCCTTGGCCACGGCTTGGGCAATCCGGTCGTCGTCTCCCGAGAGCATTAAAGTCTTCTCCACCTTTTCCTTCTTCAGGTCCTGGAGGGCTTCCTTCGCCCCTTCCTTGATCTCGTCGGCGACGATGAAGTCCTGAATCTTCTCACCTCCCTCCTTGGCAAGGGCGAGGACCTTGTAGGGCGTCTTCGCCTCTTCGTAGTCCTGGACGCCGTTCTGAAGCAGGAAGGCCTTGCTTCCGAGGACATAGGTTTCTCCTTCGATCGTGCCGCGGATTCCTCCGCCGGGGACGTTCTGGAAGTCCTGGACGGGAAGCGTCCTTCCGTCGTAGGCGTCTGTGATCGCCTTTCCCAGCGGGTGGGTCGACTTCGCCTCCAAGGAGGCGGCGATGGCGAGAATCGATGGTTCGACCTCATTCTTCAGGACGAAGTTTCCGCGTGTCAAAGTTCCGGTCTTGTCGAAGAAGATGGTATTGGCTCTTGCGATGTTTTCCAAAGGGAGAGAGCCTTTGATCAAGACGCCAATTCTACTGGCGACACCGATTCCGGCAAAGAAGGAGATGGGAACGGAGATGACCAGGGCGCAGGGGCAGGAGATGAGAAGGATGGAAAGGGAGCGGTAGAGCCAAGCCTGGCCGCCGGAGGCGCCCTCCCAGACGAAGCCGGAAAGGCCGTATCCGAGAAGGAAGACGAAGAGGGCGATCAAAACGACGATGGGCGTATACACCTTGCTGAAGCGGGTGATGAACTTTTCGCTCTTGGCCTTCTTTTCCTGCTCTTGCTGGACGAGGGTCAGGATTCGGGAGAGCGTGGAGTCCTGATAAGGCTTCTCGGTCCTGATGGAAAGGACGCAGGAAAGGTTCACCGATCCGGAATAGATCTTCTCCCCTTCCTGGATCTCGCGGGGAAGGGATTCGCCGTTGATGGAGGACATGTCCAGGGAGGATCGGCCCGAGACGACGATGCCGTCGATGCTGACCTTTTCCCCGGGACGGACTTCCAGGAGGGAGCCGACTTCGACTTCCTCAGGATTCTTCTCGACGATGCTCCCGTCCTTCGTCACGACGTGGGCGTGGAGGGGAATGTCGTTGACCAGGCCCTGGATCGACTTCTTCGACCTTTCGGTCGCGTAGTCCTCCAGCATCTCCCCGACGATGTTGAAGAGGACGACGAGGATCGACTCCAGGAACTCTCCGATGGCGTAGGCGCCCAGGGTCGCCAGGAACATCAGGGTGAACTCGTTGATGTAGTTTCCTTCCCGAATCTCCCGGATCATGTTCTTAATTAGGATAAAGGAGAGGAAGGCATAGTCGATCGTGTAGATCAGGAATGCCGGGAAGGAAAGGGAGGAGAGGAAGGCAGGATCGGAGAAGAACGACCATTCAATCTCTTGATAGCGGGGGTCGTCGACCTTGTTCAGGACGAGCGCGAGGATCAACAGGAGGACGCCGACGCCGAGGAAGACGAAGTGAAGGATCTTTTCCTTCCTTTCTTCCTTCTCGTCCAAAGGACATCCGTCGTGACAGGCTTTGCAGGACATGGGTGGGCCTCCTAATATGAAGTTACGTTCATATGATATAACGTTCATAAAACGTTGGCAAGCATTTTCGGCAGGAAAAGGAGCGATATAGTTATCATATGTTAACAAAATACGACGTTTTTCCTGCCTTTTTGGGTTTCTACTTTGTTTTTGTTTGTTCTATAATAAATTGCTTGAACCAGCAGAATCATTGGAGGATGTATGGAAAAAGAGAAGTTCACATTCAAGTCCGTCGATGGCAACACCGCTGCTGCCCTCGGCTCCTACAAGTTCACCGAAGTCGCTGCCATCTATCCGATCACTCCTTCGAGCCCGATGGCGGAAAACGTCGACGTCTATGCCTCCCAGGGCATGAAGAACGTCTTTGGCGATGTTGTGAAGGTCGTTGAGATGCAGTCCGAAGCCGGCGCCTCGGGTGCCGTCCACGGCGCGCTCCAGGGCGGTAGCCTTGCGACGACCTATACGGCCTCTCAGGGTCTTCTCCTGATGATCCCGAACATCTACAAGTGGGTCGGCGAAGAGCTTCCGGCCGTCCTGCACGTTGCCGCCCGCTCCCTCGCTTCCCGTTCCCTCTCCATCTTCGGCGATCACGGCGACATCTATGCCGTCCGTCAGACGGGCGCTGCCATGATCTGCTCCCACTCCGTCCAGGAAGTCGCGGACCTCGCTCCTCTGTCGCATCTGATTGCGATCGAGTCGGCTTCCCCGGTCATCCACTTCTTCGACGGCTTCCGCACCTCGCACGAAATCCAGAACGTCGAGTTCGTCAACGACGATTTCTGGAAGTCTCTCCTCAACACGGAGAAGGTCGACGAATTCAAGAAGAGGGCGCTCAATCCGCACGGCCATGCGGTCACCCGCGGCGGTGCCGAGAACGACGACATTACCTTCCAGGGACGTGAAGCCCAGAACCTCCACGAGGAGCACATCGTCGACGTCGCCTGCAAGTATTTCCAGAAGCTGACCGATGCGACGGGCCGTGCCTATGCGCCGTTTGTCTATTACGGCGATCCCGAGGCGACGAAGGTCATCATCGCCATGGGTTCGGTCACGGAGACCTGCCTCGAGGTCATCGACGACCTGATGAAGAAGGGCGAGAAGGTCGGCTTGGTCAAGGTCCATCTCTATCGTCCGTTCTCTGTCCGTCACCTGATGGCGACGATCCCCACCACGGTCAAGAAGATCGCGGTCCTCGATCGCACCAAGGAGCCGGGAAGCAACGGCGAGCCTCTCTATCTCGACGTTGTCGCTGCCCTCAAGCAGGGCGGCAGGACCGACATCGCGGTCCTCGGCGGCCGTTACGGCATCTCCTCCAAGGATACGCAGCCGAACCAGATCAAGGCGGTCTTCGACTTCCTTGACGCGAAGAAGACCTGGACGGGATTCACGATCGGCATCGACGACGATGTCACGCATCTCTCGCTTCCGGTCGACGAGACCTACACCGTTCCGCACGACTACACCTCCTGCCTCTTCTACGGCCTTGGATCGGACGGCACCGTCTCGGCCAACAAGTCCTCGGTCAAGATCATCGGCGACGAGACGCACCAGTATGCCCAGGCCTACTTCGCCTACGATTCCCGCAAGGCCGGCGGCGTCACCCGCTCGCACCTCCGCTTCGGCAAGACGCCGATCCACTCGACCTACTACGTCGAGAACGCGGATTTCGTCTCCTGTTCCCTGGATTCCTACATCTTCAAGTTCGACATGCTTCGCAACCTGAAGGATGGCGGAACCTTCCTTCTCAATACGGACATGACCGACGAGCAGCTCTTCAACGCGATGCCCAACCGCATGAAGAAGCAGCTTGCCGACAAGCATGCCAAGTTCTACGTCATCGACGCGAACAAGATCGCTCTTGCCATCGGCATGGGCCGTCATACCAACACGATCCTCCAGGCTTCCTTCTTCTATCTCAACCAGCAGATCATGCCTTATGCCGAGGCCAACGAATGGATGAAGAAGTTCGCGGCCAAGACCTACGGCAAGAAGGGCCAGGACGTCGTCGAGCTCAACTACAAGGCCATCGACCAGGGAACGGAAGGACTGCGCGAGGTCACCGTCGATCCCAGCTGGTCCAACCTCCCGGTCAGCAAGACGGTCAAGCTCACCGGTGACGACTACTGGGACAGCTACGTCGCCTTGATCGGCAACCTCGAAGGAAACGACATCCCGGTCTCGACCTTCCTCAAGTGGGAGCTCGAGGACGGCACGATGGAGCCCAACGTCACCCTGCGTGAGGATCGTTCCATCGCCGACCGCGTCCCGGTCTGGGAGAAGGAAAACTGCATCCAGTGCGCCCAGTGCGCCTTCGTCTGCCCGCATGCGACGATCCGTCCCTTCCTCCTGAACGAGGAAGAGCTCGAGAAGCTTCCGGAAGACGAGAGGGCCGATGTCCTGGCGGCGATGGGCGGACCCAACGTCAAGGGACTCTTCTGGCGCATCCAGGTCTCTCCGATGAACTGCGTCGGATGCGGACTCTGCGTCAACCAGTGCCCGGGCAAGAGAGTCGCCAAGAAGGACGAGAACGGCAACGAGGTCAAGGACGAGAACGGAAAGACCGTCTTCGAGCAGAAGAAGGCCCTCAAGCTCGTCGAGGCCAAGAGCCAGTTCCACCACGAGGAGGCGGCCAAGATCCTCTACACGCAGATCGAGCCTCGCGAAGGACTCTTCCCGGCCGGAACGGTCAAGGAAGTCGCCCTCAAGAAGCCCTATCAGGAAGTCTCGGGTGCCTGCGCCGGCTGCGGCGAGACGCCTTACTATCGTCTGGCTTCCCAGCTCTTCGGACAGGATATGCTCATCGCCAACGCGACGGGCTGCTCCTCCATCTACAACGGTTCCACGCCGATGACGCCGTTTGTCTGCGACAAGAACGGCAACGGTCCGGCCTGGGCGAACTCCCTCTTCGAGGACAACGCCGAGTACGGCTATGGAATGCGCATCGCGACCGATCACAAGCTCACCAAGATCGTCTCCATCATCAACGGTGCCCTGGACAAGGTCGAGCCCGAGCTCAAGGACATCCTTGTCGACTACGTCAACAACATCAAGAACAAGAAGCACGTCCGTGAGATCCTTCCGAAGCTCCTCAATCTCGTCCAGACCTCGGCCAACAGCGACATCAAGGCCCTGCTTCCGATGAAGAACGACCTCCTCGACAAGTCCATCTGGATCGTCGGCGGCGACGGCTGGGCCTACGATATCGGCTACGGCGGACTGGACCACGTCATCGCGACGGACGACGACGTCAACATCCTCGTCCTCGATACCGAAGTCTACTCCAACACCGGCGGCCAGGCCTCCAAGTCCTCGCAGACCGGACAGATCGCCAAGTTCGCGGCTTCCGGAAAGAAGACGGCCAAGAAGAACCTCGGCCTCATCGCCATGGCCTATGACCATGTCTATGTCGCCCAGATCGCTCTCGGCAGCAACCCGGCCCAGGCCATCAAGGCCTTGACCGAGGCGGAGAGCTACAACGGACCTTCCCTCGTCATCTGCTATGCGCCTTGCCAGGAGCACGGCATCAAGGGCGGCCTCGGCAATTCCATGAAGCAGGAGAAGATGGCCGTCGACTGCGGCTACTTCCTCACCTACACCTACGATCCTCGCCTGAGGGAGCAGGGCAAGTCCCCGCTGGTCATGTCCTGCAAGCCGGACTTCTCCAAGTTCCGCGACTTCGTCATGACCCAGACCCGCTACAGCCAGCTCTTCCGTGTCAATCCGGATCATGCGGAAGAACTCCTCACCAAGAGCGAGAAGCTCGCCGAGCAGCGCTACCACGACATCCTCCGCTACGGCGGACTCGAGAAGTAAGTCGACCTTTGGAAGACGAAGGGGCTGTTTCGACAGCCCCTTTTCCTTTCGCCGGATGGAAAAGGGAGCCTTTTTGCCTATAATAAAACGGATGGATTTCGGGAGGGGAGGAATGGCGCAGCTGGACGAGGATCGGACGTTTCTTCAACAGGAGATCGAGAAGAGCGCAAACGTCGTCTTTTTCGGTGGGGCGGGCGTCTCGACGGAGTCGGGAATCCCGGATTTCCGCAGCACGGACGGCCTCTACCACCAGAAATACCGCTTCGATCCGGAAGTCATCCTCTCCCACGCTTTCTACGAGAGCCACAAGGAAGAGTTCTTCCGCTTCTACCGCGAGAAGATGCTCCTTCTCGACGCCCGTCCCAACGCCTGCCACCGGGCTCTCGCTGCCCTGGAGAAGAGGGGCAAGGTCAAGGCCGTCGTCACCCAGAACATCGACGGCCTGCACCAGAAGGCGGGAAGCCGGAACGTCGTGGAGCTCCATGGCTCCATCCATCGCAACTTCTGCGAGGAATGCGGACGAAGATACGATGGATCGTTCGTCCGGGAGACGGAGGAGCTCGTCCCCCGTTGCCCCCGCTGCGGCGGCGTCATCAAGCCGGACGTCGTCCTCTATGGGGAATGCCTGGACGAACGGGTGATGACAAGGGCGGCGATCGCCATCTCCGAGGCCGACCTGCTTATCGTGGCCGGGACTTCCCTCGCCGTCTATCCGGCCGCTTCCTTCCTGAACGTCTTTCAGGGAAGGCTTCTGATTTTGATTGACAAGGATGAGAAGAAGACGGATCATAGGGCGGACGTCGTCCTGCACGACAAAGTCGCCGAACTCTTCGGAGGAATCCAATGACCCTGCTGGAGCAGATGGAATGCCCGACCTCGACCTGCTATTGCGGAAGCGCCTGCTTCTGCTCCCTCCTTCCCTTCGTCAACCTTCTGGAAGAGGAAGAGCGGGAAGAGGCAAAGGAACGGCTGCTTTCGATGGTCGTCCTGGACGGGACCTACTTCCTTTCGAAGGGAGAGGAAAGGGCGCGGCTTCTGCCCCGCTGCCGGGAAGGCTATCTCTGGGCCATCGCCCTGACGGAGAGGCTTCGCAAGCGGGCGCGGAGCGCTGCGGCGAAGCGACAGCTTCTCTCCGACGAGCGATTCCTGCGCCATCTTCTTTCGTTGGTGGAGGAAGGATGAAGGACCGGTACCTGGAAGCCGTTTCCGCGACGGGGAGGGAGGAGACGGACCTGATTCTCCTCTCCCTGCTTCCTGGGCTCGGCATGCTGAACAAGCTCCTGACGCGCAAGGAGAGGGGGAAGAGGCCCTTTTCGCCCTCGTTCGGCTTTTCGGCGCGGATCCAGGAGATCCAGGAGCTCACCCAGCTTCTTCTCTCCGAAAGGGGGAGGGAAGGGAAGGAACTCTTGGAAAGGCTGGCGGAGACCTGCGACAGGGCCGTGGAAGAGATTCGGACACCGTCCCTTCAAGAAGACATCCGCTGGCTGGGAGAAGGCTTCGAAAACGCCATCCTCGCCATCGAGGAAGAGAGGAGAACACGCTGATGAAACACTATGAGGAATGGAAGGATCGGACCATCCTGATCGACCTTCAAAACCGCTTTGCGACCTGCTATCAGAATCCGGATGGATCGATTTTCTATGTCGAGCCTCAATTCTATACCTATCTTCAAGGATATAAGATGCTTCGTCCGGAAAGCTATTCGAAACTGCTTTGCAAGATGGATGAGATCGTGAAGAAGAATCGCAAGGTCGTCTTCGTCGGGCAGGAGGACAATCCCCTGGTGGAGACGGAGGGGGCCATCTTCCTGACGGCGATGGACGTCGCCGACTTTTGCCAGGTCCTGGTCGAGGACAAGAGCCGCGGGTCGGACTACGGAGACTAGCATGCCCAAGAAAACTGCTTTCCTCTCCCTGCTCCTGCTCCCCCTTCTTTCGTCGTGCGACTTCCATCTCCCCTTCGTCACGACCTCCGGGGAGATTCCCTCCTTCGGCTATCGAGAGCCTGAATACGGGGTTCAGGACTCCAGCGCCAACCTCAACGTCACGAACGTCGGGGCCTGGAACGGACAGGTCTACATGCCGCATCAGGGCGAGGCGAGGATCCTCGTCGTCCCGATCGCCTTCGCGGACGACGCCTTCTCTTCCCTTGAGCTGGAACGGCTGGAGCACTCCTTCTTCTCCCCTTCCTCGATGACGGGCTGGGAATCCGTCGCCTCCTACTACGAGAAGTCCAGCTACGGGAACCTGACGATCATGGGAGAGGTGGCCCCGGTCCTGACGCTCTCGGCGACCGTCGCGGAAGCCGGAACCATGGACGCGACCACCTTGACGGAGAGCATCCTCGACGAGAGCCTCTCCTTCTACGCCTCGACGATGGACCTTTCCTCGTTCGACGCCAACGGAGACGGATATCTCGATGCGGTCTGGATGGTCTATTCCGCCCCCTTCCGCTCGAGTTCCGACCTCTTCTGGGCCTTCACCAGCTGGACGAGCTCCCAGGCGACCTATTCGGGCCTTCGGGCCTCTTCCTATTCCTGGGCGTCGATCGACTTCCTGATGGAGGGGAACTACGCCCCGGCGGGGAGCGCCTACAACGGGGACGCCCATACCTTCATCCATGAGACCGGCCATCTTCTGGGCCTGGACGACTACTATTCCTACGACGTGGACGAGTCGAACCTCGACTCCCCGACGGGAGGGGCGCTGATGATGGACTACAACATCGGCGACCACGACGCCTATTCGAAGTACGTCCTCTCCTGGGTGGATCCGGTGGTCGTGACCGAGGACCTCCTGGAACGGAACGACGGTACGCTGACCCTCTCCTCCTTCGAGGAGACGGGAGACTGCCTGATCCTTCCCATCGTCCAGGACGGCGGGGAGGACTTCAACTGGACGCCCTTCGACGAGTACCTGATCCTGGAATACTACACGCCGACGGGGCTCAACGCCCAGGACGCGCGCGTCCCCTATCAGAACCAGCTTTCCATGTTTACGGAGCCGGGGATCCTGGTCTATCACGTCAATTCCCGGATCGGAAAGCTGACGCCCTCCTATTCCTCCGTGATGGGTCTTGAATGGGACGGCTGTTCCTACGATCGGATTCCCCTGGCCCAGCCGCGAAACGAACTCTACTACTACATCTATTCCAACACGCGCTCCCGATGCTTCGACACTCGGATCGAGGACGAGGATTCGTCCTTCTACCGCGGACGCCTTCTCTCCCTGCTTCCGGCCAGCGGACGGAAGACCTGCTTCGAGGCGTGGTCGATGGCCAACAACACTTCTCTCTACCAGGAAGGGGATTCCTTCCTTCTTCCAGGAGGAACATACGAAGAATTTGTCTTTGACGACGGAAGCAAGCCGGCCTATGGTTTTGAAATTGAACAGAAAGGAGACGAGTCCTGCCGTCTGCATTTCCAGGCGCTGGAGTGATTTTGGCACATGAAAAGCATTGAACTGAATCCGTTGGAGGGCTATTCCGAAGCCCATGTCGGGAAGAACTTCGTCCTGTTTTCCGATGCCTCGTCGCAGAAGCTGTGCCTCGACGAATTCGACCTTCCGGCCGTGGAAGAGGCGTTTGCGATGGCGAAGAAGTTCCTTCCCCTCCTTCCGTCGTTCCCGGTCTTCAACGACTACGGCGTCCAATACGTCCCGGGAACGGATCCCTTGGCCAAGGAAGCCTTCCTCGGCCTTCCTCCCCTTTCGGGAAAGAGCTGGGAGGACGAGAGGGACATCGGCCTGCTGACGATCCGCGGCGACCTCAAGGCGCGGAAGGAGGAGGTCGGGACGACGATCTACGCCCATCAGGGCAAGGCGTGGTATACGGCCGAGTTCCGGACCTACCTTCTGGGCCGGGGCCTCTACTTCCCCTTCGAGAACGAGGAGGAATTCCTGTCCTACGACCGCAATCAGATGCCGGTCTTCATCGACGAAAGCCGGCTCTCGGGCCATCTCAAGGAAGCCTACGAGGGCTTCTCCGTCGACCGTCTCCTGATCGACGTCCTCTCGCGGGAGGCGGATTCGAAGCACGAAAGGTTCTTCCGCCGCTTCCAGGGCTTCTCGCTGAGCGAGCTGGTCCTCTACTTCCTGGACGACGCCGAGGACGAGCGCCTGGACGAGCTGGTCTCGGACGACGTGGACGAAAACGACGACTTCGCGGAAGTCCTCCGCGAGTTCCTCCTCGACCTGGTCCAGGTCGGGAGGGACGACTATCGGAGGGAGCGCCTCCAGGAAGAGCTGGAGTCCTGCTCCTATCTCCTTCCCCAGGCGGTGAAGGGAACGGAACGGCTCTGCCTTTCCAGCTTCACGGCGGAGATGTATGGAAAGGAAGGCGAGGACTTCTTCCTCGACGAGACGGCGAGGGAGCGCATCCGCTTCCTCCTGGAGGAATCCCTGGCGGAGGATCCGGCGATGCCCCTTTCCGTCCTCTATGCGCGTCTTGGCCTTCCCTACCAGGGCTACGTGCAGCTTCGAAGGAAGGAGGGCGTCACGACGAAGAACATCCTCTCCCATCTCGACTTCGCTCCGGACCTCGTTCCGGACACGATTGATTTCGCCGCGCCCAAGAGAGTCGACATCGGCAGGGTCGATTGCTTCGGCAGCGAAGAACACCTTGAGTGCTACCTCACCCGACGGCTCCTGGACGAGGGCGTCGACCTGGTCTCCGTCCCCGATGAATCGGGGGAGGACCTCTATGCCATCATGGTCCATCCCTCGCGGAGGAGGAATCCGGAGCTGAGGAAGATCTTCGATGCGCCTCAGTGCGCCCTGATGGACTACTATCTGCCCTACTGCGTCAAGAGGGACATTCCCCAGGACGCCAAGCTCGAGGACGTCCTTCGCCGCTTGGACGAGAAATCGGACGGGACCGCCTGCCACGCCTTCTTCTCCACCTTTGCCGGGTGCGGCGTCCTTGACGCCGTCACCTTCCTCCAGCAGCGCTTCCGCGTCCGCTTCCCCGTCGAGGAGGCCGTGGATTTCTTCGATTACCTCTTCCATCGCCTCCTGGAGAGCGTGCGCGAGGAACTGTCCGCACAGCTCCGGGAAGAAGGAAGGAGGGATCTGCTTGCCCTGCTGGAGCTCAGCGCCCAGGAAAACTTCCGCTACGAGCCGAAGCTTCCTTCTCCCTATGTCACGACTTCCCCCTATGCCGTTTGCTTCCAGAAGACGCCGCTCGATCCGCCGCACTTCTGTTCCTGCCAAAAGGAGGGACTGCGGAAGGCCATCGAACATTTCCGTACGAACTTCTCGCTGAAAGAAAAAGGAAATCCTTCATTGGAAAAGGAAAATGCCTATATTCTCTCCCAGCTTTGCCTCCCTCAGAAGGTGACGCAGGAACTGGATCTGAAGAAGGAGATCCTCCCTCAGCTCTGCTTCGAGGACGGGCTTTGCCATCTCTGCAACGGCGTGACGCCGATCGGCGGGGAGGGATCCGACATGAACCTGGAGGACTCCCGGGTGGAAGCCTATCTTCCCTACATCCGGTCGATCGGGGCGAAGAACGGCGTCTACCTTCCTCTGGATCCCCTCTCTTCGCTGACCGCTGAGGAACTGGAGACCAAGGCGCTCTTGAATTCCTTCTCGTCCCTCTTCCCGGGAGACATGGGGAAGATCTCTCCGGCGATCGACGACTTCCTCCAGCTTCCCATCCAGGCCTGCGCCGCGATCCTCGGGCTCTACGACAACGACTTCCTCGTCTCGGACGAGGGGATGAGGGCCGTCGCCTCCCTCCGGCCCTACGACAGCCATTTCACCTATAGCGCCGTCCTTTCCTCCGACGAGCACACGAGGGAGATCCTCTCCGTCTCTCCGGAGCTCTTCTCCCGCCTTTCCCGCTTCTACCAGTGCCTCGCCTACGCCTATGCCATCGATTGCGCCAGGAAGGAGATCCCGGGCCTTGCGAGCACGACCTACGTCCGCACCGTCCCCGTCAAGGGACTGAAGCATCCCCGGGTCGTTCCGGGATTCGTCTTCAACGCCTTCCAGGACGAGGAGGACGGTCCCTATTACTTCTGCTCGTGCGACCGGACGGCGATGGAAAGGACGTTGATCTACTTCGCCCGCAGCTACGATTCCCGGATCGAGGATCCGCTGATCCTGACGAGCGTCGTCCTCTCCAACGCCGGCTTCCCGCTCCCCTTCATCCTCGACTGCCTGAAGAGGAACGTCTCCCTCGATCAGTCCAACGTTCCCTTCTTCCTGAGCCAGCTGAACTTCGAGGACCATCTCTGCGGAAGCTGCAATCGCCTCTTGACGCCGGTCCCGGCCTTCGGCGAACCCTTCCGCTATCAGATCTCGGAGACAGAGGTCTCCGCGGCCCGGATGCGCAACGAGATGGCCCACGCCGGCTTCCTGCTTCCGCTTTCCTTCGACTGGCGCGACATCTCCTACGATTCCTCCTACCGCTACGACCTTTCCTCCGTCATGGACCCGAAGGTGCCCTTCTACTACACCCTGACCTACGAGAACGACTATTTCCTTAGCGAGTTCCTGGGCGGAAACGAGGACCTCCTCAGGACGGAGATCGAGGACTTCCTCGAGGAGACAGCGGACGAGGCCGGAAGGAAGGCAATCGAGCTGATCCAGGAGAAGAGAAAGGACGAGAAGGATTTCCTCTACCGCCTGATGGACCAGCTCGGGACGGAGGGGAGCTATGAGAACACCCTCCGGAAGGAATTCCCTGAGCTGAAGGAGAGGAAGGACCGGGAAGACGTCATGCAGCGCATCCTCGGCTTCCTGACGTTCCTCGGCGAAAGGATCGACCTCCACTACAAGGACTATGCTTCCGTCGGCGGAAGGCGCTCCTCCTGATGAACTATCACGCAGACCTCTTCGACGGACGAAGGGAGCGCGACTCGGGAACGAAGTATCGATACTTCTCCCTCGGCGCCTTCTATGACTGCCATAGCGACGACGGAAAGGAGTTCTATCTCTCCCGGAAGGATCAGAAGTCCTTCCTGGAGCGGGTCCTTCTCTATCGGGAGCGCGTCCTGAAGCTCTCGTTCTACCCGATCTTCTCCCGGCGGCACGGCGTCCGCTTCGTTTCGCCTGCCCATCCGACGTCGATACAACAATTCCTTGGATTACCGAAGGAATTGTTTTCGAATATTTCGAACCTATTTGGTGAGAAGCTTCTCGATGCTGTCGTTTCTCATGTCCACTTCGATAACTCTCTCTGCAAGAACTACCTTCCTCTGGAGAACTACGACCTGGAACGGCAGCTGCAGGAGGATGAGGAGCTGGGCGTCGAGTGCATCAACTTCCTCCTGGAACGGGGGATCCTCCTTCCCCACGTCGACGTCGTCGTCCAGTCCAACCAGCCCTTCTTTCCCCTCCTTCCCGCCTTCTGCGACGCGAAGAGGGTTCCGCCGTCCTTCGTCAAGGCGAGCTCGAGCCTCCTCCTTCTGCTCTTCGGGGAGGAGCTGGACTTCAAGGAGAGGCAGGACCTCGAGAACTTCCGCCTGCTCGTGGACGCGATGGACCTGGAGGAGCAGTTCTCCTTTGCCTACTCCCCCCGGACGATGCCCTGGGACAGCAACGCGGCGATGCAGCGGGTGCTCCGGGAATACTACAACGGCCTGATCCGGAAGGAGCTCAACGTCTTCTTCCGGGACGTCTACCATCTTTCCCGCGCCTTTCCTCCGACCCTCCTGGAGGAGGACTCTCTTTCCCTCTTCCACTCGCGGCGCCTTCTTTCCGTCGGCTGGAACTTCGTGATGTCGGCGAAGGTCTTCCTCCAGGAGGAAGAAAGGGACGGCGAGGTCACCTTCGTCGAGAAGTCCTCTCCCTTCTCCTTCTCCGCGGCGGACCGGGAGGGAATCCGTCTGGCCTTCCTCTCCGTCCGATCCTACCTGCGAGAGAAGGGGGCCTTCGTCTATCCCGAGCTCTTCCTGCGCCTGATGGGCCTTCCCTATCGGGCCCTTTCCTTCGTCTCGTCCTTCTCCTTCGAAGAGGGGACGGCGGAGGAATTCCTCTCCCTCCTTCCCTTCGCTTCGGAAGACGTCCTGTCGGACCTTCCGCCCTTCGGCATCGCCGCGGAGAAGGTCCTGGTCCTCGGGGCGAAGGACGATCCCCTCTTCCAGCGCTATCTCCTGGTCCGGAAGGGCGTCTTCCTCCTCTTCCTCCGCCAGGGTTCGGAAGACCTCGACTACCTCCTCTTCCTCGACGGAGCGCTGTCCTTCCTTTCCGAGCTGGACTGGGACAAGGCGCTTCTCCCTTATGCGAAGAAGATCCGCGTTCTCCTTCAGGGAAGCTTCCGGCGCGATTTCCTTCCTGGCTCCTCCCCTTCCCCTTCCGCTTCCTATCGACGTGCGATCCTCTCTCTCCTCCAGGGCGAGGAGTCGGAGCAATCCTTCCTTGAGTTCCGTCAGCCGGGCAACCCGGTCGTCGAGCGTTTCCACGCCTTCTACGTCCTCCTTCTCCTGCTCTCCTTCCTCTCGCGCCGCCTCTCTTCCCGTCGCAGGCAAAGGGAGGGTTCCCCTACATGGAAGGAGAAACACGAGGAGATTCGCTTCCTCGACGGTCGAAGCCTCTTCCTTTCGGACCACCTGCTGTTCACGGTCGAGGAAGGCCGACTTCTGCTCCTCGAGGAGGACCGGAAGCTCCTCCGCCTGGCCGAGGAGATCGCTCAGGGGGAAGGAGACGGAAGGCAGGGGACCTTCGTCGAGGAGACGACCTTCTTCGGCTGGAACGTCTTCGCCCCGGCACGCAAGGTCACGACGCGGTTCTCCTCCCTCCTTCATCTCGGCTTGTCGGACAAGGTCCTTGCCGCCCTCGACGACGATCGCCCGAAGTGGATCGGCTTCTCGTTCTTCGCCGACGAGCGCTATCGGAAGGCCGTCGCCCTCTCCCCGATCCTCTCCCGGATTTCCGCCTATCGGAAATGCCTGGAGGACGGCATGCTCACCCACGGCGAGGACGGACAGGGCGTCGTCCTCTTCCATCCGCGGAAGGTCGCCCAGGACATCCGTCCCTATCTGGATCCGGAGCTGTCCCTGATGGTCGCGGCCGACCTCTCCTGCCGCGTCTGGAACGATCGTCCCACCTTCGCCCTTTCCGACCTGGACGCCGTCCTGAAGGGGCCCTATCTCCATCTGCTGGGCAACTGCATCTATCGTCTCCGCCTCCTTTCCGTCCAAGGGAAGGAGAGGGACGGCTACCTGAACGCCTATTTCGACGAGAGAAGGAAGCTCTACGTCGCTCCCGGCCTCTTCTTCGACGCCTACTCCCGTTCCGGAAAGGAGGGGAGCTTCTTCCTCCTTGAGGAGGACCGTCCTGTCTTCGACGCCTTCCGGGAGTTCTCCCGCCTCCTGTGGAAGGATCCCTCCTCCTTCTGGCAGCGCCTTTCCTGCGCCTTCTCCTTCTCCCTGCCCCTTCCCGTCGCCTCCCAGGTCCTCTCGGGAGAAGATCCCTTCTCCTTCCCCTTCCGGAAGGGGCGGGAGAGGGACGACTCCCTGAGCTTCGAGTCGTACTTCCGCGTCGCGCGGACGAGGAGCGTCCCCTTCGAGTCGAGGCCCTTCTATCGGAGCCTGCTCCTGGACGGAATCTTTCCGCTGCGCCGGGGAGACCTCGTCTCCTGGAAGAGGTCCGACTTCGAGGCGGCCGGCAGGGACGAGGAGACGTTCCTCCGTCGCTTCGACGGGACCCGCTTCCTCCTGGCAGAGGAGATCCATGGCCTGGCCAAGTCCTTCCTCTCCCCTTCCCCGGTCCTCTTCTCGGAGCTGCTTTCCCGCTTCGTCCAGGAATACCGCTCCTTCCATCCGGAGGACGATAGGCTCGTCCTTGCCCTGCCCCTCTTTGCGGAGGTCCGGCGCAGGAGGCCCGACTTCCTGGAACGGATCTTCCGCCGGAAGGAAGGGTTCGAGGCTCGGCTTCGAAGGAACGAGCGGCTTCTCTCCGCCCTGGCCTCGAAGAAGGACATCCGTCGGTTCACGGTCCTGGAGACGCTCTTCGCCTCCTTCGTCCTGACGGAATATTTCTCCAGGACGTGGCAGAGGATCCTTGTGGAGGACGAGGATCTCTAGGAAACGAAAAAGGGGACTGCCGTCGGGCAGTCCCCTCTTTTTTCTTTCCGGGAAGCGTCAGATGATCTGGACGTTCTTCGCTCGGAAGATCGGAGCGCAGATCTCGTGGGCGACGAGCGGGATGACGGCAAAGCCGAGCAGCTCGAACCATTCGAACCATTGCAGATGGGTCGTTCCGAAGACCAGGTTCATGCCGTTGACTTCCGTGACGAGGACCTGCATGGCGAAGCCGAAGATGAAGGAGACCAAGAGCATCCAGTTCCTTCCCTTGAAGACGTTGACGAAGGAATGCTTGATGTCGGTCATGCCGACCATGTGGAAGACCTGGGCCATGGCCAGGACGGTGAAGGCGAAGGTCTGCGCCTGCTCGTGGACGTTGAGCCATCCGCCCTCTTTGAACTGGTATTCGTTGAGGAGCTCTTCCGTCTCGAAGAACCGATGGACGTATTCTCCGTTCTGGTATTGGATGCCGACGTAGTTTCCGTTTCCGTCCTGGGAGGCCATGCAGTTGAAGAAGCCTTCCCAAGACCAGGACCAGAATTCGGTGTCTCCCATGTGCTGGAGAATCGGAAGCAGGAAGGCGATGGCCGTGATGACGAAGATGACGGCGCCGTAGAAGAGGGTGAACTTCAGTCCGCCGTGGGCGAAGACGCCGTCCTTGGGGTTGCGGGGCTTCTGGTCCATGATGCCTTTCTCCTTGTCGTCCATGCCCAGGGCGATGGCCGGCAGTGAGTCGGTGATGAGGTTGATCCAGAGGACGTGGAGGGTCGCCAGGGGCAGGATGACGCCGTAGTTGGAGAAGGCCGTCAGGATGGTGAAGAAGAACATGACCAGGACTTCGGCGAAGTTGGAGGAGAGGAGGTAGAAGATGGCCTTCTTGACGTTGGAGAAGATTCCCCTTCCTTCCTCGACCGCCTTTTCGATCGAGGCGAAGTTGTCGTCCGTCAGGACCATGTCCGCCGCGCTCTTGGCGACGTCGGTTCCCGTGATGCCCATGGCGATGCCGATGTCCGCCGCCTTCAGGGAGGGAGCGTCGTTGACGCCGTCTCCCGTCATCGAGACGATGTTTCCGTTGGCCTTGAGGGCCTTGACGATCTGGACCTTGTTCTCCGGCGAGACGCGGGCGAAGACGTTGGTCGTCCTCACCTTCTCCTGGAGACCTTCCTCGTCGAGGGCGTTGATCTCGTCACCGCTCATGCACTGGCTCTTCTCCTGGGCGATTCCGAGGTTCTTGGCGATGGCGAAGGCGGTGTCCTTGTGGTCGCCGGTGATCATGACGGTGCGGATGCCGGCCTTCTTGAAGGTGCTGACGGCAGGGGCGGCCTCCGGCCTCTCCGGATCGATCATGCCGACCATGCCCTTGTAGATGAGGTGTTCCTCCGTGAGCCTCTCCTCGGAGTCGTTGTAGTGATAGGCGAAGGCCAGGACGCGGAAGGCTTCTGAGGCCATCTCGCTGGAGGCCTTGTTGATCTTTTCGATGTCCTCCGGCGTGATGGGACGGACCTTTCCGTCGATGTCGATGAATTCCGTATGGCGCAGGATGGAGTCGAGGGCGCCCTTGGTATAGACGATCTTCCTTCCGTCGAGGAGGTTCTCCGTCGACATCATCTTGCGGACGGAGTCGAACGGAAGCTCGTCGACGCGCTTCTGGCTTTCCTTTTCGGTCTTCTCCTTCTCGATGCCCAGCCCGTAGGCGTAGTCGAGGAGGGCGAGTTCGGTCGGGTCGCCGTAGCGGTCGCCGTTGATGGAGGCGTTGGAGCAGAGCATCATTCCCGTGGCCAGGAAGGTCGGGTTCTCGACCTTGTCGGCGTCGAAGGTCTTCTCGTCCTGATAGACCTTCTTGACGGTCATGCGGTTCTGGGTCAGGGTTCCGGTCTTGTCGGAGCAGACGACCGTGACCGAGCCGAGGGTCTCGACCGAAGGCAGCTTGCGGACGATGGTGTTGACCTTGACCATCTTTCCGACGCCCAGGGCGAGGGCGATGGTGACGATGGCGGGAAGGCCTTCGGGGATGGCGGCGACGGCCAGGGCGATGGCGCTTTCGAAGAGTTCAAGGACGCTCTCCCAGAACGTCTCCCACCCCGCGGGCGTGGTGCTGGCCTTGACGATGGCGGCGATGACGCCGACGAGGAAGGTCACGACCACGATGATCAGGCAGATGAGTCCCAGCTGCTTGGAGAGGACGGCCAGCTTCTTCTGGAGCGGCGTTTCCTCGTCCTCGGCGTTCGTCAGCATGCCGGCGATCTTTCCCATTTCGGTCTTCATGCCGGTCGCGACGACGATGCCCGTGCCTCGGCCGTAGGAGATGGGACAGGACATGTGGCCGATGGTGCATTGGTCGCCGATGACGGTGTCCTCCGCCAGGACGGCCTTGGCGTCCTTGTCGGCCGGGACGGATTCTCCGGTGAGGGAGGATTCATCGGACTTCATGTCGACGGAGGTCAGAAGGCGGACGTCGGCCGGGATGATGACGCCTTCCTCCAGGATGACGATGTCTCCGGGAACGAGGTCCTCCGCCTTGATGGTGCAAAGCTTTCCTTTCCTCTTGACGGTGCAGGTCGGGCTGGAGAGCTTCTTCAGGGCCTCCAGCGATTGCTCCGCCTTCTGTTCCTGGATGGCGCCGATGAGGGCGTTGATGATGACGATGGCCAGGATGACGATGCAGTCGATCCATTCCTCCGATTCGTCGCCGGAGGCGGCGTGGAAGATGAAGATGCCAAGCGAGATCAAGGCGGCGACGAGGAGGACGATGACCATCGGCTCGATGAACTGCCTCAGAAGCTTGATGATGAAGGGGACCTTCTTTCCCTCGTCGAGCTTGTTGGGACCATAGGTCGCCCTTCTCTTCTCGACCTCTTCGTTCGTCAGTCCGTTTTCCTCATCGCTTTCGAAATGCTTGAGGACCTCTTCGGGCGAATGACAGTACGCCTTGTATTCGGATTCGGCTGGCGTTTGGTTTTTCTCTTCAGAATCCATGACGTGTCCTTTCCTTTTACTGGTCTCATCCCCGCAGAGCGGTTCCTTCTCCGATCTGGTCTCCCAGATGAGCTGACGGAGAAAGGAGACGATTACTCCCCAAGTAAAAAAGCGCTGATATTGTATCGTTTTTTCTTAGGAAAAGAAATATCGAAGGGCCTTCTTGGGAGAAGATGGTTCTTCCGTTCAAGATCTTGGATGGGAAAGGAAGGGGAAAAAGGAAGGACCAAAGGGGATAGAAAAAAGACAAACTGATAATGAATTTTTAGATTGCTTTCTGAAAAATCAAACTCGTACCGCAGCGGAATCGAAGATGTTTTTTCCAAGAAATCGATTGCCTGTTGGAAATCGTCGATGACGAGCACAGCGTTTCTTCCAATCTCCTCTGCGTCCTTTTGGGAGGCGTCGTCTTGGACGGCGATCGTCTGGAACGAGGCCTTCTTCGCCGTCTTCAGGGCGACGAGGATGTCTTCGAAGACGAGGCATTGCTCCGGAAGGACGTCCAGCCTTCGGGCGACGTCGAGGTAGAGGGTGGGTTCTTCCTTGCTGGTCTTCAGGCGATTGGCGTCCTCCAGCAGGTCGAAGTAGGAAAGGAGGCCGTTGTTTTCCAGGCAGGGGCGGTAGAGACTTTCCTGGTTGGATGTGGCAAGGGCGATGCGGACGCCTTTGTCCTTGAGGTAGGAGAGGAGTTTTTTGGCGTTCTTCTTAGCCTTGATGTGGAAGGCGTATTCGGTCCGGGCGATGCCCATCCAGATCTGCATCAGCTCCTCGGGGGTCTCCTTGAACTGAAAGCGGTCGACAGTGTATTGGGCGATCTGACGGAAGGCCATGTGGCTGATCTCGCGTTGGTAGTCCTCGGGAATCTCCATTCCCTTCGAGAGGAAGAACTGTTGGTCGACGTGCTTCCAGACGCCCATGGAGTCGACGAGCGTCCCGTCCAGGTCGAAGATGCAGGCTTTCAATCCCTGCGGAAATCGTTTCGTTTGCATGAAAGCATTATAGCAAAGAGGGGCCTTGCGAGGAACTTTCCTTCTGCGCCTTGTTGTCTCCGGGAAGGCGGAAAACTACAATAGAATCATGAACTACGTCTTCTTTGACACGGAGTGCGCCAACTGCCTGAAAGGCGAGGGAAAGATCTGTTCCTTCGGCTACGTCCTGACCGACGAGGCGTTTCAGGTCCTGAAGAAGAAGGACATCCTGATCAACCCGGACGCTCCCTTCCTTCTGGGAAACGCCCGGAAGGGGGAGGGAATCGAACTCGCCTATCCCCTGTCCCGGTTCCGGAATTCCCACCGCTTTCCCTACTACTACGACGCCATCCGCCATATCCTGGAAGAAGAGGACGTCCTCGTCGTCGGCTTCTGCATCCATCAGGACATCGCCTTCCTGGACTATACCTGCCATCGCTACGGCCTCAGCCTGCCGTCCTTCCCCTACGTCGACCTTCAGAAGCTCGACAAGAGGCTCTATCAGACGAAGGACTACCGGGGACTGGATACCTTGATCGAGCAGTTCGGCCTTGCCAAGTTCACCTACCATCGGTCGGATGACGACGCCATGATGACGATGGAGGTCTTCAGCAAGATCCTGGACGAAAACCACCTTAGCATCGAGGACGTGAGACGGGACCACCAGGAAGCCTGCGGGACCAGCCTGGAGCTTGCGGAAAGGCTTCGCCAAAGGCGGAGGGAGAAAGCGAGGAAGAGGCAGCTTTCCCAGAAGGCAGCGCGCCTCTTCGCCCAGAAGGCGACGCCTTCCCTTTCCTACTACAACCCGTTCTTCTGGAACAAGAAGGTCTTCTTCAAGACGAGCAGCCTCTATCGGCACCTTGACTATCTGACGAAGAACGCCGAGCGCTTCCTGCTTCGCGGCATGACCTTCGTCGAGAATCCCGCCCAGGCCGACATCATCGTCTACGATCGGGGAGAACAGCTCGACAGGATCCGCCAGCAGAACGAGAAGGCGGTCTTCCTCCTCTTTCCGCACTTTCAGAAGAAGGTCGAAAACGGTTGAGCCGTCCTTCGGGGAAGGAGGGACCTTCCCTGCCGAGGGGACGAACGAAAACGGCCACCCTTCGAGGGTGGCCTTTGTATTTCTTCCTTACTTGATCTTGGTGACCTTGATCTGCGGAAGGAGGGACTTCCAGAGCTTGTAGGATCCCAGGTGCGGCGAGAAGGCGGTGGCGCCGCCGGCGGCCATGGAATACTTCAGGGTCTCCTCGATGCTCTTTCCTTCGCTCAGGCCCTTGATGAAGCCGGCGATGGAGGAGTCGCCCGCGCCGACCGCGGAGATCTGGGTTCCGGTGGCGTTGGAGCAGTGGTAGACGTGACCGTCCTCGCTGAAGTAGTAGGCTCCCCTTCTTCCCAGGGTGACCATGACGGAACGCGGACCCTTCTTCTTGAATTCCTCGCCGCCGGCGATGATTTCTTCGTCGGTGGTGAGCTTCTTGCCCAGGAGGTCGCCGAGCTCCTCGTCGTTCGGCTTGATCATGAAGGGCTTGTAGGGAAGGGCGTAGGTGAGGGCTTCGTCGACCGTGTCGAGGAAGACGTAGGCGTTCACCGGATTGCAGCATTCCTCCATGATGCGGGCGTAGAGGTGCTTGTCCTCCTGCCCCAGGGAACCGGAGAGGATGACGATGTCCTTCTCCTTGAGGTGCTTCTTGAGATAGGTGAAGAGGCGTTCGATCTCCTTGTCCTTGACCTTCGGGGCAGAGGGGTCGAAGCGGGTGTCCTGGTGCGGGCCGGTGATCATGACGTTCATGCGGGAGTTGGCTTCCGTCTTGAGGTAGATGGGGTGGTCGTATTCCTTGTCGACGATGTTCTGGATGTCCTTGCCGATGTTGCCTCCGACGGCGACGATGGGGATGTTCTCGACCCGGAGGTTGTTCAGCATGCGGGAGACGGTGATTCCCTTTCCGCCCAAGGAAAAGCCTTCCGCCTTGGGACGGTTGACGCCACCGACGCGAAGTTCCTTGTCTTCCAGGTTGAGGTTGTAGTCGATGCAGGGTGCGATTGTCAGCGAATAAATCATTTGAAGAGCTCCTTTCCTTATTCGTTCGCTTCGACTTCGATCATCTTGACGAGGGAACGGTACTTTTCGTTCGCGACGTCGGTGATCAGGATGGGACGGGTGAAATCGGAGAAGGTTGCCGTGGAGATGTTGTCGAACTTCGTATGGTCGGCGAGGATGTAGACGCTGTAGCATTTGCGGATGGCCGCGGACTTGATGGCGCACTCCTGCGGGTCGGGCGTCGTGAACTTGGCCTGCGGATGGATTCCGTTGGTTCCGAAGAACCCGATGTCGAAGTTGAAGCGGTTGATGAAGTCGATGGCATAGGGCCCGATGAAGGCGTTGGTCGTCAGCTTCAGTTCTCCCCCTGTGACGTAGCAGGTCAGTCCGCGTTCGGCGAGCTTCTGGGCGAGGAGAGGGGAATTGGTGACGTAGTAGGTGTTGCGGAAGGTGGGAAGGAAGAAGATCATGCTGGCGACGGTGGTGGAGGCGTCGAGGTAGATGCACAGTCCTTCCTTCACGTAGTGGGACGCCTCGCGGGCGATGCGCTTCTTGACCTCGGGTTCGGTCCGCTCCCGTTCGAGGTATTCCCGGTCGAGACGTTCGAACTTGAAGTTCCCCGAGAAATGGAGGCTTGCCGCTCCGCCGTGGACGCGCAGGAGCTTGTGCTCCAACGCCATCCTCTGGAGGTCGCGCCGGATGGTGGATTCGGACGTCTTGAAATAGTCGGCCAGCGCTTCGACCGAGACGTACTGCGATGGGCTTTCCTCGAGGAGCTTGAGGATCTCCTCGTCTCGTTCCTTGAGGCTCATGTCCAACGATTATGATAGCTCAAAGACGAAAGCGCTTCAATTCTTCCGTGCATGAAACGAGCGCCATTCTGCTCGTTCTGCTCAGTTCAGCTAAAGAGCGGAATCCTCTCCCTCGCCTTCTCGAGGACCCGGCGATAGTCATCGAGCGAACGGCACTGCACGAGGGCGAGGCGGATGTCCTTGGTGTGGTCGAATCCCTTGAGGTAGCGGATGGAGATGCCGCGCATGATGTCGCTGGCCGGCTTCTCCTCCTTGACGGAATAGATCAGAAGGAGGTGCTTCCAAAGATCCGAAAGCTGACCTTCGAAGGTCGTCTCCTCACAGGCCCTTCCCTCTTCCCTGGCCACCATGTCCTGGAAGACCTTGGGATAGCCGATCGCCCGCTGGCCGATCATGACGGCGTCGGCCTGGGTTTCCTCGAGGACGGAGAGGAAGTTCCTTTCGTCGATGCCGCCGTTGGCGATGACGGGAATCGAGACGCTTTCCTTGATGGCGCGGATGACGTCGTAGTGGACCGGCCCCATGAATCCCTCCTTGCGGGTCCTGCCGTGGACGGCGATGGCCCTCACGCCGGCCGCCTCGATTTTTCTTGCGACCGTACGGACATCCATGATTTCATTGAATCCGATACGAATCTTGACAATGACAGGCTTTTTCGAAATAGAAACCATCTTTTCTAATAAAGAATAAAGCTCATCAAGCCTGTTCAGCCAGTAGGAGCCAGCTTGCTGCCGCATGACCTTCGGGACGGGACAACCGACGTTGAAGTCCAGGAAGTCGTAGGAAGCCTGCTCTTCGACGAGGGGGATGGCGCGCAGGATGCTCTCCTGCTTTCCTCCGAAGATCTGAAGCGCCAGCTTCGTCCTTCCCTCCTCCTTTGCATCGCGATGCGTCGCCCGGAGGTCGTTCAGGGTCGCCTGGCTGTCGTAGATCAGGGACTCGCAGGACTCCATCTCGGTATAGACGAGGCCGGCTCCGTAATCGGAGGCGAGCTTGCGGAGCGAAAAGTCGGTATAGCCGGCCAAGGGCGCGAGGACGTAGCGGTTGGGGATCTCGATTCCGGCAATCGAAAAGGTCTTCGTCATCCTTCCTCCTCCAGAAGCGCCAGGAGCGCCCTTCCCTCGTCCTCGTTGAGCACGAGGAGCCCTTCCTTCTCGAGCCTCTTTGCCGTGATGCCCTTTCCCTTCACGAGGCCGCCGGAAAAGGTGCCGTCGTGGATCAGGGTCGTTCCGCAGCTCGGGGAACGGTCCTTGAGGATGGCCAGGCCGACCTTCTGGCTGCGGGCCACGGCACTGGCCCAGTAGGCGCCGTTTCGATAGTTTTCCGTGACGTCCCTTCCGCGGACGGTTAGGACCTTGTCGGCGACGATTTCGCTGGGATCGCGCGGCGTCTTCAGCCCTCCAAGGACCTCCGGGCAGATCGGCAGGAGGAGGAAGTAGGAGGCGAGCCTGCGGATCTCCGGGACTTCCTTGCTCTGTCCGTCGTAGCGGCATCTCTCTCCCAGCAGGCAGGAGGAGACGAGGACCTTCTCTCCCCTGTGGGAGAGGAACTTCCGGATCTTCTCAACGTCCATAGCCGGTCTCCTTGGAAAATTGCTCGAGGAAGAGCAGGAGGAAACGATGCCTTTCTTCGGCCATCCTCCTTCCTTCGCCCGTGTTCATCATGTCCTTCAGGAAGAGGAGCTTTTCATAGAAGTGGGTGATGGTGGCGCTCTTCCGGGAACGGTATTCTTCTTCCGAGAGGGCGGTCAGGACCATCGGCCTCTCCTCGTAGAGGGGACGTCCGTGGGCTCCGCCGAAGGCGAAGGCGCGGGCGATGCCGATGGCCCCGATGGCATCCAGTCGGTCGGCATCCTGGACGATCTTCCCTTCGATCGTCGCGGGGACGCAGCTGTCCTTTCCCTTGAAGGACACTTCCCGGATGAGGGTGAGGACCCTCTCCCTTGTCTCCTCGTCCAGGCCGAGGGTTGAAAGGAAGCTTCGGGCGCTCTCCTGATTCCTGTTCTGCGGAAAGAGCTTCACGTCGTCGACGTCATGCAAGGCGGCGGCCAGAAGGACGGCGAAGGAATCGGCTTTTTCGGTCGAAAGGATCTGCCTGGCGTTCCTGACGACGCGCTCGATGTGGTCGTACCCGTGTCCCGTGGCATCGCCTTCGAGAAGGGACTTGGCGAACTGGAGGGCGGATTCGATGGCTTTTTCTTGGTTCATGGATATGATTATAGCCTATCGACGGCGGAAGGTAGGAACTTCCGCGGACGGCCTCTTCCCTTTCCGGGGCGGAAGAGGGTGGAAGGATAGGACGGTATCATGACGAATACGTTTCTTCCTCAAGCATCAGTTGCTTATCGTAAAAGAGGCGAAGATCTAAGAGAGATCAAGATTGAATTATCTTGTATCCATCGAATGGAACTTCCTTTCTGTGGAGCAGGGGAATTGCCATTCCTTCCCTTTCTTCCCGGAGGGTCTTGCCGTGCCCGATCTTCCCTCGGCCCCTTGTCTTTGGATTTAGCGTTGCTATTTCGGCCCTTTTCTTCTATAATGCTTCTAGTCCCTCTGGGACTTTTTCAATGCAACGCTGAGGTGACATATGCGAGAGAAAGTTTCGTTGGTCTGCACGGAATGTGAAGCGAGGAACTACAACGCCACGAAGAAGAAGACGGATTCGGTGCGCCTTGAAGTTCGGAAGTTCTGCCCGAAGTGCGGCAAGTACACTCTCCATAGGGAAGGGAAATGATCATGAAGAAAATCACGAGATACTTCCGTGGTGTCGGAGAAGAAGCCCGTCGTATCCGCTGGCCCAGCCGCAAGGATCTGTTCCAGTCGGTCGCCAAGGTCCTGGCCATCGGCATCGTCGCGGCCTTGGCCATCGTCTTGTCGGACTATCTCATCATGCAGATCATCCATGCGGTGGAGGAAGCCTATCCCAGTGCGACAAGCGGCACGTCGAGCTCGACGGGTGAGGCCGTCGCGATGCTGGCACAGAACGTTCAGCGTCTCTTAGGGAGGTAAGGCAAGATGGAAGAAGAGAACAAGTACATCGGCGAAGACCGTCGGACTTCGGTCGAGAAGGCCTTGGAGTCGGAAGACTCCAGGGAATACAATCCGAGCATCGGTCAGGTCTATTCGGATGCGGGCGACAGCTCGAACGACGACCTTCCGGAAAAGGCGTGGTACGTCATCAACACCTTCGCCATGCGCGAACGGCAGGTCAAGGACATGCTGGAGAAGCGCGCCAAGTCCATGAACATGGAAGACAAGATCTTCCGCGTCATCTGCGCCGAGTATGAGGAGCCCATCCTCGACGAGAACGGAAAGCCCAAGATCGTCAAGGACAAGAAGACGGGAAAGATGATTCCGAAGGTGAAGATTCGCAACTACTACCCGGGATATATCTTCGTCGAGATGATCATGACCGACGAGACGTGGTTCGTCGTCCGTAACACTCCGGGCGTTTCGGGCATCACCGGCTCTTCCGGCAAGGGCGCCAAGCCGTTCCCGATTCCGCGCGAGGAGATCGAACCGGTTCTGAAGAGAATGCACATCGAGGATCCGGACATGTACTCCGATTATCAGGTCGGGGACATCGTCAAGATCCTTTCCGGAACCTTCGCGGATGCGGAAGGCACCATCGCCGCCGTCCGTCCCGAGGCTTCGGAAGTGGACATCCAGATCACTCTCTTCGGACGCCCGACCTCCATCACGGCGAAGTATTCCGAGATCGAGAAGGTCTCCAACCATCCCCAAACCCTCTGACATGGCGAAGGACATCCTGGTCATCGGCGGCAGCAACATCGACATCAAGGCCACGTCGCTTTCGGACCTTGTCCTTCACGATTCCAACATCGGATCTTTCACCCTCTCCCACGGAGGGGTGTCCAGGAACGTCGTCGAGAACCTCTTGAGGCTTCGTGACGACGTTCTTTTTTTGACGGCCCTCGGTCGGGAGGAAGAGGCCGCGGCCATGCAAAGGGAGCTGGCGGAGCTCGGCGGAAAGGTCCTCGTCCTGCGGGACGACAGGCCGACGGCGCGCTATATCGCCATCCATGACAAGGACGGAGACCTGTACGTCGCCGTCTGCGACTCCGAGATCCTCGACACACTGCGTCCGGAGCACTTCCTTCCCTTCGACGAGACGATCCAAGCGCACGAGTTCATCGCCGTCGACACCAACCTCTCGAAGGAAGCTCTCGACTTTCTTTTCGAACGTTACTCTGGACATCGTTTCCTTGTCGAAGGCGTTTCCGCCAACAAGATCGTCCGCCTCGCCGACCATCTTCCGGACATCGCCCTTCTCAAGTGCAACCGCATGGAGGCCAAAGTCCTCCTTGGGGCCGACCTTCCCTCGGCGGAACTGGCCCTGGAACTTTCCCGGCGCGGACTCTTTTCGGCCGTCATCACCGACGGCGACCGGGACGTCACGATCCTGGAGGCGGGAAAGGTCTCCTCTCTCCCTGTCGTCAAGGCAGAGCATGTCGTCTCGACGATGGGCTGCGGAGACGCCCTCTTCGCGGGCCTGCTCCATGGACTCCATCTCCGCTGGAGCCTGCCTCGGGCGGTCTTCTTCGGAATCGAAATGTCGTCCGCCACTCTATCCTCTCCTTATGCTGTCGATTCGGACATCGCGGAGAAGGTCCTGAAGAAATAAAACCGCTTTTTCTCTATCGAAGAAAGTCGGATAGAAATCAAGCAGACGGAAGACATTTTTTGTAGAGAGAAAAAGGGCTGCCCGGATGAAGAATCCAGGCAGCCCTTCTTTGTGGTCTTACCAGATGATGACGCGCTTGTCCTCCGGAAGGAACATGCCGTCCCCTTCCTTGACGGAGAAGGCCTTGTAGAACTGAGGGAAGTTTCGAACCTGCATGTCGGCTCGATAGTAGGCCGGCGAGTGGACGTCGATGGAAAGAAGCAGGCGCGTGTATTCGGGCCTGGCCTTGCTGCACCAGATGCGGGCGAAGTTGAGGAAGAAGCTCTGGTAGTCGGGATTCTCGATGTTCCGCTCCATGGTCTCCAGGGAGGAGGCGACGCCGCCGTTGTCGGCGATGTTCTCGCTGACGACGAGCTTGCCGTTGACCTTTCCTCCGGCCAGGGGGAGGTTGTCGAACTGCTCGATCATGGCCTGGGTCTTCACCCGGAAGGTCTCGTAGTCCTTCTTCGTCCACCAGTTGTTGATGTTGCCGAATTCGTCCATCTGGGCGCCGTTGTTGTCGAAGGCGTGGCTGATCTCGTGTCCGATGACGGTTCCGATGCCGCCGTAGTTCTCCTCCTTCTTCTGGTGGATGTCGTAGAAGGGGGCCTGCAGGATCGCGGCCGGGAAGGTGATGTCGTTGGAGCAGGGATTGTAGCAGGCGTTGACGAGATGGGCGTCCATGCCCCAGAGGCTGCGGTCGACCGGTTCGGACAGGAGGCGGTCGCTGTAGCGTCCCCGCTCCCTGTTCAGGGTGTCGACGATCTCGGCCAGGGAGCTTTCGGGATCGAAGGCGAGGAAGGAATAGAGCGGATCGTTTCGTTCGGGATAGCCGATCTTGAGGACGATCTTGTCGAGCTTGAAGATGGCCTTCCGACGGGTCTCGGGGCTGAGCCAGGTGTTCTTGGAAAGCCGGTTCTTGTAGGTCTCGATGAGGTCCTTGACGATCTGGATCACGTCTTCCTTCGCCTGCTTCCCGAAGTATTTCCTGCCGTAGTAGACGCCTACGGGGCCGCCGAAGTAGCGGTTGGCCAGGCGATAGGCGAACTTATCCTTGGTCGCGCCCTTCTTCTGTCCCGAAAGGGTCCTTCCGAAGATTCCGGAGAGGTCGCGGAGCTCCTCGGAGAGGTAGGGGGCGAAAGAAAGGGCGACCTTGGTCTTGGCCCAGCCGAGGTAGAGGGAGACCGTCCTTTCGTTGAAGACCGTGGAGAAGCCTTCGAAGTAGCGGGGCTCCATGACGATGACCTTCTTGGGCAGGACGCCGTAGCGGACGCGGAGGAAGGAGCGCATCTTCAGGGGCGCCATCTGCTCGACGAGGGTCTCCGTCTCGACGGGGTTGTAGCTCTTGATGTAGTCGGCCAGCTCCTCCTGGCTCTTGACGAGCGTCGAGAGGAGCTTGTCGAAGGCGAGGGCGTCCTTGACGATCTTCTTGGCCTTCCTTTCCTTATAGAAGCGGGAAAGAATCTTCTCCGCCATGTCCTGATAGACGGAAAGCAGCTTCTTTCCGGCCTCCTTTCCGTAATACGTCGTATCGGGAAGGATGATGGAGGGGGCCGTGACGAGGACGATGTGACGGGAGGTGTCCTTCATGTCGGCGTCGACGCCGATCTCGAAGGGGAGGGGGATGTTGTTGTCATAGAAATACGGAAGGAAGTCGACGACGTCGTCGACGGTCTTCCACTGGTCGAGGTAGGAGAGCTTCTTCTGGACGTAGGCGAAGCCTTCCTTCTTCCTTTCGTCGTCCTCCATCGCCTTCTCATAGAGTAGGACCGCCTTGTCGACGAGCGGGTCGTTGCTCTTCCGCCCGCGGGCGAGGGCCTTGAACTCCTTGAGCATCGTCTTCTCGACGTTGTCGCGGAGCGTGATGAATCCGCCGACGCTGGAATGGTCGGCCGGGATCCTCGCCTTCTGAACGAAGTCGCCGTTGACGTATTGATAGAGGTCGTCCTGAACGCGGACTTCCGTCTTTTCTTCTGTCATGTTCATGCCTCCTTGCACACTTTCATTCCTCTATTATCGCACAGGCGAAGGCAAGAGAGGAGAAAGAAAGCAGGAAAAGAGGAAGGAAACCGTTCCGAGCCGTGTCCTCTTCCCCGGGAGTTTCAAAAAACCTTTGACAAGCGGAACGGCGCTCTCTATAATTCTCGATGCTGTCGTTTCGTGGCTTTGCGCCTTCTTTTTATGGAAAAAGGTGGAAACGCCCGGAGCAGAGGCAGCTGATTCGCATTTTGGAGGATACAAATGCCAACAATCAACCAGCTCGTGAGAAACGAGAGAAAGAAGCCCGTCTACAAGTCCAAGTCTCCGGCCTTGGGAAAGAGATGGGATTCCCTCAACAAGAGGGAGAGGCAGATTCCTGCCCCGCAGAAGAAGGGTGTCTGCACCCGTGTCGGAACGATGACGCCGAAGAAGCCGAACTCGGCGGCTCGTAAGTACGCCAGAGTCCGTCTTTCCAACGGCTACGAAGTCACGGCCTACATCGGCGGCGAGGGACACAACCTTCAGGAACACAAGGTCGTCCTCATCCGCGGCGGCCATGTCCGCGACCTTCCTGGCGTCCGTTACCACATCATCCGCGGAGCCCTTGAATGCTTCGGCGTCGAGAACCGCAAGCAGGGCCGTTCCCTCTACGGAACGAAGAAGGATGGAAGCATCCAGAAGAAGTAAGGAGGAACGACAACAATGCCTAGAAAGAACGGTTCCGTCTCCAAGAGAGACGTTCTCCCCGATCCGATCTACAACTCCAAGCTGGTCACGCGTCTGATCAACCGCATCATGCTCGACGGAAAGAAGGGCGTCGCCCAGACGATCCTCTACGGCGCCTTCAACAAGGTCGAGGCCAAGACGGGCAAGCCGGCCCTCGAGGTCTTCGAGATCGCCCTCGGCAACATCATGCCGGAAGTCGAGCTCAAGGCGCGTCGCGTCGGCGCGAGCAACTACCAGGTCCCGGTCGAGGTCTCGGCCGAGAGGAAGGTCACCCTGGGACTCCGCTGGCTTGTCACCTATGCGCGTCTTCGCAACGAGAAGACGATGACGGACAAGCTCGCCGGCGAGATCATCGACGCGGCCAACGGCACGGGCGGCGCGGTCAAGAGAAGAGACGACATGCACAAGACGGCCGAAGCCAACAAGGCCTACGCTCACTATCGCTGGTAATCCCGATCGTCGTTTTGAATTGAAAAGGAAAACCGAATCATGGCAATGGATAACGATCAGGCGATGAATGCGACCTATGAGGCCGTACCGCTTGAGAAAGTGAGAAACATCGGCATCATGGCGCACATCGATGCCGGCAAGACAACGACGTCCGAACGTATCCTCTACTATACGGGCAAGACCCACAAGATCGGTGAGGTCCACGACGGCGGCGCCTCGATGGACTTCGATCCGCAGGAGCAGAAGAGAGGCATCACGATCTACTCGGCTGCCACCACCTGCCTGTGGAAAGGCTACCGCATCAACCTCATCGACACTCCGGGGCACGTCGACTTCACGGCGGAAGTCGAGCGCTCCCTCCGCGTCCTCGACGGCGCGGTCTGCGTCCTCGACGGCAAGAACGGCGTCGAACCGCAGACGGAGACGGTCTGGAGACAGGCCGACAAGTACAACATCCCCCGCATCGTCTTCGTCAACAAGCTCGATGCGACGGGTGCCGACTTCGAGATGTCCGTCTCTTCCGTCAAGGAAAGGCTGGGAGGCAACGGCGTCGCCATCGCCTATCCGGTCGGCCTTGAGCAGAACCTTCTGGGCTTGATCGACCTGGTCGAGATGAAGGCGTGGCTCTGGGACCTCGACGCGAAGAAGTCGGCGGACATGCAGCCCAACATCGTGGAGCTCTCGGAAGTTCCGAGCCAGTACGCCCACGACATCGAGCAGGCCCGCTTCTATCGTTCGATCCTCATCGACCAGCTGGCCAACTTCGACGACGAGATCATGAACATGGTCCTCGAGGAGAAGGAGCCTTCGACGGAGCAGATCAAGGCGGCGATCCGCAAGGGAGTCCTCTCGGGCCACATCTATCCCTGCATCCCCGGCTCGGCCTACAAGAACAAGGGCGTCCAGTACGTCCTCGACTCCGTCCTCGCCTACCTTCCTTCCCCGCTGGACATCCCTCCGGCCGAGGGAACGGGAGAGGATGGCGCGAAGATCGTCTGCAATCCCGATCCCAAGGCGCCGTTCGTCGCCCTGGCCTTCAAGATCACGACCAACCAGTTCGGAAACCTCTGCTTCTTCCGCGTCTATTCCGGAACGATCAAGGCGGGATCCTACATCTACAACGTCCGTAAGGGCACCAAGGAGCGCGTCTCCCGTCTGGTCCTCATGAACGCGTCCTCTTCGGAGAGCATCTCCGAGGCCAAGGCCGGCGAAATCGCCGCGGCCATCGGCTTCTCGGCAACGCGCACGGGCGATACGCTCGTCGGCGAGAACGACACGAAGGTGACCCTGGAAACCATCAAGTTCGCCGATCCGGTCATCTCCGAGGCCATCGAGCCGGTCAGCAAGAACGACCAGGACAAGATGGCGGCGGCCTTGGTGAAGTTCACCGAGGAAGACCCGACCTTCCACTACTACACCAACGAGGAGACGGGACAGGGCATCATCGCCGGCGTCGGCGAGCTTCAGCTCGACGTCAACGTCACCCGTCTGAAGAACGACTACAAGATCAACGTCAAGGTCGGCGCCCCGCAGGTCGCCTATCGCGAGACGATCCGCAAGGAGAACTCCTGCGAAGGTAAGTACATCAAGCAGTCGGGCGGCCACGGCCAGTACGGCCACGTCGTCTTCAAGCTCGAGCCCAATCCGGGCAAGGGCATCGAAGTCGTCGACGCCATCACGGGCGGCGCCATCCCGAAGGAATTCATCAAGCCTTCGATCGAAGGTCTCAAGGAGGCCCTCGAGCGCGGCATGATCGCCGGCTACCCGGTCATCGACGTCAAGGCGACTCTCTACGACGGCTCCTACCACGACGTCGACTCCTCTGAGGCGGCCTACAAGCTCGCTTCGGCCCAGGCCGTCAAGGTGGCGGCGGAGAAGTGCGATCCGGTCATCCTGGAGCCCATCGTCCGCGCCGACATCACGACGCCTCTCGACTATGTCGGAACCGTCATGGGAGACATCTCTTCCCGTCGCGGCAGCGTCGAAGGCATGGTCCAGAAGGCCAACGCCCAGGTCATCTCGGCGACGATCCCGCTCGCCAACATGTTCGGATACATCTCCGACCTTCGTTCGATGACCCAGGGACGCGGCATCTACTCCATGGAGTTCGACCACTATCAGGAAGTTCCTCGCTCCGTTCAGGAGGAGATCGTCAAGAAGCGCGGCTAAGGCCTCCCTTCTTGAAAAGAAGCTGTCGATTGTGTATAGTCATTAAGATTGATAACCTGGAGGAAAAAACAACATGGCTAAGCAGAAATTCGACCGTTCCAAGCCGAATGTGAACATCGGCACGATCGGTCACGTCGATCACGGCAAGACCACCCTGACCGCCGCCATCACCCTCACCCTCTCCAAGCAGGGCCTTGCGCAGGCTGTCCGTTACGATCAGGTTGACGCCGCTCCTGAAGAGAAGGCCCGTGGCGTCACCATCAACGCGGCCCACATCGAGTACGAGACGGCGAAGAGGCATTACTGCCACGTCGACTGCCCTGGGCACGCGGACTACATCAAGAACATGATCACCGGTGCCGCCCAGATGGACGGCGCGATCCTTGTCGTCGCGGCGACCGATGGCGTCATGCCCCAGACCCGTGAGCACGTCCTGCTCGCCCGTCAGGTCGGCGTCCCCTACATCGTCGTCTTCCTCAACAAGTGCGATGCGGTCGACGATCCTGAGCTGATCGACCTCGTCGAGATGGATGTCCGTGACCTTCTCAACAAGTACGGCTATCCGGGCGACGAGATCCCTGTCATCCGCGGTTCCGCCCTCAAGGCGCTGAACGACGACGCCGAAGCGCAGAAGAGCATCATGGAGCTCATGGATGCGGTCGACAAGTACATCCCCGATCCGAAGCGTGATACCGAGAAGCCCTTCCTGCTCGCGGTCGAAGACGTCATGACCATCACCGGCCGTGGCACCGTCGCGACGGGTAGAGTCGAGAGAGGCATCATCAAGCCGAACGATGAAGTCGAAATCGTCGGCATCCTCCCGACCCGCAAGTGCGTCTGCACTTCGCTCGAAATGTTCCGCAAGACCCTCGACTACGCCGAGGCCGGCGACAACGTCGGCGCTCTGCTTCGTGGCGTCGACCGCGATCAGATCGTCCGTGGCCAGGTCCTTTGCAAGCCGGGCTCCATCACGCCGCACAAGAAGTTCAAGTGCCAGGTCTACGTCCTGAAGAAGGAAGAGGGCGGCCGTCACACGGCTTTCGCCAGCAACTATCGTCCTCAGTTCTACTTCCGTACGACCGACGTCACCGGTACCGTCTCCCTTCCCGAGGGAACGATGATGGTCATGCCGGGCGACAACGTCGAGCTCACCGTCGAGCTCATCCACTCCATCGCCCTCGACGCCAACACGAAGTTCTCCATCCGTGAGGGTGGCCACACCGTCGGTGCGGGCACCGTCACCGAGATCATCGAATAAGTCTCGTGAAGCGCCTACCTTCCGGGTAGGCGCTTTTCCTTTGCTTTCTTCGAGAAAGGCCTTCCTTCGCATCCGTCTTGCCCCTCTCTCCCTCGCCGAAGGACTTCGTGGAAGCGCATTCGGGGTTCCGGGGGTGGGCTTTCTATCCTTCCGGAACTCTGCTAAGATAGAAGATGAACCTGAACAAGAAAGGAAAAAAGGACTTTCAGGGGTCCGACCCAAAGCATGAAAAAGCATTTCGTCTCGTTGGTAGCGTTTGTTTCCCTTCTCGCCTTGGCTTCCTGCTCGACTCCGACTTCCTCCACCACGTCCTCGAGCTCTTCGACGACCCAGAATTCGACGAGCACTTCTTCTTCTTCTTCCAGCTCTTCCTCCTCGACCACGACGACCACGTCCACTCCGGATGAAATCGACGTCGAATCCATCACCCTGAGCGAGACGACGCTCACCCTCAAGGTCGGCGAGACCCACACCCTCACGGCGACCATCCTGCCGGAGGATGCGACGGACAAGACGCTCACCTGGACGACGGACAACGAGACTGTCGCGACGGTTGCCGGTGGCGTCATCACCGCGGTCGGTGCCGGCGAGACGGTCATCACGGCCACGGCGGCCAACGGCGTCAAGGCGACCTGCACCCTGACGGTCGAGAAGGCGACGGTCGAACTTACTTCAATCACCATCTCCGGAGCGACTGAAGTCCTTGTTGACGAGAAGATCACCCTGACGGCGACGCCGAACGCCGGTGCGACGTTGGAAGAAGTGACTTGGAAATCTTCCGACACGACGATTGCTACGGTCGAAAACGGCGTTGTCACAGGTGTCAAGGCCGGAACGGTGGAGATCACTGCCTCCTCCGGCGACATCACCAGCGCTCCCTATACCATCGAAGTCAAGGATGCCATCGTCGAGCAGGGAAAGTTCGGCCTCTACCAGGTCACGCGTGGTGAAGCTCGGTACTTCACGGGCAAGATGGACGGATACTACTTCGGAACGACGACCGACTATGCCGCTGCCGTCGATGTCATCGTCTACGAAGCCGAAGGCGGCGTGACGCTCCGCATCGGCGAAGAGGGACAGTACATCGGTGCGAGGCTGAACGATGGACATAATAACATCCTCATGCAGGATGACCCCTACGTCTGGACGTACGATGAAGAACATGATGCCTACCTCACGACTCTTGGCGAGGAGGACCTCTTCATCGGAAGCTCCAGCAACTATGACACGCTTTCTCTGAACAAGATCCAATACATCGATGTCGAGGGCAACAACATCGCCCACGTCGTCCAGGAAGAGATCCCGGCTCCGGCGCTCGAGAGCATCACGATTTCGGGCCCGACCGAAGTTGCCGTTGGTGAAAACATCACATTGAGCGCAACTCCGAACTTGGGAGCAGTGATTGACGAATTGACTTGGACGTCTTCCGACACGGAGATTGCCACGGTCGAGAACGGCGTCGTCACGGGCGTCAAGGCCGGAACCGTGGAGATCACCGCCTCCTCCGGCGACATCACCAGCGCTCCCTATACCATCGAAGTCAAGGATGCCGTCGTTCCTCCGACGATTGTCGAGCAAGGAAAGCTTGGCCTCTACCAGGTCACGCTTGGCAAAGCCCTGTACTTCACGGGTGAGCAGGCGGGCAATTTCCTTGGCACGACGACGGATTATGCTGCAGCTGCCGATGTCATCGCCTACGAGGCGGAAGGCGGAGTGACGCTCCGCATCGGCGAAGAGGGACAGTACATCGGTGCCATCGAGTCCGGAAGATACAAGAACCTTCATCTCCAGGCCGATCCCTTCGTCTGGAAGTACGACGATGTCAATGACGCCTATCTGGCGGCCTTCGGCGATGTCGATTACTACATTGGTAATTACAGTGATTTCGACACCTTCTCCTTGAGCGAATCGAGGTACATGACTCAAGAGGGCAACAACATCGCCCACATCGTCCAGGAAGAAATCCAGGGTCCGGCTCTGGAAGGCATCACGATCACGGGCCCGAGTCAGGTTGTCATTGGACAGACCGTCACCCTGAGCGCGAAACCCTCGAACACGGGAGCGGAGCTTGGCGATGTCACGTGGACCTCCGAAGACACGAAAGTCGCGACGGTTGATGCGGCGACGGGCGTGGTCACGGGCGTTGCGGAAGGAAAGACGAACATCGTCGCAACCTATGGCGAGATTTCGGCAAAATATGAGATTTCGGTCATTACGGCAGAAGACGTCCCCGATACGATCACCTACAACTTTGCACCGGCTGCGGGAAGCAGTTCGACTGAACTGGGAACGGACGCTTTGCTTGCGACCTTCCAGGCTGCCAGCGATTCGGGCCTTGTCACTGCTATCACGAATGCTTCGAAGGTCTACGAAGGATATAATAACTATACTCAGCTTGGCCTGAAGTTTGGAACGGGCAGCGCGGCTGGTACGTTTACGGCAACGCTTTCGCAGCCTGTCTCGACGATTTCCGTCACGGCGGTCGGCTGGAATAGCTCCGATACGCTTGAGCTCTCGAGCGGCGACGTGAACGTCTCTGTCGATGGCAAAATGCCTGCCCCGTACAGTAGCGCCGAGCCTTCTGCGGTCACCTTCACCTTCTCTCAGGCGGTCACGGAGTTCACTTTGACCTTCTCCAACCGCGGCTTTGTTCCTCAGATTGACTTCGTTCTGTAATCGATAGAAAAATCTTTCGGGGCCGCCGGCTTTTGCTCGGCGGCCTTTTCGTTTGTCTGCTATAATCATATTGTGTGACTTCACATGAGAAAAGAAGACCGAGAGAACTATATCTTTCAGAAGAAGAGCCTTCTGGCCCTGCTCTTCCTCTATTACATCAACGACGTGTCCTACGATGCAATCACGCTTCGTTCCTTTGGCTTCCACTTCGATCCTTCCTGCAACTTCAAGGCCATCGTCCGCAGCAAGAAGGATCATATCCACAAGTATGTCTGCCATATCTTCGCCTCTCCCTATGGGGTCAACTACGAGGCGCTGGACGTGATGGGAAACGTCAACATCGTCCAGGTCAACGACATCGATGGGGACTTCTGGATTCCGGATGCGAGCCTGAACCTCTATTTCACGGGTTCGGAGCTCTTTGCGGTCGGGTATCTGGAAGGAAAGAAGATCTTCTACAAGCTCCGGAGGAGAAGGAAGGACGTGACGGAGACCCTGCTCTATCGCTTTTCGACGGACAAGGACTTCCAGGGAGTCAATTCCTCGGCCGGGAGCTTCCAGCTGTGGCTTCTGAAGCTCTTTTCCAACAAGCTTCA
>CASFYT010000015.1 GCA_949299015.1 uncultured Bacillota bacterium
ATGGTGGACCTGAAGGGGATCGAACCCTCTACCTTCTCGTTGCGAACGAGACGCTCTCCCAAATGAGCTACAGGCCCAGGCAAGAAGAAATCATATCAAATGGAAGGGCGGATTTCAACAGAGGAAAGGGAGCAATTTCCGGCGGTAGGACTCGACGAGGCGCTCAAAGGAGAGCTGTGCGTTGGCGGCGGAGGTCGAAGGCAGGGGGACGAAGTCGACGGCGAAGAACTTCCGGAAGTACCGCTCCGCCGCCTTCCCGGTCGTGAAAATCCGCGCAAAGTCGTTCTCTGCCATCAGGCGGCTAAGGTCGATGGGGACGGGATGGCGGATGGAGGAATCCTTGCTGGCCTCGATCTCGCAGGAGAAGAGGACGTCGTACAGGGCGATCTTGTGCCTGGCGAGGAAGTCCTTCCGCTCCGGGATGGTCTTCGGGGTCTCCTCTTGGAACAGGGCGGCAAGGACGGAAAAGAAGCGGTTGGTCGGATGGGCGTAGTAGAAGCCCGCCTTTCGCGACTGGACGGAAGGAAAGGAGCCCAGGACCAGGACCCGGGCTCCAGAGGGGACAAAGGCCGGAAGGGAGGAATGGTCGACGAACACTACTTGACGCGCTTTCCCTGATGGAGCAGGAAGGTCGAGACGAAGAGGAAGACGGAAAGCAGGATGAAGGCGACGCCCAGGAAGACCGAGGCGAAGCGCTGGAAGTCGGGAATGAAGTAGAGGCACAGGCCCAGGGTCAGCAGGACGGCGCCGACGACGGCCTCGACGATGGTCGGAACCCTCTTGCGCTTGACCTGAGGCAGAAGGCCCAGAAGGCCGTCGACCAAGGCGATGGCGCCGACGACGATGATGAAGAGGGTGATGAACTGCGTGAGGGGGATGGCGTTCTGGAGGAAGCAGAGCAGGCCGAAGGCGATGAGGGCCGAACCGAAGACGCCCTCGGTCCGGATGAGGGACTTGTGCTCCATGAAGCAGGTCACGACGTTGATCAGTCCTCCGATCAGGAAGACCACGCCGAGGATGACGTTGACGATGTTGTCCAGCGCGATGGAACAGCACAGCAGGATTCCGATGACCAGGAGCACGACCGCCTGGACCAGCAGGACGGTCTTGGAACTGGTATCGAAGGTCAGAGTCACTTTCTTTTCCGACATAAGAACCTCCTTCTTTGGATTCCGCTTCTATTATACTGAATGGAAAGGAGGGCGGCATGAATCTTTTTCTTCTTTCCAATTCCTGGAAGGGAAGCTTTTCCGCAAAAAGAGGAAACGAGCTTCTTCGGCAGGGGCTTTCCTTCCTGAAGGAGGCGAAGTTTTCCTCCTTTCCCATGGCCGACGGCGGAGACGGGACCATCGAAGCCGTCGAAAGCGTCCTTCCGGGCCGAAGGATGAGGGCCCAGACGGTCGGCCCGACGTTCGACACCCGCGTCACAAGCGAATACTTCCTCTCCGGAAATACCGCCTACCTGGAGGGCGCCCGCACCTGCGGACTGGCCCTGGCCAAGGGAAGGCGCTTCGAGGAGACGACCACGTACGGCATCGGACAGCAGATCCTCGACGCGCGGAAGGAAGGGGCGCGAAAGATCGTCGTCGGCCTGGGCGGCAGCGCCAGCAACGACCTCGGCGTCGGAATGCTCTCCGCCCTCGGGATGCATTTCTTCGACTTTGAGGGGAGGGAGGTCCTCCCGACGACCGGTTCCATCGTCCGCATCGCCTCCTTCGAGAGAGGGGCATTGGACTCGAACGTCCGCCCTCTGTCCTTCGCCGTCCTCAGCGACGTCCTCTCCCCGCTTCTGGGACCCGACGGGGCAACAAGGCGCTTTGCCCTGCAGAAGGGCGCAAGGAGGGAAGACCTGCCCCTCTGGGAGAAGGGACACGAAAGGCTCGTCAACCTTTTCGAAGAAGGAAGTGAAAGGCATACGGACCGGATTCCTGGCGCCGGCTCAGCGGGAGGACTCGGATATGCCTTTCTTCAATTTCTGAATGCGAAGATGAGGATGGGGGCTTCCTATCTCTTCGAAAGTTACCAGTTGGATTCAATCATTGTCGCTGGCGACATCATCGTCACATCAGAAGGGAGAATCGATGAGACGAGCCGAATGGGAAAGGCCTTCGGCTTTCTGGAGGACTACGCCCTCGCACACGGTCTCTCCTTCCTAGCCTTTGCCGGGGAGGTCCGGATTCCGCCATTGGACCGCAGGAAGGAGCTCTTCCTGCCTCTGGGGAAAGGGGAAATCCTGACGCCCGAGGAGATCGTCGAGCGGTTTTTTCGGCATCGCACGGCCATCGAGTTTTTCCTTTCGGAGAGAGAATCCTCTCTCCTATAATGGTAGCTGCCGCCACGAAAGGAGTCCTGCCATGAAAGACCTCGCCAAGAGACGTTCCTCCCGCCGAAAGAAAGCCATCCTTCGGCTCTTGGTCGTCGCCGTCACCCTGCTCTTCGGCGTCCTCCTTCTGGCCTACCTGGCCAATCTCTTCCTGGGAGAGGGAAAGATCACCGCGTTCTTCCAGGAGTTCACGAAGGAGAACAAGGCGCTCTCCTACGTCCTCTACCTCGTGCTGACACCCCTGATCAACATCGTTCCGGGCATCTCCTCGATGTTTTCCATCGGCTTGGCCAACATGCTATTCAACTACAAGACGCCGAAGGACATGGCCATCACCTTCCTCCTCTGCGCCTCTTCGGTCCTGATCACTTCGACGATCATGTTCCTGATCGGCCGCTACGGCGGCAAGAAGATCGTCCGCTGGATCCTGGGCCGCGAGGAGCAGGAGAAGATCCAGAAGTACCTGACCCTGGGCGGGAAGGCGATCGTCCCGGTCATGTACCTCCTCCCCTTCTTTCCGGACGACACCCTTTCCCTCGTCATCGGCCTGACCAACGTCTCCTTCCTCTACAACTTCGTCTGCACCCTGCTCTTCCGCAATTTCGGAGTCCTCTTCATGTGCGTCCTGGGGACGGACTTCCTGGACTATTCCTCCTTCTCGCCCCTGGCCTGGACGCTCCTCGTCCTCCTCTTCCTCCTCGCCTTGGCCGTCCTCTCCTTCCTCTCCCTGCTCTACTATCGGCACCTCCGCTTCAAGGAGGACGGAATCGGCTATTACCTGATCGCGTTCCTGCGCGTCAAGAAGACGGTCCGCCTGGCGAAGGTGGGACGCCGGGAACTGAAGGACGTCCCGCTCCCTTCCTTCGGGGACGACGGAACCCCGCTCTCCAGGAAGGAGGCTGAGGCCCTCCGCAGGGACGACTTCCTGGACGGATATCTCTATCGCCTGACGCGCGAAAGGGGAACGGGCGGCTACTTCCTCCTCCAGGACCGGCTCGACGACGACCTCCTTCCCCTGCTCTCGGAAGAAGAGCGGGAAAGGGACTACCTCGTCTTCTCGGCCCTCTCCTATCAAAGCGGAACCGACCTTCGCTTCGCCCTGCGTGAGGCCGTCCAAAAAAGCCGCAGGCTCTACGTCCTTGCGGCGGAAGGCCAGGAGGAACTCCTCGGGGAGGAGGGATTCGCCCTCCTCGGCGCGAGGGAAGGAGGAACCGTCTATCGCTTCCAGGGATAGGAGGAGACCACCTCTCCCGTCATCAGGTCGATGAGGGCGACACCCCTCTCGTCCATCGTCATGTAGGAATGCCGGCCGTCCTTGGGAAGGGAGACGGAGCCGGGGTTGAGGAAGAGCTTCCCATCCCTCTCCTTCAGGACGGAAACGTGCGTATGCCCCTGGAGAAAGACGTCCCCGAAGGAATAGGAGACGTCCTCCATCGACTCGTGGTGTCCGTGGACCATCGTCATCGTCCTTCCGAAGGCGAAGAGGGTCGCCCTTTCGCTGATGGGGAAGAGGGAGACCATCTGGTCGACCTCGCTCTCGCAGTTTCCTCTCACGGCGATGATCTTGTCCTTGTAGGAATTGAGCAGGGAGACGACCTCCTTGGGTGCGTAATCCTTGGGCGGGTCGTTCCGCGCCCCGTTGTAATAGAGATCCCCCAGAAGCAGGATCCGGTCGAAGGAGGAAGCCTCCTTCAGGAAAAGCTTCGCGTAGTAGAGCGAGCCGTGGATGTCCGAACCGATCAGGAACTTCATGCGCCTTTCTCCTTTCCGAGGGAGACCTGCCTCAGGACCTTGCCCGTCTTGACCGAGCGCAGGGAGATCTCCTTCTCGTCGATCCTCAGATAGGAATGATAGCCGTCGCGGGGACAGGAAAGCGACCCCGGGTTGAGGACCCAACGTCCGGCGAAGCGTTCGATCATTCCCCTATGGGTGTGCCCCAGGATCAGGATGTCGTAGTCGACGGGGATGTCGAAGCGGGAGTAGAGGTGGCCGTGCGTCAGGCAGACGAACTGCCCGTTGAGCATCGTATAGTTGATGGCGGGAAGGGGAAAGCGGCAGACCTCCGCGACGGCATAGTAGGGATCGTTGTTGCCTTCGACCGCCACGATCTTCTCCGCGTAGGGATTGAGCATCCGCGCGGAAAGGCGGCCGAGGTCTCCCGTCAGGAAGAGGCGGTCGTATCCCTCCTCCTCGAAGAGGACCAGGGCGTCCCGCAGGTATTCGGTATCGTCGTGGGTGTCCCCCAGAACCATGGCTTTCATCGCTAGGATTCTATCAGAAATGCTCGGCGGAGATAAGGGAGAGGAACGCCGAAGTCCAGGGGAAGAAAGGAGACGGGAACGCTTCGGGGATGAAAACCGCGCCTCGAGGAACTATAATACCTGTGGCCTCTCGGCCAGAAAAGGACAGAGCATGCTCACCAAACAGAACAAACAGGACATCTTTGCCTTGCTCCTGTCCCGCTATCCGAAGAAGAAAGCCATCCCCATGGAGGAGGTCGGACAGTACCTCCAGGAGAACGGCCTTCATTTCCAGGAATTCGGTTATCAAAACATGGAGTCCCTCCTCGGGGACCTCAGGGAATTCCTCGAACTTCAAATACGGGCAGGAAAAGGCAGGAAGGAAGGCACGTGCCTCCTTCACGACTATCAGGAAATCCAACCCCCCATCCGAAGGACGAAGGTTCCGCCCAAGCCGGCGAACAAACCCAACGAGAAGAAACGGACGAACGCCCCCGCGGAGACGCGCAAGGTTCCCGAGAAGGAAATCATGGACGCCCTCTTCCAGAACAACCTCTACCAGCTCGGGAGGGAATATCCCCTGGCCACGCTCTCGCAGACGCTCACCCAGGCCGGAATCGACTGCCACAAGTACGGCTTCGGAAAGATGAAGACGATGCTCAAGGCGCTTCCGGAAGACTTCCAGATCCGCGACGTCGAGACCAACGGCGTCCCTCAGCCCTTTATTACCATCCTGAGGACGCCGAAGAAGGAGACGGCGAGGAAGGCACCGAAGAAGGAGAACGCCCCGACCCTCCTCCAGATGCTCGAGAAGGAAGAGAACGTCGACTTCTACGTTCCCGACTCCCTCTACCTCGCCTTCAAGGAAATCGCCAGCGTGGGCCTGGACAACCAGACCATCAAGAAGCAGCTTCTGGAGGACTACCTTGCCGCCGCGAAGGCGAAGGGACTCGAGCCGCGGGACGACGGCGTCCTCTTCGCGACCCGCTTCCAGAACCGCGAAGGGGAAAGGCTGTTCGCCCTCCTGCGGCGCAGCGACGCCAAGACGGCCTACCGCTATTTCCTCAATTACATCGGGCCCGACCGGGACAAGCCGAAGGAATACCTCTGGCGGATGATCCACTTCTCCGACTTCGAGAAGGCCATCAAGTCCCTGGCCCAGCTCTCCCGCAAGGAGGACTGGTGCTACCACAACAGCAAGGACCGCTACATCATCCTCAAGATCTACCTGCAGTACACGTTCTATCGGCTGGTCACCCAGGGGAAGATCAAGGTGGACGAGAAGAGCGGATTCGCCTCCTTCCACACGGGCCTGGTCACTCCCGACTACGAGCCCATCTATGCCGTCCTGCTCAAGAATCAGGACAAATCCCTCCGCGAAGACTTCATCTTCCAGGGATTTTCCGTTGCCGGAATCCAAGGATACGGAAAGATTCTTGTCGAACATTTCTCTCCCCTTCCGGAAAAGGCAACCTATATCGAGGACCAGAACGTTCTCTTCCTTCCCGAGAATGCCACGATCCATAGCGACATCCCGCACATCCTGCGGGACAACCTCGATCGCTTCCCGCTCTCCTTCCTGGAGAAGCTCTGCTCGCCCTTCGAGGACATCGCCAAGCTCGTCTCACAGATCAAGGCCGAGCGCAACGAGTCGAAGAAGGGCCGCCTCTACGACAGCCTCTCCGACAAGATCCAGAAGAACGAGCTCTGCTTCAACCTGCTGAAGACCTCCCTGCAGATGGCCATCCGCAAGGGCGTCCAGATGATCCGCTACGACAACCACCTGCTCCTTCCCACCTTCTTCCCGACGCGCAACGTCTTCTCCCTGATGCTCCCCCTCTGCTTCGAACGTTCCGACCGGGTCGACGGCGTCCTCATCATCGAGAAGACCCCGAGCGGAAACTACCAGGGCCAGACGATCCTGACCCTCAAGCAGTCCTACGTCAACTCCCGCCTCATCACGCCCCTCGACCACAGCTACCTCAAGGCCTCGGAGATCGAAGACTGATGGAGATCCTCCTCACCAAGAGGCTTCGCATGCGGAACTTCCTTCCCGACGAGAGGGAAGAGCTTTTGCGCCTCTATCGGGAGGAGGACGTCCGGGAGTACATGCACTGGGGCGAGACCATGGAAGACGACATCGACTACCTGATCGAGAAGTCGAAGGACCGCTCCCCCCTGGACATGGGCGCCTACCACTACGCCGTCAGCCATCGGAAGAGCGACCGCCTGATCGGCGAGATCTTCCTCGAGAAGAAGAGCGACCTCTTCGTCCTCGGCTACTTCATCCGCAAGGAGAGGCAGGGCCACGGCTATGCCTTCGAGATCCTCTCCCAGCTGCTGCAGAGGCTCGACGCGGACTTCCCCCGCCACAACGTCATGGCCGTCGTCGACAAGAGAAACGAAAGGAGCCAGAGGCTCCTGAAGAAGCTCGGATTCCACAACGACGGCGATCCCGACAGCGATTCCTTCTACTACGTCTATTCCCTCTACGGCACCCTCTTCTGATGCCGGACGTGGAAGGAGAGGACGTCGACGTCGCTGGGGTGGACGTTGGTGATCCGCATCGCCTCGCCCAGGGTCGAAGGGCGCAGCTGGTGGAGCTTCTCGCGCGCCTCCAGGGAGAGGCCGTCCATGTGAAGATAGTCCAGTTCCGGATCGAGAGGAAGGTCCTCGTAGGCCTTCCTCTTTTCGCATTCGCGCAGCTGCGCCCGGATGTAGCCTTCGTACTTGACGTTCGTCTCGAGCTTGAAGGCCTCCTCCGAAGAGAGGGCGGGGAGTCCGGGAAAGGCCTCCGAAAGGCCCGCGTAGTCCACCTTCTGGCGCTTGAGGAGCTGCAGCAGGGACTCCGAGCCCTCCGCCTCCGGATAGCCCAGGCCCGTCAGATAATCCTGGATCGCGCGCAAGGAGCGGACCTTCGTGGAGGAGAGGAGCTTCCTCGTCCCCTCGACCCTCTCGATCCGTCCCATCAGGCGGGCGAACCGTTCGGGCGAGACGAGGCCGACGGCGTATCCCTTGGAAAGGAGCCTCTCGTCTGCGTTGTCCGAGCGCGTCAGCAGGCGGTACTCGCTCCGCGCGCTCAGGAGCCGATAGGGTTCCTTCGTCCCCTTGCTGACGATGTCGTCGATCATGATGCCGATGTAGGCGTCCGACCGCGAGAGGACCAGGCCCTTCTCCCCCTTGATCCTCAGGGCGCAGTTGATGCCGGCCATCAGTCCCAGGGCCGCCGCCTCCTCGTAGCCCGAGGTACAGGCGATCTGGCCGGCGACGTAGAGGCCCGGGACCTTGCGGACCATCAGCGTGTGGTCGAGCTCCAGGGGAGAGACGGCGTCGTACTCGATGGCGTAGGCGTACTTGAGGAAGCGCGCCCTCTCGAACCCCCGCAGTGAGCGGACCATCTCCTCCTGGACGTCCTCGGGCATCGAGGTCGAGAAGCCCTGGAGATAGAACGAGGAGAAGTGGAGGCTCTCCGGCTCCAGGAAGAGCTGGTGCCTCTCCTTGTCCGCGAAGCGGACGATCTTGTCCTCGATCGAAGGGCAGTATCTTGGCCCGACGCCCTCGACGACGCCTCCGTACATCGCCGAGTCGGCCAAATGCTGGCGGATGATGCGGTGCGTCCCTTCGTTGGTGTAGCAGAGATAGCAGGGGACCATCCTCTCCACCGGAATCGTCTCCGTCGTGTCGTAGGAGAAGTGGTAGTCCCCCGGCGTCCCCCGCTCGACCTCCATTCCGGAGAGGTCGATGCTGGAAGGATCCAGCCGCGGCGGCGTCCCCGTCTTCAGACGGACCAGCTCGAGGCCCAGGCGGGAAAGGGAGGAGGAAAGCCCGTGGCTCCTCCTCTCGCCGTCAGGCCCCTCTTCCTTCACGACGTGGCCCCGGAGGATGACCGACTCCATGTGCGTCCCCGTCGAAAGGATCACGCCCCGGGCGGCGACCCGCGTCCCGTCGGAGAGCACGACTCCGGAAAGACGTCCGCCGTCCATCCAGAGGGAGACGCACTCGGCGACCAGGATGTCGAGCCCTTCGACCCGGGCGAGATGGTCCTGGACGTTCCGGGGATAGCCGATCTTGTCCTCCTGGGCGCGCAGGCAGCGCACGCCCGGTCCCTTGGAGGTGTTGAGGACCTTCATCTGGAGTAGGGAGCCGGGAAGGTCGGCCATCCGCCCCATGAGGCCGCCCAGCGCATCGATCTCGCGGACCACGATCCCCTTGGCCGAACCGCCGATGGACGGGTTGCAGGGCATGTTGGCGACCATGGAAAAGCGGAGGCAGAGGAGCAGGGTCCTCAGCCCCATCTTCGCCGTCGCGTGGGAGGCCTCGACGCCGGCATGGCCACCGCCGACGACGATGACGTCGTAGGAAGAGGACGGACGGGAGACGATCATGTCAGCCAATCGACCCCTCCATGTCGAACTTGATGAGCTGGTTGAGCTCCACCGCATATTCCATCGGAAGCTCCTTGCTGAAGGGCTCCAGGAAGCCCATGACGATCATCTGGGTCGCATCGGCCTTCGAGAGGCCCCGCGACATGAGGTAGTAGAGCTGGTCCTCGTTGATCTTGCTGACCGAGGCCTCGTGCTCGAGGTAGGAGGTGGAATTGAGCACCTCGTTCTGGGGAATCGTGTCCGAGGCGGAAATCCCGTCCAGGATCAGGGTGTCGCATTCCTCGTGGGCCTTCGCATGGGTGGCACTGTCGAGGATTTTGATCTGCCCGCGGAAATTGGCTCTTCCCCCTTGCTTCGAGATGCTCTTCGAAATGATCGTCGACGATGTATCCTTTCCCATGTGAATCATCTTGGCACCGGTATCCTGGAACTGCCCCTTGGACGCCACGGCGACGGAAATGGTCGACCCGCGGCTGCGGTCGCCCTTGAGGATGCAGCAGGGATACTTCATGCAGAGCTTGGAACCGATGTTTCCGTCCACCCACTCCATCAGCCCGTCCTCCTCGACGATGGCGCGCTGGGTGACGAGGTTGAGGATCGAGGAAGACCAGTTCTGGATCGTCGTGTAGCGCATCTTCGCCCGCTTGCCGACGAAGATCTCGACGATGGCGGCGTGGAGGCTCTCCTTGGAATACATCGGCGCCGTGCAGCCCTCGACGTAGTTGAGTTCGCTGTCGTCGTCGCAGATGATCAGGGTCCTCTCGAACTGCCCGGAGCGCTTGTTGTTGATGCGGAAGTAGGACTGAAGGGGCTTCTCCAGGCGGACGCCCTTGGGGACGTAGATGAAGCTTCCGCCCGACCAGACGGCCGAATTGAGGGCCGCGTACTTGTTGTCCGTCGGCGGGACGAGCCGTCCGAAATACTTCCGGAAGATCTCCGGATGCTCGCGAAGGCCGGTGTCGGTGTCGAGGAAGAGGACCCCCTTCTGGGAGACTTCCTGGAGCATGTTGGAATAGACCGCCTCGCTCTCGTACTGGGTCGTGACGCCCGCCAGGAACTTCTGCTCCGCCTCCGGGATGCCCAGCCGGTCGAACGTGTTCTTGACCTGGTCGGGAACGTCCTCCCAGGAGTCGGAGATGCCCTTGCTGACCTTCGTGTAATAGGTGTAGTCCTGGAAGTCGATGAAGTCGAGGCTCGGTCCGAAGCCGGGCTGGTGGTGGCGGAAGAATTCCTCCAGCGCCCTGAGGCGGAACTCCAGCATGAAGGAAGGCTCCTTCTTGATGGCGCTGATCTCGCGGACCGTCTTCTCGCTCAATCCCCTTTCGGTCCGATAGAGCGCGACGTCCTCGTCGCGGAACTCGTACTTCCTCCGCTCGTCCTCGTCCAAGAGGATCTTCTCATCCTTGTCCATCTTTCCCGTCCTCCCTGAGGGCCTTCCTTAGGCCGCGCCAGCCGATGTTGGCGCACGTGATGCGGGCCGGCTCCCGATGGACGTTGAGGAAGCAGATGGCCTCCCCCAGCTCGTCCTTGGAATAGGCCTCGCCCATGAGCATGTGGTTGAAGTTGTCGATCCGCTCCTCCGCCTCCTCGACGGTCAGGCCCGGCACCTGTTCCGACAGGATCGAGGTCGAGGCCATCGAGATGGCGCATCCCGATCCGTGCCACTTGCAGTCGACGACCTTTCCGTCCTCGATCAGGACGTGGATGTAGATGTCGTCGATGCAGGAGGCCGAATCCATGTGGATCGTCCGATAGCGCGGGTCCTTCACCTCCTCGAAGTTCCGGGGGTTCTTGTAGTGGTCCATGATGATCCCCCGCAGGATCATCGGATCGTCAAGCGAAAAAGACATCGAGAAAATCCTCCGCATGGGCGCAGCCGTCGACCAGCCGGTCGACGTCGGCCTCGTCGTTATAGAAATAGAAGGAAGCCCGGACGGTCGCCTGGCAGGAAAGAAGGGGCGGAAGGAGCTTGGCGCAGTGCTGGCCCGACCGGACGAAGACGCCCTTGCTGGATAGGTAGGAGGCGACGTCCTGGGCGAAGACGTCCTTGACGTTGAAGGTCACGATGCCCGTGTCCCCGTCCTCGTTGTAGAGCACGACGTTGGAAAGGCGCCGAAGCTTTTCCACGGCGAGGCGCCGAAGAGTCCGCTCGTGTTCCGCAATCTGCTCCAGTCCCAGTTCGGAGAGGTAGCGGCACGCCGCGGCCAGTCCCAGGGCCCCGGCGATGTTCTGCGTTCCCGCCTCGAACTTGAGGGGAACGTCCGAATAGGTCCAGCTTCCGTCCTCGTAGAAGCGGGCGTTCATCTCCCCGCCGTAGAGGAGCGGATCCATCCGTTCCAGAAGGTCCCTCTTCCCGTAGAGGACCCCGATCCCCAAGGGTCCGCACATCTTGTGTCCCGAGAAGACGAGGAAGTCGACGTCGGTGTCCTTCACGTCGGACGGAAGGTGGGCGACGCTCTGGGCGCCGTCCTCGACGAAGAGGGCGCCGTATTGATGCGCCAGGGCGCAGAGCGAGCGGACGTCAGAGACATAGCCGAGGACGTTCCCGACGCGTGCAATGGAAACAACCTTCGTTCTCTCGCTGAGGACGGAACGCAGTCCTTCGACGGTGATCCTCCCGTCGTGAAGGGGAATGTAGCGGATGACAAGACCCTTCCTGCGGGCGAGGACGAACCAGGGGAGGACGTTGGAGGCGTGCTCCCCCTCCGAAAGGAGGATCTCGTCGCCCTTCTTCAGGAACTTCTCCAAGCCAAAGGCCACCTCGTTGAGTCCCATCGTGTCGCCCGAGGTGAAGCAGACTTCATCCGGGTCGGCATGGAGGAACGCGGCCACCGTCTTCCGGGCGCCCTCGTAGGCCACGTCGACGTCGTGGGCGAGGGAGTAGTCCCCGCGATGCGCGTTGGCGGTGAAGGAACGGTAGTAGGAATCCTGCGCCTCCAGGACCGCCTCCGGCTTGAAGGTCGTCGCCGCGTTGTCGAGGTACGTCAAAGGGAGGCCGCGGTAGAGGCCGCCCTTCGAATACATCGGAAAGTCCTTCCGGATCTTCGCGACGTCGATCACAGGTGAAGCTCCTCCAGGATCTTCTTCGCCCTTTCGACCGCCTTGGGATCGGAAAGCCTCTCCACGATCGGAAGAAGCAGGCCCGAGGTGATTAGGGCCTTGCTCTCCCTCTCGCTCAGGCCGTGGGCCATCAGATAGTAGATCTGGTCGGGATCGTAGGCGCCAAGGGCCGCGCCGTGGCTGGCCTTCACGTCGTTCTCCTCGATGAAGAGCGCCGGCGAGACCTCGCTGCGGCAGGACGGCATGAGGTTGGTGATCCGTCCTTCCTGCCTCGTGTCCGAACCCGACATCCCCTTCGGGATGAAGGAATTGCCGACGAAGGAAAAGGGCCGGTCGGAGAAGTCGATTCCGACGAAGGAGACGCGGGAAAAACTGTCCACGCCTTCATGATGGACGTCGACGGCGATCCTCTTCTCCGTCCCCGGATGGGCAAGGGCGGCAAAGGAGAGGACGAGATGCGAACGCCTCGACAGGGTGAAGGAGAGACGCGTCCGATAGGAGCGCGGAGAGAAGTCGACCAGGACGATCTCGCGGCTCTCGCCCTCCCTCAGGGCGAGGTGGAACTCCTCGGGGAGCGCCTGCGCTTCGAAGAAGAAGGTGGAAAGGCCTCCTTCCTCCTTCGCCAGGAGCGTCCCGTCCAAGACATCGATGCCTGTCATTTCGCCGTGATCTTCGCCCCGCAGACGCCGATCGAGGACGGGACTTCCTCCCGCCTCAGGTCGATCCCCAGCTCCCTCTCCAGGAAGGAATAGCCTTCCTTGGCGATGCGACGGGCCAGGGTCTCGTCGCCTTCCAGGGCGATCCGGCCCTGGACCATGACGGCGGTGCGGTTGGGACGGACGAGCTCGAGCAGGCGGTCGTAGTGGGAGATGATCAGGAAGGTCGTGCCCTGACGGCGCGCCGCGTCGATGGCGGAGGCGACGAGGGAAAGGGCATCGACGTCCAGGCCGGAGTCGATCTCGTCGAGCATCGCCAGCTCCGGCTTCAGGAGCAGCATCTGAAGGACCTCGTTCCGCTTCTTCTCGCCACCGGAATATCCTTCGTTGAGGTGGCGGGAGGCCATCTCGGAATCCAGGCCCACCTGCTGGTAGGCCTCCGTGGTCTTACGGTAGAAGTCCAGGAGGGAGATCGGCTTCTCCCGGCGGGCGTTGAGCATCCCGCGATAGAAGTCCATCGTCACCACGCCCGGGACGTCCGGGGGATTCTGGAAGGCAAGGAAAAGTCCCTTGCGGCTTCGCGCATCGGTCGGAAGGGCGAGCAGGTCCTCACCGTCGTAGAGCGCCTGTCCGGCGGTCACCTGGTAATGGGGAGAGCCCATGAGGCAGTTGAGCAGGGTGCTCTTTCCGTGTCCGTTGGGGCCCAGAAGGGCGACGACGTCCCCCTTGTTGACGGTCAGGGAGACGCCGCGGAGGATCTCCTTGTCCTCCGCCTTGCAGCAAAGTCCTTGTATCTGTAGTTGTTCCATTTCTCTTCTCCTCGTCGACGAAGTCCATTGTAAGCGGGATGGGAAGGCGCTTCAAGGAAAGTGATAACGCTAGATGGCCTTCTTGATCTCGTCCTGAAGCAGGAGCATCTCCTTGTCGGCGATCGCCAGGGGCTTCGTCGTCAGGTCGAGGACCTTCTCGCGATAGGAGGGGATGACGTGGATGTGGAAGTGGAAGACGCTCTGGCCGGCCGAAGGGCCGACGTTGGTCAGGACGTTGACGCCCGTCGCCCCGAGCTGCGCGATCTGCGCCTGGGCGATCGTCTGGGCCACCTCGAAGCAGTGGTCGAGAAGGTCCTTCGGGCAGGACGTGAAGTCCCGGCAATGCTCCTTGGGCAGGACGAGGGTATGCCCGCGGCTGGCGGGGCTGATGTCCAGGAAGGCGATGGCGAGGTTGTCCTCGTAGACCTTGTAGCTCGGGATCTCGCCCCGGGCGATGCGGCAGAAGAGACACGATTCCGTATGGTCCATCTTACGTTCCTCCTTTTGAGAAAAAGAGAGAGAAGGCCGTGGCCTCCTCTCTCGACGGATTCAGTCGTTGCTGAGTTCGATCCGCGGATCGCCGTCCGTGGCCGACTCGGTGCGGAAGAGATCCTGGTAGTTCGACTTCATGTATTCGAGGAAGTCGCTGTCGGAGTAGTCGATGTCGGTGCGGCGCAGCCAGTAGATCGTGGAGCTGCTCTCGTAGGTGCTCGTCGTCGACATCGCGTAGGCGACCTCGCGAGCGATGCGTTCCTGCTTCTCCGCGGTGTCGTAGACCGAATCGGAGTTGGGGGCGCCGTAGCCTCCCAGGGCGTCGTTGTCCACGACGTCCAGGATGCGGGTCAGGTAGTAGGTCCGGCTGCTGGTGTCGTAGTAGATGATCGAGGAACCCTGGTCGGTCGCCGCCGTTCCCGGAATGGTCAGGTAGCGGTTGCCGTCGGCCATGTAGGTCGTCAGGTCGATGCCGGCGTTCTCGTTCCTCGTCCCCGCCTCCTTCATGGCGGCGATGTCGTCCTTGTCCGTGGTGATGTCCGTGGAGAAGATACGATCCTTCAGGTCCGAAGGAAGGTCGGAGAGGCCGTCCGAGGAGAGGTGGATGCCGTCGGTGACGAAGTCCTGGGTGGCGATGTCGTCATAGGCCATCCTCAGGCCCGTGCGGTAGTCGTAGGTATAGGAGCCGGTGTACTGGCTTTCCAGCGACGTGTCGAGCTTGTCCATGTTGAAGCTGCCGTTGTCGTTGTAGGCGCGCTCGAGGTCGAACTGGTCCTGCGCGACCTCACCCGCCAAGGTGCCCTGGTCTTCCAGGCCGCCCTCCGCGGGAAGGATGCCGTTGTCCCGAAGCCAGGCCGTCTCCTCGTCAGTGAGGATGACGGAGGAATAGCGGGCCCGCATCTCCGCGCAGGCGGCCTGATAGGCCTCCTCGTCGTACTGCGGCTCCGCGTCGTCGGCGCTCGTCCGATAGGCCTCGCGGTCGACCAAGGCGTTGATGTCCTCGGCCGTGATGCCCTTCCAGAGGCGGGAGAGGATCGTGAAGTCCGGATCGGTCCCGACGAGATCGGGATCCTCGCCCATGATGTAATCGGCGATGTAGGCGTTGAGGAGCTGCTGGGCAGCGCCCGGGTCGTCCTGGCGGTCGGTCAGGCCGATGACCTGGACCTTGCGGGCATTGGTGTTTCCGATCGAAGGGAAGCTCTTCGTATAGATGTACTCCGCCGTGAGGTAGTTGATGGTGAGGTCGTCGTACTGATAGCGTTCCATGTAGGTGTCGTAGTTCCCCTGGAAGACTTCGTCGAAGGTCATGTCGGGCGTGACGAGGATTCCCGTCTCCGGAACGACCGATTCGTCGAAGTCGGAGGGAAGCTGGAACTGCTGCTTGAGGTACTGGACGAATTTCTTCTCATAGAAGAGGTTGTCGATCTGATAGGACGTGTTGCTGGCGTTGTCCAGGACCGCGTTGCTCGCCCTTTCATGAAGGTTGTCGAAGTTGCTTGTCCCGGTATCCTTTCCGTCCGCGACCGAATAGCGGGAAGAGGTGGAAGCGTCGTCGATGATCGACGTGACGCTCGTCCCCGGCTTTCCCTCCTCGTATCCGTGAGCGACGGAAGCGATGTCCAGAAGAATCTGGTCGACGACCTCGGCATAGACCTCGTCGGAGGTCATGACGCCGTCATAGTAGTCCTCGCGCTGGTTGCCGTAGACTCCGTCGAAGGAGTCGTTGTCGAAGAGCTTGTCCTGATAGTCCAGCGGATAGCGCTGATAGTCCGTGCTGCAGGAAGACAGGGTCAACGCCGCAAGGGCAACGACAGGAAGAAGCTTGATCTTATTACCTTTCAACATGGCACATGGCCTCCATTTCACCGTTGTCACCGTAGCTTCCGCCTTGGAAGTAGGAGATGCAGACCGTCGGAACGACACGCGCCGGAGCGATGTCTTCCTGAAGGTTGAGCATGTTCAGGTAGGACTTCCAGCCCTCATCGAGGGTCTGCTCGTCCGAGGTCTGGCTGTTGTCGCGATTGTAGCGGATGAAGTCGTGGATCGGCGTCCAGTAGTCGTCCGTCGCGTTGCTGAAGAGCGCCGCGCCCCACTCGTCGATGGTCGATCCCGGAAGGTTGAGGTTCTCCGCGACCGTCTCGATGTTGTGCTCGAAGATCGCGTAGCTGACGTTGCTGTCGAAGCCGGCGACCGCCGCCTTGATGTTGTCGATGCGCGTCTGATAGGAGGAGTTGTTGCCCGGATCGGAGTTGACGAAGTTGACGTAGGACGGATTCGTGCCGTAGTCGGTGCTGTCGGCCGCCGAGACGTTCTCTCCCGAGGCCGGGATGTTGACCCTCCAGTATTCGTAGTCGTTGGCCATGTCGGAGTAGGGATCGTGGTTGACCGTGATGAAGTGGATTCCCTGATAGCCCGTCGAGCTCTCGTCGCCCGAGGAGCTTCCGGTTCCGGCGCGCGCGACGATGATCGGATTGCCCTTTCCGTCGCTGAGGACCTTCTGGTTCGCCGGGAGGTCGCGGATCGCGGTCGACGCCGTCGTTCCGCTGTACTCCGTCTGATAGGAGACGAGCTGAAGTCCCTCGACTTCGATGTACTTGTCGGCGACGATGTTGTCCAGCTGCCTCTGGACGCGGAGGTATTCCTGATAGCGGTCGGGATACTTGACCTGGACGGACGTCTCCGTGTCGCCCTCGAGCGTCAGGATCGTGCTGTCGTAGGCCTGGACGGAGGCGAGGAAGTCCGCCGCATAGGTGTCGCTGTCATCATAGATGAAGGAGACCGCATGGTTGTTGAAGTAGTTGTTGAAGAGGATGTTGCGCGGATACTGCGTCTCGTCGGTGTAGGCGACGGAGGCGCCGCTGTCGGCACGGGTCTGGTTCGCGACCTGTCCCATGGTCAGGGCGACCGAAAGCGGGATGCCGAAGGCCTTGCCCTGTCCGATCTCCGTGCTCTCGAGAGCGGAGGTCGAGGTGATGTCGCTCTGGACGTCGTCGGAAGGGACGCGGGCGTCCTTCTTCAGCTGCGTCTTGGCCTCTTCCGAGAGATTCGGATTGAGGAACGTATCGTAGGCGTAGACGCCGAGCTTGAACTCGTTGACGTAGGACGTCGAAAGGGACATGCCCACCGCGTTGGCCGCCGAGGAGGTATCGCCTCCCAGTTCGCCGTAGCTGGCCGCCGCATCGTCCGAAAGGACCTGTGCGACGGAGCCGAAAGAGGAAGAGGAGGAGAGCTGACGGACGACCTGGCTGATCTTGCTCGCGTTGTCGCTGGAGATGTGGCCGTCGTAATAGGCGGTCGCATCGCTCGAAGCATCGCTGGCATCGACCCGGACGAGGATGTGGCTGATGTGGTAGGGACGCTCTTCCTCGACGTAGCGCTTGGTCATCTCCTCGGAAATGTGGTAGAGCCCGTCGTTGGTCTCGCCGTACGTTCCCGCCTGGTCGTTATAGAAGGAAGAGGAGTTCTCTTCGATCTGGGCCTCGGACAGCAGCTTGGCGCGCAGTTCGTCCATGTCGTCGACGCCCTGCTCGTCCAAGGCGTTCTCCATCTCCTCGCGATAGGAAGTTCCGTTGGTGTCCGCATTGGTCCGCCACTCTTCCTCGAGGTCGGAGATCTGGCCTTCGACGTCGACCTCCATGGAGCTGGTGATCGGCGTCGCCAGCTGGGCAACGATGTCGCTGGCCGTGTTGTAGAGGGCCTCCGCCGAGCTCCGCTCGCCCTCCATCAGGTCATAGATTTCCTTATACTCGTACGCCTTTCCTCCGACAGTGACGATCAGGCCATCCTGCCAATGGGCATCGGGATAGGAATAGCCGTCGCTGCTACAGGAAGTCAGGGCACTGGCCGTGGCTGAGAGTGCAAGCACCAAAGCCAAAGATTTCATGCCTTTCATCATGTGTGTCCTCCTAGTGAATAGCTCACGCACAGACAGAATCCCTACTAATATAGTTGTTTGCCTTTTCCATTTCAAGAAAAGGATTTTGTCCCTGCAAAGCCGCTTCCGAAAATGATAAAATCAACGTCTATGAGCCATATCATCAGCATCGTCAACCAGAAGGGAGGGGTCGGCAAGACGACCACCGCCTACAATCTGGCCTCGGCCCTGCGCCGATACAACAAGCGCGTCCTCGTCGTCGACCTCGACCCCCAGGGAAACTGCACGCGCGTCCTCGGAATCGATCCGGAGCTGGCGAGGAAGACCGTCCTCGACGTCCTCCTGGGCGACCTCGAGTGGAAGAAGGCCCTCCGAAAGACGAGCCTTCACCACATCCACCTGCTGCCGAGCAACCTCTCCCTGGCCATGCTGGAAAAGGAACTCTCCAAGCGCGGAAGGAGCCCGTCGACGCACCTCCTTTCGGACGCCTTGGACGAGCGCTGCCGGAAGGTCTACGACTTCGTCCTCATCGACTGCCCTCCCTCGCTGAGCCTGCTCTCCCTCAACGCCCTCGTCGCCTCCGAGGAGCTCATCGTCCCCATCCAGTGCGAATACTTCGCCCTCGAGGCCCTGCCCAAGCTCCTGTCGACGATCGGGAAGGTCCAGCGGGAGGACAACCCCCGCCTGGAGGTCCTCGGCCTGGTCCTGACCATGTTCGACGCCCGCGTCAAGCTCTCGACCGACATCGCCCAGAAGGTGCGACAGGACTTCAAGGAAAGGGTCTTCCCCTCGGTCATCCCCCGTTCCAGCGCCATCGCCGAGGCCGCGTTCCGGAACCTTCCCATCGACGAGTACCGCCCGGCCTCCCAGGGGAGCGCCGCCTACCTCAGCCTCGCGAGGGAAGTCCTTTCGTATTATGAAAAAAGGAAGGAAGGCTAGCCGTCCTTCGCCCGCTTGGCCTCCTGCCGTTCGAGGAGGGAGGCCATGCAGCCGCAGTAGTCCTGACGATAGAGCCCGTACTTCTTCGAAAGCTGGATCCCTTTGAGCTGCCCGTCGTGCTTCTTGAAATCCGAGAAGAGGTACTTCGTCCCCGGATAGGAGGCCGAGAGCCTTTCCCCGATCTCGTTGAGGAGAGCCGAGGGCTTTCGGCTGGAGACCGTCATCACCGTCGTGAAGTACTCGAAGCCGTGCTCGAAGGCGTACTGGTAGGAAAGGCGCATCCGCCATTCGTGGCAGAGCAGGCAGGTCGGGCCGTTCTCCCGGTCCTCGAACCGCCTCTGGAAGGACTCGCGATAGCCCCGGAAGTCCTCCGGAAGGGAGACCAGGCGATAGGAAAGGCCCTCGTCCCGGGCATAGCGGAACAGGAAGGACTGGAGCGTCCTCTCCCTCCGGTCGTATTCGGAAAGCGGCTGGATGTTGGGGTTGAGGTAGCCGACGGTGACGTCGAAGGCCCGGGCGAGGATCGAGAACGGATAGGTCAGGCAGGGGCCGCAGCAGGCGTGAAGGAAGAGGGTCGGCCTCCGACCCTCCCTCTCGACCTGGCTAAGGGTCTCCCGGAAGAAAAGATCGTCGTCGCGTCCCATCCTAGTCCCTCTTGAGGAACATCGCGTCTCCAAAGGAGAAGAAGCGGTACTTTTCCTCGACGGCATGGCGGTAGGCCCGAAGGATGATGTCGCGGCTGGAAAAGGCCGAGACCAGCATCAGGAGGGTCGACTTCGGAAGATGGAAGTTGGTGATGAGGGCGTCGATTGCCCGATATTGAAATCCAGGATAGATGAAAAGCTTCGTCTCTCCGGAAGTCGCCTGAAATCGGCCGAAACGTTGATAGACCGACTCCAAGGTCCTTGTCGAAGTCGTTCCGATGGCGATGATTCGCCTTCCCTCCTTCTTGGCCTGGTTGAGCGCCTTTGCCGCCTCCTCGTCCATCACGTAGTATTCGGAGTGCATGTCGTGCTTTCGGATGTCGTCCTCCTTGACGGGACGGAAGGTCCCGAGGCCGACGTGAAGGGTGACGTCGACCACCTCGACGCCCTTCTTCCGGAGCGCATCGAAGAGCTCCGGCGTGAAATGGAAACCCGCCGTCGGCGCCGCCGCCGAGCCTTCGACCTTGGCGTAGACGGTCTGATACCGGGAATTGTCTCCCAGCTGGGCGTGGATGTAGGGAGGAAGGGGCATCCGTCCCAGGCGCTCGAGGACTTCGAGGAAGAGGCCTTCGTATTGGAAGGAGAAGATGCGGAGACCCTCATCCCCGACTTCGACGCAGGTGGCGACAAGCTCGTCGTCCCGGCCGAAGGAGACCCTGGTCCCGACCTTGACCACCTTGGCGTTTCCGACCAGGCATTGCCAGACGTCCTTCTTCCCCTCGAGCTCCCGGAGCAGGAGGACCTCGACGTGGGCGTGGGTCTCCTTCTTCTCGCCCAAAAGGCGGGCCGGGATGACCTTGGTATTGTTCCGGACCAGGACGTCGCCGGGCCGGAGATACCTTTCGATGTTGCGGAAGCAGGGCTCGTCGACAAGCTCCCCCGTGTCCCGGTCGACGACAAGGAGGCGCGATTCGTCCCTCTTCTCGGCCGGGGACTGGGCGATCCGTTCCTCCGGAAGGTCGTAGTCGTAGGAGGAAAGGGAAAAGACGTCGTAGTCGAATCCGTTCGTGTTCATCAGCACCCCCTCTCGCCTTTGAAGTCGGCCAGGACCTGGGCGGCGAACTCCAGGAAGCGGTCTTCGCGGATGGCCTTCCTCGCCCGCTCCATCTGATGGATGAGGAAGCGGATGTTGTGCAGGGAACAGAGCCGTCCGCCAAAGCCCTCCTCGCACTTCATGAGGTGATGGAGGTAGGCCTTGGTATAGTGTCGGCAGCAGGGACAGTCGCAGTCGGGATCCAGCGGCGTGAAGTCCCGCTCGTAGCGTCGGTTCTTGATGTTGACCCGGCCGTAGGAGGTCATCAGCGTCCCATGGCGGGCCAGGCGGGTCGGAAGGACGCAGTCGAACATGTCGACGCCTTTCCGGATGCCGTCGAACATCATGTCCAGGGAGCCGATCCCCATCAGGTAGCGCGGCTTGTCGTAGGGGAGGAAGGGGATCGTCAGCGAGACCTCGTGGTATTCCGTGATCCGAGGTTCTCCGATCGCCGTTCCGCCGATGGAGAAGCCGTCGAAGGGAAGCCGGGTCAGCTCCTGGGCGCAGTACTGGCGAAGGTCGGCGAAGTCGCCGCCCTGGCAGATGCCGAACAGGGCCTGGTCGTCCCTCCTCTTGGCGGCGAGGCAGCGCTTGGCCCAGCGGATCGTGCGCAGGACCGAATCGGTCATGTATTCCTTCGTCGCCGGATAGGGGGCGCACTCGTCGAAGGCCATGATGATGTCCGCGCCGATGTCCTCCTCGAGGGCGATGACGCTCTCCGGCGAGAAGAAATGACGATCTCCCGAGAGCGGATCCTTGAAGGAGACGCCCTCCTCCGTGATCTTGTCGCGAAGCTTGGTCAGGGAAAAGACCTGATAGCCGCCGGAATCGGTCAGCATCGGTCCGTCGTAGTTCATGAACCGCTGGACGCCTCCGGCCTGACGGACGACGTCGCTTCCCGGGCGGAGGGCGAGGTGGTAGGTATTGGCCAGGACGACGCCGCTTCCCAGGGCCTTGAGCTCCTCCGGAGAGAGGAGCTTCACCGTCGCCTGGGTGCCGACGGGCATGAACATCGGAAGCTCGACCGTCCCGTGGGGCGTGTGGAGCAGGCCATAGCGGGCCTCGCAGTGGCGATCCTGGTGGAGGATCTCGATATGAAAATCTTTGGACATGGCAAACAATTATAAGACAAAAGCTCCGAAGATGGGAGGGACCCTAGGCCGAAACGGCTTCCGTCGGGAAGGCCGCAAAGGAAATGGCCGGTCCTCCCGGCCATGTTCCGTCCTAGCGTTCGCTGCCGCAGGGGCCGATCTTCTCGAGGATCTTCTCCTTGGCCAGGGAAGGATTGACCTTCCCCTTGGAGAGCTTCATCGCCTGTCCGACCAGGTAGCCGAGGGCGCGATCCTTTCCCCGCTTCCAGTCGGCGACCGACTGGGCGTTGGCGGCGAGGACCTCGGCGACGACCTTCTCGACTTCGCCGTCGTCGGAGATCTGCTCCATCCCCCGTTCCTTGACGACCTGGAGCGGGTCCCTTCCCTCCTCCATCATCGCCTGGAGGACTTCCTTTCCCTGACGGGAGTTGATCTTCCCCTGGCTGAGGAGGTCGCTCAGCTCGACCAGCTGCTCCTTGGTGAAGGGGAGGTCGGAGAGCTTCTTCTCGGCCTTGTTCAGGTAGCCGAGGATCTCGACCATCAGGAGGTTCCACAGATTGGTCGGGCTCTGGACCGAAAGGTTGAGGCATCCTTCGTAGAAGAGGACGAAGTCGCGGTCCTTGAGCAGCTCCTCGATCTGGTATTCGTCCAACCCGCGCTGGCGAAGCTCCCGGCGATAGGCGTCGGGGAGCTTGTTCATCGAATGCACGGCGTCGTAGACGAAGTCGTCGTCGAGATCGATGGGGACGATGTTGGGCTCGCGGAAGTACTTGTAGTCGACGGCATCGGTCTTCTTGCGCATCAGGACCGTCTTCTTCTGCGCCTCGTCGTAGCGCCTCGTCTCCTGCTCGACCGCGCCGCCCTCGGAAAGGATCCTTCCCTGGCGCTGGATCTCGTAGTCGACCGCCGCCCTGATGTTCTGGATCGTGTTGAGGTTCTTGCATTCGCACTTCGTGCCGAACTTCTCCGTTCCCTTCGGACGCAGGGAGATGTTGATGTCGCAGCGCATCGATCCGTTCTCCATCTTTCCGTCGCTGACGCCCAGGTAGGTCACGATCTCCCGGATCGCCTCGACGTACTTCATCGCCTCTTCGCCCGAGCGCATGTCCGGACGGGAGACGATCTCCAGAAGCGGCGTCCCGCAGCGGTTGAAGTTGACCAGGGAGATGTCGTTGAGGTGGACCTGCTTCGCCGTGTCCTCCTCCAGGTGGGCCTGCTCGACTCCGATGCGGCGTTCCTTCCCGCCGACCTGGAGCACGACTTCTCCGTCCGTGCCGATGGGTCGGAACTGCTGGGTGATCTGATAGCCCTTGGGAAGGTCCGGATAGAAATAGTTCTTGCGGTCGAAGTAGAGCGTGTGGTCGACCTTCATCCTCAGGGCCGTGCAGATCTTGATGGCATAGCTGACCGCCTCCTTGTTGAGGATCGGCAGCGTTCCGGGAAAGGCCCAGTCGAAGAGGACGGTCTGGGAATTGGGTTCCTCGCCGAAGGTGCAGGGAGCTCCCGAAAAGATCTTCGACTTCGTCTTCAGCTCCACGTGGATTTCCACGCCGATGACGGGTTCGAACTCCATCTCACTTCACCTCCTGGGCAATGATGTCACAACGCTGGACGATCGACTCGATCTCTCCTCCAAGCGAAAGGACGTATCCGTCTTCAAAATTCCTTCCGGTCACGTTGATTCCGAAGGGAAGTCCGTCTTCCACCCCGAGAGGAAGGGTCAGGGATGGATAGCCGCCGAAGTTTCCGATCGTCAGGATGTTGTCCAGGAAATCCGGCTTGGTCGACCAGGCGGTCGTCAGCTCGTCCAGGTGCGGGGGCTTGGAATAGCTCGCCGGCAGGACGAGGTAGTCGATGCTGTCGAAGAAGCGGTTCATCTCGTCGACGATCATCCTCCTGGCCTTCTGGGCCCGGTTGAACATCTCCTCCTGGTTGGCACTGAGAAGGGAAAAGCCGCCGATGACGAATCGCCTCTTGATCATGTCGGAGAAGCCGGAGGTCCGCGCCATCGTCATGTACTGCGCGTAGGTCTGCGGCGTCCCGTCCGGCCTCGGGCCGAAGCGGATGCCGTCGAGGTTGGCGTTGTTGGACGTGCTCTCGGCGCAGGAGAGGATCATGTACGTCGGATAGAGGGCGTCCAAAAGCGCCTCCGGATAGTCGTAGGCCAGGACCTCGTATCCCTTCTCCGAGAGCGCGTGAAGGAGGTCGAGGTAGCTCTTTCGGATCGTCTCGTCCTGGATGCTGTCCAGGACGTGGCGGAAGTAGCCGACGCGCTTGAGCGTGCGGTGCTCCAGGACGTAGTTCTGGTAGCGCTCGCGCTTGCGGGAGGAAGAGGACATGTCCATCTTGTCCCTCCCGGAGAGGGCCGTCAGGACGTAGGAGGCGTCCTTGACGTTGCGCGTGAAGAAGCCCACCGCATCCATGGAGGTCGCGAAGGGGAAGAGGCCGAAGCGGGAGATGCGTCCCCAGGTCGCCTTGAATCCGACCGTCTGCGAATAGGAGGCCGGCTTGCGGACCGAGTCCCCGGTGTCCGAGCCCAGGGCCAAAGGGGCGATTCCCTGGCTGACGGCCGCGGCGCTCCCGCAGGAGGAACCGCCGACGATGCGCGTCGCGTCGTAGGGATTGGTCGTCACGCCCTTGTGTCCCGTCGTGCCGGTTCCGCCCATCGCCAGCTCGTCCATGGTCGTCTTGGCCACGAGGATCATGCCGGCGCGCCTGAGGCGCGACACGGCGGTCGCGTCGTAGAGGGGGACGTAGCCTTCCAGGATCCGGGACGAGGCCGTCGTCTCGACGCCTTTCGTCGAAAAATTGTCCTTGGCCAGGAAAGGAATGCCCTTGAGATATTCCTCCTCCTTGACCTGGGTGATTCGCTTGGCCTCGGCGCGGGCCTTGTCGAAGCACGTCGCCTCGAAGCTGTTGCAGCGATCCTTCTCGATGCCGCGGATGCAGTCCTCGACAAGGTCGAGGGGCGTGACCTTGCCCTTGACGAGCAGGTCGTGAAGTGCCGAAATCGGCTTATTCATCCATTTGGTCATTTTTGTTACCTACGACTTTCGGGAGTTTGACTTGATTGCCGAGACGGGTCTTCGAGTTGCCGAGGGCGACCTTGCTCGAGAGCGGCTTCTCCGGCTTGTCCTCGCGCATCCAGCGCTGGTGTTCGCGGTAGGGGAACGTCATCGGTTCCGCCTGGTCGACGCCAGGGATGCTCTTGAGAAAGTCGATCTGCGCGAGAACGCTCGCGAAATCTTCCAGGATGAGCTCGTCCTGGCCCGGCGCCAGCTCAAACATCAGGTTCCTGGCGCAATCGTTGATCGTCTCCTTCGTGACTTTGATCATAAGGCCTCCTAAACGCGGAAAAGATAGCGAAAAAGATTATATAACACCAACCTATTCTTGTTGAGACTTTTCCGCCTCCGCAAGGAGCGGAAGGATCTCCTCCTCGGAATAGACCCGGATGGAAAGGGCCTCCGCCTTCGCAAGCTTCGAACCCGCATCGCGCCCGGCAAGGACGAAGTCCGTCTTTCGGCTGACCGAGGACGAGGAGATCCCGCCCAGATCCTCCAGCCTCTTGGTCATGACCTCGCGAGGGACCGAAATCGTTCCGGTCAGGACGAAGCGCTTGCCCTGGAAGAAGTTCTCCTTCGCCCGCTTCCGGGGATGGAGAAGGGAGAAGTTGACCCCGGCCTCCCGCAGCCGCCTCACGTCGTCGAGGTTCTGCGGATCCTCGAAGTACTTCCGGATGGTCCGCGCCGTCTGTTCCCCGACGTCCGTCAGGCTCGAAAGCTCCTCGACGGAAGCGGAAATCAAGGCGTCGACGGTCTGGAAATGATTGGCAAGAATCTGTGCCGTCTTTTTTCCAATCAAAGGAATGGCGAGACCGCAAAGAGTCATGGGAAAATCGTTTTTCTTGCTATTCTCAATGGCATTCATCAGAGAAGAAAACGATTTTTCTCCCATGCCGTCCATCAGCATCATCTCCTCCTTGTGGTCCTTGAGGGAATAGAAGTCCGGCGTGCGGAGAAGCAGTCCCTGGTTGAAGAGCGACTCGATGAGCCTCTCTCCCATCCCGTCGATGTCCATCGCCTGGTCGGAAGCGAAGAAGATCAGCTTGTTGATCTTGCGGGAGGGACAGTGCTCGTTCTGGCAATAGGTCTGTCCCTGGACGCGCACCAGGTCCTGGTGGCAGTAGGGGCAGGTCGTCGGAAAGACATAGGGAAGGACGTCCTTCGCACGGCGCTCGAGGAGGACCCTCTCCACCTCCGGGATGACGTCACCCGCCTTGTGGAGGAGGACGTAGTCCCCGATGCGGATGTCCTTGTCCCGGATGTAGTCTTCGTTGTTGAGCGTCGCCCGGGCGATCAGCGAGCCGGCGACGCGAACCGGGGCGAGGGCGGCCGTCGGAACGACGCGTCCGGTGCGACCGACCGTGATGAGGATGTCCTCGACCTTCGTCACCTGCTGCTCGGGCGGGAACTTGTAGGCGATTTCCCACTTGGGGGTCTTCATCGTATAGCCGATGCGGTCGTAGAGGGAAAGGTCGTCGACCTTGATGACAAGGCCGTCGATGTCGTAGGGAAGGCTCGGCCGCTTGGCATGGTATTCGTGGACGTAGTTCAGGACTTCCTCGATGCCGTGGACCCGCCTTCGTTCGGGATTGGTCCGAAAGCCGAGGGAAGAGAGGTAGTCGAGGGAGTCGGAATGGCGGCGGAAGCCCATTTCCAAGGCGTCGGGAACGTAATACCAGTAGGCGTCGAGCTTTCTCTTCGCCGTGACGGCGCTGTCGAGCTGACGGAGCGAACCGGCCGCCGCGTTTCGCGCATTGGCAAAGAGCGGTTCTCCGTTTTCCTTTCGTCGAGCGTTGAGTTCCGCAAGAGAATTCTTCGGCATGAAAACTTCTCCACGAACCTCGAGCTCTCCGTCGAAGTCGACTCGGGTCGGGATCGACTTGATGGTCAGGACGTTGTTGGTGACGTCCTCTCCGACCGTCCCGTCGCCACGGGTCGACCCCTGGACGAGCTCGCCATCCTGGTAGAGCAGGGAACAGGCCAGGCCGTCGATCTTGACCTCGGCCATGTAGTCGACGCAATCCAGTCCCGTCAGTCGGCGGATGGTCTCGTCGAAGCGGAGCAGTTCCTCCTCGTTGAAGACGTCCGCAATGGAGAGCATGTACTTCCGGTGCGTCACCTTGCGGAACCCTTCCGAGACCATGCCGCCGACGCGGCTGGTCGGGGAGAGCCGGTCCTTGAGCGAGGGGTGCTTCCTCTCGAGCCGCTCCAGCTCTTCCATCAGGGAATCGTATTCCGCATCGGAGACCGTCGGATTGTCCAGGACGTAGTATTCGTGGTTGTAGCGGTTGAGGAGGGCCGTGAGTTCTTCCATCCTCCTGCGGTCGCGCTCGAGTTCGTCCATGCCTATTCCTCCTTCAGCTTGTGGAAAGCCTTGAATCCAACGACCAGCCTCTTCCTACCAAAGGGTTCGGGGAAGAGGACGTCGATCTTGTTGCCCTCGACCAGGACCACCTCGCCGATGCCGAACGACGTATGGACCACTTTGTCTCCGACCGCATACTTCTCGGCCTCGGTCGATTTCCTTCCCACGGGGAGCTCGGCCTTCTTCAGGAAGGCCGGGGCGAAGGGATTGGACGACGGGCGACGGGTCCCCTGGTGCGCCTGATAGTCGGCCGGCTTCTTCTGGACGGGCTCGATCCCCGCCTCCGTAAGGAAACGGGAAGGGCGGTAGCTTCCGCCGTGGATGAAGTCGTTTCCGCCGAAGGAGGACAGGAAGAGCCGTTTCTGAGCCCGGGTCATGCAGACGTAGGCCAGGCGCCGCTCCTCCTCGATCGCCTCGGACGAATAGGTGGAGACGGCATGGCTGGTCGGAAAGATGTTCTCGTTGAGGCCGGTGACGAAGACGTAGGGGAATTCCAACCCCTTGGAGACGTGCCCCGTCATCAGGGAGACCTGGTTTCCGTCTTCGATCGTGTCCTGGTCGGACTGGAGCGCGATCTCGATGAGGAAGTCCTCGAGGTCGGGCGTCCTTGGCTTCCCGTCCTCGCCGAGGTATTCGCTCGAGAAGAACTGCTGGAGCGTATGGAGGAGCTCCTGGACGTTCTCTTCGTTTCCGTTTCCGGAACTTCCCACGTAGGAGCCCCGGTCCGTCTGCTCCCGGTCCAGGCGCCGGACGTAGCCGAAGAAGCCGCAGTCCTCCAGGTAGGTCGTGATGGCCCGATAGAGCTCGTCGCTGTCGGCGTACTGACGAAGGGCCAGAAGGAAGCGGTCGTAGGACCGGTAGAAGTCTCCCAGGGCCAGGCGCGATGCCGCCTTGAGCTTCAGCGCTTCCTGGTCCAGGCGAAAGACCTCGAGGAGGTGGCTCCGGCCTTGCTGGCGAAGCAGGGCCTTGGCCTTCTCCAGCGTCACTTCGCCGATGCCTTTGGTCGGCGCCTGCAGGATGCGGAGGAAGGAGTAGTCGTCCGGATTGATGGCCAGGCGGAGATAGGCCAGGGCATCCTTGATGACCTTCCGCTCGAAGAACTTCATGCCTCCGTAGATGCGATAGGGAATCTGATAAAGGGCAAGCTGCCTCTCCAGGACGTTGGAAAGGTAGTTCGAGCGATAGATGACGGCGATGTCGGAGAACTTCGCCTTTCCGCCGCCGACGAGCTGGCGGATGGTCCGGCTGACCTCCCGCGCTTCGCTGGCGTTGTCGAAGTAGTCGTGATAGTCGACCTTCTCGCCGACGACGTGGCTCGCCGCCTGGAGGTCCTTGTCGATCCGGTCGCGGTTCTTCTTGATCAGGCAGTTGGCGCGGTCGAGGATGTTCTGGGTCGAGCGATAGTTTTCGTCCAGGACGACGGTTTCCAGGGCGGGGAAGTCCTTCTGGAGGGTATTCTTGATGATGTCGTTCTTCGCACCGCGCCACGTGTAGATGGTCTGGTCGGGATCGCCGACGACCGTCAGGGCGGTCTCAGGCCCCATGAAAAGAAGCAGGAGCTGATACTGGAGGCCGTTGGTGTCCTGGAAGTCGTCGACCAGGATGTGGTCGAACTTCCGCTTCCAATGCTCGCGGACGGCGGGATTGTCCCGCATCAGCTGGACCGTGAGGATCAGAAGGTCGTCGAAGTCGAGAAGGTTCTGGCTTCGAAGCCGGTCCTGATACTGGGAATACACCTTTTCCAGGTCCGCGAGGGTGAAGCAGGAACCGACAGGGACGTCCTTCGGCCTGAGCTCCTCGGGATAGCGGCCCTCCGTCTTGATGCGGTCGATGGCCGAGACGATCGAACGGCAGAAATCCTTGCTGTCCTTCTTGCCCATCTCCGTGAAGATTTCCTTGTAGAGGCGATTGCGGTCGTCGTCATCGATGATCGAAAAGTTTCGGTTGTAGATTCCCAAGGAATCGATTTCCGTCTTGAGAAAGCGATAGCAAAACCCGTGGAAGGTCGAGATCAGGGGGAAGCCCGAGACCGAAAAGCGGTTTTCCTCCAGGATGTCCTCCACGCGCTGGCGCATCTCCTTGGCCACCTTGTTGGTGAACGTGATGCAGACGATGCGATTGGGTGAAAGGCCCTTCATCAGGAGATAGGCCACGCGATAGGTCAGGGTCCTCGTCTTTCCCGTTCCCGCACCGGCGATGATGCGGAGATAGGGGCTGGAAGACGTCGCAGCCTTCCCCTGGCTGGCGTTGAGCTTCGATAAGATGTCCATGTTCGATAAACCAGGAAAATTATATCAAAAACGCAAGCGGTCAAAGGAGCCAAAATGACGGATGCCGAGGCATCTTCCCTTCCGTGCCGAAAGCGGAAGGCAAGGGAACGGACAGAGCCGCAGAAGTCCCAGACCATCAGGGAGGGCTCTCCCTCCGGAGGAAAAGAGAAGAGAATTTCTTCAGCCCAGGGTGACGTCCAGGACCATCATCAGGACGAAGCCGGCCAGGAAGGCGAAGAGGCCGAAGTGACTGTCCGGCTCCTCCTTCATGTCCGGAATCATTTCCTCGATGATGACGTAGATCATAGTCCCGGTCGCGAACGACAGGGCCCAGGGCAGGATCGGTTTTGCGAGGTAGGCCAGGAAGAGGCCGACGACCCCGGCCAAGGGCTCGACCATTCCGGAGAAGGTGCCGTAGAGGAACGCCTTCTTCGCGCTCATCTCCTGCCTCATCGACAGCGAGACGACGGCCCCTTCCGGAAGGTTCTGGATGCCGATTCCGACCGCGAGGATCAAGGGAGCCATCAAGGCGGCGGAAAGGTCGCCGTTCGAAAGGAGGGCGACGCCGTAGGCGATGCCGACGCTGAGGCCCTCCGGGACGTTGTGGAGCGTCACGGCCAGAAACATCTTCGTCGTCTTCTTCAGCCGCTTCCGCCCGATGCCCTCCTCCTTTCCTTCCTGGACGTGGAGATGCGGAACGACCCGGTCGAGGAGATAGAGAAAAAGGACGCCGAGGATCAGGCCGAGGGACGCGACGGCGATGGAGGGAAGGTAGGAGACTTCCGTCTCGATGGCGGGCAAGAGAAGGGAAAAGAGGCTCGCCGCGAACATGACGCCGGCCGCGAAGCCGAGAAAGAGCTGGTTCCATCTCCTGGAAAGACCCTTCCCGCGAAAGAAGAAGACCAGGGAGGATCCCAGGGCCGTGCAGAGGAAGGTCAGGGAGAGGCCGAGGACGACGTTGCCAATCGGGTTCATGGCTCCATCCTAGCGCATCGGGGACAGAAAGGGGGACGATTTGCTCACGGAGGGACGAAAGGACGTCCCATTGAGCGAGACATAGGCCGGCAAAGACGGAAAAAGGCCCGATTCCTCGGGCCTTCTGGATTCGATGGCTGGGATACTTGGATTCGTTTTGTTCCGGTTTCTGCCTTGAAATACAGTACTGTTGTATTTCAAGGCAGTCTTTTTCTGTTTCGGAACTGCCCTTCTGTCCAGAGAGAATACTTCTCTCTGCGTTCTGTATCAAATCCGTATCACGGCTTTTCTTTTTCGCAGTCCAGCCTTTCCGTCTTTTCTTCCGCCGTGATTCCGCTTTCCTCCAGGATGGCCTTCGCCTCCCTGAGGATCCCTCGAAGTCTTTCCGCCTGTTCCTGGCTGATCTCGTATGTCGTCTTTCCTTCCGCGTCGATGACGTGGTTGATCGGCACCTGGTAGAGGCGGGAAAGCTTCCGGAGGACATCGTATCCCGCCTCGGAGATTCCCTGCTCGTAGGCGGCGTAGGTGCTCTTCGGGATTCCGAGGATGGCGGCGACGTCCTTCTGGAGGAGTCCCCGGCTCTTCCTGAGGCTTTCCATGGAGTTCCTCTTCATCTTTGGCCTCCCGGCGGGCTACCGGTTCCAGCGGCCGGAGGGGTCGAAGGAGATCAGCCGCAGGAGAGTCGCCGCCAGCTTGTCCTTCATCTGCGGGTCCTCGGAGTCGAGTTCGATGAGCCGGACGTTGTCCATCCTGTAGATCTCCCTCTTGTATTCTTTTTGCTCCTGGTATCGGGGGTTGTTGATCCTTCCCCATATCTCGACGTACACGTCGATGTCCGGGAGGTAGAAGTCGGGATTGATGGTCGGGCTTCCGTTTCCCGGGCTGTACTCCGGCTCGTACACGTGCCGGATGCGCCTGTCCCAGAGGAAGTCGTCGATGATCTCCTCGGCCTTGGAGCGGACCCGGTGTCCGTCCTTGCATTTGAACTCCCCGGGGATGTCCGTCCTCTTCGTCCTTTCCCGGGGCGTGTCCCCGACGAGGGGAATCCTTCCCCTCGCGATGCACCTGACGACTTTGGAGGGCCATTCGACGCTGCGTTCCCTCAGCGCCTCCGAGAGCCCATAGAGGGCGAGGCGAAGCTCCTCACCCTCTCCTTCGCCCTTTCCGTCGAGCAGGCGGAGGAAGTCCTCGGCGAGGGTCTCCGCGTTGCCGGGGAAGGGTATCTCCGTGGCCTTCCCGTGGCATTTCCTGCAGGCGATGAAGCTGAACGACGTCGGCTTTCCGCATACGAAGCATTTCCCCATGGTTTTTGCCTGTCCTTTTCCCGTTGTCGGGGCTTCGGTGCCCCTGGCTATTTCTTGATTCTCTTCTTGATCTTGATCCTGTTGTTGTTGCCCACGATTTCGATTCCGGAGTTGACGTGCATCTCGTAGACGACCCTGTCCAGGATGTCCCGCGCCTGGACGATCCTCTCGTATTGGGCCCGGGAAGTCAGGATCAGGTCCTTGTCCTCGAGTCCCAGGAGCTGGTTGATCGTCGCCTGGTACAGTTCCGAAAGCTTCTTCAGCGTCTCGAGGTCCGGCTCGGCCCTTCCCTGTTCCCAGTTGGCATAGGTCGCGGGGGCCACGTTCAGGTATTCGGCGACGTCCTTCTGGCGGAGCCCCTTGTCCTTCCGGTACTCCGAAAACAGGTTCCTAGGCTTGTCCATTTGTAAATATTCTAAGTTTTTGCGAGCCACCCCTTGAAAAAAAAAAAAAAAATGCTAATATCGATTGTAATTAGCATTTACTGCTAGGAAAGGAGCCTTGAAAATGGCTGACGAAGAGAAGAAGGACGTCGTCCCGGAGGGATTCCGGAAGCTGTCGGAGTTCACGGTGGAGGAGCTGCTGAAGCTCCCGCGCATCCCGATGAGGATGGTCGAGACGACCAATGACAGGACGGGGCAGGTCCGATTCAACGCATACGTCTACCTGCTGGAGTCGCGCCTGGAGGTGCGCTTCCCGATCGACAGGGCGACCTACCACCTCGTGGCGAGGCTTCGGGGGAAGGACTCCACGAAGAGCGAGTACACGGTCTCGTTCCCCTACCGGGTCGTGCGGGGAAGGGGCGTCTCCGAGGAGGACGGACACGAGTTCGACTACTACTACGTCGAGGGATACGCCGCGCCGATGGAGCGGAAGGTGTACCTCAACCAGCTCCTGACGGGGTCGCAGGTGGACCTGGTCGAGTGCTTCGGCCTCGACGGGGTCGTCGACCGCGGCTACGCGGGCTCGGTCAAGGGCGTCGGCTACTTCGACGACCTGGGCTGAGGAGGGATGCCGTCCCCCGGGGACGGCCCTCGCGTCGGGTCGGCCAGGGGATTTCGGCTTTCCTTTCCTCCCTGGCCCTCCCAGCGGGAGGAACGGACATGGCATACGTGAAGGGAAGGATCCTGGGCTTCGTCAACTATCCGACGGTGAGGAGGACGAAGAGGTGCACGGCGATCTGCCACAGGAAGATCCTGCGGTGCGAGCTGGACGACGGGACGGTGAGGCACTACTGGGCCAACGACTACAATGCGTCGAAGCTGTCGCGGTGGCTGGGCAGGATTCCCGTGGAGGACTAGGAGGAAGGACATGGACGAGAGGTACGAAAGGGTTCCGTATCGGTTCGGCCGATTGCGTTGTGGGCTTTGAGCGGCCTGAAGCGATGGCCATCCGGATTTGCGCCAGTGTTTGGAACCATCGGGCCTGGATTCAACGAAAGCAACAAAAAAGGGGCGACTGAGTACATTTGCCTGAGACTTCCGGAATGCCGGCACCCAGACGGTACGCCGAGGAATCCTCGTTCATCGCCGCTAAAAGTCTATCGTTGTGTTCAGGAAAAATCAAGGAGGTGATTGGCATGCCATTGCATAGGGCAAACCACGGGAGCCTTGGATGGCACAGGCGCGTCTCGAGATACGCGGACGCCTGCGTCCGGAACAACGGACCTGAGGCCTACGTCAGGGTCCATGCCCTGGCCCAGAGTTATCCCGAAAACGGTGACAGGAGGCAGTTCCTCGACGCGGTCCTGGCCCACCTGCGGATCTTCGAGAAGCAGTACGGGATGGACTTCGATCGGCCCTCCGGTCGGGGAACGCCGAGGAGATGACGGAAGGAAGGCCGGAAGAAAGGAGGACGGAGACATGAAGGTGCCGCTTGCGAGGAAGGGAAGGAGGCCGGTGCAGTTCTACGTCGGGAATCTCGGGAGTGACGGAGAATATCCGTCGGATGGTATGCCGGATTTTGGCTTTGCTTTCGCTGCTCCGTTCGACACGGATGACCTGTCGGTCTCTCCTGTTGAGGAATATTCAGGGTTCAAAGGATATTTCCGCTTTTACAATGACACCTACAACGATTCCGGCCCACACGAGCTTCGTGTCGACAATCCTTCCTGGGTCTTCCACCTGGACGACGACCAATGGAAGGAGGGTCATCACTACATCTCCGAGGAGCTGGACGCATACGCCTCCTCCTACGTGGATTCCGACCCTTCCGACGACCTTCCGGTCCTCAACTCGGCGGTCTCGAACGAGCTCTTCTACGTCCCGAACTACA
>CASFYT010000016.1 GCA_949299015.1 uncultured Bacillota bacterium
CGTCATTCTAGACTTGTTCAATAAAACTTCTGAATATGTGACTTACGTCATCTCGCCTAGACTAAGGTTCGACGTAATCTTTATTTCAAATATGAAATCTCTTTCGGATTATTCTTGATTAAAAAACAAGACAGCTCGTTCCTCTTCTATCTCGCCTTGGTCATCAATCCCGCAGATGCGAAGTGATCGTTGTTGCTGGAAAACACAAAAAAATGTCCGATTGCTCGGACACATTGAATTCCAATGGTAGCGGGGGCAGGATTTGAACCTACGACCTTCAGGTTATGAGCCTGACGAGCTGCCACTGCTCCACCCCGCGATAAAGGCTACTCACGTAGCAACGAATACTATATCACATTTTCTCTGAATTTCAAGCTTCAACCCGTTCTCTCCTTAGATCGGAAGGATCGAAGGCAATCGGAGGGAAAAACGGTTCCTCGAAGCAGTCCCATTTCTCCCAAGACGCTCTGCCCATTTCACAAGGCCCGATTCCGTCACCCGACGGAGCCGACCGTTTCCCTTGCTCTCCAAGGACAGACGAAAATTCATGGATCCTCTCCGTTGACGATTCCGACCAAAGCGTTTCTCTCGATGACGTCGTCCCGAGACAGGACTCTCCTTCCCTTGGCGGTCCTTCCTCGAGCAGGCGGCCTGGAAAGGAAGGACAAAGGAAAAGGCGGGGAATCGATTCCCCGCCCCTTCCCTCGTCTGAAAGAACTTCTCCTTACTTCTTCTTGCGGTAGACGAGGAAGTAGAAGGCGACGCCGCCGACGATCGTCAGTCCCAGGAGGACGCCCAGGACGATGGCCGCGATGTCCCCGCCGCGGAGGCCCTCAGGCTCCTCCGGGGTCTCCGGGTCCGTCGGATCGGACGGGTCGCTGGGGTCGGAGGGATCGCTGGGGTCGGAGGGATTGCCGGGTTCGTCCTCGACGTAGTCGTTGGCGACCTGGACCGTGATCTGCGGGATCAGGCTGAGGTCGTTCATGATCTCCAGGGGCAGGTCCAGCGTTCCCGTGAAGTGGTACGTACCGGCCTTGCCGACGAATCTCGAGGTGTCGAAGGTGACCGCGACGTCGCCTTCCGTTCCGTCGGAATAGCGCACCCGGACCGTCTCGGGAAGCGGGAGTCCGGAACTGTCCTTGGCCGAATCGACTTCGACGAGGTCGGGCTGGTCGATACCGACGACGCTCTTGAAGGTCTCGGCCGGCTTGTTGAGATGGACGGTGACGATGTGCGAGTCGCTTCCGTCTTCGGAGATCAGCGTGAAGAGGATCGTGTCGTTCCCCTGCTCGGGCAGGCGCAGGACCATACCGCGTTCTCCCTCGGCAAGGACCGGCGTGATGGAAAGCTTGCTCGTCCCGTCATAGTCGACGGTGTACTCGTCCTGTCCGGCGACGTAGATGTTGCTCGTCTCTCCGGATCCGACCTGGACGTTGAGGGCGGCAAGCTCCGGAGCGGTGGAAGAGACGGAATAGACGTTCTCGGTCGCGACGACGTTGTCGATGCCGATCGTTGACGTCTCCTCGCCCTTGTCGATGAGGACGCGGAAGGCCGTGGTCGTCACCTTGTCGAAGGAGAGGGTGGTGTCCTTGGCGATCGTTCCCGTCTGTCCGGTGACCGTGGTCCAGTTGGACTCCGTCGTCAGCGGCCCTTCCTCCCAGGTGGAGGTGGAGGAGAAGTTGGACGTGTCGAGGTCGCTGTAGGCAAGGTCCCCCGTGAAGTACTGGACCGTCAGCCCTTCCGGCAGGGCCTCGCTGCTGAAGTGGAGGGAGATGTCGGAGATGGAGCGGGTCTGGATGTTGCCCGAATCGCCGAAGACGAAGCCGAAGTAGGGGTTCTCGTCCGTCTCCTCCGGAGACCAGGTGGTGTCGCGGGCATCGGTGAAGGCCATCGAGCTTTCGCCCGTCGCGGCCGTGGAGGCGAAGGAGGCCGGGACCATGTAGCCGTTCTGGCGGTCGGCATAGTCGGAAGAGGCCTCGCCGTCGGTGGCGACGTAGTTGACGTACTTCCAGTTGTTGCTCTGGGAATTGAAGTAGTACCAGGCCTGGACGGACTGGCCGACGCTCAGGGCGGCGAACTCTTCCGCAAAGCGGCCGCTGTCCCAGGTGACGCCCTCATAGGCGATGGTTCCGTCGCTCTTCTGGCTTGCGGGAAGCTCGGTGGGGAGCGTCGGAACGACTCCGACCTGTCCGTAGAAGGTGGCAATCTCGAGATTGTCGCGGATATCCGCCGTCGTGACAATGCTGATGTTCAGCTCTGCCAGGAGGGTCGTACCGGTGACATATCCTTGGATGGTGAAGGTCTTGGCCGATTCGAAGTACTTTTCCGGAATCGGATTCCAGGCGACGGCCAGCTCGCGGACGATGCCGCCCTCGTAATGGACCGTGGCCGTCGTCGGCAGCTCGTAGCCGACCAGCGGATCGATCGTGATGCTCTGGCTTTCGACAGAGAGGGCCTCTAGGCTATTGTCCTCCCGCTGGATGCCGATCTGGATCGGCTTCGAAGAGACCGTCGCGCCGCCATAGGTCATCGAGGCCGAGACCTCGACGTAGCCCGAGCTCAGGGCGACGAGGCTGCTGCCCTGGACCTCGGCCGTTCCGGAGAGGTTGGTGACCTTGTAGCGGAAGTCGTCGGCCATCGAGGCGTCGATGGTCTCTCCCGTCACCGTCTCGCCGGCGACCGTCAAGGGGAGGGTGTCTCCCGGACGGACGTTCTCCAGGTCGGCGTCGACGGACAGGGTGACCGTCTTGACCGGGGCGTTCTCATAGCGAAGGTAGATCTCGTAGGTCCTCTGCTGGCTGAAGTCCTCGCTCAGGACGTGGATGCGGTAGGGGTCGCCGCCGATAGTCCCTTCCTGGATGTAGGTCATGGCGACGTCCGCGCTGGGAGTCGCCACGATCTCGACGTCCTCCGTGTCGTAGGGGACCTTCATCGTGTAGCTGTTCTGGAAGCCGGAGAAGGAGGGAATCAGGGTGCCGTTGACGGAGACGGATTCCAGGTCGGCCGCATCGGAGCGCCGCAGCTCTCCCGTCGGGCTCATGACCTCGATCTCGGAGATGTTGCACCATTTGCCAAGGCCCGGATTCTTCCATCCGAGGCGGATCTGCTGGATGTCCTGCCCCAGCGGGAAGGAGAAGACGTAGGGGGTGATGGAATTCTGGGAGTCGTAGGCGCCGACCTGGGCCTGGACGTCGACCTTCCGGAAGGTTCCGCTTCCGTCGTCGATCTCCAGCTGGTACTCGGAAGGAAGCTCGCAGTTGGACTCGCCCGTCCACCAATAGACGGTCAGGGAACTGGCGTTGTGGACGCCGCCCTTCAGTTCCGCGGTGACGTGGTAGAAGCCGTCCTGGGGACCGCTGGTCTCCGGCTCGCTCTGTTCGCGGGTCTCCCAGTTGGAGACGCCCTTCTCGGTGTGGTTGCCGTTGAACATCGTGTCCGGATTGTCGTAGGAATTGACGAAGTCGAGCGAGGCCGTGGCGCCGATGGCGACGTTGGCGTTGGCCAGGGCATCGGCTCCGACGCCCTGCAGGACGCAGTCGACGTTCTCGCCCGTCTTCAGCTTGCCCGTGACGGTCGTCTCCCCCAGCTCGTCGATCGTCGGCTTGCTGACGCCGGTCCAGTCGATGTCCTGCATCCTGGCCGAGCCGTCGGTATAGACGACGAGCGTCCGGGTCGGGAGCTCGTAGGCGTCGGGGTCCTCGACGTAGACGCGGACGAGGGGCGTGACGATGTGCTCGATGGCGACGACGGTGACGGCAAGGCTGACCTCATGGCTTTCCTCGCCCAGGGTCGCCGTTCCGGAAAGGACGAAGGTTCCGGCCTTGGAGACCTGTTCGTCGCTCGCCTGCTGCCAGGTGATGGCAAAGCTTTCCGTCGAGCCGTCGGCATAGTAGCCCAGGACCGTCGTGGGAAGGTAGGAGGACAGCTCGCTGGCGCTTTCCAGGACCGGCACGGTGATGGGATCCAGGGGAGCCAGGCCAAGGAAGGTCGAGGCGGCGCGCTTGGCGGTCTTGACCATGCCGTCGCAGACGGGGAGGGCCTGCATCGTCCCCATCGCCATGCCGACGGAAGTCCATCCCGCCAGAACGAACAGGGAAAGACGAATCGCTTTTTTCTGTTTCATTGTTCTCGTTCCTCTCTCTTACTTCTTCGAAACGGCGAGGGGGCGGATCCTTCGCGGGTCGATCGTCACGTCGAGGAGCGCATCCGCGGACTCTTCCGCCGCCTTGCTCATGGAGACGAAGCTGACCGTCGATCCCTTCAGGCCCGCGGAGGTCGCCTGGATGGAGAAGAAGCCGTCCTCGCCCTTGGAGCGGACGATGACGAGGGCCTTGCCGTTGAAGGCCGAGCGGCGCCACTCGCCGTCGTAGTCCTTGTAGCGTTCCCAGGAGGCGGCGTCCCCGTTGTCGACGCCGACGATCTCGGCAGCGGCGCTGTCGCCGACGAAGTCGAACTCGATGTTGTTCATCGCCGTCGGGCAGGCGTTGCCGTCCGCGTCGACGATCTGGGCGTCGATGTAGATCAGGTCGTAGCCGTCGGAATCCATCGTCGTCTTCTCGGGGGTCAGGACGACGCGGTCGGGCTCACCGGCCGTGACGATCTCGCTCTGAGGAGCGTTGCGGACAAGGGGATCGTATTCGTCGAGCGTGATCTCCGTCCCGTCCTTGTCGTAGGCCTTGGCGAAGAGCTTCGTGCCGACTTCGTATTCCCAGTCGACGCTCCACTCCAGAGAAAGGCTGTCCTCGTCCTCCGTCGCCCGGTAGAAGCGTTCGGTGATGGTATGGTTCTGCTTCGTGTGCTCGGTGAAGGTCTTCCTTCCGAGGGAGACGGGATCCTCGCCCGGCTTCTGGAGGAAGAGCTCGACCTGGTCGGCGTTGGAATAGACCTTGACCGGAAGGTTGCCGTTCTCGTCGAGCATCTGGTCGGCCAGGACCGGGTTCTCCCAGTTGTAGTGGCCGACGATGTGGACGAAGGTGTCCTCCCTCGGGAGCCACTGCGACTGATAGAGGAAGTAGTCGTCCTTGGCAAAGCCCGCCGTGTCGCAGATGCCGAAGAAGGAGTTGTGCGGATTGCGGCCCTGGACCTGGTTCCACGGCGTCGGCTCGCCGCCGTAGTCGAAGCCGGTCCAGACGAATTCGCCGGCGTGGATCAGGTTCGCCGTTCCGTCGCTGTAGCTGTCCTGGGTCGTCATCAGGGAGTTGGAGGCCGTCGAGCCCCAGGAGACCGCGGAGTTGTCGAAGGAGGAGAGCTGGTCGCCGACGCCGTCCATCTGGAGGACGACGCTGTCGACGTCGTTGCGGTCGGAATAGTAGCCTCTCGACTTGACGGCCGAGGAGGTCTCCGAGCCGTAGAAGCGGAAGTCCGAGACGTCCTCGCCCTGGAAGTTCCACCAGTAGTTGTATCCGACGGCGTCCAGTTCCCTCATCAGGGGCATGCAGGACTGGTCCCACTGGTTCTGGCCGATCGTGACGAACCTCCTCTGTCCGCTGGCGCGCGTGTCGTCGGCGCCGTCGATGTCGGCCTCATGGCACCACTGGACCAGGTTGCGGATGGTCTGGAGCGCCTTGGGCTGGGTGGCGGCCGTCAGATGGTGCGTGTCCCAGATCTCGTTGCCGATGGACCACATGACGATGGAGGGGGAATTGCGGTGCTTCTGGATCATGTGGTGGAGGTCGAACTCCGGCCAGGTCTCCGTGCCGTCGGCCTCGGGGTGGGTCGCGACCTGCTCGAAGAAGCGGTGGAAGTCCTGGCTGGCCTTGGCCGAATACCAGGAGTCGAAGCTCTCCTCGATGACAAGGAGGCCCAGCTCGTCGCAGATCTGGAGGAGGGCGGAGTCGGCCGCGTTGTGGGTGACGCGGATGGAGTTGACCCCCATCTCCTTCATCGTCTGCATCTGGCGGTAGATGGCGTCGTAGTTGGCCTCGGCGCCCAGGGCGCCCTGGTCGTGGTGCATGCAGACGCCGTTGAACTTCAGGAACTGGTTGTTGAGGAAGAAGCCTTCGGCGGGAGCCCCCGCCTTGGCATCGTTGAGGGTATACCAGTCGAAGTAGCGGAAGCCGATGCGGTCCTTCTTGGTCTCGACGACGTTGCCTTCCGCGTCGAGAAGCTCGGTCTGGACATAGTAAAGGTTGGGCTCCTCGATGGACCAGAGCCTGGGGTTCTGGACCGTGATGTCGTTGGTGACGTCCTGGGAGGCTCCCTTGGCCAGGGTCACCGACGAAGAGGTGACGGCCTGTCCGTTGCTGATCGGGGCGAGCGTCTCGTAGTCCAGGAGGGTCGTGCGGACCTGGAAGGTCTGTTCCTCGTCCGTGTCGTTGACGATGGTGTTGGTGACGCGGGCGTTGGCGGAGAAGTTGTCGGGGCTGGCCATGTGGTTGACCTTGAGGTCGGGATAGGTGACGGAGGTTCCGTCCTGTCCGACGTGGAGTCCGTCCTGGACCGTCAGGTAGACGTCGCGATAGATGCCGGAACCCGAATACCAGCGGGAGGTCGCCTGGTTGAATCCGTCGAGGTTGCGGGCCGAGACGGCGATGACGTTCTCTTCGCCATAGTGGACATAGTCGGTGATGTCGTAGTGGAAGGGGACGTAGCCGGAAGGATAGAAGCCGACCTTCTCTCCGTTGACGTAGACGGTCGACTCCATGTAGACGCCGTCGAAGTTGATGGTGATCCTCTTCCCCTGCATCGAAGCGGGAATCGTGAAGACCTTGCGATACCAGCCCGTTCCGCCGGGAAGATGGCCGATTTCCGAAGAGACCTCTTCCGAGAAGTCTTCGTAGATCGACCAATCATACGGAAGATTGACCTTCTTCCAGTTGGAATCGTCGTAGTAGGGATCGTAGGGCCGATCGGCGAGGAGGTCGCCCTTCTTGAACGTCCATCCGTAGTTGAAGTCGATGTCGCGGACGCCCTCGGGAAGGACGTTTTCGCCGCTTTCCTTCTTGTCGTTGGGAAGCAGGGCCGGAGTCGTGGGATCACTCGTCGCGGACGCGGATTGGAGAGGGGAGAAGGCTCCGATGCTGACGAGGGAAGAGAGCAAGAGGAAAAGTCGCAAATTCTTTTTCCGTCGCATGTGTAGTTCCTTTCTGAAAGGGAAAGCCCTTTCAAATGAAAACTAACACCCCACCACCGATTTGTCAATGATTGTTCATTTGTTTGATTTTTTACGCCATTTTTGTCAAGATTTCCTGTTTGATTATGTTTTCAAACACGGATTTCGAAAAAAAGAGCCTTTTCGAGTGAAAAATTCGCTGAGCCCTCCCGAGGCATCGGGCCCTTAGCCTTCCCTGTCAAAACAAATCGACACGCAATCAGGAGGCTTCCTTCCGGCGCACCCGGACGAAGAACCGCTCCGAGACTTCCTTCGTCCGCCCGTCGTCCCGATAGACCTCCCCTTCCGCTCCGTCGCCGAGCAGCTCGAGGTCCGTCATGTCGACCTCCCGCGTGTTGGAGACCTTCTTCCTCAGGACCGGGAGAAGCGTCCGGTGGCGGAGGAAGAAGCAGACGTCCTCCTCGGGATAGGAGAGGACGTGGAAGCCCTGCTCCCATTCCTCCAGACGGAACTCCTCGTCGCGGTAGCGGACGAGGAACATCGGCTCGGGGAGGTAGACCTTCCGTTCCCTTTGCCCTTCCTCGAAGATCGGGGCCAGGAGGACGTTCTCCCCGAGCATCAGCTCGTCCTCGACGTTCCTCGAGGTCTCGTCGGAGAAGAGGAAGGAAAGGGGACGGAAAAGAGGCGTGAAGGAGAGGGTCGAGCGCAGGTAGGCGGTATAGAGGAAGGGAAGGAAGCGGTAGCGGAAGTGGAGGATGTTTTGGAAGGCCTTCGTCCTTCCGTAGCGATAGCATTCCTGGTGGCGGGTGAAGATGGCCGTATGGTTGCGGAAGAGGGGCGTGAAGGTCGAGAGCTGCAGGAAGCGCAGCAGGAGGGATCCGTCCGCGTTTCCCAGGAAGCCTCCCGTGTCGGCGCCCACGAAGAAGAAGCCGCAGAGGCTCAGTCCCGGAAGCTGCGAGAAGAGGAGGCGGATGTGTTCGTAGCAGGAACTGTTGTCTCCCGTCCAGAGCCCGGCGTCGCGGTGTCCGCCGACGTAGGAGGAGCGGCCAAAGAGGAGGAAGCGTTCCGGAAGGTTCCTCTGAAGCGCCTGGGAGGCCGCCCTCGTCATCAGGGTCCCGTAGAGGTTGTGGACGTCGTAGTGGTTGACCTTCCTTCCGTCGACCTCATGGACGAAGCTCCGGTAGCAGGGAAGTCCGGAGATGCCCTCGAACCATCCCTCCCGATCGTCGGGATAGAGCTTCGACTTGAAGATCGCCGGCTCGTTCATGTCGTTCCAGAAGCCCGTGATCCCCTTCTCCGTATAGAAGGAATAGAGGTTTCCGAACCACGTCCGGACCTCGGGGCGGAAGAAATCGGGAAAGTGCGCCCTTCCCGGCCAGACGATGGCCGTGAAGACCTCCCCGTCCTCCTTGCGGACGAAGTATCCCTTCTCCTTTCCTTCCCGGGAAAGGGCGTTGTTCCGCTCCCCGGAGATTCCCGCGTCGACGATGGGGACAAGGTGGATTCCCTTCTCCTTCATCTCGGCGATCAGCTTCTCGGGACGGGGAAAGCGCCTTTGCGAGAACGAAAAGTCCTGGAGATGGTCCATGTGGTCGATGTCGAGGCAGACATAATCCAGGGGAAGGTTCTTCCGCTGGTAGTTGCGGACGACCTTCCGGATGCGGGAGCCCCAGCGATAGCCGAAGCGGCTCTGCCCGAAGCCGAAGGCCCACAGGGGCGGGACGTATCCCCTGCCGATGGAACGGAGGAATTCGTGGGCGATGCCGTTGAGGTCGCTTCCGCGGATGACATAGAGTCGGAGGTCTTCCGGGGTCTCGATGGACAACTTTCCATCCTGCGCCCGGAAGTCGAAGACGACCTTCCCCGGAGCATCGAAGAAGAAGCCGACCTTCTCCTCTCCATCGATCAGAAAGAAATTGTGGGAACAATAGGTCGTCCTTCGGCTTTCGGACATGTCGGCCGAGTCCGTGTTGAAGCTGACGTAGACCCGTCCCCTCTTGTCCATCCTGCCCAGGGCCTCGCCAAGCCCATAGACCTTCGTCCGCTCCTCGACCGGAAGCGAGAACAGAAGGCCTTTCCCTTCCTTCTCCTCCATCCGGAGGGGACGGAAGTCCCTGCCCAAAGGCACGTCTTCCAGGACGGCGTCGGTCGCAATCGGATTTCCGAAGAGATAGCGTTCCATCATGATCTCCTTTCCCCATGTGCCGAAGGGAACGTCAGAGCACCTTCTTCGAGAGCATCACGTTCCCTTCCGCCTCCACGAAGCCGTTCTTCTTGTAGAAACGATAGGCCGGATAGTTCCTCTCCGTCGCCAGGATCAGGAAGGCGATGCCTCTCTTTCGGGCTTCCTCCTCGATCAAGGCGACCATCCTCGATCCATATCCCTTGCCCTGGCAGTCCGTCCGGACGCAGAGCTCGTCGATGCGAAGCTGGTTTCCCTCGAAGAAGTGCATCATTCTTCCCAAGCAGATGCCCACGAGCTCCTCGTCCTGATAGAGGCCGAAGGAAAGGGCGTTGAAGGGAAGAAGCAGGTCCTCGATGTAGAGGCGAAGCTGTCTCCTGTCGTCCCAGTGGTCGTTCCACGGCTCCTGGCTGAAGACGGTGACGAAGAGGTCCTCCACCTTCTCCACGTCCTTTTCTTTGTCAATCGTTCGAATGGAAAGCATCTTTCTGTCCTTTCTTGGCAGTAAGTTGTCAATCTTTTGATTCGGAAGGAATCCGTTGATCAAGCAGATCCGTTCTTCCTCTCGTCAACGCCTCAAGGTTTTCGGAGAACGTCTCCTCGTTGAAGCGCTTCTTGACGATGTGGGTTCCAGGTAGGATCGTGACATTCTCTCCAATCCAGACATCGTTGCCGATGACGGTGTCGTCCTTCAGCGGAAGGTCTTCCCGCTTCAGTGTGACCTTCTCCCCTCCGTTCAGGCGGTGGTTGGCTCCGTTCATGCCGATGCCGGGATTGCGGACGACGTTCTTGATGAAACAGACGCTCGAGACGTCCGGCTTGGGATGGATTCGGTTCTTGTTCGACCCTATGGTTCATCTCCTTCCTTATCGAAAAGAAGTCTATCACATCCGTCAGGCTTCTCCTATCATCGAACCAATAGAAAGCAGGAATTACAACTCGAAGGAGAAAACCCTCTCCTCCATCCTTCCCAATAAAAGTTTTTTTCTTTAATGATTTAGTCCAGAAGTGATGATTTCTTTCCCGCGAGAAAGAGAACGACCCATCGCATCTCGATACAAAAGGACTCCGCCAAGGCAATCATACGAGAGAAATCGCCAATCATTCCGCAAAGTTCTACAGACTGTCACAAAATCATCTCAACAATCCAAGGCTAACCACTATAAAATCAATCAAATTTTAGTCTATTTATACGAGTCTATGAAACAGCTATCTTAGGAATAAAGGACAATATTCCATGACGTATACTGGAATCATACAGCGATATCAAAAGAATCGGCTCTGAGGCCGATTCTTTCTTCAAAGCGCTCTTTCAGCCAAGAAGGTTTCCTTGGCTATCGCGATATGTCCTGAGCCATTTTTCTCGAAAGACTGCGGCAGAGTCCCTCTTCCCCTTCAGCGACGATGGCGGTCCGACTCCGAAACCGAGATATCGTCACGCGCCTTGTCTTCCATCCTTTCCAGAAGATTTTCTATGAAGAGGACGGGAAGAAACAAGAATCAGAATTCCGAACAGAACGACGATCCAACCGAGCAGAATCAGGAACATGGCCAATGTGGAGACGTCTCGGCCGAAGAAGGTATAGGTGACGTCGAAGCTCTCTGCGATGCCGTCGACAGCAGCGACAGGAAGGCTTTCCTTCATGACGTCCAAGTTCCCCCTCAAGAAGATATTTCGAAAGAAGACCGTCGAATAGGTTCCTGGTAAAAATCCCGTGAAAACCTTGAAGCCTTCCCCCATCGATGAAATGGGCATGTAGGCACCGCAGATGAAGCCATAGATAGCAGACATCAGAGTGCAGATGGCAGAGACCACGCCCTGCGAATTGACGAAAGTCCAGATGATGTTGCTTAGGAGCGTCCCGAACAAGGCGGTCAGGGCGATGTTCAGGATGGCCAGGAAGACATCGGCCACATGGAGATAGAAACCGACGAAGGCAAGGTAAATCAAACCGATGATCAGAAGGGCAAGGCAGACAAACAGCGTCGAGAGAAAATTGGAGAAGACGTAGGCGAGCTTGACAATGCTCTGCCGGACGGGAATCACCCTGAAATCAAGGTCTGCCTTGCTAACCTTGTCGATGACCATCATTCCGGAGCAAAAGGAAACGGTAATGCAAGAAGTGGCCAGGACAGACGAAAAGAGCCATCCTCCGGAAAAGCCGTCGAGGATCCTGCCATCGATCGTCAGTGGGGCGATTGCGGCGATGATTTCGTTTTCATAGGCCGTCTTTAGGAAGGTAATGAAGAGGACCAGCAGGATCATCGGCGTAATCAAGGAGACAAGGAAGGTCATCTTGTCCTTGAAATAGAGGACCATATCCCGCTTGGTAAGCAGGACCAACTGGCTGAATGAACGTTTCATAGGCTCTCCAATTCTTTCCCTGTAACATTCAGAAAGACGTCATCCATCGTACCTTTGATGATTTCAAAATCCTGAATCATCTCGCTGTTTGCGGACAAAAAACTCTCCGCATCCTTCGTATTGGAAAAAGGAAGAGTGAGAACCCTGTTTCGCTCCTGATAGACGATTCCTTGGGAATCCAAGAGATGGCGAAGCCTCTCGTCATGGCGATAGACCTTCAGGTAGTCATGGGCATACTTTTCCTTCAGGAAGAAGGGCGTTCCCTCAGCGACAATGCTTCCTTTGTCGATGATGACGACGTAATCCGCCTGAGAGGCTTCCTCCATATAGTGGGTCGTCAGCATGACCGTCAGCCTTTCTTCGCTGATCAATGTGGAAATGAGATTCCAAACCTGCCTTCTCGTCTTGGGATCCAAGCCGGTGGTGGGTTCGTCCAGAATGAGAATCTTCGGCTTATGCAGCAAAGCACGAACGATATCCACCTTTCTCTTCTGTCCGCCGGAAAGCTTGTCCAAAGGTTTCTTCAAGATATCGCCAAGTTCCAAGGCTTCCGCAAGATAGGAAAGATTTCGGGCGAATTCCTCCTTTGTAATTCCATACAGCAATGCGCGATAACGAAGATTGTCATAGACATTCAGGTTCTTATCCAAAAGAGAGCTCTGAAAGACGATACCGATTTCGTCGAGATTTGATCCGTCCTGATCGATGTCTGTTCCCTCAATGAGAATCTGTCCCGAATCCTTTTTCAGGACTCCAACGAGAATGTTGATCGTCGTCGACTTTCCCGCTCCGTTGATTCCCAAAAACGCAAAAAGTTCCCCTCTGCGGACTTGAAAGGAAATATCATCTACCGCATTCGTTGTTCCAAAGGATTTCTTCAAATGATTGATCTCAATGATTGCGTCCATGTTCAAAAGATAACATAATGAAGCGATCCGATAAATCACATCTTGTAAAATGTTCGTTAAGAACGTTCCCTTTCATCGTCCATCGACAAAAATAGATAATGTTTTTCAGAGTCGGCACCTGCCTTGCCGAGCCCATTGTCTTCGGTCTATCATCGCATGTCGGCATTCCATGTTTGGGAAATATACGTCGCCAATCATTTATTTGGCAAAGTAAAATGACGAGAGATAAGATAAATGTCAGAGGAAAACATCATGGCTAAAGGAAGAGTATCAATTTGTTTTTGATTGATGGAGACCAAACAGGAAGAATTAAGGCAACTTTGTCGAATTGGACAGGAGTCATCTATAAAATACCGAAACCGACCTTAGATGATTGCATGAAGGAAGGCGACATATCGAAACATATCAATCATGCCGGTATCTATTTCTTGTTGGGCGAAGATTCAAACGGCCGCCCAACGATATACATCGGCCAAGCAAATACAAGGAAAAACGGAAAGGGTCTTCTTCAGCGCATTAGCGAACATAAAAACGATGAAAACGAATGGAACGAGGTCATCATCCTTACAAGGCAAAACGATACTCTTGATGCAGCCGAACTGAACTATTTGGAAAATAGATTCAACGATTTGGCTGGCAAAATCAAGCGCTACGTCATCATAAACAAATGTGAGCCAACGAAAGGAAATATTAGTGAAGAGAAGCAATCGGAAATGGACGAATTCATGGACAACCGCTTTGCCATTGTAGGGATTCTTGGCATGAAGGCTTTCGTGGCCATTCATGATGAGACGTCCCCTTCTCAAACCGGGGGAACCAACGACAAGGCGATCATATTCTATAGCAGTCGAAGAAATTATCCCGCCTCTGCAAAATTATCTAATGAAGGGTTCGTTTTGTTAAAGGGAAGCCATATCAGAGAAAAATTGAGCGCGACTGTCAGCCCTTCTACAACAAAACAGCGAGAACAATATTCTCATCAAATCGACGAGAATTTCATCACAACCGAAGACATACTATTCAAGAGTCCATCAGGTGCAGCAGCATTTGTTGTGGGCGCACACATCAATGGAAATGATTTTTGGAAGACAAAAGACGGTAAAAGTCCAAAAGCTTTTTAAATGCATTGACATTCCGTCTCAAATTGTGTTCACAAAACAATTTAGCTAGAATCCTCTGACTAAACTTCATGCGGACCAAAACCATAAGTTAAGTCATTCACCAAAGCCTTTTTCATTGTCATGATTGAGCGCCTTTTGGAACACATTCTGTCATAATGACTTTAAGGAGAAGGAATGTCTTTGCTCGTGTTGAATTCTTTCAGACGCTTTTGGATATCATTTGTGCATTCATTTTTTACATAATCGAGAATGATGAATTATTTTACGCCTTGTGCTTTCTCCAAACTGATATACTCCTGTTTTAATCATTATCTTCAGCGATTGAGGTGTGCTGCCGAAATACAGCTCATTTTCGGTTCCTTACAACAAATTTTAATCAATGGTAAGCTATCGAAAACAGGAAGGAACCGCTAAGCTTCAATTAACCGTAATACAAAGGACGCAAAGTATTTGTCAACGTAATTTTACTGCTAGCAAAAGCAAATTAGGTTCTTTATTGAATCAATATATTTTCGCCTCATACAATGCCATTATTTTAGTGTTTCATGAATCTCGCTTGTTAATAATTTCTATGTTATATCGCATTCTTGGGAACAGCGTAAGTTGAAAGATATAGTTGAAAGAATAACGCGCAAAAACGATAAACTAGAATCCACACTTCCATTAACAATATCAGCAGAGTATGGACTAGTTGATCAAATTACATTTTTCAATAACAGGGTAGCAAGTCAAAATATCCTCAATTATTACCTCTTGTATAGAGGCGATTTTGCTTATAACAAGAGTACCTCTGACAGTGCAATATGGTGTGCTGTAAAAAGATTGGATGACTATGAAAAAGGCGTATTATCGACACTTTACATAGTTTTTAGACCAATAAAAGTGGATTCCGAATATTTAGTTCATTACTACGAAACTACAAACTGGCATCCTGAAATGGCAAAGATAGCTAGCGAAGGTGCAAGAAATCATGGATTACTAAATATTAGTCCTGACGATTTCTTCAATAGTCGAATTGCTTTCCCTCATTCAAACATAGAACAAAAATCAATAGGCGTTCTTTTTCAAAAGATAAACTCTCTTATCACCCTTCATCAGCGTGAGTAGATAACTTGTTCTTCTAGATAACATTCAAGGAGAAGGATTACTAAAAAATAGTATTGCCATAAAGTCCTCATCTCTGTTTTAAGGCTTTTCTTCACCATATATATTGTTTTCCATGTTTTTTTCGAAGCTATCATGATATTTTTCCGTCATACTTGATCTGCATATCGTTGTATTCATCTTTATGTTGGTTGTTAGAATGAAAATTATGTTTCTCAAGCTTATTCCAATGTGAAAAATAAAAAAATCCGACCCATGGTCGGACAAATTTTCAATCTGGTGCCCAGGACCGGAATCGGACCGGTACGGGTGATAAGCCCGCAGGATTTTAAGTCCTGTGCGTCTACCAGTTTCGCCACCTGGGCGGAACAGAGTGGTGTCTCGTATGGGACTCGAACCCATGGCCCCGTGATTAAAAGTCACGTGCTCTACCAGCTGAGCTAACGAGACGTTTCGGGGCTGCAGGAAGGAGTGGCTGGGGTAGGTGGATTCGAACCACCGCTGACAGAGTCAAAGTCTGTTGCCTTACCCCTTGGCTATACCCCAAGCAGTATAGAACGCAGGTGCGTTGCTACCGAAGGATGGTGGGCGGGGGTGGATTCGAACCACCGAACCCGAAGGAACAGATTTACAGTCTGCCGCGTTTGGCCACTTCGCTACTCGCCCACAAGTCGATGTCTGCGCTTCTTTCGATGGTGGATGCTAAGAGTCTCGAACTCCTGACCTCCGCCGTGTAAAGGCGATGCTCTTCCAACTGAGCTAAGCATCCGAAATTCGGCGCTCGTCTATTGTAACAAAGGGAAAACGAAGTTGCAAGACAAAGAAATCGAGAAAGAAAAAAGGGCCGTCGAATCGACTTCGACGGCCCTCCTTGTCCCTTACTTGACCCCCGGCTTGCCCAGGAGCTTGAACATGTTGTGCTTGTAGATCTCGACGCCCGGTTGGTTGAAGGGATTGACGCCCAGGAGGTAGGCCGAGAAGGCGGTGGCGCGGAAGAAGAAGTAGAAGAGGTTTCCGATGTTGTAGGCGTCCATCCGGTCGATGCCGATGACCAAGGCCGGGGAATGGCCTTCGGTGTGGGCCTCCAGGGTCGCCTGATAGGCCTTGTCGTTGATGTAGGAGAGCTTCTTTCCGGCGAGGTAGTTGAGGTTGTCCAGGTTCTCCGCATCGGAGGGAACCTCGACGTCCATGGCCGGATTCTTCTCCTTGATGATGGTCTCGAAGAGGACCGGCGATCCCTGCTGGATGAACTGTCCCATGGAGTGGAGGTCGGTGGTGAAGACGCCCGAGGAGCAAAGGAGCGCCTTTCCTTCCTTGCCTTCGGATTCGTCGAAGAGCTGCTTGAGCCACTCCTCGATCATCTTGTTCTGAAGCTCATAGGAGACGAACATCTCCGAGGCGAACTTGTGCTTGACGTGGAGGAGGTAGCGGGTCGCCGCATAGAGGTAGGCCGGATTCTTGCGATAGTCGTGGTCCGAGTATTCCTTCTCGCCGTCGCGGACGCCACGGAGGAAGGCACGGATGTCGATGTTGGCGCAGGCGACCGGAAGCAGGCCGACCGGCGTGATGACGGAGAAGCGTCCGCCGATGTCGTCGGGGATGACGAAGCACTCGTATCCTTCCTTGTCCGCCTCGGCCTTGAGGGCGCCCTTGGCGCGGTCGGTCGTGGCGACGACGGCATCCTTGAGGCATTCCCTGCCGTAGCGCTCGATCAGCATCTCCTTGAGGAGACGGAAGGCGACGGCCGGCTCGGTCGTCGTTCCGCTCTTGGAGATGACGTTGATGGCGAACTTCTTGTTCTTCAGATGGCGGATGACCTGGGCCGTATAGGTGCTCGAGAGGGTGTTTCCGAGGTAGATGATCTCCAGCTTGTCCTCGGGGAAGAAGCCGTTGACGGCCTCGATCATGGCACGGGCGCCGAGATAGGATCCGCCGATGCCGATGACGACAAGGGCGTCGTAGTTCTCGCGGATGCGCTTGGCGGTCTTCTCGATCCGGGCGATTTCCTCCTCCGGAAGCCGGCTGGCGTAGTCGAGCCAACCCAGGAAATCGTTCCCCTCGCCCGTCCTCTCCTCGATCATCTTGGCGATTTCTTCGCCCCGGGCGTCGATCTCCGTATAATCCATGTCCTGGAAAACGGCACCATGCTTCGAAAACTCTACCATTTCGTTTCTCCTTTCCTAAGCAGGATCGTTGTTTTTACGGAAATACTATAGTCAATCGATTGAAATATATCAATTAAGAAGGGAGGACGGAGAGCATGCGAAGGAGGGAGAGGTCGTCCTCTCCCGTCACCTTGAAGAGGGAGAGGTCCCCCGGCAATGGAAGAGTTTTCATCCCCGCGCGGACCGCCTTGGAAAAATCGTCCGTCGTGTCTTCGACGTCTCCCGTCCGGTAGAGGGAAAGAAGCTTCCGATAGTCGAAGACCTGGGGCGTCTGGACGAGATAGAGGTTCTTGCGATCGAGGTATTCGATGCCCTTGCCGTCCTGCCGGAAGAGGGAGTCCGAAAGGGGGATGCAGTAGGTCAGGGCATCGGCACGGTAGGTCTTGGACATGATGGCCTCTACCTGCTTTTCCGTCAGGAACGGCCTTGCTGCATCGTGTATCAATACAAAGAAGTTGCCTTTTTTCTTCTCCAATGAGTTCAACGCATTTCTCACCGATTCATTTCTGGTCTGTCCACCATAGACAAATTGAAACTTTTCCTTCTGGAGGAAGGTATCCTGCCTCAGGCATCGCCGCACGCGCTCCTCGTCCTCCTTGGCCAGGACCAGGACGATCTTCGAGAAGCAGCGGGAGAGGACGAGGCTCGTCAGGGGATGAAGGAAGAGGGCCTTCCCGTCGAAGTCCAGGAACTGCTTCTTGTCCTTCAGGGCCGAAAGGAGCCGTTCGCCCTTTCCGGCGAGAAGGAGGATGGCGACGTCGTTCTTCTTCCACTCGTTTTTTTCGCGCATGACGTGATTGTAGCATAGTCAAGACTTGTTTTGTCGTCTCGTTTTGACTATCGTTAAAGAGAAAGAAACGAGAAAAAGATATGCCAGGTTGGGTGATCATCATCCTCGTCGTCCTCGCCCTCGTCGCCGTCTATCTGATTTCGGCACTCATCCTCTTCCTCCTGATGAAGCGCGCCATGAAGAAGGCCTACGACGCCCTGATGGCCCTGCTCCCCTACGAGGACGAGCGGATGAAGCTTGTTTTGGACGTCAAGGAAAGGCTCCTGAACGACAACTACCACCTTTCCGACGAGATGTGCGAGGCGACGGAGAACAACCGCAAGCTCCTTCAGGAGACCCCCGTCGACGTCAGCAAGGTCAAGAACCAGACCGACTTCCTCCTGATGTACTACATGAAGTTCCTCAAGGAAAAGAAGCTCGTCGCCAAGAGCGCCGAATACAAGGAACTCTATGACACGATGCTCTCCAAGCTCCACCTCAAGGACGAGCTCAAGAACTCGCCCTACGGCAAGTACGACAAGCTCGCCTTCCGCTACAATTCCTACCTCGGCATGATCATCCTCGCGCCCTTCGTCCGCAGAAAATACCAGAACGCCCCCATCCTCTGAAGGGCGCACGAAGAAGGAGATACGACATGAACATCTGGCACGACATCGACCCCAAGAGAGTCAGCACCGAAAACTTCACCTCCGTCATCGAGATCCCCCGCGGCAGCCACTGCAAGTACGAGCTCGACAAGTCGACCGGCCTCATCAAGCTCGACCGCGTCCTCTATACCGCCACCTACTATCCGGCCAACTACGGCTTCATCCCCTTGACCTACGCCGAGGACAACGACCCCCTGGACGTCCTCGTCCTCTGCCAGGAGAGCCTCGTCCCCCTAACCCTGGTCGAATCCAAGCCCATCGGCATCATCCGAATGGTCGACCAAGGCTTCATCGACGAGAAGATCATCGCCGTCTGCACCTCGGACCCCTTCTATTCCGGCTATAACGAGATGTCCGAGCTTCCCGACTATGTCGGGAACGAAATCCGGCACTTCTTCCGCGTCTACAAGTCCCTGGAGGGAAAGGAGACCTCCGTCACCTCCATCGAGGGGCGCAAGGCCGCCATCGAAGTCATCGAGAAGGACCTCAAGGCCTACAAGGAATACATGGAAGGCAAGTTCCACTCCTACGAGCCCATCATCGATCCCGACGATCGGAATCCGAGAAGAATCTAAGCCAAAGGAGGACGGAGTATGCAGCTGTTCATCGATACCGCCAACCTGAAGGAAATCGAGGAGTTTTGCCACTGCCCCTACGTCAAGGGCGTCACGACCAACCCCTCCCTGATCGCCAAGGAAGGAAGGAGCCAGGAGGAGGCCATCCGCACCATCGCCCAGCTCATCGACGGCCCCATCTCCGCCGAAGTCACCGCCACCGACCTCGACGGGATGCTCCTCCAGGCCGAGAAGCTCCATGCGATCAAGCCGGAGAACATCGTCGTCAAGCTGCCGATGACCGCGGCCGGGCTGGAGGCGTGCCGCCTTCTGGCCGACCGCCGCATCCCAACCAACGTCACCCTCTGCTTCTCCCTCAGCCAGGCCCTGCTCGCCTTCGAAAGCAAGGCGACCTACGTCTCTCCCTTCCTGGGAAGGCTCGACGACAACGGCTGGGACAGCGCCCGGCTGATCGAGGAGATCGTCCGCGTCAAGAGGAACTATGGCTATCCGACCAAGATCATCTGCGCCTCGATCCGCAGCGTCCAGCACGTCGAGACCTGCGCCCTCCTGGGAGCCGACATCGCCACCGTCCCCTACAAGGTCCTCACGAAGCTCCTCTCCCATCCCCTGACCGAGAGCGGCCTGCTCTCCTTCGCCAAGGACGCCGAGAAGACCAGGAACGTCTGATCGAAGGACAGGACAAGGAAAAGGCGGATGGGTCCTTCCCATCCGCCATTTTTCGTGTCCGCCGGTCAGTCGAGCAGGAACAGGTTCTCCCTGCGGTTGACCATCGCGTAGCCGTCCCGGTTGTAGACGTCCTCCCGGTTGTAGAGGAACGGGTTCTTCTTCGTGTCCAGGAAGATCCCGCCGGCCTCCGTGACGATCAGGTCCATCGCGCAGGTGTCCCACTCCTTGGTCATCGCCGTGTAGCGGATCGTGGCGTCGACCCTTCCCCGGGCCAGCTCGACGCCCTTGCGCGAGGCCCCCAGGGCGACAAGGGAGGCGATCCTGTCGCGGTGGCGGAGATAGACGTTCCTCTCCCTTTCGTTCTCGTGCGTCTTGCTGACGGCATAGACGAGGTCCGAAAGGCGCGAGGAGACGTGGATCTTCTCCTCCTTCCCGTCGGCGACGTAATAGGCGCCCCTTCCCTTCACGGCGTAGCAGTAGCTCCCCTCCGTCGGAAGGACGATCACGGCCAGGGTCGGCCTCCGGTCCTGGACGAAGGCGATGTTGATGCCATAGGAGCCGTCCTTCTCGACGAAGTCCTGCGTCCCGTCGAGAGGATCGACGATGAAGAGGTCCGAGAAGGAAAGCCTCCTTCTGTCGTCTTCCTCTTCTTCCGAAAGATAGGCGATTCCCTCATCGAAGCAGAGGTTTTTCCTCAAGATCCGGTTGGAGGCAAGATCCGCCTCCGTCACCGGGGAGTCGTCCTCCTTCCGCTGGACGTGGAAGGAGGAGGAGGAAGCGACCTCCTCGATCGCCGCGCCGGCCTCCCTGCCCGCCTCGATCATCCGTCGAAGGAGGAAGGAAAGGTCTCTCATCCTTCCACCTTCCGGGCCTGGTCGAGCGCCTTGACGACGTCCATCGCCTTCTGGAAGGACTCGACCTTGCAGCCGGCGGCCGGGATGTGTCCGCCGCCGCCGAAGAGCTTGGCGACCGCCTGGACGTCATAGGTCCCGTCGCTGCGCAGCTCGCAGCGGACGATGCCGTCCTCCTGCTCCGTGAAGAAGGCCCAGATGGGATGCCCGTCCAGAAGGGAGAGGAGGTTGACCTTGCCGCCGGCCTCCTGCTGGGTCAGGCCCAGGCGCGTCCAGTCGGCCTTGGAGACGAAGCAGTAGGTGACCTTGCCCTCGAAGTGGAAGTGGTCGTAGACAAAGGCCCGATAGTGCAGGTCCTTGCTGTGCTGGCGGTAGAGCTCCCGGTAGAGCTGATGGTAGTCGACGCCGCAGGAGACGAGCCTTCCGGCCATCTCCATCGTGTGGGGCTCGCCGTCGTACTGGAAGCGTCCCGTGTCCGTGACCAGGCCCAGGAACAGCTCCGGGGCGGCGCTCTCGGGAATCCGTCCGTAGCGCTGGAGCAGGACCTTGGCGAGGATGTAGGTCGCCGAAGGCGCCTCCTCCTCGCGGTAGACCGGGAAGGGATAGGAGTCCTTGTCGGCGACGTGGTGGTCGAAGCAGACGATCTCCTTGGCCGAGAGAATCCTCTGGTCCTCGACGCGGGCGAGGTCGGAGAGGTCGACCAGGATCGCCAGGGAGGAGGCGATGGTCTCGTCGTCCACCTCGTCGGCCTTCTCCAGCCCTTCGGGGAGGTAGGAAGGGTGGGTACCGACGCCGTAGACCTTCTTCTTCGGGAACAACTCCCGGAGGGCGTGCTTCAGGCCCAGGACCGAACCGACGCAGTCGCCGTCGGGGTTGACGTGGCCGAAGATCACGATGGAGTCGTAGGCTTCGATCTTTTCGAAAATCTGATTCAGGATGGCGTTCTTCTCGTCCATGTTGTCCTCCTTGTGTCGTGGAAAGAAAAGGCCCCGAAGGGCCTCGTGATCAATCGTCGGAATCGTCGTCGTCGCCCATCAGGGACTTGTCGTCCATGTCGAGCTCGTCCTCGTCCTCTTCCGCTTCGTCCAGGCTCTCGTCCTCTTCCTTCTCCTCGTCCTCGTCCTCGTCGTCCTCGTCCTCGGCGTAGACGGCGTTCATGTCGATGTGGATGTTGGCGAAGAGCTCGTGCTCGCGGAGGACCCAGGTGTTGTTCTCCTTGATGACGAACCTTCCGTCCACCGTCAGGGAGGTGTAGAAGGAGGAGGCGAGGTTGAGCAGGTCGTTCTGGTCTTCGATGCCGACCAGCTCGCCGACGGAGAGGAGCAGCTCGTTGAACGGCATCGGGTCGCTCTCGTTCTTCTCCTCATAGCGATTGGCGAGCACGCGGTAGGCGGCATCCACCAGGGAAAGCTTGTTCACAGGCATTGGTGATCTCCTTTTTCTTTCATCACAAGACGTCCATGCGTCATAGAAATATACAATAAACTACTTCGTCCTCAAAGGGAAGACTCTTCCTTCTCCCGCGAGACCATCCGCTCCGGCGCGGAGACGCCGATCAGGGACAGGGCGTCCCGGAGCACGATCCGGCAGGCATCGACCAAGGCCAGGCGCTGGCGGGAGAGCTCCGGGTTCTGGTCGTCCAGGACGCGGCACTTGGTATAGAAGTCGTTGATGCTGACCGCCAGGGAATGGACGTAGTTGGTGACCTTGTAGGGCTCGATCTCCTGGCAGGCGACGGCGATCACGTTGGGATACTCCTTCAGAAGCAGGAGCAGGTTCCTTTCGCTTTCGCTCTGGAGCAGGTCGACCTTCGTCCGGTAGGGGAGGAAGGAGGCTCCGTTGGCCAGGATGCCGCAGAGGCGGGCGTGGGTGTACTGGGCATAGTAGACCGGGTTCTCGCTTCCCAGGGTCTTCGCCAGGTCGATGTCGAAGTCCAGGTGGGAGTTGCCGCTGCGGGAGACGAAGAAGTAGCGGATGGCGTCGACCGAGCACTCCTCGACCAGTTCCTTCATCGAGATCGCGTTTCCCGTCCTCTTGCTCATCTTGAACTCCTCCCCGTCCTTGAACAGGCGAACCATCTGGACCAGGGAGACGACCAGCGAGTCGGGATCGTAGCCGAGGTCGGAGATGGCGGCCTTCAGGCGGGCGATGTAGCCGTGGTGATCGGCGCCGAAGAGGTCGATGAGCAGGTCATAGCCGCGTTCGAACTTGTCCGCGTGATAGGCGATGTCGGGAAGCAGGTAGGTGTACGAACCGTCGGACTTGATCAGGACGCGGTCCTTGTCGTCCCCCTTGGAGGTCGTGTCCAGGAAGACGGCGCCGTCCTTCTCGTAGAGGAAGGGCTTGAGCTTTTCCAGGGTCTTCTCGACGCCGCCCTTGGCCCGGATGGCCTTCTCGGACGTGTAGACGTCCTGGTCGACGCGGAACTCATGGAGGTCCTGCTTGATGAACTCCAGGAGCATCCTGGAACCATATTCCTTGAAGAAGGCAAGATGGGAATCGGGATCTTCAAGGAATTTCTCACCGAACTCTTCCTTCATCTTCTGAGCGACGCGGATGATCTCCTCGCCATGGTATCCGTCCTCGGGAACGGCCCTCTCCCGTCCGAAGAGCTGGAGGTAGCGGGCGATGAGGGATTCTCCCAGATGGTCGATCTGGTTCCCGGCGTCGTTGATGTAGTACTCGCGGGTCACCTCGTAGCCCGCCTTCTTGAAGATGCGGCTGATGCTGTCGCCCAAGGCCGCGCCGCGGGCATGGCCCAGGTGCAGGGTTCCGGTGGGATTGGCCGAGACGTATTCGATGTCGACCTTCCTCCCCTTGCCGATCGTACCGTTGCCGTAGTCTTCCCCCTTGGCCAGGATCTCCTCGACGATGGCGCCGAGCTCTCCCGATCGGAGGAAGAAGTTGAGGAAGCCCGGGAAGACCGCCTCGACCTTCTCGACGCCTTCCACGTGGAAGAGGGAGGCGAATTCGTTCGCCATGTCGATGGGCTTCTTCCCCAGGCGCTTGGCGTGCTGGAAGGCGATGTTGCTGGCGTAGTCGCCATGGTCGCGATTGTCGCTCTTGCTGACCTGGATGGCGTCGGCTTCCACCGCAAGGCCGAGTTCCCTGGCGATCCGATGAAGTTCGAGCCGGATGCTCTCTTGAATGTTGGTCATGTCAGTTCTCCTTGATGAGGGTGACGAGGGAATAGCATTCGATGGCCTTTCCTTCGCCGACGGCGTTGAGCCGCTCCGACGTGTTGGCGTGGACGGCAATCCTCTCCTCCGGAAGTCCCAGCAGATGGGAGAGGGACGACTTGATGCGGTCCTTGTTCTCCTGGAGCTTGGGTTCCTGGAGCAGGATCGTGACGACGAGGTTGGAGAGGCGGAAGCCCTGCTCCTCCACCCGATGGAGGGCATCGCGGAGCAGGAGGGTCGAGTCCATGTTCCTCGTCTCCTCCATGATGTCGGGATAGTGCGTTCCGATGTCGCTCTCCCCGATGGCCGAGTACAGGGCCTGGCTGACGGCGTGGAGGACGATGTCGCCGTCGGAATGGGCGTCGATCATGCGCGTCGCCGGGATGCGGATCCGTCCCAGGAGCAGGTACTCTCCCTCGACCAGGCGGTGGATGTCGTAGCCGAAGCCTGTGCGGATGTCCATGTTCATTTCCTCGCGGCCGCCGAGCGGATGTAGACGATGTCGCCGTCCTGGACCTTGTAGTCCTTTCCGACCGTCATCATCCTTCCCGCCTGCTTGACCTTCTCTTCCGTCCCGTACTGGATCAGGTCCTCATAGGAATAGACCTCCGCCTTGAGGAAGAACTTCTGGAAGTCCGAATGGATCACGCCCGCGCATTCGGGGGCCGTCATCCCTTCGCGGAAGGTCCAGGCGCGGACCTCGTCCTTCCCGCCCGTGAAGAAGGTCCTCAGGCCGAGGATGTGGTAGGCCGCCATCGTGATCTTGTCCAGGCCCGTCTGGGACGTTCCCAGGGACTCCAGGTATTCCCTGCGGTCCTCCGGGGAGACCTTGGTCAGCTCCTCCTCGATCAGGGCCGAGACGGGGATGCATTCCGCGTTCTGCGACCTGGCGTATTCGCAAAGCGCCCGGAAGTGTTCGTTCTTCATCGGATCGGCATAGCTCTCCTCGTCGACGTTTCCGACGTAGATGACCGGCTTGAGGGTGATGAGGGCGAAGTCGCTGACCTTCTCCCTCTCCTCGAAGGAGAGCGGGACGTCCTTGGCCATCGTCTCGTGCTGCAGGGCGTCCAGGAGCTTGTGGATGGCCGAGACCTCGATCAGGCCTTCCTTGTCCTTGGTCGTGACCGCCTTCCTCTCGACCTTCTCCAGCCGCTTCTTCAGGACGTCGATGTCCGAGAGGATCAGCTCGAGGTTGACCTCGGTGGCGTCGCTGACCGGATCGACGGGGCGGCCGTTGTAGGAGATGATCTCGCTGTTCTCGAAGCAGCGGATGACGTGGATGATGCAGTTGGTGTTGCGGATGTTGCCCAGGAACTGGTTCCCGAGCCCTTCTCCCTTGCTCGCCCCCTTGACCAGGCCGGCGATGTCGGTGAACTCGAAGGTCGCGCGGACCTGGCGGGCCGGCTGGAAGATCTCGACCAGACGGTCGAAGCGGGGATCCTTGACCTCGACCACGCCCGTGTTGGGCTGGATGGTGGCGAAGGGATAGTTCTCCGCGAGGACGTTGCTGTTGGTGATGGCGTTGAAGAGCGTGGACTTGCCGACGTTGGGCAAGCCGACGATGCCTGCAGTTAAGCTCATGAAAAATCAGTCCTTTCCGATGTGAAGAATGTCCTGTCTAGGCGCGAGGACGAAGCGTCAGGGTGCAGTCGACGGTGGGGAGGGTCCTGTCGATGGTCCAAAGCTCGCCCGAGGGATCCTGATAGAAGACGTCGATCGTCGAATCGTCGAAGTCCGTCCCGTAGACGAGGCGGAAGAATTCCGACCGCCCCAGGCCCGGCAGGACCGTGACCGTCCGGTCCGGACGCGAACCGTCCTCCCAATGGACGGTGACGTCGATCGACTGGGTGAACTTCAGGTAGACGTCGACGACCTCGGCTTGGTCGCGGGAGACCTGAGCGCCGGAGGGAAGGAGGGCCGAGGAGAAGTCGGCGCCGGTGAAGACGCCCTCGTAGAAGTAGGTCCGTCCCGAGACAAGGACGTCCTCCAGGGAGGAGACGCCGGGCGAGAGGACCGCCGCATCGTAGTTCTCCGGGACGAAGGTCCCCTCCGCCGGATCGAAGGCCGAGCCGAAGAGGCGCGTCGTCTCGTAGCCGGGAACGAAGTCGGACAGCGGGAATTCCTGGTACGTCTCGCCATAGGCGCCGGCCATCGGATGGATGCGGACGACGCTCTTGTATCCCATCTCGATCGTGACGATCGTGTCCGAAGTCGGCATGACCGGAGTCGAGAAGCGGGTCTTCTCGCCGTAGGAGCCGTCTTCCTGGAGCTGCTGGTAGAAGATTCCCGAGAAGGAGAAGCTCTCCCTCCCCTCCGTCGGAAGCCCCTGGACCGTCTCGTCGATCGTGGCGGAGAGGTCCGTGCCGGAACGCACCGCGACGCTCTCCTGGGTGATGTTGAGCTGGCTGTCGGGATAGTCGACGACGATCGTCAGCTCCGGATAGTCGTCATAGCTGGCCAAGAGCGTCACGACGCCGTCCTCCGTCTCCGGAAGCGGATCGAGGGCCAGGTTGAATCCGGTCCCCTGGAAGGTGAATCCCATGAAGTCGGCATTCGCCTTCGTGGGACGATGCTGCTGGGCAAAGTCCGCGCCCAGGACGTCGCCGACGTAATAGTCCTCGCTGTGGAAGGAGCTCTCCCCGCCCAGCGTTCCTTCTCCGTAGTCCAGGGTCAGGTCGACCTTCCGGTTCCAGTCGAGGTAGATGTCGACGTTCTCCGTCGAGATCGGAACCTCCTCGCGGTTTCCCTCCGCGGAATCCGTGGAAGGGAAGGGGAAGGGCTTGGCGAACGCCGCATCGAGGAAGGCGCCGGCAAAGCGGAGGTCGATCGCGCCGTCCTGATAATACTTGTAGCCGTCCTGGGAAAGGTCGATGCCGATGTCCTGAAGGATCCTTTCGACCAGCGGCTGGGAGATGTCCTCCCCCACCGCGAGCTGGAAGGAGGAGTCCGGGACGCCGTCGAGGTTGTAGTGGATGGTCACGCTCGGATCCTCGGTCCACGAGGCATAGAGCGTCAGTTGGCCGTCCTCGCTCTCAGGGAAGGACATTCCCTGGCTGGTTCCGTCCGAACCCTCGAAGCCCGTGTCGAAGCGATAGACGCCCTCCGGGCTCGACGTGTCCTCGACGAAGTGCGTCGTTCCGAGTTCGTCGGTCACCTCGACGAGCGGATAGCGCGTATACCAGTACTGGAAGTTGAGGTGGTCGGCGCTCGCCGTCGGAAGGTAGATCGTCGAGGGAATCGACATCGTCGTATAGCCGTCCAGGACCCCGGCGGTCGCATCGTAGTAGGACGCGTTCTCCGGAGCGACCAGGGTTCCGTTGCGCTCCGCCCCCTCCGTCAGGTCGAAGGCGAGCGTCATCAGGGGCTCGAAATAGGCGACCAACGTCACGTCGCCGTAGGGGAAGCGATAGTAGGATTCTCCCGTCTGCTGGTCCAGGTAGGAATTGATTTCCGAATAGGTGCCGTCGCGTTCCTGCAGACGCCAGCCGACGAAATAGTATCCCTCCCGCGTCGGATTCGGGATTTCCGTCTCGATCCGCGCGCCGCTTTCTCCGCTCAGCGAAGCGAAATGGAAGCTCTCCGGAAAGGCTCCGCCGTTGAGGTCGAAGTGGATGGTTCCTTCCAGGTACTGGTCGCACGAAGGAAGAAGGAAGCTCGAGAGAAGGCTCAGCAGAAGAACGGGTGTCTTTCTTTTCATCGCAAATCACTCCCAAAGATAACAGCTTATTCTACTACAATTATCAAAGAAAAGACGATAGTCCCGTCAAGAATCTTTCCTTCGAGCGCCGTCCGTTCCGGTTTCGGCTGAAATTCCGCCCCAAGGAAGGCTATAATGGAGTCATGTTCCGCTTCCTCTTGGATTCCACAGGGACCTCTTCGGCGACAAGCAGCTCGACGACACCGCCCAGCGACGCAAGCTTCTGGGCCGACCTCCGGGACCAGATCGTCCACTTTTTTACCGTGGACGGCGTGACGATCTTCATCCGCGTCGTCCTCGCCCTCGTCGTCCTGATCGCCGGCATCTACCTCATCAAGCTCTTCTGCCACCTCCTGAGGAAATCCCTGAAGAAGGTCCGGCGCCGCGTCGGAAAGAAGAAGGAGAAGACGAAGGAGATGGATCCTTCCGTCATCAACTTCATCGTGACGTCCCTCAAGTTCTTCCTCGCCATCCTCCTCGCCCTCCTGGTCATCTACCTCCTGGGCATCCCGATGGCCGGCTTCGCCTCCATCCTCTCCTCGGCCTTCCTCGCCATCGGCCTCGGCCTTCAGGACGTCATCACCAACTTCGCCAACGGCATCATCATCCTCTCCGAGGGAAACCTGAAGACCGGAGATTATGTCAGCGTGGATGGCGTAGAGGGGACCATCAATAAAATTTCAATGATGAGGACTTCATTGTCAACGACAGACGGGAAGACAATCTTGATTCCAAATACAAAAATGAGCGCAGAAATCGTCACGAACTATTCGGACGAGGAATACCGTAGGATCGCCCTCTACTTCACCTTCCGGAACGGCATCGACCTCGACGAGACCTGCGCGATGATGGAAAGGATCGCCAACAGCGTCGAGGGCGTCGTCAACCTTCCGGACCAGAAGACGTCGACGAACATCGACGACTTCAGCCAGACGCGCCCCAACTGCATTCGCATCCGCGTCGTCTTCTACATGAGGAACGAAGACTACTGGACCGTCCTCTCTGAGGCGCAGAAGGCCTTCTACAAGGAATTCCAGAAGGCGAACGTCCAGCTGGCGGACTTCGACCAGTCCATCTACGTTCCCCGGAGCTGAGCATGGACGTCCTCGCCTCGCTGATCGTTCCTATCTACCGCTTCCATCCCTATATCGCCTCCTGCCTGGACTCGCTGGAAAGACAGGACGCCTCCTTTCGCTATGAGATCCTCCTGCTCGATTTCGGAGGCGACGAGGAGGCCTCCCGACTCTGCCGGGAGAGGGAGAGGGAGAAACCCCTCCTCTATCGCTACTACCGGAGGGAGAGAAACGAAGGCGTCTCGCGGACCCGGAACGTCGGAATCCTCGCCGCACGGGGAAAGTACCTGGCCTTCGTCGACTCGGACGACGAGCTGGAGAAGGATTTCCTGAGCCTCCTCGTCTCCCTTGCCGAGAAGAAGGAGGCGGACATCGCCGTCGCAGGCTACTTCCTGCAGAAGGGAAGGAAGAAGCGGAGAGGCTATTCGAGGCTGAGGAAGGAGGGAAAGGGAAAGGCCTTCCTCTGCCATCTCCTGAAGAGTCCGTTCCTGCGGCAGAGGACCTTCGTCTGGGGCAAGGTCTATCGCCGGTCGATGCTCCGGGAAGGAGGAATCTTCCTCCCGCCGCTTACGACGTACGAAGACCTCCCCTTCACCTACCAGGCCCTCCTCCATGCCCGGAAGGTCGTCAGCATCCGCAAGCCCCTCTATCGCTATCGGCAGTGGGAAGGGTCGGTGATGGCAAGGAAGAAGGACTCTGTCCTCCAGAGCCACCTCCAGGCCTTCCTCGCCGGAAAGGACCTCCTCGCGAAGGAAGACCCGGCCCTCGCCCGTTCCCTCTTCGCCCGCCGGAGGTTGGCCGTCACGCTCCAGCTTCGCTTCGACGCCCGGCAGGACATCCGCAACGGCAAGGACCCCGCCGAGAGCCGCCTCGAATACCGTCGGGCCGTGAACCGAATCTACGGGAGGGAGAGGACATGAACCAGGAGACGAAGAGAAAGATCTGGGAGACCCTTTATGAAAAGCGGGATCCGCGCGGCATCAAGAGCGACTTCGGACGCACGCTGATGATCGGCGGTTCCTTCGACTATCCCGGCGCCATCGCCATCGCCTCCTCCTACGCCGCCCTCTCCGGAACCTCCTTCCAGGCCCTCGCCGTCCCCAAGGAGATCCATTCCGTCGTCTTCTCCAAGGTCGACGCGACCGTCGTCGGAGAGTCCTTCCACCAGACGGAAGGATCCTTCCTCTTCGACGAAAAGGCGAAGGAGATCCTGAGCCGCGCGACGAGCGTCCTGATCGGAAACGGCATCGCCCGGACGAAGGAGAACGGCGCCTTCCTCTCCAAGCTCCTCCACTTCTACGCCGGAAACCTCGTCATCGACGCGACCGGCCTGACGCTTCTCGCCGACGAAGGGAGCCAAAGCCTGCTCCATCGGAACGAGGAATGCCACGTCGTCCTGACGCCCCACCTTGGCGAAGCGCGAAGCCTCTTGAGATGCGAGAACCTCGGACGGGAGAGCGGACGCTACGTCGAAAGGGCCAGGGCGTACTGCCAGCGATACGGCGTCACCCTCCTCCTGAAGTCCTAGTCCTCCGTCGTCGTCGACGCCCAGGAATCCCTGGCCCTCGACGAAGAGCCGACCTCCGCCCTCGGCAAGGCCGGTTCCGGGGATGCCCTGGCCGGATTCCTCGCCGGCCTCCTCTCCTACGGGACGAAGTCGTTCTCCCTCTTCGACCTGACCTCCTTCGCCAGCGAGATGATCCACCAGGCCGCAAAAAAGGCCGAGGAGGAAATCCCCGGCGCTCTGCTGGACGTCCTGTCCATCCGTCCCGTCCTGCGTCAGATCCTGGCGTCCTACAGCCGGTAGAGCGAAGCGAACTTGCGCTTGAGATAGAGGACGTAGTCGTCGGCGGAAAACGGCCTTCCCGTGATCTGCTCGATCCAGGGCTTCGTGTCGAGAAGGGCGGCTCTTGAAAAGACGTTTTGCTTCATCCAATTCAGGATGGATTTCATGTCTCCTTTTGCGATTTCCTCTTCCGCCGGAATTTGTTCCTTCATCTTCTCAAAGTACATCGCCCCGAGGGCATTGCCCATCGCATAGGTCGGGAAATAGCCGAATCCGGACGTCCAGTGGACGTCCTGGAGAATCCCCTGGAGAGCGTCGGGAACGCGAACGCCCAGGATCTCCTCATAGAGGGCGTTCCACCGCCGATCCAGCCCGTCCGTCTCGGCCTTCCCCTCCATCAGGTCCTTCTCCAGCCGATAGCGGATCAGGATGTGGAGCGAATAGGTCAGCTCGTCCGCCTCGATGCGGATCGGATTGTCCAGATGGACGGCGTTGACCCCTTCGTAGAGCTCCTCCTCCGAGACGTCGGACATCTCCTCGGCGAAGAGGGAGTGGAAGAGCGGGTAGATCCGATGGATGTAGCTGCGTCCTCGGCCGATCAGGTTCTCGTAGAAGCGCGAGACCGATTCGTGCTTGGCCATCGTCAGGCTTCCCTCTCCCAGATGGGAGGAAAAGACCTCTCCGGGAAGGTTCTGGCCGAACAGGGCATGGCCTCCTTCGTGGACGATCGAATAGAGGTTTGAGGAAAAGCTGTTCACGTCGTAGTGCGTCGTGACGCGGACGTCGTCCTTTCCGATCTGGCTGGTGAAGGGATGGATGGTCGTCGCCAGGGCGCCCCGCTCGAAGTCGAAGCCGTTGAGCTCGAGCAAAAGCCGCGAGAATTCCTCCTGCTTGTGGATCGGAACCGGGCGAGATAGGAAGTCTTCGCGGGGCCGGTAGGAACAAAGGCGGATCCTTCTCAGCAGGGGGACGATCTCTTCCGCCAAGGTCCGGAAGAAGGCGTCCAGCTCCTCCTGGCGGAAGCCGTATTCATAGTCGTCGATCAGGGACTGGTAGGGATGCTCCGGATCGTAGTCCTCGCGCAGGGAGACCAGCTTCCGGGACAGGGAGACGATGCGGGAGAGGGAAGGGGCGAAGAGGCCGTAGTCCTTCTCCTGGCGCGCCTTCGTCCAGAGTCGAAAGGCATCCTGCTGGGCCTGGCTCCATTCGCTCTGCAGCTCGGGCGTGACCGACTCGTTCCTCCTCATCTCGCGGGAAAGCAGGACCAGGAGGCGCTCGGCATAGGCGTCCAGCCCTCCCTCCTTCCTGAGCTCCCGGACCAGACGACGGAATTCGTCGCTCTTCTCGATCTTGTAGATCTCCTCGCTCAGGAAGACGATGTCCCGGCCGTCTTCCTCCTGTCCCTTGGGAGGACAGACGGTCTCGTTGTCGAAGGAAAGGACGGAAAGGATATGCTGCATCTGCTCGATCCGGCCCAAGAGTTCCTGAAGCCGATTCCATTTTTCGTTCATCGCGTAGGCCTCGCTTTCTTCCCCTCTAGTCTATCGCAAAACGAGTCGGATTTCTGTTGACATCGAAAGGCAAAAGGCTATATTGGTGGTGCCCTTTTCCATCGGAGGAATTTAATGCTCGTATCGCTTCTGATCATCATCTACGTCACGTTCGTCGCCCTCGGCCTGCCCGACTCCACGCTCGGCTCCTCGTTCCCGGCCATCGCCGACAACCTCGGCGTCTCGGCGGACATGGCGGGATACCTCTCCCCCATCGTCTCCTGCGGCACCATCCTCTCCTCGCTCTTCTCGGCAAAGCTGATCGCCCGCTTCAAGACGCAGTACGTCACCTCCTTCTCCATCCTCCTGACCGCCCTGGCCCTGCTTTCCTTCTCCTTCGTGCAGAGCGACTACGTCTGGGCCTTCTATCCCATCGCCCTCGTCCTGGGCCTGGGAGCCGGCGGCGTCGACGCCGCCCTCAACAACTACGTCGCGCTGCACTACAAGGCCATCCACATGAACTGGCTCCATTGCTCCTGGGGCGTCGGGGCCTCGATCTCCCCCTTCATCGTCGGCGCCTTCATCGACTCCGGGAACGACTCCGCAGGCTGGGAAACCGGAATCCTGACCGTCAGCATCCTGCTCTTCGCCGTGACGCTCCTGCTCTTTCTGACCCTTCCCCTCTGGAACAGGGCCCAGGCCAGGAAGACGAAGGAAGAGGTGGAGGAAGAGAGCAAGGCCTTCTCCTACCGGAGCCTCTTCACCAATCCGGTCTTCTACCTAGCCATGCTGGGATTCTTCTGCTACTGCGCCATGGAGAACACCACCGGCCTCTGGCTTTCGACCTACCTCCATCAGGAGAAGGAGATCGACACCTCCCTCGCCGCGACCCTGGCCTCGACCTTCTACCTCGGCATCACGGCCGGACGCTTCGTCTGCGGCCCCCTGTCCCTGAAGATCCGCGAGAAGAACATGATCCGCATCGGGGAGCTGATCGCCCTCGTCGGCGTCCTCCTGACCCTGATGCCCTTCCACAGCGCCTTTGCCATCACCGGCTTCATCGTGACGGGAATCGGCTGCGCCCCGATCTATCCCGCCATCATCCGCTCGACGCCCTATCGCTTCTCCAAGGGCGCCTCCCAGAAGGCGATGGGCCTGGAGATGGCCATCGCCTACGTCGGAAACCTCTCCGTCCCGCCCCTCTTCGCCCTGACCGCCAGCCTGCTGGGAGACAACTACGCACCTCTTCCCTACTTCACCCTCGCCCTCGTCCTCGTCATGATCCTCTGCCACGAGGCCATCAACTTCCGCCTCAAGCGCCGCGACGAAGGCCTCACCGAGGAAGAAAGGAAGGAATACCTTGTCACCGGATAGAAAGATCGTCATCGACGTCCTCTCCCATGCGACCAGCGCCCCCGCCCAAGGCGTCGGATCGGCCTATCTCGAGCAGACACGCCTTTTGGAAGAGCTCGGAAGGGATCTCTTCACGCTGCGCTACAACAAAAGCGCCCGGAAGGCCGACCTCGTCCACGTCCATTCCGTCAATCCCGACTTCTATTTTCGGATGAACCGGAAGAACCTCTCCGTCTGCTACGTCCACTTCCTTCCCGAGACGCTGAAGGGATCGATCCGGCTCCCCCGGTTCCTCTTCTCCCTCTTCTGCCGCTACGTGGTCTCCTTCTATCGTCGGGCGAAGGAGATCGTCGTGGTCAACCCCTCCTTCGTCGAACCGCTGGAAAGGATTGGAATTCCAAAGGAACGAATCACGTACATTCCGAACTTCGTCGATGAAAGGGTCTTCCATCCTGTTTCATCAGAAGAAAAGCGCTCCTTGAGGAAGGGAAGGGGGATTCCCGAAGGTTCCTTTGTCGTCCTCGCCGTCGGACAGGTGCAGACCCGCAAGGGCGTCCTGGACTTCCTGAAGGTCGCCGACGAGAATCCCGACCTCTTCTTCCTCTGGCTTGGAGGATTCTCCTTCAAGGGGATCACCGACGGCTATCCCATCCTGAGGAAGGAGATGGAGAAGAAGAGGAAGAACGTCCTCTTCGCCGGGATCGTCGACCGAAAGAAGATGCCGGAATACTATCAGCTCAGCGACGCCTTCTTCCTGCCCAGCTACAGCGAACTCTTCCCGATGTCCCTCCTGGAGGCCTGCTCGACGGGCCTTCCCTACCTCGTCCGCGACCTCGACCTGTACCATCCCATCCTCTTGGGAGACTATAGGCGCGGGAAGGACTGCGACGAGTTCGGCGCGATCCTTCGCCGCCTGTCCCAGGACAGGGAGGAATACCTTGCGGCGCAGGAACTCTCCTTCCGGATGCGGGAGAAATACAACCGAGGAGCCGTCTATCGGCAGTGGAAGGACTATTATCTCGGCCTCCTGAAGAAATACGGGCGCAGGCCCTCCTGACGCAGGGAAATCCCCTTTCCACATCCTTTTTCTGTCCAAAGCAAAGCGTTCGACGGCACCCTTTGAGCCTTCCCGGAAGGGAGGAGCGGAGGTCTTTCTTTGATTTTGGTAGGGATGCGCTCCTCTCTTATGCTAAAATAACCCGGTATCAAGAAAAGAAAGAGGTCAAAGAATGAAACGAGTCTTCACACGCGAGTTCTTCGGCAAGACGCTCAGCGTCGAAGTCGGGGAAATCGCCAAGCAGGCCGATGGGTCCTGCTTCGTCCGCTTCAACGACACCGCCGTCCTCTGCGCCGTCTGCGGCGCCAAGGAGGCGAAGCTGGGGCAGGACTTCTTCCCCCTCACCGTCAACTACTTCGAAAGGCAGTACGCCGCCGGAAAGATCCCGGGTTCCTTCCTTCGTCGGGAAGGACGCCAGAGCTACCGCGAGACGCTCTTCTCCCGCCTCATCGACCGCCCGATCCGCCCGATGTTTCCGGAAGGATACGTCAATGAGACGCAGGTGACCGCCACGGTCATGTCCGCGGACCTGGACGCCTCCCCGGAGATGACGGCGATGTTCGGATCCTCCCTCGCCCTCTGCATCTCCGACATCCCCTTCGAGGGACCGATCGCCGGCGTTCGCGTCGGACGCGTCGACGGAAAGTTCGTCATCGACCCGAGCGTGGAGGAAGAGAAGAGATCGGACATCAACCTGGCCGTCGCCGGAACGGAGGAGGCCATCAACATGGTCGAGGCCGGTGCCGCCGAGGTCTCCGAGGAAGACATGCTCGACGCCCTGATGTTCGGCCACGAAGCCATCAAGGAGCTCTGCCGCTTCCAGAAGGAGATCGCCAAGGAGGTCGGTAAGGAAAAGCGTCCGCTCAACATCTACAAGATCGACGAGGAGTTCGCCTCCTTCTGCCGCAACTACGTCGCTCCCGGACAGAGCGAGACCCAGGAACAGCGCCTCATCAAGGCCGTCTCCATCTTTGACAAGCTGGAGAGGCAGAACACCATCGACGCCCTGGAGAAGGAAGTCATCGACATCATCGACGCCCGCGAATACAAGACGGAGAAGCTTCACGACATCGCCGTCAGCGAAGCGAAGGAAGTCCTGGAGCAGGTCGTCCGCGGCGAGGTCCGCCGCCTGATCACGGTCGACAAGGTTCGTCCCGACGGCCGCAAGGTCGACGAGATCCGTCCTCTCGACGCCCAGGTCCACCTCCTTCCGAGGGCCCACGGTTCGGCCCTCTTCACCCGTGGCCAGACCCAGGTCCTTTCGGCCTGCACCCTCGGCCCCCTCGAAGACGAGCAGATCATCGACGACATCACCGGCGACTCCCTCAAGCGCTGGATGCATCACTACAACTTCCCGCCCTTCTCGGTCGGCGAACTCGGCCGCATGGGCACGCCGGGAAGAAGGGAAATCGGACACGGAACCCTCGGCGAGAGGGCCCTCTCCTACGTCCTTCCCTCGGAAGACGACTTCCCCTATACGATCCGCTGCGTCGCCGACGTCTGCGAATCCAACGGCTCTTCGTCCCAGGCCTCGATCTGCGCCTCCTGCATGGCGCTGATGGATGCCGGCGTTCCCATCAAGGCTCCGGTCTCCGGCATCGCCATGGGCCTGATCACTTCCGGCCCGCTGGACGGAAACCATCCCTACACCATCCTGACCGACATCCAGGGCATGGAAGACCATCTCGGCGACATGGACTTCAAGGTCGCCGGCACGCCCAACGGCATCACGGCCCTCCAGATGGACATCAAGATCCGCGGCATCACCAAGGACGTCCTCCGCGAAGCCCTTGCCCAGAGCAAGCCCGCCCGCAAGCAGATTCTCGACGTCATGCTCGCCGCCATCCCCGCCCCGAAGACCGAGCTCTCGGAATACGCCCTCAAGATGAAGCGGTTCAGCATCCTTCCCGACAAGATCCGCGAAGTCATCGGCAGCCAGGGCAAGGTCATCAACGGCATCATCAAGGATTGCGACAACGACGTCAAGATCGACATCAACGACGACGGCCGCGTCATCATCTATTCCGTCCACTCGGCCTCCATCGAGAAGGCCTACGGCATGATCCAGTCCATTGCCCGCGTCCCGCAGGTCGGGGAAGTCTACGACGCCAAGGTCGTCCGCATCGAAAGCTACGGCGCCTTCGTCAACCTCTTCGGCAACACGGATGCGCTCTGCCACGTCTCCAAGCTCGACTGGAAGCGCGTGGAGAAGGTGGAGGACGTCTGCCGCCTCGGCGATACCCTCAAGGTCATCGTCACGGGCATCGACGCCCAGGGCCGGGTCGACGTCTCGCACCGCGAATTCCTCCCCAAGCCGGAAGGATACGTGGAAAGGCCGGATCGTCCTCGTCCGCACAACAAGTTCTCGAAGCGCTGAGGAATAGAACGGGAGCCGACGTCCGTCGGCTCCTTTTTTCATATCTGCTTGTTCCGGGCGCAGTTGCGAAGCTCCGCGACCATCTGCCGGATCTTGTTCGAGACCGACGAGGGCGAAAGGGAGACGCGGCGGGAGATCTCCCGCAACGTACACTGGTCGTCGAACATCCGCAGGATCTTTCTCTCCCTCAGGCTCAGCCGTTCCCGATAGCGGGCGAAGTCGATCTCGAAGCGCTGGCGCTCCTCCGAGGAGGGAACGCTGTCGGAGAAGAGGATGTCGCCCTGGGCGCGAGGATGTTCGGGAACGTACGGCACGACCTTCCTCTTCCGGCTTTCGAAGTCCCGGGCAAAGCGGTCCAGCCCCTTTTTGCAGACGACGAGGAACAGGTTCAGGAACGGGCCGCGGGTGGGATCGTACTTTCGGACGGCGACGTCGAGGCACTCTTCGACCTTGGCGTCCACCAAATACGCAAGGCAATGGATCCGCTTCATGTACCGTCGGACGATCACATCGGTGACCGGCTTGAGCTTCGCCGACAAGGCCGTCACGCCATCTTTCTTCTTTTTGGCAAGGATTGCAAGTTCGTCCAAGGAAAATCCGATGAATCCATAACAGTCGTCAAGGTTCTCCTTCCGACATAGGGAACGATGGATGTCCACGGAAAAGGCGGAAAGCGGGCAGACGTAAAACTCCCTTTGCTGAATCGACATGTCCTCTCCTTTCTGCGATGATCGCAAGTCTTTGGATAAAGGGCTACTTGCGATGGCGGCGATAGGAGTCGATATGTGCCAGGAAGACGGCCGTGGCGATCGAGGCGTTGAGGGCCTTGATCGTCCCCGGAAGAGGAATCGAGGCCACGAAGTCCGATTTCTCCTTGACGAGGCGGGAAGCCCCGAAGCCTTCCGATCCGACGACGAGGACGATCTTTCCGGAATAGTCGATCTCGTCGTAGGAATCCTTCCCCTCCCCGGCGGAACAGACGACCCAGTATCCGTTCCTCTGAAGGGTCTCGATGGCCTTGCTCAGGTTTCCGACCTGAGCGATCGGGACGACGTTCTCCGCTCCCGTGGAGATCTTGCAGACCGTCGGAGAAAGCGGGGCCTGCCGTCTGTCGAGGACGACGATGCCATCGACGCCGAAGGCGCCGCAGGTGCGGATGATGGAGCCGAAGTTGACGGGGTCCTCGATTCCGTCGAGCAGGACAAGGGTCGATTCTTCCTTGCCGCCGTCCAGCAGGTCCTCCAGCGCGAGGTAGGAGAAACGCGGCATCTGGGCGATGACCCCCTGATGGTTGGCATGCTCCGAAAGACGGTCGAGCTCCGCATCCGGCATCAGGCGATAGGGGACGCGGTTTCGGGATGCCAGGGACTGGATTTCCTTGTCCGTATGGGAGACGGAGAGAAAAAGGCGCAAAGGCTTCCGCTTCGCTTCCAGCGCATTCTTGACCGGAATCTTGCCGTAGATCATGTTTTCCATGGGGTCACCTCATCGAGACTAGACTATACTACGGCAAGCCCGTTGTAAAGGAACGGACCTTGGAAAATGTCCTTCCTTCGACGAACGCCGTGCCTCTGGGATCGGATCGGGACAAAGACGGAAGGAGTCGTTCCCGAAGAAGCCGGAAAGAAGTATGGGAGGAGAGGAAAAGTCCTCGTCGTCTCGTGTATAATAGAGGGAAGGAGAACGAACTTCATGAAAAAATGGTTCAACAGCTGTGGTCGTCTCGTTCAGTGCATCCTCCTCTTGATCCCCTTCGTCAACTGGATCATCGAGATCGGCGTCCGCTGGAGCAACTTCCTTGAGAAGAAGGGACTCATTTCCTTGGTCATCGCCATCCTCGTCACCTTCTTCGGCCTGGTCTTCGGCTGGGTCGACTTCGTCTGGTGCCTGCTCTTCAAGCACCTGCTCCTGGCGAAGTAAGGAGCGTTCACCGCAGTGAAGAAAGATGGGCGTCCGCCCATCTTTTCTCATTTTTGAAGTTCATCCTTCTCGCCTTCTCCTTTCCTCTCTATAATTTTGACAGGGACTCTTCCCTTTGACGGGGAAACAGCCAAGAGGACCATGGATTTCTATCAGCTCAATACAAGAACCGCCTACAGCTTCGGAGAATCGACCATCCTTCCCGAGGAATACGTGGAAAGAGGGAGTCGTCTCGGATACCAAGGCCTAGCCATCGCCGACGACGGGATTTCCTGCTATCCCTCCTTTGCGGACGCCGCCTCATCGACCAAGGCCATCTTCGGATGTCGGATCCGCCTTTCCTCCTCGCTGGGAAGGCCTCTTCCCGCCGTCGTCTACCTCAAGGACGAGGTCGGGTACCAGAACCTTCTCCTCCTTCTCTCCCGGAAGGAGGAAGCCGTCTCCTTCGAGTTCCTCTCCTGCATCCGCAACGGACTCCTCCTGGTCCTGGAAAGCGAAGATCCCGCCCTGCGAAACCAGGAAGCCCTCACGCGCCTTTCTCCCGAGATCTCTCGGCTCCAGCGCCTCTTCCAGGAAGACTTCTACCTCGGAATCGAGATCTCCTCCCTCCTCGAGCAGAACGAGATGGAGGAGCTCTATTCCTTCGCGAGGGACGGGGAATACAAGACCGTCGCCTTCCCGAAGGCCTGCTATCTCCGCAAGGCGGACTGCGGAAGCCTCGTCCTCCTCCAGGCCGCCCTGAAGAAGGAGAAGGCGCCGTCCCTTCCCGAGGGAGGACCCGACTTCCTCCTCTCCCTGAAGTCCCTGTCCGAGGTCTACCGTCCCCTCGACCTGGAACGGACCAGGGAAATCGCCGACAAGTGTCGATTCGACTTCTTCCGGAAGCGGGGAAGGCCCGTCCGCTTCGACAAGGACGACGAGCAGCTCGTCGACCTCTGCTACCGTGGGCTCCAGGAACGCCTCGGCACGAACCGTCTTCCAAGGGAATACGTCGACCGCCTGGAATATGAGCTGTCCGTCATCCGGAAGATGGACTTCTGCTCCTACTTTCTCCTCGTCCACGACTACGTCCAATACGCCCATCGACAGGGCATCCGCGTCGGACCGGGACGTGGCTCGGCCGCCGGCTCCCTCGTCTCCTATTCCCTCTTCATCACCGAGGTGGATCCCCTCCGCTTCCGCCTCTCCTTCGAACGCTTCCTCAACCCGATGCGAAGGACCATGCCCGACATCGACATCGACTTCGAGGACGATCGGAGGGACGAGGTCCTCCGCTATCTCAAGGTCCGCTATGGCGAAAAGAGGGTGTCCGAGATCGTCACCTTCGTCAAGCTGAAGCCGAGGGGGGCCATCCGTCTCATCGGCCCCGCCCTTTCCTATCCCGAGAACCGCCTCAAGAAGCTCACTTCCGCCATCCGCGAGTCCAGTCCGGACTTCCTCTCCGCCCGCGAAGACAGGAAGCTGGGAGGCCGTTTCACGGAGCTCATGAAGGATCCCTACTATCAGGACCTGGTGAAGAAGATCGAGCCGCTCATCGGCCTTCCCATCAACACCTCCGTCCATGCCGCCGGCGTCATCGTCAGCCAGGAAAACCTATCCCTCTCCTGTCCCCTCTCGAACGGAACGACAGGTGTTGTCCTTTATGAGTATCCTTATATGGAAAGAATGGGATTCTTGAAGATGGACATCCTTTCCCTTTCCAACCTGACTTTCCTTCAGAAAGTCGAAAGCCGAATCCAACTTCCTCTCTCCCTTTTGGAACACCTTGAGGACAAGGAGACTTACGACCTCCTCAACCGCCTCGAGCTGGCGGAGGTCTTCCAGCTGGAAAGCGCCGGCATGCGAAGGACCATCGAAAGGATCCATCCCGAGAGCTTCCAGGACCTCTGCTCCCTCCTTGCGCTCTATCGTCCCGGTCCGATGGCCTACGTCGAGGAATTCGCCCAGCGAAAGAGCGGAGAGAAGAAGATCGAGTATCTCGACGAAAGGCTGCGCCCGATCCTGGAGGAGACCTACGGCATCATCCTCTATCAGGAGCAGGTCATCGAGATCGTCAAGGCGATCGGTTCCTTCTCCGCCTCCCAGGCCGACCTCTTCCGGCGCGCCATCTCGAAGAAGGACGTCGACGCGATGGAGAAGGGAAAGGAACGCTTCCTGGCCAACGCCGAAAAGAACGGCGTCCCTTCCGAAAAGGCCCGCGCCATCTATGCCGACATCGAGCGCTTCGCGGGCTACGGATTCAACAAGTCGCATGCCTGCGCCTATGCGCTCATCAGCTTCGAGCTGCTCTACCTCAAGTGCCACTTCCCCGCCTTCTTCTACCAGGTCGCCCTCGACCAATCCTCGCTGGGCAGCGACGAATTCTACGCCCTCCTCAAGGAAATCTATGCGCACAAGGCCCGCCTCCGGGGGCCGGACATCAATCGCTCCGACAAGGAGAAGGTGACCTTCGAGGACTCCTCCTTCCTCCTTCCCCTCTCCCGCGTCGCCCAGGCGGACCGGAAGGTGATCGACGCGATCCTGGCCGAACGGGAGAAAGGTCCCTTTTCCTCGTTCTACCAGTTCTGCCGGCGGATGTCCGCCACGCTCGACGCCTCTTCGGAGAGGAGCGTGGGGCGCCTTGTCGACGCCGGCGCCTTCGACTCGCTCTCGAAGGCCCGCGAAAGGATGAAGGCCCTCTATCGTCAGTACCTCGACTTCGCCCGCCTCTCCTTCCCGGAGAGCGAGGTCCCTCCCCTCGTCGGCGAGGAGGACGTCGGAAGGAGGCTCTTCCTCGAGAAGGAAGCGCTCGGCGTGATCCTCTCGACCAGCCTGAGGAAGGTCGTCCAGCGTCCGGGATGGAAGACGATGCTCGTCGTCGACGACAGCGGCCTGAGCCGGGAAAGGATCCTGAAGGCCACCGACGGGCGGAAGGAATACCTCCTTCGCGCCCCGGACGACGACTATGCGAACGACGACTTCCTGCTCGTCAGGGGAACGCTGCAGCCGGCGGGGGTCCAGCGCGAGATCCAGATCGAAAATCAGAAAGGAAGGAAAATGACCTATGGCAAAGACATTCATCGTTGACGGAAACTCCCTCCTCTTCCGCGCCTACTACTCCACCGCCTACACGGGGAACCTGATGGTCAACAAGGACAACATCCCGACCAACGCCATCTTCGCCTTCCACAACCTGATGAAGAAGATCAAGTCGATGGCCCGGGAGGACGACCACATCTTCGTGGCCTTCGACACAGACAAGCCGACGCTCCGCAAACAGGCCTTCGAGGAGTACAAGGCGCAGCGGGAGAAGATCCCCGAAGAGCTCGCCTGCCAGATTCCCATCTCCCGGGAGCTGCTCGACGCCATGAACATCTACCACCAGGAGAAGGAGGGGTACGAGGCGGACGACCTCTGCGGATCGATGGCGAAGCTCGCCCACGAGAAGGGGGACGACGTCGTCCTGATCTCCTCCGACCGCGACTTCCTCCAGCTTTTGGACATCGGGGAGAACGTCTCCATCCTGCTTCCCGTCAAGGGGCTGAGCAAGACCACGGAACTGACGAAGGCCAACCTCCGGGAGTCCAGCTACGGCCTCGATCCGGACCAGGTGACCGACTTCAAGGGAATCGCCGGCGATCCGAGCGACAACTACAAGGGAATCCCCGGCATCGGCGAAAAGACGGCGAAGAAGCTCCTCGACCAATACGGCCACCTCGAAGCGATCCTCGAAGCCTGCCGGAAGAACCCGGAGAACAAGACCAACGCCAAGATCCTCGCCGGAGAGAAACAGGCCCTCTTCTTCAAGAAACTGGCGACCATCGATACGTCCCTCCCGATGGAAGATGATTACATAAAGTCAAAGTATCAGAACTATTATAAGGAGAAGCTTTCATCTTTCTACCTGAAATACCAGTTCAAGCAATTCCTAACGAACATCGACAAGATGCAAGGAATCGTTTCCCACCAGGAGGGCGAACAGATCTCCTTGATCGAGGCCTTCATGGAGGCCGAGGCGGAGCAGGACGCCGCCAAGAAGAACAGCCAGATCGTCCATCGCGACATCCGTTGGATCCATTCGATCCAGGAGATTCCCGAACCCATCCTCGGCATCACCTACGACAGCGACAACGCCAACGAGAACGTCGCCACCCTCCTCGGCTTCGCCCTGGCCGGGGAGAGGACGGTCTACCACCTCTCCCTCGAGGATGCCCGGAAGGACGAGGCCTTCCTCGCCTACCTGACGGACGAAAGGAAGAAGAAGACCGTCTACGACCTCAAGGGGCTGGACGTCCTTCTTCTGCGGAACGACCTCCCCCTGCTTCATGGAGCGGACTTCGACCTGCTGCTGGCGACCTACCTCATCAACACCGAATGCGGCCAGAAGGTCGAGGAGCTCTTCTTCTCCTACGGCCTCGAGCTTCGGAAGGACCGTCCGCTCTACGAACAGACGATCTCGCTTTCCGTCGACCTGAGGAAGGAAGTCCTCGCCGCCATCGAAAGGAACGGAGAGAGCGAGCTCTTCTCCCAGATCGAGCTGCCGCTTTCGGAAGTCCTGGCGCGCATGGAGCGGGAAGGGATGCCGATGGATCGGAAGACCCTGGAAGAGATCGACGCCCAATACCAGGAGAAGCTCTCCGAGCTCAAGGAGAAGATCTACGACCTTTCCGGCACGGAATTCAATCTCAATTCCCCCAAGAAGGTCGAGGAGATCCTCTTCGACACCCTGAAGATCCACAAGTACAAGGGGGAAAAGGGAAGCGGGATCGACGTCCTGCGGGCCCATCGCGAGGACCATCCCATCGTCGAGAAAATCATCGCCTACCGCCTCTACAACAAGCTGGTCTCCAGCTATACCACCACCCTTCCCAAGCACCTGGCGGAGGACGGAAAGATCCACGCCGTCTTCAACCAGGCCCTGACCGCGACGGGCCGGCTGTCGATGAGCGAGCCCAACCTCCAGAACATCTCGATCCGCAACGAGGAGGGAAAGGCCATCCGGAAGGCCTTCTTCTATCCGGAGAACGCCTACGACCTCCTCTCCCTGGACTATTCCCAGATCGAGCTGCGCGTCCTGGCCCACGTCGGAGGAATCCCGAGCCTGGTCGAGATCTTCCGCCAGGGCGAGGACATCCATCAGGCGACGGCCGCCCGCGTTTTCCACGTCGACCTCTCGGAGGTCACCCCGGAGATGCGGCGGAGGGCCAAGGCCGTCAACTTCGGCATCGTCTACGGCATCTCCGCCCACGGCCTCTCGGAACAGCTTTCCATTCCCAACGCCGAGGCCAAGGACCTGATTGCCTCCTTCATGGAGGTCTTCCCGGAGATCCCGCAGTTCGAGGAACGCGTCAAGGCCATGGCGAGGGAGAAGGGCTACGTCGAGACCCTCTTCCACCGGCGCCGCTACCTCAAGGACATCCTCTCCGGCAACCGAGCCCTCCGGCAGTTCTCGGAACGGGCGGCCGTCAACACCGTCATCCAGGGATCGGCCGCAGACCTGATGAAGATCAGCATGATCCGGGTCGACCGCCTGCTGAAGGGCTATCGCTCGAAGATCCTGCTCCAGATCCACGACGAACTCATCTTCAAGCTGGACAAGAGCGAGGAGAAGGTCCTCGTCCCGCTCCTGAAGAAGACGATGGAGGAAGCCGTCTCCCTCTCCGTCCCCCTGAAGGTCGACGGCGAAGTCGCCAAGACCTGGTACGAGGTCCACTGAGATGCCCGAGCTTCCCGAAGTCGAGACCATCCGCCGATCGCTGGAGAAGGAGATCCTCCACCAGACCCTCGGAACGCCGGAACTCTTCGTCTCCCGCCTCCTTCAGACGCCGAGGGAGGAATTCCTCCAGGGCGTCCCCGGCAAGGAGATCCTCTCCCTTTCGCGGAGGGGAAAGTACCTGATCGTCCATCTCAGCCAGGGAAAGAAGCTCGTCCTTCACCTGCGCATGGAGGGAAAGCTCTTCGTCGTCGACAAGGAAAGGCACAGCACGAGCCACCTCTCCCTCTTCCTCCCCTTCCAGGATTCGAGGAAGGGCCTGGCCTTCTACGACGTCCGCAAGTTCGGCACCTGCCACTATCTCGACGAGAAGGACGATGCGGCGACCGCCAAGCTCGGAAAGGAGCCCTTCGACCTCGACGCGGAGGAACTCTTCTCCCTGCTCTCGAAGAAGAGGAGGAGCCTCAAGGAATGCCTCCTCGACCAGGAGGTCGTCGCCGGCATCGGCAACATCTACGCCGACGAGATCCTCTTCGCCAGCCGTCTTTCCCCCTTCCGGGCGGCAAAGGACGTCACGGTGGAGGAATGCCGGAGGATCCTCCTCGAGGCCCGGAGGATCCTGACGCTGGCGATTGCCCGCAAAGGGTCGACCGTGAAGACCTTCCAGGTCGACAGCACGACCCATGGCGGAATGCAGGAGCTCCTCCAGGTCTACCAAAGGGAAGGCAAGGAATGCCTTTCCTGCCACAGGACGAAGGTCGAGAAGAAGATGTTCCATGGACGCGGGACCCATTACTGCCCCCGCTGCCAGAAGACGGGATTCTCCATCGCGGTGACCGGCAAGATCGGCGCCGGAAAGAGCCTGGTCCTGCAGAACCTTCGGAAGGAAGGAATCCTTGTCCTCTCGCTGGACGACGAGGTCCACGCCCTCTATCAGGATCCCTTCTTCCTCGCCGAGGCCCGAAGGCGCTTTCCCTTCCTCTTCGCCCCTTCCCTGGACAAGGGCCGGCTCCAGGAACGGCTGCTTTCCGACGCCTCCTTCCGCCGCCTCTACGAACATTTCCTCTACCCCCGGCTGAGGGAGAAGGTGGAGGCCTTCCTCGTCTCGGAGGACGGAAGGGACAAGGCCGTCGAGGTTCCCCTGCTCTTCGACGCCCACTTCGAACCGCTCTTCACCTTCCTCGTCGGCGTCGAGACGACGAAGCAGAAGGAACACCTGCGCGAACGAGGGGAGAGGGACGTCGAAGGAAGGCTGGCGTTCAACCGTCTCAACTCCTACGACAAAAACCGCCATCGGCTCGACTACGTCCTGACGACCGACTCCACCAAGAGGGACCTGAAAGGGAGAGTCCACGCGATGCTGGAAGAAATGCGGAAGAGGATCGACGGATGAAGGGACGCTATGACTATCCCAAGGAGAAGCTCCTCGCCTATGGATTCGTCGAAAGGGAAGGCACCTTCTTCCTGACGACCGACTTCGCCGGCGGAAGGTTCCTCGCGCTTGTCACGCTTCGGGAGGGATGCCTCCAGCTGCGTCTCTTCGACAAGGAACTCCGGGAAGAATTCTTCGCCCACAAGGCGAAGAAAGGCGGTCCTTTTCTGACACCCTTGCTCGAAGAAGAGCAGTCGCTTCTGGAAGATATTCGCAAAAACTGCGCCGTCTATCGCTACGAGACGGAACAGGCAAATCGAATCTATGCCAATTTTCCTCTTCTGTTTTCGACCTCCTTCGAACACCTTTGGGAGAAGGAGCCGGGCTTTGCCGTGCTGCGCAACGAAAGAGGGCATTGGTTCGCCCTCCTGATGGAGATCGACGGAAGGCGGATCCGCCTTCCCCAAGAGCGCGTCGTCCTGCTCAACGTCCGCTGCCGGGACGTGGATCCCTTCATGACCCTCGGAGTCCTTCCCGCCTACCACATGAACAAGAGGACCTGGGTCAGCCTCCGGGTCGACGACACGCTATCGGACGACTTCCTCCAACAAAAAACGAGGGAGAGCCTGCGGCTTTCCCTCGCGAAGGACTAGTTCACGCTTTCCTTTTCGATGACGGGATCGTCGATGCCGATCTCCTTGGCGACCTTCCGAAGCTTCCTCCGCTCCCTCGCGTTGGTATAGTAGGTGCGGTGGAGGTTCTGGTCCTCCCGGTCGTCCTGGACGGCCTGCTCGAACATCTCCTCCAGGAGAAGGACGCAGCGCTCCAGCTCGAATCCCTTTCCGTATTCGACGTACTTCTCCGACAGCTCCTTCTTGGCCTGGGGATGCTCGTAGAAGTACTCGATCCTTTCGCGAAGGGATTTCGCGTCTCCGGCCCGAAAGAGGCAGCGGTCGTCCAACGAGAACGAATTGGTCGCCGAGACGGGCGAGTCCGAGATGATGGGGACCAGGCCGCAGGCGAAGGCCTCGATGCAGGAGATGGCCTCGCTCTCGGCGTCGGAGGCGTGGACGTAGAGGTCGCACTGATTGATGATGCGGAGGAGCTCGCCCTGGTTGTGAAATTCGAAGAAGCATGGATTCCTGAGATATTTCCTCGAGAGGCGCTCGTATTTCTTCCTCAGCGGCCCCTGCCCGCAGAGGACGAGCTGGATCTGGTCGTTGTACCGGCTCCTGCCGATGGCCTTGAAGAGAAGGTCCTGCCTCTTCTCGCCGGAGAAACGTCCGACCATGAGGATGACGAACTTCCCCTGGAAGCGCGGTTCCTTGGCGACGGCCATGGGACGGAAGACCGGAGAGATGCCGTTGGAGATCGGATGGATGATGTTCCGATAATGGTGGAGGCGCATCTGGTCGGCCATCATCGCGCTCGGCGTATGGACGTGCCTCGTGTAGCGGTAGCACCAGCGGCGGAAGAGGAGATAGATCAGGGAGGAGACCGGCCGGACATGGCCCATGTGGATGTTGTACGAAACGTTCTCGGGCTGGCAATGGAAGGCCGAGGTGACGGGGATTCCCATCACGCGCGCCACCCGTCGGACCTGGGTCTCGAGATGGAAGGGGAGCAGGAGATGGACGACGTCCGAGCCGCGGATGAAGTCGGCGATTTCCTTCAGGTTCCCCTTCGCCAGGACCATTCCGTTGTCGAGGATGAGCTTGTCGAAGAGAGGAATCTTGATTCGCGGGACACACAAAATGTTGTAATCCGAGAGATCGTCGTGTTCCTCGGGAACGTAGGCGATCACGCGCACCTCGTGGCCGTGCTTCTTGAGATAGGTGGCCGTCCTCATGCAGGTGACCGTCGTTCCGTTGTTGGTGGCGCCGAAGGTATCGATGACAAGAGTAATGATCATGGTTCTGTGTCAGAGATGCTTCAATTATATGTTTTTCCCGCGTTCAAAGCAAACGAGCCGGACAATAATGGACAATCCCCGCCCTTTCGTCCTCAAGCGGAATCCGCCCCTTCCTTCCGCCACCTTTCATCCGCCGAGGAAAAGAATTACAATGGAAGAGGGTTCAGCAAAGGGAAAGGCCGTTCAGACTCCCCAAATCGAAAGGAAAGGAGCTCTTTTCATGGAAGACAAGAAAATGCGAAACGTCATCTATCTCGACCATCCCCTTCTCCAGCACAAGATCACCATCCTGCGGGACAGGAAGACCGGCACCAACGAATTCCGGCGCCTCGTCAAGGAGGTCGCCGTCCTGGAAGGATACGAGGCCCTGCGCCATCTCAAGACGGAGCTTGTCGACGTCGAAACTCCCATCGAAGCCGCCAAGGAACCGAAGATTTCCGGAAAGAAGCTCTGCTTCGTCCCCATCCTCCGCGCCGGCCTCGGCATGGTGGAAGGCATGCTCGAGCTGGTTCCTTCCGCCAAGGTCGGCCACATCGGCCTCTACCGCGACGAAGTGACGCACGAGCCGCACGAATACTACTGCAAGCTTCCCTATAGCATCGCCGACCGCGAGATCTACGTCCTCGACCCCATGCTGGCCACGGGCGGATCGGCCTGCGACGCCGTCAAGCTCCTCAAGGAGAAGGGATGCCGAAACATCACCTTCATCTGCATCATCGCCGCCCCCGAAGGAGTCCGGAACTTCCACGACCGCTATCCCGAGATTCCGCTCTACGTCGGAGCCCTCGACCGCTGCCTGAATGAAAACGCCTACATCTGCCCCGGCTTGGGCGATGCCGGAGACCGCATCTTCGGAACGGTGAAGTGACCGAAGACGACAGAGGGCCGCAATGCGGCCCTTTTTCGATGCATCCAACCAAGGAAAAAGGCTCCCTCCCCGTCGGAAGGAAGCCTGTGGGATTCCCGCGGTCCTAGTTCAGCGCACCCGGGCCGTCGTAGGCCTTGTCGTAGATCATGATCAGGAATTCCGGATGGTCGATGAAGGGGTTGCGGTTGTGCTGGTAGAGCTGGTCGCAGAGGTTGTTGCGATGGACTTCGTAGTCGTCGACCGGATCGATGCCGGAGGTGGCCCATTCGTAGAGGTCTCCGAAGTTCCCGTGCAGGCCGTCGGCGCCGGAGGTGAAGTCATAGTAGCGGCTGGTGTCGATGTCGCCCGAGACCTCCAGGTCGACTTCGCCCGATCCGCCGTCGTAGCGCGTCGCCATGTAGAAGATGATGCGGGCCACGTCTCCCTTCCACTCGTCCTGCGGTTCGAAGCCGCCACCGCCGACGTAGTTCCCTTCCATGTCGTCCCGCGCCCAGTCATATCCCAGGATGCTCGTCTCGGCCGAGTGGGCGACCGTCTTGAAGTCATGGTTCCCACGCGTCGAATTCAGATTGTTGAAGCACATGCGGAGGTTGTGCAGGTCGGATCCCATCGGCTTCCGCTCCCCGAAGTCGCCATGGCTCTTGGCCCAGGTGTGCTCCTTGTTGAAGCTTTCCCGATTGCTCCGAGGCTCACTCTCATAGATGAAGCGGACCTTGCTGGAGTCGAAGGGATCGACGTCGATGACAGGGAGCGAATCATTGGCCGAATCGTAGCTGAAGGCTTCGTGATCGTCGATGATGTCGTGGAGTCCTTCCTTGAGGGCCAGTCCGGAGAGGCCGCGGATGGGTTCGTAATACTGGTCGATATCGACAGACTGGTTTCCGCGATCGGGGAAGAAGACCTCGTTGGCGTAGAGATAGGAATAATCGTCCGAAGAGGTCCCGCGCTCCCGGAAGGTGACGTTCAGGACATTCGTCTCCTGCTCGATTTCGAAAGAATAAGTCCCGTTGGAGACATAGCTTCCACGGTCGCCGTTGAGGGTCATGTTCGAAAGGTAGTAGCCTTCCTCCGGAGTGGCGGTCACGACGATTTCGTCACCGACCATCCAATCGGAAGAAGGAGCGATGGACACGTTTCCCGGGCCCTCCTGCTCTACCGAAATCGTCGCCGGGACAGGAACGACGGGGACGTCGACGAATTGGATGTCGATGCCGGAGAGGATGATACGCTGCTTCTTCGGGACATCGATCTTCAGCATCTCCGTCTTCTGTCCGCCAAAGGAGTAGGTCTTGTCGCTCTCTCCTTGGGTCAGGGAGTCTCCATCGATGGAAACCTGGACCGAAGGAGTGTCACTATGATAGGGCTCGTAGTCCAACGTGACTTCCTGCACCGTCAAGTCGGAGGGGAAACGGAAGGTGACGCTTCCGGCGTTGCTCGACGTTGCCATACGGAAGCAATCCGTGGGGAGGTCGCCATCACGATAGAGCCCAGTCGAGGACACCGACGAGACGTCGACATTCTCCAAGACCAAATTCGAAAGCGTTAAGTCAAAGGCGTTGTTTCCAATTCCAGAAAAGTGAATTGATCCGCTTTGCGCTTCTGTGACAATCTGTCTAAATTGAGCTGAGATGGTATATTCAATAGCTTCTTCGACAAGAAACGAGTAGCTGTCGAGAATCGTTTCTCCGTTGACGCTCAAATCCTGAATTTCATATCCCGTTTCCGGAGTCGCCTGCACTTCGACGACCGTTCCGATTTCCGCCTCGTCGCCCGAGACATATTCGATCATCGAAACGCTTCCACCGACGATACCGTCCGCGATGATCAAGGTCGCCTTCTCCGGCTCGGGCGTTGACGAAGACGAAGAAGAAGAAGAAGAGGAGGTATCGGAAGAAGAGCTGGAAGAAGAAGAAGAAGAGGAAGAATTCGAGGAGCTCGTCGAATCTCCCGTAGAGGAGAGGTCGGAAGACGTCGAAGACGAAGAAGTGAGTGAGGACAGCGAGAAAGTCTCGCAGGCCGTCAGGGTGAAGATCAGGACTGGCAGAAGAAGTGTGCTTTTTCTTTTCATGGTCTTATCTCGTTTCTCGAAAGCCCAAAAAGGGATTCTCGTCGAGATTATAACCCAGTAAGGCAAAAATGACGATACCGATCGCTCTTTTTAGGCGATTTCCTTCTGATAGGCCCGCTCCGCGCGGAAAAGCTTCGTGCTCAGGCGGTCAATCTTGTCCTTGATTTCCTCGACATAGCGGCGGCTGATGTCGGCCAAGGCCTCCTCGACCTTCTGTCCCGCGTCGAGGATTGCCTTGTTCTGCTTCCGGATGAGGGCCAGGTCCTTCTCCAGGACCTCCAGAGGCTTGTCGAGATAGGTCGTCTTCAGCTCCTCGAATTCCTTGTGGAAGGCATCGAACGCCAATTCCTTGGTCGTCTTGTCCTTCTCTCTCAGCGTCAGTTCCGCAAAGCGGGTGGTCAAGGAGACGATCATGTTGAGGAAGGTCATCAGGAAGGCCGGACGGACGACGTACATGTCCGGATAGTCGGGAACCCGGAAGATGGGGATGTCGTTGGGCTTGTCCAATTCCAGGTTGGAGACCAGGACCGCGTACTTGCACTTCTTCTTCCTCCGGTTGCTGTCGAGCTGCGGATAGTAGTCGCTGTTGCTCTTGCGGTTGACCGAATCCGGATTCTCGTCCTTCATGTCCAGGCAGATGCTCGTCAGGAGTTCCTGCTCTTCCTTCTTTTCGGAAGCGTAGATGGAGAAGAGGAAGTCCGCCTTGCTGCCATGGCTTTCCGTCCCTTCCCTGACGACGGCATTGTCCTTGGTCCAACGGCAGTTCTGGAAGCCGTTCTGCATGTAGGAACGGACTTCGCCATCGCACCACTGCTCCAGGTTCTCGCCGATCCTCTTGACATTCAAGGCGGCCTTGGCGTTCTTCAGCTGGGCGTTCTCGTTCTTCAGGCTCTCCAGCTGGTCGCGGAAATCCTGCGTGAGCTTCTCCTTCTCCTTGGCGAACTCGTTCTCCTTCTCCAGGGAAGTCTTCTCCCGAAGCGCGTCCTTCTCCTGCTGGAAGCGTTCCTCATCCTGCTTCTGCCGTTCGATCAGCTGCTGAATCCTGCTTTCCTTTTCGTCCAGCTGCTTCTGGTAGCTGATCTGAGCCTGGAGCCTTTCGTTCTTGAGATTGGCTTCTTGGGCATCTTGGAGGGACTGAAGCTTTGTTCTTGTCTCTTGATAATCTTTTTCTTTCTTCTCAAGTCGATCCGAAATCTGCTGGATATCCTGCCGCTTCTTTTCTTCCCATTCTTGCTTCGACTTTTCGAGTCGCTTGAGAATTTCCGCTTCGTTCTTTCCTTGAAGCTCTCGTTCCTTCTGGGCGACGGCCTCCCGAATCCTCTTCTCCGTCTCCTGGTTCAGGGCCGTCTCCAAAAGATGCTGGATATGGGCAAGATCCACATTGCTGATCTGATCGATGCGGATGACGTCGCCCTTCTTGGCGTCCTGCTCGAGCACGAGCGTATTCTTGTCCCGGACGATGACCTTGATTTCCATATGTTCTTTCCTCCGACCTTCCTATCTTACCACGGGAGGAAAGTCACGCCTCGCCTATCTTCCCAAAATCTCCTCGATGCTCTTTCGCAGGTCCTCGCGGTCGACGTCAACGACAAGGTCGTTGCTTTCAATCGTCCGGACCATCCGCTCGTTCTTCCGCTCCAGGCGCTCTATGATGCGACGATCAATCGAGCCGCCGCGGCTTGCCGCCGATTCCGTGATCGCGAAGAAGTAGTGGGTCCTCGTTCCTTCGGGGAGACCGACGCGATGGATGCGGTCCTTCGATTGCAGCAGATAGGTCAGGTTGAATCCGTACTCGAGATAGACGGCCTCGTGACAGGAGCGATGCAGAGAGACAGACTCCGCCAAGGTATTGGGATTGGTGACAAGGACCATGCACTCCCCGTCCCGGAACAGGCGGATCTTCCGGACTCTGTCCTCTTCGCTGTCGGCTCCCGTGATCGAGAGGGCGGAAATCCCACGCTCTCTCAGAGAGGAGACGACCTTTGCGATGGTATCCAGAAATAGGCACCAGAGAAGGACCTTCCGCCCCTTCTTCGCCTCGCCCTCGACGAACTCCAAGGCACGAATCGTCTTGGAGGAAAGCGGGTGCTCCTTGGCATACCGAAGGCTCTGCGGGGAGAGACGGATATCGTCGACGGGAAAGGGCTGGTCGTCGAAGGCCTCTTTCCAGAGGAAGGGATCGACTCTCTGGGACAGGAGGGAAAGGTTGGAGGACGCCTGGATCAGGCGGACGAAGGCCAGAAGCGGGTTCCTTGCCTGCTTCCATATCTCTTCGAAGATCCTCCGCTGCCCTTCGTCCGGATCGACGGCAAGCGTCGCCAGGTCGTCCTTCTCGGCAGGAGGAATGCCCAACTCCTTCTTGGTGACGCGGACGAAGGTCGGATAGAGGCGCTCGCGGACCTGACGGGCGAAGAGCTCGTCCGTATCGGCAGAGGAGAGATTTCCCGCCAAGAGCCGGCTGAGCATCTCCGGGTCGTTCGCGTACAGGATTTCCAGCGTGTTCTTCATGTCCAGGAAGGAATTGGGAAGCGGCGTCCCCGTCAGGGCAAGACGGAACTTGGGACTGGGATATCCCGAGACCAGCTTCTTGATCCAGGAGGCGCGGACGCCTTCCGTGCCCTTGATGCGATGGATTTCATCGAAGACCAGGAGGGTCTTGTCGGAGAGAAGGCTATGGACCTCCTCTGTCTTCTCCTCGCTGTTGAAGAACTCATAGTTGAAGAGACAAACGTCGAATCTCTGCCTCTTCAGGACGAGACGGTCCTCGAAAGGGCATTGGGACACGTCGTAGAAGGAAAGAACCCCCTTCCCAAAGAGCTTCTCTCCTTCTTCCCTCCAGGCCAGGAAGGCGTTGAGCGGAGCAAAGACGAGCAGGGAATCGGCCTGCCCCGTCGCACGAAGATAGGCGTAGAGGCCGTAGGCGATATAGGTCTTTCCCGATCCCGGGACCGAATAGTCGGCGGAACAAAGAAGGCGGTAGTGAAAATAGGCCGCCCGCATCTGGAACTCCTTCAACGGAAGAAGAAGGGAACGGGAGACGACTTCCGAGAAGCGGTCGTAGTCCTCCTTCCAGAGATCGATGTCCTCCCACTTCTTGATCTTAAGCGCCAGCTTCAGGCGTTGCTCCATTAGTTGATCGGTCTCCGCAAGAAGCTTCGCGAGGCGGTCGGAAAGACGAAACGGAACGTTCCAGCGCTCCAAGGCCTTCTGAACCTGCCGCACCAGCGCCGGGTTGAAATTTGAAAAACGATAGCCCCAATCCCCCTCCCTTTCCCCCTTCCCGTTGGAGAGGAAACCTGAAAGGGCCCGAACACAGGAGGGATGATGGGCGAAGTCGTCGACAAGAAGCATCCGCTCCCGGACCTCGGCGTCGAGATAGACCACCTGCAGCAGTTCCTGGGCCCTTCGAAATTCCCGAAAGTCCTGCTTCGAGGAGAAGCTCCTTCCACGATCGAAGGAGCGCAGGACCTGGAAGAGGCGATCCGTCGGTGCGAAGACGCGGACATAGGGGCTATAGGTTCCGTTCCAGATCTGTTCGAACCGCTGTCGAAGATCTTCCACGCGCAAGGGATCCGTCTTCTCCAGGTAGACGTCGGTCAGCTCCGAATTGTACCGAGACCCCAACAGCGTCTCGTTGGCCGATCCCTGAAATCCGACAGAGTATCCTTCCTCATCCGTAAAGATCCCGAACTTCTGATGGAAAAGCGATTCCGCCTTGTCGTTCATCATGAAGGCAATCTTGACTTCTGCAATTCCATGTCGAATCAAATATCCAAGATTGGCAATTTCATAATCATTTTTCAATTCATCGAAATGAATTTCAATATCCTTTGCAATCTTTTCTTCTCTATCACGATAGGATTCCAGAATTCCCTCCATCTCTTCCGGCGCGATCTTGTTGGAGAAGACGAATCGGATCCGGCCGCCGTTTGCGACGAAGGCGTGGAGTCCTTCGGCGTAGCCGGCCAAGGAAAGAGAGGAGAAATAGGCCGACGCCCGGTCGTATCGCTGGGAGAGGGCAAGGCAGGGAAGGAAGAGCTCCTGGTTGATGTCGTGCCCCGGGACCGCAGGATCGTAGGAGATTCGGCAGGTGAAGGAAGAAAGGCCCTTTCCTTCGCTCATTCCGGCAGGTATCCCTTGATCTTCGCCAACTCCTTCTCGATCTGTCCCAGGAGAATCTTCAGCTCCTTTCGATTCTCCGTCGTCGTCTCCCGGATGTCCTGCCACATGATCTTCTGGCAACGTCCGAGGGCCTCCTTCATCAACGCCACCGGCTTGTTCTGGCTCGTCTCCTTCTTGGACTCGACGATGTTGTCCGAAAGGACTTCCTCGAGCTCGTTCTTCAGCACGTTCCGCTCGGCGCCGTCCTTTCCGTTGAGAAGACCTTCGCTCTCCTTGGTAAGCAGATTTCCCGTCCTCTGCAGGTAATCCTTCTCCTGAAGCTGCCTTTCCAGGCTTTCGTAGCGGGATGGGTTCTTCGCTGCCATCTCCAAGACCTCGCGGATCTGTCGGGTCTTGTCCCCCGACAGGTTGCTCAACATCGCAAAGAAATAGTCTCGATGGTTTATCCAGAAGTCATCCGTCATCTTTTTCTTCCGGTTGGCGATTTCGACGATCGGGCCATGGAGTTCTTCTTCCTTCAGGAGATAGAAGGCCTGCGGAGTCCCGCGCCATTCGAGATATTCCAACATCAGCTCGACCTGGGACTTCATCTGGGCCATCTCTTTGTCCGTCGCCCCTGAGTAGGTCTGGTACGTCCGCTCGTCGAGCGTCTTCGTCTCCTTGTTGAGGCAGAGCTTGTAGAAGGAGACGTTCTTGTCGATGGGAGAATAGTCCCTCTTCTCGTCCCTGTTCTCCTGCAGCTCCAGCTCAAGGATTGCGATTGCACGCCAGGCATCCTTGCCTTCGGGAACGTCCAGGACACAGGCCTCGAAGGTGCTGAACCGCTGTTCTCCTTTCTTCCGATAAAGTTCTCGGAGAACCGTGAAACGACGGTTGCCATCGATGATCCTTCCGTCGGCAAGGACGACTCCGGGAACCATCTGTCCCTTCTCTTGGACATCTCGCAGGGTCTTCTCGTAGGAATCCTTCTTCTCCGCTTCCTTCACAGCCTTTCCGATGAGGTCGTTGTACCGCTCGACATCGTCCTGCTTCAAGGCGAGGATCTCCTGGCGCGAATGTCCTTCGCGAACCCGTTCCTCGTCGATGAACGTGGCGATGCGGCCGTTCCGGTCGTTGTAGTAGAGTCGATCGAGGGGAATCTCATAGGTCTCCCTGTTCTCGACCTTGTCGTTGAGACGGAGCCTCATCTCCCCCTTCCTCTTCAGTTCCTTGACGTCGATCATGACTGAAACACCTCCTTTTCCGTGGGCGATAGGTTTTCCAGAACGATTCGGGCCAGATACTCTTTGTCCAGCCAGAAGGCCTGCTTCGTCGCCGTCGTCCTTCCTGTCCTCTTGTCGGGAACGGGCAGGCTCAGGACATCGTCCTTGTTCCGGGCGTGGGGACGGATGTGGGCGACTTGTCTCCCTTCGATGCGGAAGCAGGGGACGAAGCCCTTCTCCGAATAGACGTCTCCCTCCAGGAGCTTCCGTCGAAAGCCTTCGTAGAGATCCCGTACCGCGAGGAGATCTTCCTTCGGAAGGCGATAGAAGAAATGCGTCAGAATAATCGGCTCCTTGTTCGAAAAGGTCACGAAGAACCAGAAATTCTGTGAAAAGTCCTCCCGGATCGGCGAGGAATCCCAGCTCTCCTGAGAGAGACGAAGGAAGTCGAAGGAGGAGAAGGACATGCTTTCCTTAGGTCTTCCCTCCTTCCCGAGGTGAATGGTCTTCAAGGAAAGGTCGGCATAGCTTTGAAGAAAGGAAAGTCCCTCCATCGGCAGGTTCTGCCGAAGATAGGTCAGAATCGCAAGATAGCTCTTCGACTTCGAGCTCGAGGGCACGCCCGTCAGCGCCTGGATTTCCCGGATGCTCTTGCCACGGATCTGTTCGGCCGCCTGAATCAAGGCCGAAAACTGACGAAGAAAGGAAATGTCGATCATTCGTCCTCCTCCTTCAGGATTTCGAGAAGCAAGTCTCCCATCCTTTCGATGATTCCACAGACCAGGGCATTGCCCATCATGAAGTATCGAGCCGAAGTGGGCATTCCCGTATCCGTCCATCCATCGGGAAAGCCATTCAGCCGCTCGCATTCCACCGGCATCAGAAAACGGAGCTTCCCCGTTTCGGGATCGGGAAGGATGTGCGTCGAACGATTGACGGACCCTTCGCTCGTCAACATGGTTCGTCCCGGAAGATCAAGGGAATCGTAAGGGTTCATTCCGCCCTCGCAGTAGTAATAGGAGAGGCCCGTCGAGGATTGCCTCTCCACCTTCTTCTTCCCTCTCAGATAGGAGAACTGCTCCTGTTGCTTCGCAGTCAAATAGAAACGTGGATCGTGGCAAGGAAGGACGATACGAGAGAGAGGAGTCGCCTTTTCGGTCAGAGGCGAAACCTTGATCGTATAGACTTTCCCATCATGCATCCAGCCCGCATTCTCGAAATGAGCATGAAAACCATCCGAGAAATCGGCAAGATCCAAGAAAGAATCCGTCAGGGAGATTTCCTGAAGGGGCAAAAGGATGGCCTTGACAGGAAAGGCCTTCGCGAAAATTCCTTCCTTTGTTATAACATCCTCTGGATGATATTTAAGAATGCTCTTTGCATATTTTGTTTTGTTTCGATAAATGAAAATAAACGTCCTTCTCCTTCTTTGTGCAAATCCATATTCAGCAGCATTCAATACTCTCCAAAGTGCAGAATACCCCAAATCATGGAGACAGCGAAGGATGATTCCGAAGTCCCTTCCCCGCTGTCCTTTAGGAGAAAGAATCAACCGATTGACGTTTTCCAGTATTCCGTAAGCAGGATGCTTAAGGATTATAATTGAGCCATGAAACCAACAGCTATAGAACTTTTTGCCGGCGTCGGCGGATTCCGTGTTGGACTCAATAAAGTGCGTCTTGTCGAGGGACAGACGATAGAAGAAAAACGATTTGAATTTTTGTACGCCAATCAGTGGGAACCCGGGAAAAAACGTCAATATGCTTTTGAATGTTATAAAAAGCGGTTTGGAAATCAAACCGAAAGATTAGAGAACGTCGATATTTCTCTAGTCGATAAAAAGACGATTCCGGACTTCAACGTCTTGACTGCAGGGTTCCCCTGTCAAGACTATTCCGTTGCACGAAAAACGCACTCAAAAACAGGCATAGAAGGCAAAAAAGGCGTCCTCTGGTGGCAACTTAAGGAACTTCTATTCCTTAAGCATCCTGCTTAATAACTTTTTTCTCTCTCTTCATTCACAGCCCGCAAGCGGGAGGCCAATAGATTGTGAGGGAGGAATATTGTGTCATATCGCTTTATGGACGTTGCATACGCCTGGCTGGAGGAACGAAAGGATTTCGTCAAGCCTTCCACATATGCCCTTTATCGTTGGGATGTCGAAAAGGTCTTCTCTCATTACTTTCAAACCATCGACGGCTCTTTCGACGATCAGGTCCAGCGCTTCGCCTTATCCCAGTGGAAGCAGGGGCTGAAGCCCAAGACCATCAAGGATCGAATCTCCCTGATACGGGCGATCTATGAATTCGGCTCGCAAAAGGGATGGTGGCCTTTCCACAGACTCCACGTCCAATATCCGACGTTCGAAGAAAGGAATACGCTGTCTGTCCTGGAAATCCAAGAGCAGAAAAGTCTTCTTCGCTATCTCGACGAACACCTCAACTTCCACAATCTCGGCCTGATGATCTGCCTGGAGGAAGGACTCCGGATCGGCGAAATCTGTTCCTTGCGTTTCATGGACATCGATGCCGAAAGGGGCGTCGTCCACGTCCGCCATACCATTCAGCGAATCTATTCCTACGAGCGACACCGCTCCGAATTGCATATCGATCGTCCCAAGACCTCGAATTCCGAGAGGGAAATTCCCATGACGAAGTCCCTGCAGAGAAAGGTCGCCTCCCTTCAGCATCTCTCGAAGCCGGACCATTACGTCCTCACGAATGGTGAAAAGCCCCTCGAGCCTCGTGCCTTTCGCGCTTATTTCTCCCGCCTCCTCAAACGCCTGCAGCTCTCTCCCATCCGCTTTCACGGCCTCCGGCACAGCTTTGCGACCCGATGCGTCGAGGCGGGATGCGACTACAAGACGCTGAGCGCAATCCTAGGGCATGCCAACATCGGAACCACGCTCAACCTCTACGTCCATCCCGATCATGAACAGAAGATGAAATGCATCAACCAAATGATGGAAAGACTGGGCAGGAAGGAATCCTGAACTTTCGAAAACCGAATTTCTCGAGTCCTTTTTCTATTTTCCTTCATGATTCTCCGTTTTCTAGGAAATCTCGAGCCTGCGAAAAGGAAGAAACAGGTCCCGAAAAGGAAGTCGCCGTGCATCTAGGAAAGACTTCCAAAATCGTGTATAATTGAAAGCGCTTAAAAGGAGAGAAAACCATGAAAAAGCGTGTCTTGTCTGTCGTTGCCCTTAGCACACTTCTTTTTGCCGTGCCTCTTCTCACTTCCTGCCAGATCCGTTCTGCCGATGGACTCGGTCCCGTCGGACCGCAAGGCGAACAGGGAGAAACCGGGCCCCAAGGACCGCAAGGAGAGCAGGGCGAGCAGGGTGAGCAGGGAGAACAGGGCATTCAAGGAGAGCAGGGATCGGTCTGGCTCTATGGCTACGGAGCTCCCGATGACGAGGACGGACGGCAGGGAGACTTCTATCTGGATACCTCGACCGGCGACATCTACATTCGCGCCCTGAACGGATGGTCCATCATCGGAAACATCAAGGGAGACAAGGGAGAGCAGGGCGAAACCGGGCCCCAGGGACCGCAAGGCGAGCAGGGAGAAAAGGGAGACAAGGGAGAGACGGGCGAGAAGGGCGAGCAGGGTGACAAGGGAGAAACGGGCGAACAGGGACCCCAAGGAGAGCAAGGCGAACAGGGCGAACAAGGAGAAACCGGACCTCAGGGACCCCAAGGCGAGAAAGGTGAGCAGGGTGAACAAGGACCCCAAGGAGAACAGGGTGAGCAAGGACCCGCTGGGGAAGACGGTGCGACCTGGTTGAGCGGGGAAGGCGCTCCTTCGGATACGGACGGAAAGGATGGGGACTTCTACCTGGATACGGAAACAACGGACGTCTACAAGAAGGAAGGAGGAGCGTGGACTCTCGTCACGACGATCCGTCCTGACGATACTCCCTCCTGGTATACCGGATCCGGAAGCCCGATTGACAACGTGACCGTTCCGATGGAAGGAGATTTCTATGTCGACCAGACGACCTATACCACCTACAACTATCTCGACGGAGAATGGTTGAACATCGGCCGCTTCGGACACGAGATGGAAAAGCCGACCTCCACATCGATGTACTATCTTTCCAACGAACTCGATTCGAGCGAAAAATACGAATTCACCTATTCGAGGACGTCAGGCGGCATGCAGAAGAATCTGTCGGACGTCTTCTTCTATGACAACTACGGCCTGAAGATCGCGCCTTCCATCATCGACATCGTTGACTTCCGCTTCGAACTGGAGATGCTCGGCCTGACGGAAGAGGAAGAACAGAGGCTGAGCCAGTACATCTATCTCCGCAACTTCGAAAAGGACACGGATGGCAGCGTCAAGTTCCAGCTGTACGTCAATCAAAGTTACCTGCCCAAACGTCTCGAAGCGAACATCAATGTCATCTGGAATGATGATAGCTCCATTATCGAATCGTATCCTGTCTCTCTTGTCAGCACAGCAATTTCTGCTTCCGTCTCTGTTGAAGAAGGAGAAAATGGAACGATTCAAGCCTCGAAGACCGGAACGGTGACCGAAGGAGAGACCATCACCTTCACTTTGGATCCGAGCGACGGTTACGACCTGAACTACCTCCTGGTGACGGATTCCAGCGGAGAAAGAAAGGTTTCCCCGATCGCGATGAACTACAACGAGACGGACGGCACCTATACCTACGACATGGTCGCCCTGGATGACATCGTGACCGTAAAGCCGATCTACGAGAGCGGCATCGTCGCCGGAAAGCTGGAGACGATCAACACGTCCTCCGGATCGTTCATGAAGTCGCTCACGATGTCGCAGCTGCTGGCTGGAAACACCTTCTCCGTCAGCTTCGGCGGCATCTACAACCAAGACCGCGAACAGATGACCTGCTACATCGACCCCAGCGTCCTTCGACTGGAGATCACAACGACGACCAATCAGGACAAGTTCCATCTGAGCGCCGACAACGTCGCCATCAATTCGAACGGCAAGATCAAATTCGACTTCACCATCCAGCTCTTGGACGAAACCTATACGGGATGGTCGAGCAAATACTTCACCGTCAACGGATATCTCGGAGAAGAGAAGCTGAGCGGAAACTATTCGGTTCAGATCCAGAAGAGATAACCGTCCTTCGACTGAAGGAGCCCCGGCCGGGGCTCCTTTTCTTTCTCTCGGAAAGGAGGTCTCCATGTCCCTCTTTCACCTGCGGTCCTATCGAAGCGAGGACATCCAGGAAGTCCTCTCTGTCTTTCGCGAGTCGATCACCGTCACCTGTGCCAAGGACTATTCCATGCAGCAGAGGACGGCATGGCTTTCCGGCGGAGAGCCGGAGCGATTCGACGCGAGGCTCCAGGAGAGCTTCTCCCTCGTGGCCATCGTCGACGGAAAGGTCGTCGGATTCGGAAACCTCGCCGAAGGAAACCGGATCGACCTGCTCTACGTCCGTCCTTCCTTCCAACGAAAAGGCATCGCCTCCGCCCTCTTGGAGGCGTTGGAAGAAAAGGCCGCAGGAGCGACGGAGGTCGAGACGTCCATGACCGCCCTTCCCTTCTTCCTGTCCCACGGCTATCGCCTTGTCGTCGAGCAGACCGTCTATCGGATGGGGGTCGCCCTGAAGAACAACCGGATGCGCAAGGAGAGAGGGGCGCCTTCCTACCGATTCCCTTCCTTCTCCAGCTTCCGGTAGCGCTCGATCCAGCGAAGGTATTCTCCGCTCTCGACGTGCCGAAGCCATTCCGAATGGGAAAGATTCCAGTCGATGGTCTCCCGGATGCCTTCCTCGAAGGTATGGCTCGGCTTCCAACCGAGTTCCTTTTCGATCTTGTCCGCGCAGATCGCATAGCGGCGGTCGTGGCCGGGGCGGTCGCGGACGAAGGCGATCTGCGATTCCTCCCTTCCCAGGGCGGAAAGGATCGTTCGGACGACTTCCAGGTTGCTTCTCTCGTTGTGGCCTCCGACGTTGTAGACCTCTCCCGAGCGGCCGTGGCGCACGACGAGGTCGATGGCCTTGCAGTGGTCGGCGACATGGAGCCAGTCGCGGACGTTCCTCCCGTCTCCATAGACAGGAAGCCTTTCGCCGCGCCGGGCCTTCTGGATCATGAGAGGAATCAGCTTCTCCGGGAACTGATAGGGCCCGTAATTGTTGGAACAGCGCGAAATCGTGACGTTCAGGCCGAAGGTCCGATGATAGGCCTGGACAAGAAGGTCGGCCGAGGCCTTGGAGGCCGAATAGGGAGAGGAAGCCTTGAGCGGATTGTCCTCGTGGAAGAGGAGGTCCTTCCTTTCCAGGGGAAGGTCGCCGTAGACCTCGTCCGTCGAGACCTGGTGATAGCGGCCGACGCTCCACTTGCGGCAGGCGTCCATCAGGACCTGGACGCCAAGGACGTTCGTCTCCAGGAAGATGGCCGGGTTCTCGATCGAACGATCGACGTGGGATTCCGCAGCGAAGTTGATCACGATGTCGAAGCGTTCCCTCTCGAAGAGGGCGTCGACGAAGTCGCGGTCGCGGATGTCCCCCTTGACAAAGCGGAAATTCGGAAGGCCGAGAAGGTCCTCCAACGTCTCCATGTTGCCGGCGTAGGTCAGGCTGTCGAGGCAGACATACTCGTCTTGCGGATATTTCTTCGTCATGAGGTGGAGGAAATTGCCGCCGATGAAGCCGGCTCCTCCTGTCACCAAGATCTTCATCGTCCTTCCTCCTTTTCCATCAGAAAGCGCCGCAGGGCATCGCGCCAGGGAGGGAGCAGGGAAAAGCCGTGCTCCACGAGCGATCTCTTGCTCAGTTTCGTTCGAAGCGGCCGAGTCGCCTTGACGTTTCCGGACTTGGAATAGTCTTCGGTCGTCACGGGAATGATATGAACATCTTTTCTTGTTTCTTCCGATATGGCTTTTGCAAATTCATACCAAGAGCAAAATCCTTCATTCGTTGCATGATAAAGACCATACTTCTGTGTCTTTATCATTTTGCAAAGAAGGGAGGCCAAATCCTTGGCATAGGTCGGCGAGCCGATCTGGTCTGAGACGACCTGGATTTCCCTGTGCGTCGCAAAGAGCCGCAGCATGGTGTCGACGAAGTTCCTTCCCCTGCCGAAGACCCAGGCCGTCCGGACGACGAAGGAGCGTTCGTAGCCGAGGGCAAGGACCTCCCCTTCCCGCTTTGTCCTTCCGTAGACGTTCAAGGGATGAGGGAGGCTTGTGACCTCATAGCATTCATCCTCGGCCTGTCGTCCATCAAAGACGTAGTCGGTCGAGACGTGAAGGAAGGGAATCCGGAGGAGTCGGCAGTTCTCGACCATCCTTCCGACCGCCGTCGCATTGATTCGGCGGCAGGTCTCTTCCTCGTCCTCCGCCCTGTCGACGGCCGTATAGGCGGCAAGGTTCATCACGGCATCCGGGCGGAGCGTCTGCAGCACGTCGACCGTCTCGACCTTGGTCAGGTCGATCTCCGTGCGGTCGAGGGCGACGAGGTCGATTCCTTCCTTCGAAAGGAGAAGGCGGCATTCGCTTCCGACCTGTCCTTCCGCCCCAAAGAGAACGATTCTCACTGGTCACCTCCCCCGAAGGCGATGGGGCCGTCCTTCAGGAAGGGGTGGGCCTCGTCCTTCGGCGAAAGGATCCTCCTTCCGACCTCCGGCCACAGGATGGCGATGTCCGGATCGTCGTAACGGATTCCTCCTTCGTCCTCCGGATGGTAGAAGTCGTCGCACTTATAGACGAACTTCGCCGTTTCGCTCAGGACCAGAAAGCCGTGCGCGAAGCCGCGGGGAATGAGGAACATCTTGCGGTTGACGTCGCTCAGGACGACGCCGACCCACTTCCCGTAGGTCCTGGAATCCTTGCGTAGGTCGACGGCCACGTCGAAGACCTCCCCTTGGACGACGCGGACGAGCTTGGCCTGCGGATGCCTCTTCTGGAAGTGAAGGCCGCGCAGGACGCCTCGGGAGGAAAGGCTCTCGTTGTCCTGGACGAAATCGTAGAAGAGGCCGTTCTTCTCGAACTCCCTCTTGTTGTAGGTCTCCATGAAGTATCCCCTCTGGTCCCCGAAGGCACGGGGCGTCAGGACGAGGAGTCCTTCGATCGACGTCTTTTCGATATCCATGTCCTTGCCTCCCTATCGTTCGTCGCGCCCTTTTGCCACCTTCAGCAGATAGCGACCATAGTCGCTCTTCTCCATCGCCTTCCCGGAGGCAAGAAGGACCTCCTTCTCGATCCAGCCGTTCTGAAAGGCGATTTCCTCGGGACAGCAGATCATGCGGTCCTGATGGTCTTCGACCGCCTTGACGAAATTGCTCGCGTCGAAGAGGGAATCCATCGTTCCCGTGTCCAGCCACGAAAAGCCCCTGCCGAAGACCTGAACGTGCATCCTTCCGTCCTGAAGGTAGAGGTTGTTCAAGTCCGTGATCTCCAGTTCGCCGCGTGCGGAGGGGCGAAGGCTCCTCGCTCTCCTGGAAACTCCCGCCGGATAGAAGTACAGGCCCGTGACCGCCACGTTCGACTGGGGGTGGGGACTCTTCTCCACGATCCTCTCGGGACGGCCCTCCGAATCGAATTCGACAACGCCGAAGCGTTCGGGATCTTTGACGGAGTAGCCGAAGACCGTCGCCTGATTGTCCTTCTCGGCGCGAAGAAGGGCTTTTCTCAGGAGGGAGGTCAGGCCGTCTCCATGGAAGAGGTTGTCTCCCAGGACCATGCAGGAGGCTTCCCCGCCGAGGAAGGACTCCCCCAGAAGGAAGGCCTGGGCAAGGCCGTCCGGGCGTTCCTGGACGACATAGGACAGATGGACGCCAAACCGCTCCCCGTCCTTGAGGAGCTCTCGGAAGCGAGGCGTGTCCTCCGGCGTCGAAACCAGGAGGATGTCCCGGATTCCCGCCATCATCAAGACAGAGAGCGGATAATAGATCATCGGCTTGTCATAGACGGGCAGAAGCTGCTTCGAGGTCACGAGCGTCAGCGGGTAAAGCCGGGTCCCGCTTCCTCCGGCGAGAATGATGCCTTTCATCGTTTGCCTCCTCATTGGAGACGATTGTAACACGCCGGAAGACGAAATTCGGCAGGAGAAAAGCCCCCGCGTGCATTTTTCTCCCCTTTGTCTATAATAGTAAAGCTTCAATCAGAAAGGAGAAATTGGATGAAATCGACCCGTTTCTCGCTGTTTTTCTCCCTCCTCCTGCTCTGCTCCTGCCAGCCGGTTTCCTCGACGACGTCCCTGTCTTCCTCCATCCCGCCTTCTTCCTCCAGCTCGTCAAGCCTTCAACCCCCTTCCTCTTCGAGTTCCAGCGCCTCGTCCTCGCAGGCCTCCGGCGACGGCATCGTCACGCTCTACAGCGTCAACGACTTTCACGGCAAGGTCGAACAGGACGACCAGTATCCGGGCTTCCTCGCCCTGCAGGGATCCATCAAGAGCGACGAGCGATATGAAAAGTCCTCGCTCTTCTTCTCGGCAGGAGACATGTGGCAGGGAAGCTACGTGTCCGGATACGACAAGGGACGGACGACGACGGAGCTGATGAACGCCTTCCCCTTCTCGGCCATGGCCCTTGGCAACCACGAATTCGACTGGGGCGTCGAGACGATTCAGGAGAACCTCGCCGTCGCCGACTTCCCCATCCTCTGCGCCAACCTCGTCGAAGAAGAGACGGGACAGAGGCCCTCATGGATTCAGGACCACGTCACCCTCGAGGTGGAAGGACACCGGTTGGGCGTCGTCGGAGCCATCGGCGCCGATCTCGAAAGCGACATCAAGGCCTCGAAGCTGGAGGGGTATTCCTTCACGAACAGCCGTTCCGTCCTCCAAGCGTCGTATCAGGCCTGCGTGGACGAAGGGGCCGAGATGGTCCTTCTCCTCCTCCATGACGATGAGGATTCAGGATATACAAACCTCATTCAAAGCTCAGGAATCGGCTTTTCTGCCATCTTTGGCGGACACTCCCATCAATTCCAAAACGAGACCAATCCGGAGATGCCCTATGTTCAAGGAGGTGCCGATTCGAGGGGTTATTCCTACCTGCAATTGGACTTCAATGCCAGGAAAGTGGTGGACATCGGATTCGAGACGGTCAACCGCGAGTACGATAGCTTTGCCGACACCGCCTTCCAGGCGGAAGTCGAAGAGGCCGTCGAAAGCGTTCCGATCGAGACCCTGGGATATATCGAAGGCAACTGGGACACGGAGGCGACGGCCCAGCTCGTCGTCCAGGCGATGTTCTCCGCGGCCTGCGAGGCCTACCCCGAAAGGAACTACAGCGAAGAGAACCTTATCGCCGCCCACAATTCCGGCGGAATCCGCTCCCAGTTCCCCGACAGCAGTCGCCCATATCCCGTCACGATGAAGGACATCCAGCTCGTCTCCCCATTCGACAACGAAGTCTGGGTTCTTCCCGACAAGACCATCCGCGCCAGCGGAATGAGCTACAACTACTGCTATCCCGACGCCTCCACCCTCGACGGAACCGACGCCGACGTCGTCCTCATCGACTTCCTCCTCGACATGTACAACGAGCCGATGTACGACTCCGAGGGCGGAGAACCGATCCTCGGAGAGGACGGCCAGCCGGCGGTCATCTACGACATCATCGGCGAATACCTCTCGAAGCATTCTTCGATTGACGATCCGCTCCGTCCTTCCGACCTCTGATTGGCATCTGCCGCTGAGGGGGACTTCATCGGAAGTCCCTCTTTTCGTTCGGAAAAATCCTCGAGACGGCATCGGTTCCGGGAAAGAAAAGGCTTTCTTGCTGTATAATAGTTAGAATTCAATCAGGAGGTCCTTTCCATGGGAACGATTGTCTTGGTCATCGATATCGGAACGCAGTCCCTTCGGGCCTCGCTGGTCGATTCGGAGCAGGGAATCCTGCTCTTTGAGCAGGAAAAATACGCCGTCCCCTACTTTTCGAAGCGAAAGGACTACGCCGAGCAGGAGCCGGACTTCTATCTCGAAACGATGGCTCAGGCGACGAAGGCCCTTCGAAGGAAGGACGAAGGCCTCTTCCTGAAGGCCCAGGCGATGGTCCTCGTCGCCTTCCGCGACACGGCCGTCCTCCTCGACGAGAAGATGAAGCCGATACGTCCGTCGATCCTGTGGTGCGACCAAAGGACGGCCAAGATCAAGAACCAGCACAACCTTCGCTTCTACGAGAAGCTTCTCTTCCGCTTCCTCGGCATGGGGGACACCGCCAAGTTCAATTCCCGGAGGACGGCTTCCTTCTGGATCCAGGAAAACGAACCGGAGAACTGGAAGAAGATGCGGTATTACGCTCCGCTGACGGCCTATTTCAACTACCGCGTCACGGGAAAGCTCCAGGTCTGTTCCGCCGACTGCATCGGCCACTACCCCATCAATTTCAAGAAGGGAAGGTGGTATCCTTCCTGGCACCCGAAGGTCTCGGTCTTCGGCATCCCTCCTTCCGCCCTTCCTCCGCTTCTTCCCCCGGGAAGGATCCTCGGACACGTCACCCGGGAATTCGCGGAGTTTTCGGGCATTCCGGAGGGCCTTCCCCTCTATGCCTCGGGCTCGGACAAGAGCTGCGAAGCCTTCGGCGACGGGGCCATCGACCCTTCCTCGGCCTCCATTTCCCTGGGGACGGCCTGCGCCATCGACGTCGTCAGCGACAAATACCGTGAGCCGGAAGCCTTCCTCCCCTCCTATCCGACGCCCTATCCCGGGTCCTACGACTACGAGGTCCAGGTCTATCGCGGCCTGTGGATGATCCGCTGGTTCTATGAGCAGTTCGGATTGACCGACCAGGACGAAGCCCGGCGCGAAGGCCTGACGGTCGAGGAGTTCCTGGACAGGAAGATCGCCTCGATCCTTCCCGGAAGCGATGGACTCGTGCTCCAGCCCTACTGGGGCCCCGGCCTCAAGAGGCCCAACGCCAAGGGATCCATCATCGGATTCTCTTCCGCCCATACCCGCTTCCACCTCTATCGCGCCATCATCGAGGGAATCGGCTTCGCCCTTCGCGAGGGGCTCGACGAGATCGTCCGCAAGACGCATCGCATCCCGAAATACATCGTGGTCTCGGGAGGAGGAAGCCATTCCGACCTCTATCTTTCCATCCTGGCCGACATCTTCGGCATCGAGGTCCGCAAGTCCGTCTATACGGAGATGACGACGCTGGGAGGGGCGATGTCGGTCTTTCTTGCCATGAAGATCTTCTCGTCCCCCAAGGAGGCGACCGAACGCTTTTCCAAGACGACGAAGGTCTTCCTCCCCAACGAGAGGAATCACCAGATCTACGACCTCCTCTATCGGGACGTCTATCGCAAGCTGTACCCTTCGCTGAAGGACATCTACTTCAACTGCAAGGAATTCTATAACCTGGTAAACGAAGAATGAAGCAGTGTTTCTACATCCGAGACTTTGACGTCGAAGGCGTCGGGTATAATGCGCTCAATAAATCAAGAAAGGATTTGGATGCAATCTATCAATCCCTTTCTTTCAAGCGTCTCGATGGAAGCAACCTCGTACTGCAGGACGAAAAGTTTCGTAACCTTCGCCGGAATTCAAAGATGCTTTCCGGCTACGTCGATGCGCTCCTGGAACGCATGGACGAATGTTGCCGTCCAGGCGACTACCTCTTCATGGACTTTCCCTTCGCCGTCAAGTTCCTGGGCTTTTCCAAGCTCGTCGCCCATGCCCGATCCCGGAAGATCCGCGTCGTCTTCTTCCTTCACGACCTGGACGGCGTCCGTTTCCGAAACACGTTGCTCAACGCCCTCGATTCCACCTGCCTGGACATGGCCTACGCCCTGATTTCGGCCAGCAAGGAGATGAACCGGGTCCTCTGGGACAACCTCCACGTCTCCCATCGGCCCAAGATCGTCGAATACGAATATTGGGACTACCTGATGAAGGACGTCGAGAACCGGAGGAAGAAGAACCTCCTCTGCTTCGCCGGAAACCTGGCGAAGTCAACGTTCCTCTCCGACGTCCCCCTCTCCCTGGTGGAGCGCGGCTTCGCCCTCTACGGAAAGGGAATGAGGAAGGACTACCGCGGTGACTTCTGCGGCGAGTTCGACGACGAGACGATCGTCTCCGAGATCGACGGTCTCTTCGGCCTGGTCTGGGACGGCAACAGCGCCCGGACGTGCGCGGGAAACTTCGGCTCCTACCTCCGCATCAACGCCTCGCACAAGTTCTCCCTCTACATGGCCGCCAAAAAGCCCGTCATCGTCTGGAAGGAGAGCGCCCTCCGCCACGTCGTCGAAGGACATCAGGTCGGATTGGCCGTCTCCTCCCTGGACGAGATTCCCTACCGCGTCTCCGCCCTCTCCCTATCCGAATACGAAAAGATGGAGGAGAACGTCCTCCATCTTCGGCATGACATCCTGACGGGGGACCACCTTCGGAAGGTGATCCTCTCCGCCGCCAACGTCGTTACTGGATGATTTCCTTGGCGTTGGGATCGTACTCGGGATCGCCGACGTGGCTTTCGGCCTCGCGGTTCTCGGCGATGTCGTTGTTGATTTCCTTCAGGATGTTGGAGAGGTCCGTGAACTCGTCCTTGACCGTGAGGTAGTCGCAGCACTGGTCGTATTCGGAGAGGCTGGGATCTTCTTCCTGAAGCAGGCGGCGATACTCCGCCAGGTTTTCCTTCACTTCGTCGACATAGGAGAGATAGACCAAGGCGAGGAAGGACATCTGGTATCCGAATTCCTCCGGCGTGGCGCCCTTCAGCTTCTGATAGACGGCATGGTAGGCGTTCCGAAAGCTGTCTCCCAGGGGCTTTCCCTTGTTCTCCTCGACCGAATAGACTTCGCCCAGGGCAATGAACTTAGAGGCGATGTCCAGGAAGGCCGCATAGGCGTCCATCATCTTCTTCCGGCATTCTTCCGGCGTCCCGACGTTGGGAAGGATTTTCGTGTCGTTCATCCTGATCACTCCTTTCAATCTTTCTTCAGCCACTTCCGAATCTCGTTCTTGAAGAGACGAAGGTCCTCGTCGTCTTCCTTCTTCCTCTCGGCCGTCGTCCTCAGCTCCGAAAGGACTTCCTCGTCGTCCATCGTTTCAAGGGAAGGACGAAAGTCGCCTTCGTCTTCCTCTTGGACGAGGTAGCATTCCTGCCCGTAACTTTCCATTCCATCGGCGATTTCGTCAAGGTCTCCCACCGTCCTCAGCAGGAGGGCCAGCCTTCGAAGGTCGAACGCCTCCTCGCCATAGAGCAGGGAGGTCAGCCTCTCGACTTCCTCTTCCGAGAGAAACGGGGCGGAAAGCAGGACCGACTGCATGGAATCCTTGGAACAGGCCTCCAGGAGGGGGAAGAGATAGAGGATGGCCTGGTAACAGTGCTCTTCCTTCTCCGACGCTTCCTCCTCGGAGATTCCGCCGTCGGCGTCGACGACGAGCGAGAGAGCGAGGAGCTTGACCAGGGAGGAGAGCAGGACCTTTTTTCCCCGTCTTTCCAGGGATGGCATCTCATGTGGGGATTTCATACCCCTCTATTATAAATCAAAAGGAGGAGACTCGGTAGCGAAGTCTCTCGTCCCTCGACGGCCGGGGAAGCTTCCGACCAAGAAGAAATGTGTGCTTTCTTCCCCTGTCTTCGCTTATAATGGAGACAAGTACCTAGGAGGAAAGACGCATGGAAGAAAAACTGACGGGTTCGGTCTTGGCCGTCAACGGCCGCAAGACGCTTGTCCTTGTCAACGGAAGGGACTACTACATCCTTCGCGACTACGAGAATCCGACGATCGGAGAGAACATCACCTTCGAGACCAAGGATTCGCTGCCGATGCCTTCCTACCTCTTCGCGATCGCCGCCCTGGAGGAGCCGGATCTCGACTCTGTCCTGAGCGACATCCGCTCGAAGTGGTTCAAGGACTGAACGTCATCCCAGCAAGGACGAATCGCTTTCCCCGTCCGGGGAAAGCTTTTTTCATTTCTCGGAAGAAACGTCCTCGGAGGAGTTTTCCGTGGACGAAGCGTCGGTGGAAGGCGTTTCCTCCGGTGAAGCCTTCTCCCCCGCCTCGGGAACGGGGGAGCGGAGCCCTTCCTTCCCTTTCCTTCCGCCCGGCGCCCCGTTCTTCTTGGTCATGTAGGCCTTGAAGGCCGTCAGTCCCGCGAAGATCAGGCACAGGCCCAGGAAGAACAGGCCGTAGACCCACGGCGAAAGGACGGAACGGTTCGTCGCATGGATCGACTGGCTGTTGCTGAGGTAGAGCTGGTCGGAGCCCTCCGGGATGTATCCCACCCGCAGGTCGATGTCGGCCTCCCGGACGCTGAGCTCGATGGGCTTGTCGACCTCGATGACATACTCCAGAGGGGAGGCCTCGTCGAAGGTGAAGAAGCAGAGCGAAAGGTCCAGGGGCTCGCCGTCGAAGGTGACGTCGATGCCCTCGGCCGTGAAGATCGTCTCGTTGTCGTAGCTCAGGACGAAGTCCGAGGTGAACTCCGCCTTCAGGGGGCTGTCCTCCCCGACGTGGATTTGATAGTCCGCAGAGGTCGAGACGCTGCTCGAGGAGGTCGTCGCCTGGCAGGAGCCAAGGAGGGGGAGGGCAAGGAAAAGAAGCGGAAGAACGCGTGATTTTTTCATGGCTCCATTATACGTTCGTCTTGCCGTTCCAACAATAGAAAGCGTGCCTCGAAGGTAGTCCTGGAAGGCCGGATTCCACTATAATAGAACCATTGCGATTCATTTTTGGAGGCAATCCATGGGAAAGAAACTCATTGTCGACCTCGGTTCCGTCAAGGAGGAGGCCGGGACCCTGATCCCCGGCATCAAGCTCTTTGCCAAGAAGAACAGGAAGGTCGAGGTCTACGTCGTCGGAAAGACCTCCGGGATGTTGACCCTGACGCCCGAGGACAATCTCTACGTCGTCGACGTCGATACCTACGAGCCGATCCGCGGCATGCTCGAGAACGTCCGCGACGCGAGCCTTCGGGTCTCCTTCGACCGGATGAACAAGGAGAAGTTCAGCGAAGCGGCCCTGCTCTCCTTCCACGGCAAGGAAGAGGTCGTCGAAGCCCTGAAGACGATCGAACAGCCGACCTCCAAGGCCCCCTTCTTCGCCGCCCGCTACCCCAACGCCTACACCGGGCACATGACGCTCCTTTGCGACCTCGGATACCAATGCCAGCCCAAGGCGGAGGACTTCGTCGAGTACGCCCGTCAGGCCAAGAAGATCCTCGAGAAGCGCTTCGGCGTCGAGAAGCCGACGGTCAAGTATCTGGTCGTCGCCGGAATCCCGAAGTCCCCCTTCGACCTCGAAGTCCTCTCCGTCCTGAAGAACGAGGCGGACTTCAAGGGAGAGGTGACGACAAGGGAGATCCTCAATCCCCAATGCGACGTCCTGCTGGGCCTTCCTTCCGTCGTCCAGTCCGCCATCAGCGGCCTGCGGGTCGGAATCGACCTCTACGACGAATACATCCAATACTCCGCCGAACGTTCGGTGACCTACAAGATCGGCTCGATGATGCTCAAGAAGGTCCTGATGGGATTCCACTCGGGAATCGACCGCAAGATGACTTCCGGAGGGACGATCCTGCTGGGCTACGCCAAGACGATCTTCCTCCTGGACAAGGACACGACCACCGTCGGCGTCCGGGCGGCGATGGAGCAGGCCTCCTCCTTCCTCGAGGAACCGAAGAAGTGAAGACCGTCGGCATCCAGTGGAGCGGCGTGAAGGACAAGAGCACCCTGACCCTCCTGATCAAGTCCATGGCCCTGGAGGACAGGGATCTCCTCTTCCTCGTCGAAGGGACGGAAACGGACTTCCTTCCGTTCCAAGGCTTCGACAACATCCAGGGTCGGAAGCGCGAGGACGTCCTCTCCGCCCCGATCCTCCTTTCGGAAGAGGAGCACTTCCGTGCCCTCCGGAAGGAAGCGAAGCTGGAGCTGATGCCTCTTTCCCAGCAGGAGGGAAAGACCGCATACCTCGCCCTCTACCGTTCCTGGGAAGAGGCGAAGGAAGACTTTCCGAAGGTCGTGAATCCGTTTCTTCGGGAAGGAGAGAAGGTCGTCAGCTGCCAACGCCCGGTCGGCTCCTTTGAGACCATTCCCGTCGAGGAGATCTTCCAGAACAAGGGAAGGATCGTCCTCATGCAGAAGGAGGACTTCGCGATGGTCCTCGGCTTCGTCGAAGCCGTCGCCGACCTGATGAAGTCCCGGGAGAAGATGGGGGTCTTCGCCAGCATCGGAAACTATTTCTTCAAGAACTACATCCACCATCCGGAGAAGCTTTCGAGCCGGACCTTCCTTCCCTCCTGGCACCTGTCGTTCCACGACGGACAGGCGGCGATCGACGCTTCCACGACGATGAACATGGACGGCTGGAAGGATCTGCTCCAGACGCTCCTGAGATAAGGCCTGTCTTCCAAGGACGGAAAAGGGACGAAACAAAAAGAGGCTGCCTTGCGGGCAGCCCCTTTTTTATGAAATGGAATTGGAGGTACGATTACTTCTTCTTCAGGTACTTGGCGCAGTCGAGCGCGACGGCGGCCAAGATGATGACACCCTTGATGGCGAGCTGGTAGTTCGCATCCGTGATGCCGATGTAAGGAAGGATGACGGTGATGGCCTGGAAGAGAAGGGCGCCGATGACGACACCGGAGATCTTACCGACACCGCCGGAGAAGGAGACACCGCCGACAACGCAGGCCGCGATGGCATCGGTCTCGTATCCCTGACCGGTCTGGGCACGGACAGAACCCGTGTAGACGGCGTTGATGGAACCGCCGATACCATAGTAGATACCAGCGAGGACGAAGACGAGGAGGGTGACCTTGAAGACGGAGATACCGGAGACGGCTGCCGCTTCCGCGTTGCCGCCGACGGCGAACATATTCTTACCGAATGTCGTCTTGTTCCAGATGAACCACATCACGGCGATACCGATGACGGCGTAGATGATCATGACGGGGAAGCCACCGATGCTGCCAGCAATGACGTTCTTGACCGTCGGATCCGGGTTGCCGGTGAAGGAGTTGCCCGTGATACCGGCGATGAGACCGAAGGTGATCAGCTGAGTGGCGAGCGTGGAGACGAACGGATGCATCTTGAATTTCGCCGTGAAGAAGCCGGCAAGGCTGGTGATCGCGACGCAGGCGGCAATCGAGAGGAGGAAGGCGAAGATGACGCGGAGACCCAGCGGAATCGCCGAGAAGTCCGGAGAGACGCCGAAGAACGTAACGGATGTTTCACCTGTCGTCGTGACGAGCATACCCGTCATGACGGCGGAGAGGCCGACGAGACGTCCGATCGACAAGTCGGTACCGGCGAGGACGATCAAGCCCGCGACACCGAGGGCGAAGAACATTCTCGGCGAGACCTGGTTGAGGATCAGCAGGATGGTCGTGCCGTTGAAGAGGAACCTTCCGTTGTCCGCCGCATAGATGATGATGGCGATGATGATGAGGAAGACGAGGCAGATGTACAAGCCGTTCTTCAGGAAGAAGTTCTTGACGTCGAAGTTGTAGACGTAGTTCTCCAGCTTCTGCTCGACCGCGGAGAGGATCGGAAGCTTCTTGTTGTTGGCCCTTTCGATGGCCGCGTACTTTTCGAGGTAGATCTTGTGGAGCTTGTCCTTGTAGACCTCACGCTTGTCGTTGTAGGCGACATTGGCGTCGTTGATCTTCTGGTCGTAGACGGCCTTGAGATCCTTGATGGTGTTGGCGTGTTCGGTCTTGATCTCCTTGACCTTCTTCGGCTCCATGTCCGGAGGAATCTCGGCCTTCCTAGCTTCCCATTCCGCCTGGGCCTTGGCGAGGGCCTCGGCCTTTTCCGCCTTGAACTTTGCGATCTCCTCGTCATGGACCTGCTTGGCCTGGGCAAGAACCATCTTGTTCTCTTCCCTCTGGGCCTTGGCGTAGGCGTTGTAGTTGACGTTGATGTACTCGATGAGTTCCTTGACCTTGGCCTGGAGCTCTTCCTTGTTGGCTTCGACGACCTGCTTCGCTTCTTCGATGGCCGCCTTGTCCTTCTCGATCAACTCCTTCTTCGTCTCGTCATCGATCTGCTTGTTTCTCTTGATGTTGGCGATTTCGTTTCGGAGGGATTCGATGCGGGTGATACCATTCAACCGAAGCGCATCGATCTCGGCCTGTTGCCTGTTGATGGTATTGGCAAGCTCTTCTTCCGGAACGAGGACACCGCTTGTTGTTTCTTCTTGCATTTGATTTTCCTCTCTACAGATACTTGGCGCTCAGCCTCAGCAACTCTTCCTGATTCGTCTGCTTCGTCTCGACGATGCCGGCAAGGCGATGGTTGGACATGACGGCGATGCGGTTCGTGATGCCGAGGATCTCCGGCATTTCGGACGAAACGACGATGCATGTCTTCCCCTGCTTCGCCATGTTGATGATGAGCTGGTAGATTTCGTACTTGGCACCGACGTCGATACCACGGGTCGGCTCGTCCAGAAGCAGGAGATCCGGATCGCGTTCCAGCCACTTGCCGATGATGACCTTCTGCTGGTTTCCGCCGGAGAGACCGTTGATGTTGTCCTTCGGTCCCATGCACTTGGTGTGCATCTGGTTGATTTCGCGAATCGTCGCTTCCTTCATCTTGCCGTTGTCCAGGATGCCGTAGCTCATGTACTTGGGCAGGTTGGTGATGCAGGTATTGAAGATCAGGTCGCACTTGGCGAACATGCCGTTGGCCTTGCGCTCCTCGGTGACGAAGGCGAAGTTGTACTTCATGGCGTCCTTCGCCGATTCGAAGCGAACCTGCTTGCCGTTGTAGATGATCTTTCCGGCTTTGATGGTCCTCAGGCCGAAGAGAGCCTCGAGAAGCTCCGAACGGCCGGCGCCGACAAGGCCATAGAGACCGAAGATCTCGCCCTTGCGGACGCTGAAGGAGATGTCTCGTAGAAGCGGAGCGTACGCCGTGGAGAGATTCTCGACCTGGAGGACCGTCTCGCCAGGAGTGTTGTCCACCGGCGGGAAGCGCTGGTCCAGGCTTCTTCCGACCATGGCGCTGATCAGCTCGTTCATGTTGGTCTCGGACGTCTTCTTCGTCATGATCATGGCGCCGTCACGAAGGACGGAGACCTCGTCGCAGATTTCGAAGACTTCGTCCATCTTGTGCGAGATGTAGACGAAGGAGATTCCCTGCTTCTTCAGGTCGTTGATGATGGAGAAGAGCTTGCGGACTTCCGGCTCCGTAAGAGAAGAAGTCGGCTCGTCGAGGACGATGATCTTGGAATGGTAGGAGACCGCACGGGCGATTTCGACCATCTGTCTCTGCGAGACGGACATCGTTCTCATCTTCTGCTTCGGGTTCACGTTCATCTTCAAATAAGAGAACAGACCCTTCGTCTCATACAGCATGTAGTTTTCGTCAATGACGCCGTAGTTGGTCTTGTACCGTCCCAACCACATATTGTCCAGGACCGTCCGGTCCAGGCATTGGTTCAGCTCTTGGTGAACCATGGCGACACCATTCTCCAAGGCATCCTTAGGTCCTGTGAAGTTCGCGGGGCGGCCGTCGAAGGTGATGTTTCCGTCATCCTTGGCGTAGATGCCAAAGAGGCACTTCATCATCGTCGACTTTCCAGCACCGTTTTCTCCCATCAAGCCCATGACGGAACCGCGTCGAACTTTCAGGCTGATGTCTTTCAGAACATGGTTTTTGCCGAAGGATTTTGAGAGGCCATCAATTTCCAGAATGTACTCGTTCTTGTTTTCTTCCATGTTGGCTCCTTCGTTTAGAAAAAGAAGGGCATCAGCAGACTGTGCCGATGCCCCTCTTACTAGTCAATGGACGAATTGTTTACTCAGCCGTGATCGCGGCGTACCAATCCTTGATGATCTGGCCCTGGGCAGTTCCCTGACCGACAGAGCTCGAACCAACGAAGTAGATGTTCTCTTCGCCGGAGAGATCGGCAACAGCCGAGTTGTCCGTCTTCTTCGGCTGACGGTTGAAGAAGACGATCGGGGTGTCCGCGCCGAGAGCGGTCTCGACGGCTTCGACGTAGGCCCCATAGTTGGAGTGCGTGATGATGTTCAGAGCGACGACGTCATAGTCCGTTTCCTTGACCTGAGCATCGACAGCCTCGAGGAGAGCCGTGTCGTTGGTTCCGTCACCAGCGATCTCGGTAACCGTGTAGCCGAGGGCTTCCGCATAGTGAGGAAGGGCTTCCTGATAGGTTTCCTTGATGAAGTTGTCGTTCTCGGAATAGTAGGCGACGAGCATCTTCTTGCCCTGCGCAGCCGGATTCGCCTCAACGGTCTGATAGTTGCCAGGCCTCAGAGAGTCCGCGTTCGCCGCCGTGACGGCAGAGAGCTGCGTGGAGACGATGTGCTCATCGAGCTGATCGAGATCAAGCGTCGCACGGCCGCCGTAGTTCGCATCGATGACCGTTTCGCTGCCGGCGAGCATGTTGGTCAGAACCGTCGCGACCGCGAGGGCCTGATCGTCGCCGTTCTGCGAGACGGAGCCAGCGAGCGTGCCAGCCTTAATCATGTCGCAGGCCGCGCCGAGGGCGTCGAAGCCGATGATCGGAGTGCCAGCCGCCAATCCCGTGGCGCTCTGAGCGGCAATCGCCATACCATCGTTGTTGGAGATGATGAAGTCAAGACGTCCAGCATACTGCGTGACCCAGGTCTCGACGGTGCTCTTGGCGACGGAGTCGTTCCAGGAGTTGCCGTTGGTGTCGATGCAGGTCATACGAGTCAGCTCGGTGGCCTTGAAGTTGCCCTGAGTGGCAATTTCGTTCATGGCAGCGATGCAGCCCGCGGTACGATCTTCCGCCTCCGGGTTGCCGTCTTCGCCGACGAGGATGACATAGCCGAGTTCGCCGTCCGCAAGGGCGGAATCCCAGCTCCACTCTTCACCCGTCGTATCGCAGGAGACGAGGGACAGACCAACGAAGCCTAACACGGCCAAGGAAATTAAATTCTTTTTCATGTTTCCTCCTTAATTTCCATTTCGTTTGAATAGCTAGGGCCTCAATGACAGCAGACGTGTGACCAAGGCGATAACTATTGATTGGCATTATAGAGCGTATGCGCTTACATTGCAAGGGATGGACGGAGAACTTTTTTGATTTTTTGCGTCTTTTTCAACGGCTTATCGACACCCTGCACGAGGAAAGGGCGTTTTCTTCCGACCGGGAATGAAATTGCTTGCGGCCGCTTCCGTCCCCCCCTCGTCGAGAGCCAGCGATCGCTCAATTATATATAGATAAAAAGACGCGAATCGTGTCGGGATCGAGATTTTCCCCTCGGCTCTCGTCGAAGACATAGAGGGCGCCGGAGACCATCGCCGTCTCCCTTTGGGAGGGAATCAGGTCCAGGAAGAGGTAGTTGATTTCCGGACGTGGGGCCAACGAAAAGAAATTGTCCGTCACGGCGATGAGGTTCCCCTCCTCGTCCATCGTCTGGATGCTGTAGCGAAGGTAAGGGGCGTAGAAGGGAGGGACTTGATAGAGGCAGAGGAGGGCCATCCGGTCGCCGGAGAGGTCCTCGAGGCGCTTTTCGTCCTCGGCCGTGTAGCTCAGGCCCGGAACCTGGAGAAATTCCCGGACGTCGCGGGAGGACCGCAGGATGTAGAGGTTGCAGAAGAAGGCGTCCGTCCCTTCCTCGTCATAACGGTTGATCATCTCCCTTTCGTCGATGGCTCCGAAGGGCAGGGCAAAGGAAGGGACCGTCATCGTCGAGAAATATCGCCGGTATTCCCGAACGGGGGCATCGCAGGAGGAAAGCAGGAGGAAAAGCGGAAGGAAGAGCCTTTTTTTCTTCATAGGTCTATTCTAAACTATGGGACGGAAAAAGCGAGAAAAAGACATGTCCCATTCCAAGTCGTCCGACATCCTCTGCAATATGTGCCTGGTCTATCGCGAAGACGGACAGATCCTCGTCCAGATGCGAAGGAAGAAGGATTGGCCTGGCCTCACCCTTCCGGGCGGCCATGTCGAAAAGGGGGAGCATCTGGAGGAAAGCGTCCGCCGCGAGATGAAGGAGGAGACGAACCTGACCCTAGGAAGGCTGGAGCTCTGCGGCGTCCTCGAATGGGACTTTCCCGACGTCGACCACTATCTGGCCTTCCTCTATCGAACGAAGGAATACAGCGGAACGCTTCGCCCTTCGAAGGAAGGGGAGGTCTTCTTCATCGACTACAGGGACGTCGGAAAGTATCCCCTCTCGATGGACATGGACAAGATCCTGGAGATGACGCTTCGGGGACTCTTCACGGCCAAAGAAAAGTGAGAGGGACCTTTCCGTCCCGGACATCGGAATAGAAAGGGACGAAGAGGATCTTCCCCTCCTTGAGAAAGACGGGATAGCCCTCCCGATAATAGAAGGGCACCTTCTGTCGACGCAGGAAGAGGGAGACGTCCTTCGTCAGAAGGCCGGACTCCACCTGATCGCCCTTGCGGGCGTTGCGGACGACGAAGGGAAAGGAGGAGAGGCGGAACTCTTCCGGCCGGTGAACCTCAAGGCGGAAGAGAGGTGTCTGGTAGACCCCTGGGCCTGTAACATCCAATTCGTATTCGTTTGATGTGAGCGGATAAGAAAAAAAGAACGAATTTTTTGTTCGATAAATGTTCTTTTGTTCAATTTTTAAGACGCCGTTTTCATGTCTTTTGAGAAATTCGTGGACCTCGCGCGCCTTCGCTTCCCTCTTCTCCACGGAAAGCTTCTCCTCCTTTTGCAGAAGGAAGAAGAGGAGCCTCTTCCTTCCTTCCTCCGTCAGGGAGTCATAGAAGGAAAAAGGGATTGTCTTCGAAAGCGTAGCAAACTGCGAGGAAAGACGGTCGACCTCCCCATTCCGAAAATCGATTTCCCTTTCGAACCGTTCCCTCTCCTGAGTCGTCCAAGGACGGCGGAGGCCATTCCTCCTGGTGTGGTCGTCGTGATTCGTGCAGTCCTCGTAGAAAGGAAGGCTCCTCTCCTTCAGAAAGCGATAGATTGCCTCTTTGGTCACAAAGAGGAGAGGGCGGACCACAAGAACGCCGAAGATGCGGCTCTCCTCGGCAAGGCCGTATCGCCGAGGAAGATTGTTCCGTTCCTTCTGAAGCAGGTAGGTCTCGATGGCATCGTCCTGGTGATGGGCCGTCAGGACGTCATCGAGAAAAAGGCGTGAGCAGATTTCCGCGAAGAAACGATACCGCTCCTGGCGCGCCCAGTCCTCGAAGTTCCCTTTCTCCTCGACATAGCGGACATCCTTTCGATGGAGCGAGAGCCCGTATCTCCTTTGATAGTGAAGGACGATCCTCTCTTCCTCCTCCACGAAAGGAGAGTCGTGATAGTCGACGTAGGCCAGCTCGACATGGCGAGGGAGGTCTTCCTGATAGAGGGCCGCCAGCCTCTCCAGAAGATAGACGGAATCCGGACCGCCCGAAAAGGCCAGCAGATGCCGGCGCCGAAGAAAGGATTCGTCCGAAAGAAGATCCCTCATGAAAGAAGCTCGTACATCTCCGAGGCGTTCTGGATCGTGGAGACGCTGCGAATCTCGAGGACCTTCGCCCGCACGCTCTTTCCGAGCGGGGAACGGATGTCGATCACGTCCCCCAGACGGACTTCCGTGCTCGGCTTGGCCATCTTGCCGTTGACGAGGACGAATCCCTTCTCGATGAATTCCTTGGCCGCTTCCCGCCTCTTGATCAGGCGGCTGACCTTCAGGTACTTATCCAGTCTCATGATGTCCTAGAATAGCACAAAGGGCAGGAAAAGGAAGCAAAGACGACGCAAAAACGAAAAAAAGTCCGGTTTCCCGGACTCCTTCGTTTCCATGGTGGGTCTTAGTAGGCTTGAACTACCGACCTTGCGCTTATCAAGCGCACGCTCTAACCAACTGAGCTAAAGACCCATTTCAAGCAAGGGACATTTTAAGCCTTGCCCTTCCTTCTGTCAACTCATTTCCGGAGAAACGAGCGGAAACTTGCATCTAGAGGGGACAAAGAATACAATACTCTTGTTCCTGGAGGTATTGAACCATGGCTAAGAAAGTTGAGATCAACAGCGACGCCTGCATCGGCTGCGGCCTTTGCAACGCGACTCTTGCTTCGGTCTTCGGAATGACCGACGAAGGCAAGGCGGAAGTCATCGCCCAGCCCGCCGAGGGCGACGATGTCGAGACGGTCGCCGCCAGCTGCCCTGTCGGCGCCATCACGGTTTCGGAGTAAGCCTGAGACGATGCCGGCCTCCTCGGAGGCCGGTTTTTCGTTTCCCGCTTGACACCTCCCTGAATGGGCTTACAATATTCTTGTTCCTGGAGGTTCGTATGGCAAAAAAGATTCGCATCGATTCCGAAGCCTGCATCGGCTGCGGAGCCTGCGCCGGGATGAGGCCGGACGTCTTCGCCCTGGAAGACCAGGGAGAGGGCATGAGGGCCCACGTCATTGCGCAGCCGGAAGACGAGCACGGCATCGAGGAGTGCATCCTCTCCTGCCCCGTCGGCGCCATCTCTCACGAATGAGCTTCTCGGCTCCCGAAGAGGGAGCCTTTTTTTCTTGGCCATTCGTCTCCGACGCCATCGGAGCGTCCGAATCCCGGCTCAAAGCGACGAGGAATCCTCATTGGGACTCGGTTCGAACGGTTTTTTCTTATGGATCCGGTTTTCCTGGCAGATCCTCCTCAGGTCGTCGACTTCCTCGGCGCTGAGCAGGCGGTAGCCGCCAAGAGGGACGCGGCCAAGGACAAGGTTTCCGATGCGGACGCGGTTGAGCGTCAGGACCTGATGGCCGAGGGTCTGCATCATCCGACGGACTTCCCTCTTCTTTCCCTCGTGCAGGACGACGGAAAAGACGACGCTGTCTTCCTCTTCCTGGAGGACCTCCATCCGGGCTGGGGCGGCGCGGTATCCTTCCCGGACGATGTAGAGTCCGGCCTCGACCTTGGCGACCTCATCCCCCTGAAGGCCGCCCAGGACCTTGACGACGTATTCCTTTTCCGGCGAGGTGGACGGATGCATGATCAGGTTCGAGAATTCTCCGTCGTCCGTCAGGAGGAGGAGTCCGGAGGAATCCATGTCGAGGCGACCGACGGGAAAGAGCCTCCCGTATTCCTTGGGGATCAGGTCGAGAACGGTCTTCCTCCCCTGGGGATCGTTCAAGGTGCAGACATAGCCGCGCGGCTTGTTCAACAGCAAGTAGCGATGTTCGTCCCCCTTTCCGTGGACAGGGATCCCGTCGACTTCGATGGCGTCGACAGGCGTGCAGGAAAAGCCCGTCGGAACGACCTCGCCGTTGACCTTCACCCGCCCCTGGAGGACGAGCTCCTCCGCCTTTCTCCTCGAGCAATATCCGAGGGAGGAGAGGATCTTCTGTATTCTTTGTTTTTCCATTTCCATTATTGTAGCCAAAAGGGAGCGTTCTTGCAGAAAAAAAGCCCGTCGCCGGGCCGCGAAGCTCAATGGTGGATCAAGCAGGACTTGAACCTGCACCGCCGCGGTTATGGGCCGCGTACTCTAACCAATTGAGCTATTGATCCATTTTGGTGGCTGTGGGGAGGGTCGAACTCTCGACATACCGGGTATGAACCGGCTGCTCTACCAACTGAGCTACACAGCCAAACGGAGCAAAAGAAATTATAAGGAAGGAAGAGGAATAATGCAAGAGGGAAAAGCCCCCTCTCTCCTGTTGCTTTCTTTGCGAGGGTATCTTATTCTCTTCGAGGTGGAAAGGAGGCGTTCGCATGACCGAAGAAGAGAAGATGAAAGAAGGCCTCTACTATGACCCGGGCGACGAAGTCCTCGTGGCCAAAAGGATGCGCGCCCACGTCCTGTCGCGCCAATACAACGAGACGGACGAATACATGGTTCCCGAGCGAAAGAGAATCCTCAAGATGCTCCTCCCCCATGCCCACGAGAGCGCGGTTCTCCTCGGCCCGATCCAATTCGACTATGGCGAGAACACGACCATCGGAAAGAACTTCTTCGCCAACTTCAACTTCACGGTCCTGGACTGCGCCCCCGTCGTCATCGGCGACGACGTCTTCGTCGGTCCGAACGTCTCCCTGATGACGCCCCTCCATCCCCTGCGCTTTGAAGATCGCAATGCGTATCCCAAGGCGGACGGAACGTGGACAGACCAGGAGAGGGCGCGGCCCATCGTCATCGAAAGGAACTGCTGGCTTGCCGCCAACGTCGTCGTCCTTCCTGGCGTGACGATCCACGAGGGATCCGTAATCGGAGCGGGAAGCGTCGTCACCAAGGACATACCGCCCCATTCCCTCGCCTTTGGAAGCCCTTGCCGCGTCCACAGGACGATCGGCGAAGGAGACGAGGTCGACTTCGAAAAGGAGGCTCTCCGTGGTCAAGATCTCTGATTTGACAAAGAAATTCGGCGAACAGGTCGCCGTCGACTCCCTTTCGCTCGACATTCCGAACGGATCGATTTTCGGATTGCTTGGCCCCAATGGTGCCGGCAAATCGACAACGCTGAAGATGATGGTCGGCATCCTTCGGCCGGATTCGGGAAATGTTTTTTATGACGACATCTCCGTCCGAGAGGATTCCGAAAAGGCCAAGATGAAATTCGCCTTCATTCCCGATAGTCCCGACATGTTCCTGGGAATGAAGGGAAAAACGTATCTTGCCTTCGTCGCGTCGCTTTACCATGTCCCGGAGGAGATTGCCATCGCCCGGGCCAAGGAACTGGCGAAGAAGCTCAACATGGAGGAGAACCTGGACGAATATATCCTGACCTATTCCCACGGCATGAGACAGAAGATCTTCCTCATCGGCGCCTTGCTGCACGATCCCGACGTCCTGATCCTCGACGAACCTCTGACGGGCCTGGATCCGGAATCCGCCTTCGTGGTGAAAAGCCTTTTCATGGAACACGTCCTCAAAGGGAAGTGCATCCTGCTCTCCACCCACATCCTCGACGTCGCGGAGAAGCTCTGCACCCACATCGGCATCATCAACAAGGGAAGGCTGCTCTTCAGCGGAACGCTCGAGGAACTGAGGGCGATGCGGAAGGAGGAGAACTCCTCCCTCGAGACGCTCTTCCTGGAGCTGACAAGGCAATGAAGGACTTCTTTCTCCTGATCCAGGCCATGCGGGCCAACTCCTCGACTGTCGTCCGCAAGCGGAACGGGAAGAAGACGGTGCGCAGGACGACGATCCTTCCGACCCTCCTGAGCGGAATCATCCTCGGCATCGCCTTCGGCGCGACGCCCCTTTCCGACAGCCTTTCCCTGCTCGCCCTCGGCGTCGAGAGCAGCATGGTCGCCGAGAACTTCCTCTTTTCCATGGCCTTCATCCTGCTGTATTCCTTTTTGATGAACTGCTCTCATATCATCAACAATTTCTTTCTCATCAAAGAAGAGGCTTTCCTTCCACTCCCCATCAAAAGCAAAAAGCTTTTCCTCGCAAGATTTCTGATTTCTTTTGTCTATTCCTATTCATCGACCTTCTTCTGCCTCGTCATTCCCCTGGTCGGGCTTCCGATCGCCCTGCACCTGGACGGAGGCGTGACGGCAACCCTCTTCTTCCTGTCCCTCTTCCTGACGGTCGGCCTTTTCTCGGCGGCCTTCCTCTTCGTCAACCTGATCTATGCCTTCCTTGGCAAAAAGGCCAAGCAGTCGACGTCGACGACACTCTCCATCGCCTTCGCCCTCGCATCCGTCCTGCCCCTGCTTGTCCAGACCTTCCTGCCCCTGAACCTGGAATCGGTGGAGAGCACCCTTTCCAGCCTGCAGGGAATCCTTTCCTTTGCCCCGGCCCTTTCCTGGATTTCCTTCCTTCCCTCTTCCCTGCTTCTTGCCACTCCCCTCTCCTGGCTCTGGACCCTCCTCTCCTACCTGATCTGCGTTCTCCTTTTCCTGGCCGCCTTCTTCGGAGGCAGCCTCCTCTACGACCGCAACCGGCTGCTGGAGGGAAAAAGGAAGAGGAAGAAGAAGTCCCGTGCCGATGCCTTGGAGCGGGAGTTCGCCTTCCAGTCCCGCCATCCCCTGCTGTTCGTCATGAAGAGGGAACTCTCCAACTATCGAGGGCGGACGGGCCTGGTCGTCAACGCCCTCTCGGCCACCTTGATCGTCTTCTTCTCCATGGTCATCACCCTCGCCTCCCTTGCGGCCTCGGACGTCTTCGCCGACATGCCTTCCTCCCTGGCCCTCCTGGTCTTCCTGTCGACGCTCTACTTCGCCCTCTACCAGCCGACGTTCAGCTACGTCTCCTTCTCGCTGGAAGGGACCGGAATCCTCACCCTCTGCTCGGCCCCCTTCCGAAGACGTTCCTTCCTCTTGGCCAAGCTCGTTCCCGGAACCGTCCTCTCCGTCCTGACGGGGTTCGTCCTTCTCTTCTCCTATGGATTCGTCCTGCGCTTGGACGCCCTTTCCCTGGTCTTCTCGGGCCTTTCCCTGGTCTCCTTCTGCCTCGTCGCCAACCTCATCTCCCTCTGCCTTGGAATCCGCTTCGCCCAGTTCTCCTTCGACAACGCTTGGGAGCTGATGAGAAGGGGCATCGGGCCGACCCTCTCTTCCCTGATCCTCTTCTTCCTTCCCGTCGCCGCCTTGGTCGTGGAAGTCCCGCTCCTCCTCTTCGTTCCCTCGCTTCCGTTCCTCGCTCCCCTCTCCGCCTTCCTCGTCTTCCTCGCCCTCGTCTATCCCCTCTACCGCCTGGCAAGGCACCTACTGGAGAAGAAGCTTTCCGACAACCTGATCCTCTGAAAAAGGCGCTCCCGACTAGGAGCGCCCTTTTTTTCAAGGCAGGACGTTGACCCACCAGAGGTTGAAAAGCCGAATCTTCCACTCCGGTTCGTTTCGATAGACGCGAAGGAAATAGGACCGGCTCTGCTTGAGGAGCCGGAAGCCCTTGTGCGTGATCAACCGCCCCCGATGGCGATGCTCGACGCTTCTCCCGTTGAGGACGATCGCCTCGCGATAGCCCATCCGTTCGAAGCGGAGGGCGGTGCTCGCCCCCTCGTTGTAAAGGAAGATGTTCTCGTCGAAGAAGCCGATCTTCGCGAAGAGGTCGTAGCGGAAGAAGCAGAAGGATTCTCGGACGAACCCGCAGGTGAAGTATCCTTCGTAGTCCTTTCGGGACCGGATCTTGGAAGAGAAGTTGTGATCCCCTGCCATCGTCGAGGCGAAGGTCGGAATGTCGTAATAGTTCCGCGTCACCTTTCCCTTCTGCGTCATCAGGGTGGAGCAGGCGGCGATCTCCTCGTGGTCGAGGAGGAAACGATAGCAGTCCAGGCAGGACTGACGGTCGGGAACGATGTCCGGGTTGATCGTCAGGACGACCCGGGGAGGGTTCTTTCGCAGATGGCGCAGTCCGGCGTTGTTTCCGACGCCGAAGCCGCCGTTCTTCTCCCGGAAGAGGAAGGTCACGCCTTCGATCGGGACGATCTTCTCGCGCTCTTCCTTCCTCGACCCGTTGTCGACGAGGACGATCTCCTGAAAGATTCGGAAATCCGAAAGCGTCTTGGCCAGCTGGCAAGCGCGCACCGAGTCGTTGAAATTGACAATGACGGCTGCGAGTTCCATAAAGCGATACCTCAAGGCAAGGAAGGTTTAGCACTCAGACGAGTCGCTTTGTTCAGTATAGCCTCTTTTCTCCTGCGAAGGAAGAAAAAGGCCGCAGTTTCCTGCGGCCCCGTCTTCATTCTCCTTCCTTTTCTTCTGAAGGGACTTCTTCGGTCTTGGCAGAGGATGCTTCCGTTTCCTTTCCGTCCTCCGATTCCAAGGCCTCGGCTTGAGCCGCAGCAGGAAGGGAGGTTCCCTCGGCCGGGACGAGCTCCTCCTTCTTCCGGCCCTTGATGTACCCGAAGGCCGCCAAGGCGATGGAAGAGACGAGGTAGCCCAGGACCAGGCCTAAGGCAGCACCCAGGAAGGCGTTGATTCCGCCCGTCGTCGAAACGCGGCCGGGATAGACATAGACGACAGAGGCCTGACGGTTCTGATAGAGGGAACGATAGACCTCGTTGACCTTGTCGACGTCCGATCGCAGCGCCGGAACCAAGGCATCGACCTGCTGGAAGAAGGACGTATTCTTTTCCAACCAGTCTCCCTGGTCCTCAGAGGCCTGGAGGGCCTGAAGATGCTGGATGGCTCCGTAATCCTCCAGCGCAATCGAATCATAGTCCGGGAGGGTGACGTCGCCCGCATCGTCGACCTGATAGCCCAGGATCGTCAGCTCGCTCTGAATCGACTGCTGCTGGGCAAGGAGGTCATTCAACTGCTGGATCAGCTCCAGGTAGTAGTTCTGGATTTCGGATGTAGGCGCCGAGTCCGGGCCGATGAGCGAGCTCAGGGAAGTGATGGCCTGCTGAACGCCCTCGATCTGACGGTTGACGTTGCTCAGGCGATAGGAAAGGCTGCTGCCCAGGGTCTGCAACTCTTGGATCCGCTGCCCTTCCTGGCCCGACTCGAAGCGGACGTAGCCGTTGGCAATCAGCTCGTCCGACAGCGAGACGAAAAGGCTGCCGCTTGAGGAAGCGGAATAGGAGAGGAGGAAGTCCTGATAGAGGCTTGAAAGGGACGACGACGTTCCATTCAAGGCGACGCTCGCCGAAGAGCCGAACTCCTGAAGAAGGGTCACGTACACTTCGTCGATCTTTTCGTACTGTTCTTGCATCCGGCTCAAGAGCGCGTAGGCTTCCATGGAAGAGACGTCCTGGGGAAGGGTATCGGGCAGAAGCTCGTTGGGGATGGCCTGGGAGGCGCGGTCGATGACGTTCTGAATCAAGGCATCGACGAAGAGGGAGACCGCTTCGCTGTCGCCAATGTATTCGTTCTGAATCGTGAGGACGTAGGAGAAGTCGTCGGGAGAGGTCACGCTGCCGGCGCTGTCGTTGGCATACTGGATGGCGATGCCGTTCTCGCGGACGAACCGATCGACATCAATCGAAAAAAGCGGGTTTCCTTCAGCATCCACGCTTTCCTGGACGACCTCCTCGATGTTGGAGCGGGAGATGATGTCATAAAGCGAGTAGGGACTACCGTCGAGATAGGCGATTTCCTGCAGCTTCCCGTCTTCGTTGTAGATCGCCTCCACCGGAAGGTTGAGCTCCACCTGCGACGTCGAGGTCTCACGGCGTGGATTCCAGTAGAGGGAGAGGATGAGATATCCGACGATGGCAAAGACAAGGCTGATTCCGAGAATCCAGTACTTGAAGACGTTGACCTGGTGGCAATAGTCGCTCCAGGTGAACCTCTTCCGAGTGTTCTCCCCTTCCTGGATCACGATCACCTTTTCGTTGTTCTTTTCTTCCATAGAATTTGTGGCTCCTTGATTCAGACCTATAATATAGCATATTGTTCTTTGTCTACTGCCGACCGCAAAGGAGCTATCCCGATGATTGTCACTGCCGTAGTCGTCCTCTATCGCCCCGATAGGGAGGAATTCCTCGCAAGCCTCTCCTCCTATGTCCGAGGCCTCGATGCCGTCTTCGTCCTGGACAACTCCGAGGAAAGCGACGCCGAACTCGTCTCTGAGCTTGCACGCTTTCCCAACGTCCACTACCATGCCTTCGGACGAAATACCGGTCTTTCCCAAGCTTACAACGAAGGCATTCGGCTTTCACGGCTGAAAAATGCTGACTGGATTCTCTTCATGAATCAGGACAGTACCTTCCTTTCGAATCCCTTGGAGCGATATCTGAAGGTCGCAAGCGATGACGTCGCCCTGCTCTGTCCCCGATACAGCACGTTCAAGGAGAAGGCTGTGGAAGGGAAAGGCACGACGGAGGTTTCCTTTGCCCAGACCTCAGGAACCTTCCTCTCTTCCAAGGCTATCGATGAAATCGGTTTCTTCGACGAGAATCTTTTCCTGGAATGGGTCGACGTCGACTACTGCATGCGCCTTAAGAAAAAGGGGCTGAGGATTCTCCAGGTCGACGACATCGTCCTGGACCATCGTCCGGGAACCCCGAGGACCGTCCGCCTCCTCTGGAAGAAGATCACCTATTCCAGCTATTCTCCTCTCCGGAAGTACTACCTGGTCCGAGGGGCGCTCTACCTTCGACGGAAGCACCACCGCCCGTCTCTCTATGCCAAGGCCCGACTGAAGCTGTGGATCAAGATGTACGCTTTCCGTGAGAAGAGCCTTGCCTTGAGTCGCCTTGCCATCCGTGAAGCAAAGAAGGATTTCAAGAAAGGTTTCCTGGGCAAGGCCAAGGAACTGCCCGAAAGGAAAGAAAACTCCTCCCGATGACAAAGACTAGAACGACAAGGAACCTCAAGGCGAACCTGATCTTCAACGTGGTCTATCAGGTCCTTGTCCTGATCACGCCCTTCATCGTCTCTCCCTACGTTGCGCGCGTCCTGCTCCCCGCCGGCCAGGGATCGTACTCCTACGGAAACTCCATCGTTTCCTACTTTTGCCTGGCTGCCGGACTGGGCTTTGCCAATTATGGAACGATTGCCATCTCGAAGTGCCGGGACGACAGGAAGAAGTACAGTTCCATCATCTGGGAGATGCTCATCGGAAAGGGCCTGCTGACCGGCGTCGTCCTCCTCCTCTATCTTGCCCTGCTCTTCGGAGGCGTCCTCGTGTCTCCTGGCTATCCCCTCAATACGCTGGAGGTCTACCTTGTCTTCGGCCTGCTGATTCTCTTCAACGCCGCGGACGTCACCTTCATCTTCCAGGGCCTCGAGAACTTCAGCAGCCTCTGCTATCGGAACATCTTCATCAAGGTTCTCAACATCGCCTTGATCTTCCTCTTCGTGCGCCAATCCACCGACTACATGAACTACGTCATCGTCATGACGGTCTGCTCTGTCGTCTCGGCGGCAAGCACCCTGTTGATCCTTCCTCGAAACGTTGCCAAGGCCCCCGTCTCCTGGCGAAACGTCTTTCTCCATCTGCGCCAGTCCCTCGCCTTCTTCGTCCCGACGATTGCCATGACCCTATCCCCCTTGCTCTCCAAGACGCTCTTGGGAAGCCTGGTCGTCGAACCGGACATCAGCGGATACTACGAATCCGCCGACAAGCTCGTCTCGATCGTGACGGCCGTGATTGCCTCGGTCAATGCCGTCCTCCTTTCCCGTATGTCCTATCTTTACGAACAGAAGGACGAAAAGGCCATCCGTCACCTCACGGCGAAGATCAACGAGCTCTACCTCGTCCTGGCCCTGCCGGCCTTCTTCGGCATCCTCGCCGTCAATCCCTTCTTCACTCCCGCCTTCTTCGGCGACGCCTTCGCCTCCTCCATCCCCCTCGTCACGTTCTTGGCACCAAAGATCTTGCTCCAACCGATTTATAACATCGTCATCTCCATCTACTATCTTCCAAACGGAAAGGTCTCGATAACATCTGTTTTCCTCGTAATTGGAATGGCTTTCAATCTCCTTGCGACTTATCTCCTGACGACCTATTTCTCGGCTGTCGGAACGGCCCTGGCATCGAGTCTGACGGATTTGCTGCTCGTCGCCCTGTATCTCGGCTTTGCCCACAAGGATTTCCGCTTCTTCACGGCTGGAGATGCATTCTGGAAAAGCTTCGACGCCAGTCTGCTGATGTTCCTCGTCTGCTTCTTCGTCTCCCAGCTCCTTTCCTCGCGCCTCTCCGGACTCTTCGTCTCCATCCTGATGATCGTCCTCGGCGGCCTGACCTATGGACTCCTGCTCCTCCTCTTCCGGGAAACGCTTGTCGTCAACAACGTCCGCCTTGTCTGGAACAAAATCCGCTCCCTGCTTCACAGGAGGAAGGCCTGATGGACAGGATCTTCTTGGACGAGAAGGCATCGAAGGTCTTCGTCCTCCTTCCTTCGCGGGAATGGACCCTTTTCCGGACGTTCGTCTTCGCCTTCGCGGTCCTCTTCAAGTTCATCGATCCCTTCCTCGGCTTCATCCCGGGCAGGTTCACCCTCTATCTGGGCCTCCTGATGATCCTTTCCCTCTTCTCCCTGTCAGGGGCACGCCCCAGCCGGAAGGCCTCTCTTTCCTTCGCCTTCCTCTACCTGCTCTCCCTTGTCCTGCTCGTCCTGGGCGAGTCGGGAATCCCGTATTGCGTCTTCTTCGCCGCAAGCATCTATCGGCTCGGCTATCGGAAGAGCATGCGCCGTGCGTTCTGGATTGGCTTTGCCGCCTTGCTCTTCACCTGTTTCGTCTGCTTTGCCTTCGGCATCAACGCTCAGTACAACACCCTCCATGGTTCCTTCCTGGAAAACCGCTACGGACTCGGATTCTCCTCGCCGAACACTCCGGGAACGCTGGTGATGCTGCTTCTGGCCCTCTACCTCTGCGGCTACGGCCGGCTGGACCGAAGGGGCATCGTTCTCTTCTCCGTGACGATCGCCACCCTCTACCTTTTCACGAAGTCGAGGACCATGGTCTTCACCTTCCTCCTTTTCGCCCTCTGCTACTTCCCCGCCATCTGGTTGACGAAGAGAAAGAAGGGATGGCTCTTCTTCGCCCTGCTTCCCATCCTCTGCACCCTCGCCTCTTTCCTGCTCGGGCTCTGCTTCAGCGAAGGCCCCGTCAATCATCTCCTGAGCGGAAGGCCCGCCCTCTTCCGCTACTATATCGAGAACCGTCTTCCGGTCCTCTCCTCGGTCGAAGACGATCCGAGCCTTGCCGGCTACTATCTCGACAATCTCTTCCTGGTCGACATCTACCGAAGGACAATCCTGGCCCTGTTCTTCCTCTTCGCCCTCTCCTTCCTCGGCTTCTTCGTCCTGGCAAGGAAAGTTCCTTCCTCGCTCTATCGCAGCATCGCCCTCTCCTTCCTGATGCTGATGATCGGGTCGATGAGCGAGAGCTTCCTCGCGACAAACTTCAACGCCTCCTACGTGGGGCTCATCTACTTCCTTGTCCTCTCCCGGGAAAGGGGAGGGACCCTGACCCTCCTGCGCCTCTGCGAGCGGACGGGATTCTCACCAAAGGAGGTTTCGCTATGATACCGAAGATCATCCATCAGGTCTGGCTGGGAGACAAGGAAAGGATCCCGGACGACCAAAGGGAATACATGCACCGGGCGAAGGAACTTTTCGAAAGGGAAGGATATCAATACCGCCTCTGGGACCAGGAGAGCTACGAGAAGGAATTCTCTCCCCTTTCCGACTACTTCCTCAAGGCCTCGGAAGCGGGGAAGTACGGCTTTGCCAGCGACGAAGTCCGCCTGAGGGTCCTCGACCGCTACGGCGGCATCTATCTCGACACGGACGTCCTCGTCCTCAAGAGCCTGACCCCCTTCCTCGAAGACCGCTGCTTCTTCGGCTATATCCTGGACGACTCCATCGGCACGGCCGTGATCGGAATGGAGCCCGGCTTCCCCCTGGCAATGACGTTCCTCCGCCGGATCGAGGAGGAATATGGCCGGACCGGAAGGTTCCCCGTCAACAACGACGTCGTGACTGCCCTCCTCATGGAAGACCCGTCTTTCCTTCTCGACGGCCGCGAATTCGTCACGAAGGACGGCGTCCATCTCTATCCCCGCTACTACTTCGAAAAGAACACAGCCTGGTATCGAGGATACGAAGGGGGCTACACCCGGCACTATCCCGCCGGTTCCTGGTACAAGGGCCATCCCTTCCGAAACGCCGTCAAGAAGACGACACGACTCCTCTTGGGAGAGGCCTTCGTCGCCGACCTCTACAACCTCGTCCAGAGAAGGAAACTTCCTTCCTACCCGCGCTATCGAAAGGACCGCAAGAAAAGATGAAGAAACTCAAGATTGCCCAGGTCCTGACAAAGGGCGCCGACGGTGGCGTGGAAGTCGTCGTCCGCAACTATTGCCAGGCAATCGGACCGGAAGTCGAATGGCTGATCCTGATCGAGAACGAGTGCAAGGTCCTCAACCGCGAAGTGGTCTCCTCGTTCGGCGGAAAGATCTTCCTCATCCCTCCTTACAGACATTACCTCACCTATCAGAGAAGGCTCGAGGAGATCTTCCGGGCGGAGAAGGTCGACATCGTCCACGCCAACCTCTCGACGGTCTCCTTCGCGCCTCTTCGGGCGGCGCAGAAGGCCGGCGTCCCCGTCCGCATCGCCCACTCGCATACCACGACCTCGCCCGGCGAAGGGATGAGGAACCTCCTCAAGAAGGTCTTCCGCCGCCTGACCCTCCAGGAATGCAACGACTATTTCTGCTGCTCCCGGGAGGCCGGGAGGTTCCAGTTCGGAAAATGGATTCCCGAAGAGGACGTCTTCCTCCTTCCCAACGCCTTCCCCAAAGGCTCCTTCTCCTTCCAGGAGGAAGAAAGGAAGAAGATCCGTCAGGAACTGGGAATCGATTCGAAGCTGGTCCTTGGATTCGTCGGACGCCTGGAACGGCAGAAGAACCCCCTCTTCCTCCTGGACGTCCTCGCCCTGCTCCAGGATTTGGACGTCGTCCTTCTCGTCCTCGGCGAGGGCTCCCTCCGCAAGGAGATGGAAGAGAGGGCGCTTAGCCGAAACCTTCCTGTCCTCTTCCTGGGAACGACCGACCGCGTCGCCGCCTACGACTCAGCGATGGACCTGCTTTTGGCCCCATCCCTCTTCGAAGGCTTCGGAAACGTCGCCCTCGAGGCGCAGGCGAACGGGATGGACGTCTTCGTCTCTTCTTCCTTCCCTTCTTCCGCCGGCGTCGACTCCAGCCGCTATCACGTCCATAGGGACTTCGACCCCGCCCTCTGGGCGAAGGACGTCCGCCTCGTCTGGGAAGAGAGAAAAAGGGTTCCCCTCGAAGAACGGAGGAAGGAACCCGAAGGCATCGAGGCCTTCGACATCGAAAAGAGCAAGGAACGGCTTCTGGAGCGCTATCGAAGGGACGTCGCGCTTTTCTCTTCCTGAAGAATTTCCTCGATCAATTTCATCGTTTCCTGAGGCATGGAAACACGCCAGTTCAGCTTTTGAGGGCAGCAAAGCCATTCCTTCCATTCGTCTTCGGAATGAACGAGAAAGCCATTTTGAAAAGCAAAGTTGAAGTCACCTTCAATCGATAGCGTCCGTTTCAAGTCGTCTCCACCAACCCCTTCCTTTCGCATGGCATAGAGAAGCGTATCGACCATGAAGTAGAAATAGGGATATTTCTTCCTTCGATAATGTTCCCGAAAGCATTCACAAAAGGTCTTGGCCACCAGGGATCCCTTTCTTCCGGCAACGAAGAAGGCGTTCCACGTCAGAAAATCCGGTCCCAGGTCAAGCCAACGCCGGTTGTTCCTACCGTAGGCAGAACCGAAGCAGCGGCCGTCCGCCAAGAGCTCCTCGAGAGGGAAGCGCCGAAGGAAAAGAAGGGTCGAATCCACCCAATAGCCTCCGACCTTCTCGATCATCGTCATCCGCAGGTAATCCGAAAAATTCTGGACCGAGACCGTCTTTGCCAAAAAGCGGCGGTAGACGATGTCCGTGGGCTCGACATAGTCCGTGACGTTGTCCTTGTCCAGGAAGAGGATCTCGTAGTCCGGAAAGAAAAGCCGCAGGGCGCGATAGCAGAGGCGCGGCACTTCCGGCATCGCCTCGAAGCCATCCCACCAAAAGAAGAAAATCATCTTTGGAAGAGAGCTTTCCACCGCTTCCTCCGCCTTCGCCTTTGCGAAGAGGGAGGCAAAGCGCCTTTGCGTATAGTCGAAGAAAAACCGGGCCCACGTCCGATTCCGGTCCTTGCCCTTGAAAAGGGCGAAAAGCAGGGATAAGGATTCTCTGACGCCCAGGGCGGACAGGATTCGGAAAGCCTTCGTCACCTTCTTCATCTCGAGGCCCCCTTCATCAGCAGGTAGCAGAAGTACGGGCCGAAGGACGTCAAAAGGAAGGCGAAGATCCTCTTGCCTCTCTTGATGTTTCCGTTCAGGCGGACACGATGCGCTCGCGCCCGATCCCGATAGGCCTTAAGCGCCTCCTTTCCTTCCCGATAGGGAAGGCGCTGGCCGATGATGTTCTGGAGGGTGACGTAGGCAAAGGTCGAAATCCGGCAATAGAGGGCTTGGCGAAGCTCCTTTGGGGAGAGCAGTCCCGCCTCGACGGCCTTCCGTCCTCTCTCCTCCAGCTGCTCGATCAGGAGCCGGTCGCGGTTCCAGATTGTCATCGGAGAGACCTTCTTCCGGCTGATCGAATCCGTGTTGAAGCAATAGTGATAGTAGCCGCGCTTCGAGAAGGAAAAGGAAGGACGCGCCAGGAAGACGTCGATCAGGAAGCAGTTGTCCTCTCCGCTGGTCAGGCTTCGTTCGAACTGGATCCGATGTTCCAAAAGAAACTCCCTCCGATAGAGATAGCGCCAGAGATATCCATACCAGCCCTCCTCTCCTCCATAGGAGGAAAGGCCCCGATACGAGGCGAAGAAAAGGCTGAGCATGATTTCGTGGAGCGCATGTTCGGACGGCCGGATGGCGACGGTCCTATCCGAGCCCTCCAGGAAGTAGGGAAAGACGAGGATATCGTCCTCCTTCTTCAACGCTTCCTGAAGGATTTCCAGGAATCCTTCCTCCAGCGCGTCGTCGCTGTCGACAAAGGATAGGTATTTGCCGCAGGCACGCTCCATTCCCGTCTTTCGCGCAGAAGCCGGACCGCCGTTTTCCTGCCAGGAATAGAAAGCCCCGAGGCGTTGGCAAAGGTCCGACAGCCCCTCGACGTGCGACCCGTCTTCGATCACAAGCACTTCGAAAGGAAAGGAGGGACATCTCTCCCGGGCGGAAGAAAAGGTCTTCAGAAGAGCTTCGACCTGGGTCAGCGGCGTCCGATAGACCGGAACGACGAAGGAGACAAGACAGTTCTTTTCGAAAGCGCCCATAGGAACCTCCACATCGGTTTGCCCGATATTATATCAGAACCAAGAAGGTTGCTTCCCATGGAAGAGGGGGATATACTTTTGGCGTTTATGACGTCGATTCCTGCCTCTCCCTCCCGCCGCTCCTCTTCCAAGAGCCTCGCCATCGCGACGAAGATCCTCGCCGGCCTCTTTTTGCTTTGCCTTGTCCTGGACACCTTCACCTTCAACCTTTACCACGTCTTCTCCCGTCCGTCCGACTATTCCGTCCTTCTCGTCCTCACGCAGATCCTCAAGATTGCGGCGACGCTCCTGGTTCCTCTCGCCGTCTTTCTCAATCACAGGATTTCAAAGAACATCTTACGCTTTATATATCCGGTCGTTTCAATTGCATCATATATTTGTTTTAACGAATATTGTTCCATTGTCAAAACGGCAAGCAATACGCCAAACTATAACAATCTCGATCCGGTCACTTTGGAGATCTACGATTCCATCAACCTCTTCATGCCGACTTGGGCCATCCAGACCCTATTTCTTTTGGAAAACGCCCTCCTGTTCCTGATTCCCGTTCTGCTCCTCTTCCAGGATCCGATTCGGGCGAGGGACTTCAAGAGTATCCTCTTCCTTCCCGTCGCCGTCTTGGTCTCCCTGCCCCTGAACATCTTCACCGAGGTCGTTCGCCTGCTTTCCGAAGAGACGCGGGACTTCCTGACGGTCGACAATTTCAACCTCTGGCATTTCCTTTTCCTCTTCCTCGTCTTCTTTCTGACCGCTCTCGCCTTCTTCCTCCTCCGTGGGCTCTCGACAGAGAAGCAGATCTTCTATCTTCGGGCCGGGGCCATCGTTCTGACGATTCACTTCATGAGCAAGAACTCGATGCTGATCGGCGACGGATACAACGTCTACAACATCATCCTTTCCTCGATTCCGCTCTTCATCTGCGACATCGGAAAGTTCCTCGTCTTCTTCGCCGTCTTCTTCCGCCGCAAGATCTTCTACGATATCTCCTTCTTCGTCCATTCTGCAGGAGCCGTCTCCGTCTTCTTCTATCTGGGAACCATCCACAACTTCGGGACGATCCTGAACTATTCCTTCCCGTACTTCGCCATCACGCACCTGCTTCTCTTCGCCTTGGCCGTCCTGCCCATCATGCTCGGTCATAGTTCCTTCCGCGGGAAGGACGCCATCGTTCCGTCTCTCTACTACGGCGTCGTCATCGTCGTCGCGACCGTCGTCTCCGTCTCCATCACGAACCTTTCCGCCACGTGGACGACCTCCGATGGCGAGCACCTCCCAGAACTTCTGGAACTGAACTTTGCCTTCACTCAGGAGCGGCCCATCCCCATTCCGACTCCCGAAGTCCTGACCGTCACGATCGGCCACTGCCAGGTCGACTTTCTCTATCTCCCCATTCTCTATCTGGTCTACGTCGCGATCTTTGTCCTCTTCTTTTTCTTCCAGAAGATGGTCCGCCTCCTGTGGAGGAAGCGGAATCGATACCTTCTCGTCCGACATTGTTTGGAATGAAACGCAGACGAAACCTGATATAATAGTCTGCATGGCCCAATAGCTCAGCCCGGATAGAGCATCAGTCTTCGAAACTGGGTGTCGTAGGTTCAAATCCTACTTGGGTCACCACTTTGCCTACGTTCGAACGTCTGTGTCCAGGGTGACTGCATCGTCATCAGCACGGACCTCTATTCCCCCAAGATAAAGGCCTTGGCCGAGAAGCTCGGGGTAAAGAGAAAAGGCGATCGTCAGCATAGATGATGGGCAACCATCGGGGTCTCCGAAAGGAGGCCTTTTTTCGACTTCGGATTTCGTTCCCGATGGTCGGGAGTTCGAACGTATCCCGTCATAGCCGGTCGGTCGAATTCAGGGCCTTGCCTTGGCCGATATATTGCCGAACTCAAAAAGCCACCTTGAGATGAGGAAAGCTCAATCCAAATCTCCCGGTGGCCTTGTCGCTTAGAGGGTGTGATAGATCTTGGCAACGATCTTCCAGCCCTTGTCGGTCTTGACCAGGGAATGGTGGTCGACGAAGCCGACCCCGTGCCATTTCTCGGCCATGACCCTGACGACGGCGGTCGTCTCGGTCGAGTCGATGACGTCGATTTGCCATATGCTCTCATGCTCGGGACCCATGCCCTTGAAGCCATCGAAGAGATGCTCGATCGTCCCTTCGGCGACCATCTTGCCGTCGGGTGTGTAGGAGAACATCACGGCCTGTCTGTCGAAGGCGGGTCTCATGATGTCGGCGTTTCCTTGCCTGCAGCCCTCCACTACGCCCAAGGGCTTGCCAAGGTGGCCACCGACGCCGGCTGGACGGATGCCAAGGAGAAGTATCCGAGCGAGGCCTACTCCGACTACGTCCTCGAAGACCCCGAGACCGGCATCGTCATGACCGTCGAAGCCCGAGGCTCCAGCGACGATTCCTACCTCTTCGCCCTGATCTACAAAGCCGGACAACTCGGCTGATGCGTCCAAGGCCCGTTTCCAATCCGAGGCGGGCCTTTTTCTTTCCGGAGGGTCGATTCCGGCCTACATCGAGTTGACCTTAGGTGCATTTCGTCGAAAACATTCGAAGGGCATCCACCATTGTGGATTCCCTGAATTTCCATGTGGATGAAGAAGTCGAAAAGTTGTGACAACTCGATCGATGTTTTACAATCGAAATATGAATACGATCGGAAGGACATTGTCCCAAGCCATCAAGGATGGCCAGTGGGTTTCCATCGAATATCAAAACAAGAATCAGGATCGAACGTATTTCTGGATCTCGATTCAGGATGTCTACGAAAAGAAGGAAACCCATGACCCGATGCTGCAGGTTCAGTTCTACAATCCGAACCTCTCTCCGAAGGTCGAAAAGACAAAGCTCTACTTTAAATGCATTCTAGCGGCCACTCCTCTCTCCTTCACCCGCTATGATGTTCCTTCTTCCTTGAGGAAGAAGCTCAGTGAGAACGCTTCCCTTTTTCCGTGGCTGGAATACGACGCCTACAGCGACAACATTCTCGACTACTACATGGCTTGCCGAAGACTGGACAACGATCCCTCGCAAAAAGAAGGCGATCTGCTGCCGGGAATCGATGTCGAGAGACTCCTCAAGGAAAGAGAGGTCGTCCTCAATCCAGAGCAGGAGAAAGTCCTCACCCAATCCATCATCGAGAAATACACGAAAGAACAGAAGAAACAGAAAAGCGAATACGATTTCATCATCTCCGTCGCTTCCATCGACCGAGCGGGAAGAGTCTATGTCGTCTGCTATCACAACCTTTCCTTCAATCCATCGACGAAGAAACTCCTCATCGACCCGGAGCTTTCCTTCAACACCACCTTCCTCAGCCGTGTATTCGGGAATTCCGAAGCGAAGGAAGTCCGCTTTTCGCTTCAGGGATATGTCGACATGGACGTCAACGAGTTCATCGCCATTTGCCAGAAGGACCTCCGCCAAGGCCTCTCCATCCTCCGGGAAGGCCTTCATGTCGGCGAACACATGGTGAACACGCGAAATGAGATCTTGATCCTGGAGCGCCCATTTGTCAGCAATCTGGAGGAAACCTATCGAGAAATCGAGAGAGAACACCAAAATCGCGAGCTCCCCTATCCTCTGCGCGCCTTCTTCGGAGACGTCTCCCGGGCCTATTACCATCATCACAGGAAAGAGCCCTTTCTCGTGATCTATGACGAGAAGACAAACATCGACCAAATCCAGGCCCTCTACAATGCCCTCAAGTATCCAGTCACCTATGTCCAAGGACCGCCCGGGACAGGAAAGACACAGACCTTGGTCAACGTCCTTCTCAGCGCCCTCTTCAACAAGAAGACCGTGCTCATGACTTCAGGAAACAACAAGCCCGTCCATTCCATCATCCGAAAGCTTCGCTTCCAATATCGGAACACCGAAATTCCTTTCCCGTGGCTGAGAATCGGGAACGCGGAGGAAATAATCAAGACCACGGAAAGAATCCGAGACCTGGCGAAATACGAGTCCTCCCTCTCTCCGGATGACAACAAGCTCGAAAAGCTCTTCGTCAACCACAGCGAAAAGATGAAGCGACTGCTCACCCTTCTGGAACAATACGAGAAAAAGCAGGAAATCCGGGACACAAAAAATACTATTGACCAGTTGTTGGAACACTTGAGCGTTGATGACAAGATGTATTCTTTTTTGAATAAGAAAGCTGAAAAGACGGAGGAAGAACATAAAAGCATTCCTGATATATCCAACGAAGACGTTGTGTCTCTTTGCAATCCTGTCTCGAACGATTATTCCTTTCTTCAATACCTTTACTTCTCTTCCCTCAAATGCATCCTCCGCCTGAAAGGATCCCGCTATCAACCCTTGCTGGAGATCTGTCGAATCGAAGATGAGAGGAAACGCGTCCGCGAATTCCAGAGCTATCTTGCCGACGATGACAACGTCCGTCTGCTCAACGATGCCTTTCCCATCTTCTTCTGCACCAATACCTCCTGCTCGAAAATCGGAACCTCCCGCTACAAATTCAATCTCTCCATCATGGACGAGGCTGGACAGTGCTCGATTGCCGACGCCCTCCTTCCCGTCGCCCGAGGAAGATCGATCCTCCTGCTCGGAGACCAGTCTCAGCTCCGACCGATCGTCGTCCTCGACCAAAAGACCGACAACGACCTGATGGAGAAATATCATGTCCCTCCGGCGTTTTCCTACACCCAGAATTCCATCCTCACGGCCATGATCAACAACGACAACGTTTCGAAATTCATCTTTCTTTCCTATCACTATCGCTGCGGCAGGAAGATCATCTCCTTTTCCAACGACCGCTACTATGGCGGCAAGATCAAGCCCCGTTCCCCAAACGGAGAGGGCAATGTCGAGCTTCATGTGGTCGAGAACGACAACGTCGGAACCTCCCAAGGATATCGAAACGCATGCTATGAGGAAGCGAAGGCCATCGTGCGCCAGATCATCTCGGAGAAAATGCAAAACGTCACGATCGTCACCCCCTTTGCCAATCAGGCCTCCCTCATCAACAAACTGCTCGAGGAAAACGGAAGAAAGGACATCCGTGCCGGAACCATCCATACCATGCAAGGCGCCGAAAACGACACCGTGATCCTCTCGACATCGATTTCTCCAAAAACTTCCCAGCGCACCTACAACTGGATCAAGAACAATTCCGAACTCATCAACGTCGCCTCCACAAGGGCGAAGAAGAGATACATCGTCTTCGCGGACGAAACGGCCATCCAAAATCTTTCCCACGACGGGAAGGATGACCTGTCCCAGCTCATTCGCTTTGCCAAGGCCAACGGAAACATCAAGGTCGAGCCCAATGAGAAGTACACGGTCGAAATCGGCTACTCCAACAACAGCGCAAGGGAAGCCGAATTCTGGAAGACCATGTGCCACCTCTGCTCCGTCTATCAGGACTACACCGCGCGAAGGAACGTCCTGGAATCCGATGTGTTTCAGGGATTGCCGGGATCCGAGTCCCTCAAGGGAGAGTTCGACCTGGTCCTTTACAAGAAGAAAAAACCGATTGTCGCCTTCGAGATCGACGGCATCGAGCATCACAACGATCCACGGACGATCCGAAGAGACCGGCAAAAGGAAAGGCTGGCCAAAGAGAGGAACCTCAAGCTCTTCCGCATCGGCAATCACGACGTGAAGGACTACGAGCTCATCAAGGATCTGCTGCGCACCTATGCCCAACAAAGGAAGGAAGAAAAGCAAAACCTTTCCTCCCTTTTCATGCGCGGGTTTCATCACTGACTCTTCTTTCAAAACATTCATTGACTGCCAGAAAAGAGAAAACCGCTAACCTTTCATTCAAAAGCATCCGATTTTTCAAAAAATCTCATGGTCAAAATAACATCGGCTTCTTGTTCTGATGTATTTTTATGCAAATCCATTTGTAGCAACTCAATTTGTATAAAACACAAATTCGAAAGTATTCCTTCTCCCGGCTTCTCTGATGAATCTCTAGAAATGAAACAACACTCAAGGCACCAACACGAAAGGCTTATCTTCCAAAACGTTGTTCACTCAATGCAAATCCGAAAACATTCAGCCCTTCAAGATCTCTTTCTTCTTCGTGTCAAACTCCTCTTGAGTGATGATGTTGTTCTCCAACAATTTATGGTATTTCTCCAATAATACGATTTTCTCTTCTTCACTACATTTCTCTTTCGATGTCGTTTGTGCCCCATTTGTCACTTGTTGTGCATTATTCCGCTGAACGGATGTCGTTCCTTGGATGGCATTGCCACTGATGGACCGATAATTATTTGCTCTTCTGGCACAATAGGCTCGTTGAGAAGGCTTAAAAGCGTTCGGCAGAATTCCGCCGACAATAAACAGGATTGAGAAGATATGGAGAACAGAGAACGCAATCGGTCCTGCCCCCAAGCTCAGGACCGAATCCAAGTGAATCGGCAAGTCCAGGTCCTCCTCCAACAAGGAAATCGAGCAGAAGGACATAATCAAAGCGATCAGCGAGAAGAGACAAAAAGTCCCGTAGTAACCGATGCCATTCATTTCTTCAGAACTTGAAATGAGATTTTTTATCGTTTTGATTATGGATATCATCGCAACAATGATGCATATAATTTCGAAAAGAAAGATAAAGACCATCCCTGTATTCGTCTTATAATACAACTCTCCACCGATGTTCTTGCCAAAGGTCAAATCAAACATCGTCATCTTGTAAGGAGTCGATTCAAATTCATCAATGACAGAACCGAACATCGCAAAAAGAGCGGCAATCGCCAGGACATGACCAAACATCGCAAGAAGTACCTGAACCATCGTTTCCCAACCTCCGCTTCGATTATACCCCCCCTCACAAAAAGTCAAGTTTTGGCGAGATTTCTCGAATTATGACTGCATTCTCCCTCTCTTGCTGAACAGCCAAATTGAAAAAATCATCCGCGATTCAAAGGATGAGCAATGGCATCGGCTCCTTCGCAAGAAGTCCCTCTCTTCTTTCGGCATATCCTGAGTCTCTCATGCCAAACCGAATGGTCGTTACCACGATTCTGAGCCGAGCTTTTTGTTGTTATTCTTTTCGAAAACAGCATGATTTCCAATCTTTCTCAAAAATAGCTTTTTTCGCGTGATATTTGCACACACTTCGATTCATTTTTTCATTCTGGCATTAAGATTCAGTACATACTCTCCTACGTCTTCCGCAAAACGAACTCCACGACCGGTATCGGTTGAAGTCGTTCAAACAAATCGCTTGTTTCTTTTTATACAAATCGATTTGTTACAAATGAATTTGTATAAAATTCAAACGCGAAGAAATCTATGCACACATCCTTCCCAAATGAACCTCTTGAGATGAAAAGACAGAATGTCCCCCAGAGTAAACAATGCGGATTCGATATCCAAAATATCGGATAACCCTAGATTATTGGACATCCGATGCTACAATAAACTTGTTCCCACGCCGTTTCCTTTCATCCGATTCGTTAGCACTCTTGCTACCGTGTCCGGGAGCTTCTGCGCCTGTCACGCATGATCGAGGAGAAATCGCATGCTCACTTATGATTTGGAGATGTTGGAAAAAAAGCAATCGGTAGATAAATATGTCGATATTATGAAGAAAATCAAAGTGAAAGGATTCAAACTATCAGACGCTTTCAAGAATACATTCAATGGATTCTATCGAATCAGAAACAGGCCCGCTAAATGGTATCATGCCTTCTATACTTTATTTGATGAGCTTTTGGACGATACTAAACACGGTACTAAAAAGGCTGATTTTGAAGACATCCTCAACAGCCTGTATAAGAGTACCGGTCAGATAGAACCATCCTTCTCAAGCAAGCTTCTGCATACGTTCAAACCTGATATGCCCATCTGGGATTCCATCATTTTGAAATCCCTTGGCTTGGAGCCATCACAAAAGAAAGATCATAGTAAGAAAGTTAAAGAAGATGTCAAGATTTATAATGAAATCTGTAAACAATTCAGTGATCATCTTAATGACCTTGGCGTTCAAGAGGCATTGAAAAAATTTGATTCCAAATTTCCCCAGTATAAAGGTGAGATTACCGAAACAAAAAAACTCGATTTCATTCTGTGGTCAAACAGAACTTCGAGATATGCTTCCGTTCTTGATTTGAGCAAGGCAAAAGATGAGTTGGACAAAATGAAGAATTCAAAGAAAGGCGTCTCTCATTCAGGCGCTTAGTTCTTCTTGCCGTTCATCTGACAGCGCTGGGCAAGGATCTGGAAGACCTCGTCGGCATTCTCCAGCCCCTTGAAGAGAAAAAAACCGGCCTTGGTCACGACACCGACCTGGCTGCCCTTGAGCGATGCGGAAAGAAGGAGGGACAGAGGAAGGCTGACGCTGGCGTCCTCTTGGTTGGAAGGGGATTGATGGGCCTGTCCGATGATCCTATCCGTCGTGA
>CASFYT010000017.1 GCA_949299015.1 uncultured Bacillota bacterium
CATCAAAGAAAAAATGCCCGAGAAATCGGGCTTTTTTGTTCTTGCCTCTCTCTTTGGTGCAGGGATCATGCCATTTTGGAATTTCCTTCTTGTTTTTCCTTTATCTATGCTCCCTACGAAGAGACCGGATTGAAACTCTCCCTCAGAAAATGAATCGGATAAGTCAACTTGGTTCACATTCGTTTTGGTTCCTTATCTTCTTTCGTCCCTCGTATCCGGGGACATTTTCATCGGTCTTCGAGCGCTTCAGAGAACCGTGGGGAAGTGGGGAAGTCCCCGACGGAGGCACGATGCGTTTGCAAGCTACGCCAAGCGCTCAGGGCTGATAATAAGGAGTCAAAGCGGTCGAAGAAAGGCTCGAGCCTACGGAGAGCATCTAATCCTTGCGACAGGGACTTTGTGAAGGAAGGGATGTGCCAATCAAGGGCGGCAAAGGTGTCAGGCTTGTTCAGAATCATCTATAGATACGAACGTGTAACGAAACAACATTCATGCCACATCCGGTTCGATACCTCTTCGACGTCTCCGAGATGTGGGATGTTCGGAAGGCTTCCGGAACAGAGTGGACAGATTATCAATGGCGACCACAAGGAAGAGAATGAACGTATTGCGCTCTTCGCAACAGGCTCCTCTCCACGTGCTCGACCTGTCTCCAGGAGGTCATCGAAGGTCTAAATTCTAGAATAGAGACTAAAGAGGATGGAAAGGAAATGTGAGCTTTCGCCAGTCTATTCCAAAGCGACTGAGAACCGCTGCCGATATACTATTTCGGATAATAGATTAGGCATTCAGTTTTATTCGTTTGACCATAGGTGCTTTCGTGCCACCAATCGAAGCCGAAACGGACTCTTGTCGTTATTGGTACTGCTTTTTCCCTTCATTCGACTGCATGCATTGCCGGAGAGAAAAAGAGGACGTGCCCCTGAAATCAAGCTGTCGCGAGGGCTGAAAGAAATCATGACCTCTTGCCTTGCGCGATTTGCTAAAATACTTAAAGCTGTTGAGGCTTCTTTTCTTGTCGGAAATATGGAGGTCTTATGGATTCAAGACTCGAACTGAGATGGGTAGGAAAAGATGAGAAGGTAAGTCTCGAACCTCGGATTTTAGTCAAGGATGAATCAAAATCTTTCTCTTATCAACCCGATCAATATGAGAGCATAGTCGAAAGGCGGGGGGGGACAAGAGATAACCTTTTGATCCATGGAGATAACCTTCTTGCCTTGAAGGCGTTGGAGCAAAAGTTTTCTGGAAAAATAAAATGCATCTATATCGATCCACCTTATAACACTGGTTCAGCATTCTCTACCTATGATGATAACCTCGAGCATTCAACATGGCTGTCGTTGATGAAGCCTCGCATAGAAATATTAAGAAAACTTTTGACGAACGATGGAAGTATTTGGATTAGTATTGATTCTGAAGAATGTCATTACTTAAAAGTGATGGCGGATGAAATTTTAGGAAGAAACAATTTTGTAGAGGAAGTTATTTGGCAAAGGTCTTATGCGCCGATCAATCTTAAAAAAACATTTTCGCGAAATCATGACTCTATCCTCGTTTATGCAAAAGAGATCTCAGATTTTCAAATCAACTTGCTTCCAAGAACGGAAAAAGCGGATTCGAACTTTACCAATCCTGATCAAGATCCTAGGGGACCATGGGCTTCAGGGCCAATACAATGTGGGCCTCGTAACGAAAGCAGGGTCTATCCAATCAAGTGTCCAAGCGGAAAAGTTATTTTCCCTCCCCCGCAGTATTGTTGGAGATATTCCAAGGAAAAATATGAACAGCTAGTTCATGAAGGAAGAATTTATTTTGGACCGAACGGTGATAATGTGCCAAGGGTGAAACGGTTTTTAAGTGAAGTCAAAAAAGGCATCGTTCCCCTGTCATTGTGGCTAAGAGATGAGGTTGGAGACAATCAAGAAGCAAAAAAAGAAATTAAGACCCTTTTTGGAAAGAATGTCTTTGACACCCCTAAGCCCGAGAGGCTCATCAAACGAATCCTTGACCTTGCCACCAAGCCCGGAGATTGGGTCTTGGATTCTTTCCTTGGCTCAGGAACCACAGCTGCCGTTGCCCAGAAGATGGGAAGACAATGGATAGGAATCGAGCTTACGGATGCCGCCTACACTCATGATGTCCCCCGACTGAAGGCTGTCATTTACGGTGAAGATAAAGGAGGTATTACGAAGGAAACCCAATATGGAGGTGGTGGAAGCTTTGATTTCTATGAGCTGGCCCCTTCGTTGATTCAATTCGATCAGTTCGATGAGCCCATCATCAGCAAGAAATACAATGCTGACATGCTGGCCTCCGCTGTGGCACTACATGAGGGATTCGCCTACTGTCCAGACAAGGAGTGCTTCTGGAAGCAATCGAAGTCCACTGAGAACGCCTATCTCTTTGTCACGACGATGCATGTGACCTCTGCTGTTCTGGATACCATCGCCAACCAGATGCAGCCGGAGGAATTCCTAATCATCGCCTGCAAGACGTTCGAATCCGAATGCGACGGGCTCTATCGGAACATCGCCATCAAAAAGATACCAGAGATGCTTCTTGGAAGGTGCGAGTTCGGGAAGGACAACTATGACCTCAACATCGTGAACCCGCCCGATTATACAGAGGATGAAGACGATGACAAGGAATAACAAGTTTCCTCAATACACTACTGACTACATTTCACATGCCATGAGTCTTCGCAAACCGCAGAAGCGGGCATTGGAAATTTTGGATAGCATTGTCAGGGACCTCGACCTTAAGAAGGACATGAATCTTGACACTATTGCCTCGGACATTCACGATGTCTACCCCACATTCAATGGATACGATCGTGGATTCATGAATCTTGCGTTTGCTTTGGCCACCGGAGTCGGCAAGACGAGGCTCATGGGTGTTTTCATAACGTATCTTTACACCAATTTTGGAATACATGATTTTCTTGTTGTCGCCCCATCCCTCACAATCTACAACAAGCTGATAAACGATCTTGGCAATCCCGCAAGTTCAAAGTATGTATTCAATGGTCTTGGTTGCTTCAACGGAACACCGGACGTTTTCTCTGGCGATGACTATCTGGAAAAGTCCATAAATGCATATGGCGAAGTCAGAATCTTTGTCTTCAACGCCCAGAAATTCAACAGCGAGAACGAAAATCGAAAGATGAATCGTCTCAACGAAGGTCTTGGTCAAAGCTTCACCGATTTCCTTTCATCCATAGACGACCTTGTCGTCATCATGGATGAAGCCCACCACTATCGACACAACGAAACCGCCGAGGCCTTGGAGAGAATCCATCCGCTATTGGGGCTGGAACTGACAGCCACTCCTTATATTGTTTCCAACAATAAGAAGAAAGGACCTGAGTACTTTGAAAATGTAGTCTATGACTACCCATTGGCCAAGTCGATAAGGGACGGATATACCAGAACGCCTTACGTCATGACTCGTTCCGATTTGCTGAAGAGCAATCTAAGCGATGATGAAAAAGACCATATGGCGTTGATCGACGGAATTAACTGGCATGAAGAGATGAAAAAGATACTGAGTGCCTACGCAACGGCCAACAACGTGAAGCCGGTGAAGCCGTTCATGCTGGTTGTCTGCTCGAATATAGATCATGCGAAATCAGTGCTCGATTTCATCAAATCCGATGCTTTTCATAACGGAGACTACAAGGAAAAAGTGATTGAAGTCGACAGTGGGAAGAGTGGCATGGAGAAGGACGAAAACGTCCAACTGCTTTTGAACGTCGAGAATCCCGACAATAAGATAGAAATCGTCGTCCATGTGAACATGCTCAAGGAGGGATGGGATGTCAGCAACCTCTATACCATCGTTCCCTTGCGAACGGCGAACAGCCGTTTGCTGATTGAACAGACCATCGGACGCGGTTTACGTCTTCCTTATGGAAAGAGAACTGGAGAAAAGTGGGCGGATTCGGTGATGATGACGGCACATGAAAACTTCGAAGCAGTCGTTGCCGAGGCGAGGTCCGAAGACAGCATTCTCAGAAAAGAGAATATTATCGATGTGAAGGACCTTTCCATGTCACATCCAATTCAAGCTTCCGTAAACATAAAACTTTTTGACACCACCAATGACGACTTCTATGAAAGAAATCCCGACATGGAAAAGAAGCCCGAACACAAGGACATGGCTAAGAAAATCATTGCGGCCTTCGAAAGCCATCCGCAGTTTGGCCCCATGATTCGTGGTGAGAAAGCGATTGACGAAATCGCCAAAGAAATTGTTGACAAAGAACCGGACTTAGCTAAGATTATCGATCCTGACAATGAAGAGTTTTATAAACGTTTCTTAGGCTATACGATAGATAAGTGTGAAGAAGAGAGCAAAAATGCAAAAATAGCGATTCCAAAACTTGAAGTAAGGTCGGAAGGGGAGGAGAAGCGTTTTATAGAGGACTTTGATTTGGATGTTTCCAACATGAATTACTCACCAATCCCTGACAGCGTTCTGATTCAGAATCTGCTCAATAGCGCCGATCAGCTTGAACGCTCCACTATCGAAATCAATTTTCAAAAGGAAAAACCCATCAAGACACTGATTGACCTCCTAAGAGAGAAAAGCCTGATCGATTATGATTCGATGGGCGAAACGATCGGCAAGCTGATTTTCCAATTCCTTTCACATCTTAAGGACAAGGGATTCGACAACAAACAAATCCGAAACATTGTTTTCGCCAACAAAAAGGACATCTCCAACAAAATCTACGACCAGATAGCAAGACATATAAAAATCCATAGTCCCGGACTCATTGAATATATTTCCGACATCGACACGAAACTAGTTCGGCCCACCTACAACATTGAGCCCGACGAGTCCAATCTGAAGAGTCTTTATGATCACGTTCAACCTAACGAAATCAAATCTTTGGTATTTAAAGACGGCAAAAAATCCACGCTCAACCTGAACAAGTTCGACAGCGATTCAGAGCACATTTTTGCCATAGTCTGCGATCGATCGGACGAGGTCATCCAGTGGCTGCGCCCTGCCCCAACCCAATTCAACATCCATTACAACCATGGGAAAAGATATGAACCTGACTTTGTCGTTGAAACCGAAGATTGCTGTTATCTCGTCGAGATTAAGGCCGTCCGGGATGAAAATGACGAAGCGGTGTTGGCCAAAAAGGCAATGGCAGTAAAATACTGTGAGCTGGCCACTGACTGGTGCGTAAAGAACGGCTACAAACCTTGGGCCTATCTCTTCATCCCACACGATCGAATCACTCTAGTCTCTTCTTTCGACAGTTTTCGCAAAGGCTTTGTTGTCAAGGATTGATTTTGCTTATTCGGGACAAATTTTAACTGTTGAGAGTCCATTCTTTGTCTTGGCTAGCCTTGAATCGCTGAGCAAGGAAGTGCAGAGAGGCATCGTATTGTTGGCATCGGTAGAGTCGTCAGAACGATAGAGAATCCTAAACAATCCACTTTCAGAACGGGATCTTTTTTGGAGAAAGGACGTGTAATATACTGTTGAAGACCATGAAAGATCATAATGTCGATGACATCGACCGCGTCTATGCCGATATCGACAAAGCCTTGAGAAAGGCCTTCCTCGACCGGACGATCGAGAGCCGGCAGGCGGCAGAACCGGCCTTTCTTTCCAATGATGCAAAGAAGAATCGAAAGGTGATCAACGCCCTTCGGGAAGAGCTGTACAAGGCGGATTCTTTTGCCATCTCTGTCGCCTTCATCACGAAGGAGGGACTCCAGCTCTTCAAGGAGGTTTTCTTCGAATTGCAGAAGAGAGGTGTCCAGGGGCGCATCTTGACGACGGACTATCTCTGCTTCACGGATCCGGAAGCTCTGAAGGACATCCGAGACCATCTCCCGAACATCGAGGTCCGCATGTACAAGACGGCCTCTTCCCATGGCGAAGGCTTTCATACTAAGGGCTACTTGATTCGACAGGGAGAGGTCTACAAGCTGATCATCGGCTCCAGCAACATGACGGCCTCCGCTCTTTCGACCAACAAGGAATGGAACACGAAGCTCGTCTCGACGCGTAAAGGGCAGTTTGGCGCGGAGGTCCTGGAGGAATTCGAGTCCCTGTGGAACGAAGCGACGCCTCTTGGGGAATACCTTTCGACCTACGAGAACATCTATGGAAAGCAAAAGGAAAGGGAGAAAAGACAAGAAGGACTTCCGAATCAGGAAGAGACCCTTAGGCCAAACCATATGCAGATCGAGTTCTGTCAGCGTCTCCGAAAGATGATAGAGGATGGGAACCGGAAGGGGCTGCTCATCTCGGCAACAGGGACGGGAAAGACCTATGCTTCCGCCTTCGCCCTTCGCGAGCTTCGGGCCCGTCGCGTCCTCTTTCTCGCGCATAGGACACCATTGCTTGGTCAGGCCATCCGTTCCTATCGCCGCATCATGCCCTTGGAGGCGACCTTTGGGATCCTTACGGGCGACAAATCCATTGTTCGGAACCTCCCTTCCGTTGAGGAATATCGACCGGGGAAGGAATACGACTTTCTCTATTCTACATGCGAGATGATGGCCAAGGAGTGCCAGCGGAATAGCTTTTCTCGGGAGGCCTTCGACTATATCGTCATCGACGAAGTCCACCGTGCCGGTTCACCCACCTACCGGAAGATCATCGAACATTTCCGACCGAAGTTTCTTCTTGGCATGACGGCGACGCCGGAACGAACGGAAGACGAATCGATGATATATCGCATGTTCGATCATAACATCATCTTTGAAATTCGTTTACAGGATGCCATTGAATATGAACTTCTTTGCCCTTTCCACTATTACGGAATCACCGATTTGGTTGGAATCGACGACCATTCTTACGACCCATCTCGCTTTCCCTCTCTTTTTTCGGATCAGCGCGTGGACTTCATCCTTCAGAAGAGTGCCGACTACGGCTATAGCGGAGATCGTTTGCGCGGCCTGATCTTCACCTCGTGCAAACGCGACGGAAAGGAATTGGAAGGGCAGTTGAGAAGAAGGGGATTTCGCGCTCGTTTCCTTTCTGGGGAAGACGATTCAAGGACGCGGGAGGAGACGATACGCCAGCTCGAGGAAACCGACGGCTCTCGCCCCTGCCTTGACTACATCATCACGGTCGACATCTTCAACGAGGGCGTCGACATTCCGGAGGCGAACCAGATCATCCTTCTGCGCCCGACAGTCTCGACGATCGTCTTTGTCCAGCAGCTTGGAAGGGGCCTTCGCAAGTGGAAGGGAAAGGACTACGTCGTCATCCTCGACTTCATCGGAAACTATGCCAACAACTACATGATTCCTCAGGCCTTTGCCTCTTCGGGGGACAAGGAAGCCGCGAGAATGGTCGTCGCCTCGGGTTACCTGCCGGGAGTCTCGACGATTGAGTTCGACGAAATCGCTCGGGGAAGGATCTTCGATTCCATCCGAAAGGCGAACTTCGACAGCCTGAAAGGATACCGAGCGGAGTACCTTCACCTCAAGAACAAGCTCAATCGAATTCCATCTCTGGTCGACTTCCTGCAGTATACCGACTTCGATCCCGTGCGAATCTTCCTGAATCAGGCCACCTCCTATCCGGCATTTCTGAGGAAAATCAACGAAAAGAGCTTTTCCGATGCCGAGCTCGGCTACCTGGAGACTTTGACCCGCGCCCTTGGCAAGGGACTTCGTCTTGACGAGGGGAACGTGATGGAGAGCCTGCTCCAGAGAAAGGGATTTTCCGATGTCGAACAGGAGCTTTCGCTATCTTCCGCTCGGAGGACGGCCCTCCTGCACCTTTTCCAGGATTCCTATTTTCCAGGGCAGAGGGGAAAGTTCCCCATTGTCGACGAAGACGGAAAACTGACATTGGAGTTTCGGAGATTGTGCCAGGAAAGGGAATTCCGGCGCGAGGTCGACGACCTCCTGCTCTTTTCGCGGATGCGCCACGAACGAAAGTATGGAAGGAACTATCGCGAGACCGGGTTCACCCTGTTCGAACGCTATTCGCGCGATGACGTCTCGCAGCTCCTCGACCTCCCTAAGAGCCATTCCTCGACGCTCTACGGCTACCAGTTCCTCAAGGAAAGCAGGACGTTTCCCATCTTCGTCAACTACCTCAAGGAGCCCGGCATCTCCGACCTGATCCGTTATGAGGACCGGTTCGACGGCCCACAGGTTTTTTCCTGGAATTCGCGCCATGGAGAAAGGGAGGATTCCAAGAACATGGAAGCCTTGATCCACCACCAGGAGCGGGGGACGAAGGTCTATCTCTTCGTCCGCAAGAGCACGAAGGACCGGGGAGAGCGGGCCCTGCACTATTTTCTCGGGGAGATGAAGGTCCGCGACCATCATCCCTTCGTCCGGAGCGGTGCGAACTACGTCCATTTCACCTTCGAGCTGATGGATGAGGTCCGCCAGGACATCTTCGACTATCTAAGGTCGGACATCGAGGGCAGCCGATGAGAAAGATCCGAGTCGTCGGTGCCGTCATCCGCCGGGATAGACAAGTCTTCGTGACGCAGAGAGGTCTTGGGGAATTCAAGGACCGATGGGAATTTCCCGGTGGAAAGATCGAACCGGGCGAGACGCCCGAGCAGGCCCTGATCCGGGAAATCCGGGAGGAGCTCGATGCGGAAATCGAGATCGATGCCTATCTGAACACCGTCGAATACGACGATCCGGGCTTCCACCTCACGATGAGTCTCTACCTCTGCCACCTTCGTCGTCCTCATCTCGAGCTATTGGAACACGAAAGCGCGAAGTGGATCGAAGTCGGCGAGCTGGAAACCGTCGACTTCCTTCCGGCCGATCGGATCGTGCTGGATGCCTTACGGAAGGCCCTTCTAGCTGCCGGCAGCAACTTTGAGTCGCCCTAATCTCTCAAGAATTGACAATTGGCGGGGGGGTATATTAGCGGTGAATGGAGGGAAGAATTCGTGAAACTGGCCGCTTTTATTTTCTGCCTCATCTCGACGATCGTGATGGGGTGCCTGCTTTTCCCACTTCTATGGTGCGTTCCTGCGACAATCGCCGTCTGGCATTACTACAACGGGGAGAGAAATCTTTCTGTTGGATTCAAAGTGTTCATTCTCCTCTTTGTGAATGCTATTGCAGGCATCTTGCTCCTTTGCACAGAAGATTATAAGTATTATAAACACATTAATTGAAGATGTCTGAAGATGATGGATTGTCGCTGATGGACATTACGGTTTTAGTGGCATGCAATTGAGGCGGAGTTTTCGTTGTGCTCCCTTCCTGTTCTCCAAACGTCCTCTTCCTTCTCCGTCGCCACCGGCGCGAAAAGAATCTTTTCGCTATATATGTCCCAATAGTCTAGGAAAGAGTGACTCTTTTTCGTGTGAAAGAGTAGAATAATCGATAAGAAAGGAGAGGCATCATCATGAAATGTCCCTATTGTGGCGCTGAGAATCCGGAAGGCGCCACCTTTTGCAAGAGCTGCGGCAGGCGAATGGATGGCATGGCCCTGTGCCCGAACTGCCAAAGGCTGACGCCCGCGGATGGAATCTTCTGCATCCACTGCGGCTCCAATCGGAACGCTCTGCCGCTGAAGATACCCACCCCTGCTTCGAGGGTATCTTCCCCGAAGAAGGTCGAAAGGAAGGAAGAGGCGCGTGAAGAAACCGTCTTCGTCCCGGATGAGAGCAAGGCGCACAAGATCCTCGGCATCGTCGCCTTCGCCCTCAGCTGTCTGACGATCCTCGTCAGCGTCGTCTTCACCTTCCTGATCGGTGCGACGCCCCAGATTGGCGTCGGGGGCGGGGACTATCCGACGGAGGTCGCCGGTTTCAATCTCTATTATTACTTTGGCGACGTCTTCACCCTGTTCAATGAGTCGGCGTCGGAAGCGACGGCGATGTACGGCATGGTCGGCCCCGTCATGGGAACGCTCTCTGTCACCCTTTCCCTCATCGGCATCCTTGTCGTCCTCGGGTTTTCCGTCAAGGCCATCGTCGGCTACGTCCAAAAGAAGGAAGAGTCCGTCACGAAGTATGCCGCCCTCTCCTATTTCGTCTATCTTGCCGCGGCCGTCCTCTTCATGCTCAACATCTTCACGAATGTGACGAGTCAGGGAGTCTCCATCGGACTGGGTCTCGACGGCGCGACGATCGCCGGACTGGTCCTTGGCGGCGTCTTCCTTCTGGCGAACGTTGTCCTCGACGCCGTCCGGAGGGGCATCGTGGGGGATGTGCGTTCCTATGGCCTCCAGTCCGGTCTTTCCTCCGGATTGCTCGTCTTGGGCATCGTCGCCCTCGCCTTCGTGGGAGGCCCCCTCTTCACGATCGCTTCCGGTGAGATTGCGACCAGCTATGGCATCACGGAGTTCTTCGGCCTCCTGCTGACGTTTGCGGCGCGGTACTATCCGCTTTCGGCGGACCTCTGGAGCGAATTCGTCGTCAACTACGTCGGTTCCCTCATCATGGTCATCCTCTCCCTCCTTTGCCTCATCGCCTTCCTCGTCTGCTTCGCCTTCCTGGCGAAGGAATTGCTGGGAGACTTCGGCTTCGGACTTCGGAAGAAGGCTCCTCTCTACGGAATCCTTGCGGGCTCCTACGCCCTTCTTGCCGGAATCTTCGAGTTGGTCCTCGCTCTCCTCTTCGTTCCTTTCTTCACTTGGAGCGAATCGGCAACCATTGGAATGTCGTCTTCCATCGTCCTGCTTGTCATGGGCGCCTTGATTCTTGGCGTCTCGATCGTGGGAAAGCTTCTCTGCACAAAGCGTGAGGAGCATCCGGCCGAGGAAGAAGCGGCGGCCTAGGAACGAAGACGATTCGGACGATGGACATCGACCGCCTCTACTGGATGACAGGCAAGTGCCTGGACTACTGCCAGCGCATCGAACATGACGTCTACCTCCTGCTTTCCCTCCTCTCCCTGCGAAACGGGATGTTGCTTCCCGAGGAGAGAAGGACACTTGGCCAGGACATCCGTCTTTTGCAGGAGGCGGACGTCTCGCACTTCCTGAGCGACCGCGACTATGGCCTGCTGAGGTCTTTGCGCAACCGTCGTAACCATCTCGTCCACGAGCTCTACGCTTCGTTTCGCTATGCGGAGGATGCGGAAGTCGAAGGAAGGCTTTCCGCATCCTTTTCCTTTGCCGAAGAATTCCTCGCGGACCTTTCCCTCCTCTGGAAGGCCGTCGAGGATGCCCGAATCCAGGCCTACGAAGCGATGGTCGAGGAGAAAAAGGAATGATGGAAAGCTTTGCCCGACTCCTCCTTGCCTGGTACCGCGAACACGGACGGTCCCTTCCCTGGAGGAAGGAGAATCCATCCTTCTACGAGGTGCTGGTGAGCGAGACGATGCTCCAGCAGACGCGGGTCGACAAGGTCCTTTCCTACTACGCGCGTTTCCTCCAGCGCTTTCCGACGCTCCAGGCCCTCGCCTCGTCCTCGGAGGAGGACGTCCTTCGGCTCTGGGAGGGACTGGGGTACTATTCCCGCGCCCGGAACCTGCGCCGGGCCGCCCTCGCCCTCGCGCCGATGGATCCTCTTCCTTCCACGCTGGAGGAACTGATGGCTTTGCCCGGAATCGGGGAGTACACGGCCAAGGCGCTTCTCTCCATCCACTACCACCGTCCGGCCTTCGCCGTCGACGGAAACCTGCTTCGCGTCCATGGCAGGCTGCAGATGTCCGACGCTCCCCTTTCTCTCCGCCGGAAGGAGGCGGAGTCCTTCTTCCAGGAAAGGCTGGGAAAAGTTGACCCCAGCGACGCCAACCAGGCACTGATGGACCTCGGGGAGCTCGTCTGCCTTCCCCACGGGAAGCCACTCTGCTCCCTCTGTCCCCTTTCCCCGTTCTGCAGGGCCCACCGGGAGGGAAGGGAGAGGGACTACCCTCCGCGCCAGGAGAAGAAAGCGCCCCGCCTTGTCTTCCTGACGGTCTTCCTTCTCGTCCATGACGGGAAGGTCGCACTCCGGAAGAGGGACGGAAAGGGACTCCTGTCCGCGCTCTACGAGTTCCCCAACGTCGAGGGAAGGGCCGAGGACGAAAAGACCCTCGCTCGGATATTTCGCGAGTGGGGCCTCGACGTGGAGCAGGTGGAGCTTCTTCCTTCCAGCCGCCACCGCTTCTCCCACCTGGTCTGGGAGATGACCAACGTCCGCGTCGTCCTGCGGTCGCTGCCGCAGGATCCCAGCCTCCTCTTCGTGGAGCGGGAAAGGATCGCGGACTATCCGATTCCATCGGCCTTTTGCGAGATTCGGCGGCATCGATAACGAAAAAGGGGCTTTCGCCCCTTTTCGTGTTCCCGGAAGATTATCGACGTCCCAGGGAGATTCCTGTCGTCGACGACGAAGACAGGATACGATAAATGTTAGCTATAGTCAACAAAAATCTGTGATAAACTCGGATCATGGAAGAAAAGATCTGCCCCTGGGCCCTGAAGGACCCCGACAGCCGAAAGTATCATGACGAACGCTGGTGCCGCCTCGTCCTGGAGGACCGGGAACTCTTCGCCCTCTTGGAGCTGGAGAGCTTTTCCGTGGGCCTCTCCTGGCGCCTGATCCTGAAGAAGGAGGCGCTCCTTCGCGCCGCCTTCGACTCCTTCGATCCCGTCCTTTGTGCCCAATACGGTCCCGAGAAGGTCGAGAAGCTCCTCGCCTTGCCGGGGATGATCCATAGCCGGGGGAAGGTCGAGTCCGTGATCAAGAACGCGAAGGCCTTCCTCGCCGTCCAGGAGGAATGCGGGACGTTCCTTTCCTATCTCCGTTCCTTTGCAAAGGGAGATAGGATCGACCATCGGCTTTCCCGCGAAGAGGACAGGCCTACGGTCGATTCTCTCTCGAGGGCGCTGGCGAAGGACATGAAGAAGAGGCACTTTTCCTATCTCGGACCGGTCATCCTCTATTCCTACCTGCAGGCCGTCGGGATCGTCGACGACCACCTCGTCACCTGTCCCTTCCACGACAAGTCGGAGTTCGAAGGAAGCGGAAGGGACTGAAGGGGGGACGGCCGACGCCCTCGCTCCGCCTCCGCTAGGGACCGACGGTCAGCTCGACGTCCTTGTCCCCGAAAAGGACGTGGCGGATCTCGTCAAGGCGGAGAGGTCCTTCCTCTCCGACGATGCGGACGCCCTTCCGGAAATCAATTCGTTCCAGGCGGTGCATGCGGCGGAAGGAATCCGGATGGACGAGGACCTCCTCGAGGAAGGTGAGGCTGCGGATCTTGTTGGCGTTCCAGAAGGCGCGCGGGCCGACGGTGCGGACGGCAAAGGCGTTGTCGCCCTCGTCGGAGGAGAGACCCTGGCAGCGGATGCTCTCGAGCCGGAAGCAGTCCTCGAAGCAGCTCTCCTCGAGCGTCTCGACGGCGGGAAGGGTGACCTTGGCGAGGCTGCGGCACTTCTCGAACATGTGGGCGGGCGCCGAGGAAAAGCGGGCGTCGCGGAAATGGACCTGCTTGAGCCTTCCGCAGCGCTCGAAGAGCCAATCGCCGACCTGTTCGATCCCGGTAAGTTCGAAGGATTTCAGGTTGGGCATCGTCTCGAAGAGGTAGGCGTGGATCTCCGTGACGCTTCCGCCGGCGGCGAAGGTCTTGTCCGTGACCTGCACGATTCCGTCCTTGTGGAAGAGATGGTCGAGGCGATAGGTCCCGTCCTGACGACGGACGAGGATGGCGCAGTTGCACTTCTCCTCGTCCTGCTTGATCCGGAAGTGCGGATCGGCGAGGATTTCCCTTCCTTCCTCCCGGCCCTCGAAGGCCCACTGGGAGCAGAGGACTTGTCCTTCCGGACGGAAGCGGAAGGCGAAGGGGGAGGAGGGATCCTCCTTTTCCTCGAGGAGGGCGAAGGCAAAGTAGTCGATCTGCTCGACGCTGGGCGGAAGCGTCAGCTGCAGGCCCGGAATGTCGCTGAAGGCGAGGCGGGCGATGTGCCGAAGGGAGGAGAAGGAGGAGAGGTCCATCTTCCGGAGGGAACGCATTCCGGAGAAGAAGAAGGGAAGGATTTCCGTCATCTCCGGGGAGAGGTGCAGGTCGTCGAGGCTTGTGACGCTCTTGCAGCGGAGGAACATGCCTTCGGAGAATTCGCCGTGGACCTTTCCGTCGGGATCGCGGACGTCGATGCGCTGGAGGCTGGCGTCGCTCTCGAAGAGGAAGGGACCGATCTTCAGCGGGTGGCTGGTGGGCAGGGTGACGTGCGTCAGCAGGAAGTTGTCCTCGAAGACGCTCTCGCCGAGGATGACGACGGACTCCGGGACGTTGATCTCCTCGAGACGGTTGAGGTCGTAGAAGGCGAACTCCTGGATCTCCACAAGGCCCTCGAAGAGCTGGACGTTCCTCAGCGCGTCGAGCTTGGAGAAGAGCTCGGCCGGAACGGTGGTCGGATTCCTCTTCCCGGGGTGGACTTCCAGGGTCCTCAGGTTCATGAAGCTCTCCATGTCCTGGCGGGGGATGTCCGTGTCGACGACAAGGGAGAGGACCTTCGCCCTCCTCTCTCTTTCGAGCGAGGGCGAGAAGGACGTGAAGGCGAGGCTTTCGTCTTCCCCGCAGGGATAGTCATAGGCGGTCGAAGACGAAGGGACTTCCTTATTGGCGATGAAGTTGGTCAAATCGAAGATATCGGAGAAGCCAATCATCTTTTTGAGTTCGCTAGGAGAAAGAGAGAGAGGTTCTTCGCTCAGGATGGAAAGGTTGAGGAGGTCGCGGTACGTCCTCTCTCCGCGTGAGAAGAGCTCGAGGAGATGCGGAATTTGCCAAGGGGCAAAGCGGGGAGTCCGGCCGTCGCTGGAAAGGCCACGGTGGAGGATGCGGAGGTTTTCTTCCAGGGAACGGTCCTTGTTCCAGCGGTTGTTGACCAAGGCGTCCCGAAGCGCAGAGAGGGGAAGCCGGAGGTCTTCCAGCAAGACTTCGTCCTTTCTATCGGAAAGGATTCTCTCCATGGAATGGAGGATCAATGACGGATCCTCCGTGAGGGAGGAAAGCCGATAGAAGAAGTCGTAGTCGAAGGCGGATTTCTCCTCTAAGGAGAATTCGATCGCCCGGCGGTGGAGGAAGGCGATGAGCTCCCTTCCGGAATAGGTCAGGGTGAGGCTTTCCCCCTTCTCGTCCTCGACGATGCGGGTGCAGTCGGTGTTGCGGGCGAGCTCCTCCAGGAAGAACAGGAGGACGTCCTTCAGGAGCGACGGATCGCGCTGGGCGAAGGAGCGGAGCAGGAGGTCGAGGCTTGTCCCATCCTCGTCTCCCCGGTTCCCGTTGCGGTTCTCCTCCCAGTCGAAGAGGAGGATGAAGCGCTTGAGCAGGGTGGGGACCTTCTCCCCGCGAAGGGTCTTCTCGTTGAAGAGCAGGGAAAGCAGGTTCCGGTATTCCTCCTTGGCCAGGTTCGCCTTCGTCAGGGTATTGTAGAGGTAGGCGGCAGCGAAGAACTCGGTGAAGATCTCGTGGTAGAAGCGCCCCTGGCTGTCGAGCAGGTATTTTTCGTCCTTGAAGTAGCGAAGGCGGTCGTAGAACTGGGAGGAGAGGCCCTGGTTGAGATAGGAGGTCAGGTCGAGCCAGTCGATCCTCTCTCCGCTCTCCCGGGTCAGGACGGCGTAGAATCCGAGGACTTCCAGGAAGCAGACGTCCCTTTCCAGGAGAAGGTTGAAGCGCTTGGGGCAGGTCCTTCCGAGGAACGTGTAGAAGATCGCGTCGGAGATGAGCTCCATGATCTTGAGGCTTTCCGTCTCCTCCTTCCTCTCGAGGAAGGAGGGGTTGGTCATCGTGCTGGCGAAGAAGGGGTTGACGTTTCCGTAGAAGGCCTGGAGGACGTCGAGCTTGCGCTCGATCTCCTGGATCTTCCGGTCGCATTCCCCTTCGTCGAGAATCCTCTCGGTGAGGATGGAGGAGCGGACCTTCCTGAGGAACGCCTGGCATTCGCCCTCGTCGAACTCATGGATGTCGAACAGGACGACGGGGATGCGGGAATCCGCCTTCTTCTCCTCCGCCCGCATTCTCCCGGCCGCGGAGAGGGCGTCCTTCAGGAGGAAATGGTCCTTGTCGGTCTTGATGAACTCGACGGCGTTCTGGCGGGAGGTGATGGCCACGTAGCTCTCCCCCTCCCTCCGGGGCTGCTTCTTGAGGAACTTCCGGATCGAGAGCAGGAGCGGAAGGCTGTCCATGCTGTTCTCGTCGACGGCGTCGAAGAGGAAGAAGGGAGTATACCCTTCCTGGAGCAGGTGGCCGAAGAAGTCGGAAGCGCAAAAGGACGTCTTCGACCCGAGGAGCTCGAGTTCCTTGCGGCACTCGCCGTCCGTCGTGTCCTCGGGACGAAGCTCGAGGAAGGCGGAGAAGTTCGACTCAAGGACGTCGTGCCGCCTTGTTCCCGTGTCGTCCTCGAGATTGTTGAGGTCGATGAAGATGGGGAAGGCCTTTGGCAGGGTCAGATCCTTCTTCTCCGTCGGATGGAGAAGGGCCTTCCGCAGATAGCAGAAGAGGGAGAGGAGGAGGGTCGACTTTCCGGCCCCGGCGGGCCCGACGAAGAGATGGAAGTCCCCCTTGGAGAAGGCGTTGAGAAGCGCGCCGGTCTCCTGGTAGAGGTCGATGGTCTGGTTGTCGATGCAACGGCTGACTTCCTTCTCGATGTATTCGTCCTCGAAGTTCTCCAGGAGGTCTCGGTCCTCGGTTCGGAACTTCATGAGGTGGATCTTTCCCTGGGGAAGGATCTTCTTGACGCGGGACTCCTCGTAGTAGGCCCGAAGGAGGACGTCCGTCAACTCCCGCCTCGTCAGACGGGAAAGGGCGCCCTTGGGGCGCTGGCAGGCCTGCCAGAGGGAATCGAAGCATTGGACGGAGCGGGAAGGCGAATGCCTCCCTGGCCGTTTCTTCTTCGCGTCGGATCCTCCCTCATCCGTCCTTGTCCTTTGTTCTTCGTCCTGGCGGTTCGACCGGAGGTCATAGAAGAGGACAGGGCCCTTTCCGCAGCGGAGATAGGCCTTGAGGCGATGGGAGGCAAGAAGGCGCTGATAGAACGTTCCGCCGTTGACCAGGACCGAGAGGGCTCCCTCCGGCTTCTTGACCTTCTCCTTGGCGACGATGAGATAGATGGTATTGAAGTTCTTCTTCCCGTCGTCGGCCTCGGCCATCCGCTCCTTTTCCAAGAGCAGGACGTGGACTTCCGGCATGGTCTTCAGGATCGAACGCACCAGGAAGCAGTGGAAGAGAAGGTATCCCAGTCCCAGGAGGACGTAGAGCAGGAAGAGGAAGACGATGGAGACGATGAGGTGTTCGCTGTCCAGCCCGAAGAGGACGGAGAGGGTATCCAGGGGGACGAGGCCGAAGCTGTTGAAGAAGTCCTCGAAGATGCTGACGGAGGTGTCGAAGCTGCTTTGGTCGTGAATGCCGATCACCAGCAGGATGACGGTCATGAGCAGGAAGGGAATGAAGCCCAGCATGAGCTTGGAGACGACGGAACGAAGCTTCACGAGCCTTTCGGGCTTCTCTAAGTTCCCTCGCTTCTCCATGACGAAGATCGTGACAAAGGCCGTGACGCCGAACGCGAAAAGAAGCGCGGAGACGATTGAGAGAAAGAACGTAAAGCTCGTGATGTTTTCCATAGTTCCAATTTACCACACGCGCTGCAGACGAAAAAGAAGAAAGTCCCTCCGAGGACGATCCCAGTCCTTCGGGCGGAAGGTCGCCGAGGAATCAGCCTTTCGTGACGGGAGAGAGGGTCTGAAGGACGACATCCTCCTCCCTCCGGAGCGGGCTTCCTCTCAATTCTTGACCATCCAGCGAGCTGTCCTCCATCTGGACCATGGTTAGCGACGCGTTGGCCTCGGTCTTGTAGCAATAGGTCCTCCGGTCGAGATTCATGCAGGAGGAATAGATCGTGGTCTCGAAGCTTCCGTCCGGATTGTGGACGGAGCCTTTCGGGAAGGAAACGCTGTCTAGGATGCGGAAGAACGCCCTCCGCGCTTCCGCATCCGATTCCTCGTCGAAGACAGCGTGATGGACCAGGTAGAAGGCCTTGACGAAGCGCGACGGACTCGTGTAGTCCCCCGGAAGGAACATCGAGCCGAAGCCGACGGAAAAGGGCTTCAGGTCGATTCCCTCGGCAATCCTTCCTTCGCCTTCCTGGTTGGAAAGCATCCGATAGCGCTTGATGTTTTCTCTGTGGAAGGGGAAGGAAGGATTGTTCGTGAGGACATCGTAAGGATCGTCATAGACGCGTAAGCCATCCGAATTCGATTCCAAGACGATGCTTCTTTCCTTGTCCGCGATGATCCAGTGGAGGGGAGCGAGAGGAATCTGCGGAGCAAAGGGGACGTCGACAAGGTTGAGATGCTCCAGGAAGGGTCTTGCCTCATCGACGCTGGAGAACTTCGTAAGGAGATACGGAATCAGTTCAAAGGGGGAGACGTTGCTCCTTCCTTCGACTCTTTCGAAGTAGCGGGCATTGCCGGGATAGTTAAGCCCCGCCATCGCAAGGCCCCTTTCGTTGAATGCGTCGGCATAGAGGGGATAGCCTTTGGCAATCGTTGCCATTCCAAGGATGGCATAGTGGGAGTCCGACCTCTCCCCATCCGTAAAGGAGAAAGGATAGTTCCTTGGCGTCAGGACGACCTGCTCGCCAAAGGAAGCGTTCAGGTCCAGGTTTCTTCCAAAATAGGTGTTCTGGCCTTTCAGTCGAATCGCAGTGCACATGCTTGTCTCCTTTCGGGAATCTGGCCCTATCATACCACAGGCCCGGGTTCCACGTCTCTGAAGGAATCAATCCCAATACGACACAAGAGGGACACTGTCCTTGTGGCGTCAAGACTCGCAAGGCAGACTCTTCCTCGGGCTGTGTCCTTCTTTGACCGGTCACATCGCCTCCTTCGCCTCGACTGGGAGGGACCATGGATGCGTTGGAGAAGGTCTTGAATTAAATCGGGGGGGGTATAATTAATGTCAAGATTTGCATTTTGGCCGAACGCCACATTCGAAGGCGGCAATGACCCGTCTTCAAGAAAAGGAGAAACGATGAAATTGAAAAGAAAGATCCTCTGCCCTCTATTCCTGATCTCGCTCTTCCTTCCCTCCTGCAGCTCGATTGGAACGACGTCGTCCATCCAAAACATCGGCCAGACGAGCACGCCCGTTGAATCCAGCGACACGTCCTCCTCCTCTTTCTCCTCATCCAGCTCCTATCCCTATGTGACCGAGACGCTCCGGGAAGGATTCCATGTCCAGCCGGGCATCCCTGATCGCAACGGGACGATCGACACCACGGCCTTGTCTGGGCTTCTCGATACGATCGAGGACCGATTGGACCTTGGTTCCGTCTTCTCGAAGTACCGATCGAATCTGTCGGAGGCCACTCCCCTGCTTCGTCAGGGAGGATGGACGACACAAACGATAAAGGAAATCAGGGACGTTCTCTCTTCGGAGAGCCTCTTCCACGCCGCCCACTCAGGCAAGGGGTTTCGCGACGCCGTCGAGCTCTCGGAGAGTGAGATTCACGCAATCTACGGCAAGGCGATTCAGGACATCATCCATCTCTTGGACGACGATCAGCTTTCCTCCCTTCTTTTCGCCATGACAAGGGTGGGGATCCTCAGTCAGTCGAACATCGTCCTCTCCTTCTCGTTGCTGGAAAGCGTCTCTCTTTCGATGATTGAATCCATCGCGTCCTCCAAGGAGGTTCAATCGGACTTCATGGCCAACCAGTATTGGCAGGGGATGCTTTCGTCCACTCCTCTCTCCTCGACGTTCCTGACCTTCCTTCAAAGCGACGAGTTCAATGAGATATCCTGGTACATCTTCCGGATCGTGGCCAATGTCGTTCGTGAGATCGCGGAAAAGATTCCTGTCGAGGACGTCATTGCCTTTATCCAGAACATGCGGGAGCTTTCCTCGGGCCCCGAGGAGTTGACTCCCGAAATGCTTGCCGCCATCTTTCCGATGTTTGGCCGTATCTTCGACGAGTGCTTCTGCGATCGTCAGTCTTTTGCGACGCTTGCCGAAATGATGCGGGATGCCCTGATTGAGGCGAAAGGATCGGCCAGCACCCTTGATTTCGTATCGAATGCGGGGTCGGACAACATCGTCACGGTTTCCCAGGAAGGCGAAGATACCGACGGCATCCTTGAGATTCTGAAGAAGTCCGACGACTTGTTCAATGTCTTGAAGTTTGCGGCTCTTTTGGTCAGGAACATGACGACGGAGGATTTCCGTTCCCTGATTGAAATCGATAGGCTGGACGATTCCGACGAGGAAGTGACGATGCAAAACGGGCGTCTGATCGTTCTTTTCAGCAAGATGTACGTCACGAACATGACTCGCTTCGGGGCCGATTCGAATCAGGTCATCTCCAGCATCGAAGATCTGATTCCGGATTTCCTGTCCGTTGTCATGGGTACAAAGATCTCCCTGAGCGAGGTTCGGGATGAATCCAACGTCTACCTTGCCGAATTCCGAAGCGATTCCGTCAATATCAATTCTCGATTAGCTGAAGATGTGGTGAATCTCATCGAATCGTCGGCTCAACATGAACTGGAGAGCCTGAGCCTGGCGGATTGTGAAGAGATTGTGGGAGAATTTACCTCGATTGGCGAAAGATTTGGTCTCGACGATTGGAATTCGTATCGATATCGAATCGAAATCCGCCATCAATACCAAGTCGGGGAAGCCCCCGTGGTGAACGTATGGTCCGACCAGGAATCCATCGAGCCGATTCTTTCCGACCTGGAGGGCTTTTCGTCGGTTCAGCCGCATGTCGGAATGGCGTCCGTGAGCTTTTATCAGTACTCCGTTTCCTTCTCCTATTCCGTCTACAACGAAGTCTCTCCCGAACTCGTGCAGGACATCTACTTTGCCCGCACGACGAAAACGGAAAACTATTTCGAGCAGCATAGCACCTTGCCCGACGTCAGGGTCCAGATCGATGGAGAGCTCATCACTGTTCCGCGCCCCGAGATTTTGAACTATTCTTCGACGACGCCCGGACAATACTATGCGACGTTTCCAATCGGAGAGGAAAAGAAGGACTATCTCGGCTTCACGTACTACATCTATTCGGAAAAGGATTACCAGAAGACCATCGAAATCACGACGCCTCTCTACGAAGGCCAATGGATAGGCAAGAGGACCGGATTCCAATCGGTGAATACCACGTCGATTACCGTGAACGGAAAGACGAAGGAGTTCGTTGAGGAAGAATACTATACCTATCAGAACCAGGGGCTTGTCTTGGATGCCTCGACCGCAGGTAGGAAGGAGTATTATTGGGACGAATCGCAGGCGACGGTCCGTTACGAAGTCCTGGAATGCGAGAGCATCGAATATGTCTGTGAGTTCAATCCATCCTACACGACTGGATTTTTTGGAATGCCCTTCTTCTTCCCTGGAATGAGAAATGATTTTGCCTGGGACATGTTCTCCTATTACCCCTATGGAGACGTGGTCGAGACGATTCGGCTGAAGGACGGCACGGTGATTTCAGGGGCCTGCTCGCTGGATGCGGTCGAGGAGGAAGAACAGGAGCGCTATCCGCTTTCCTTCTTCGGCTTGGAGCCGGAGGACTTCGATGTCGTCGGCGAGCATCGCACTCCCTTTGACGGCCTCACGGCAACGATTGAGGACGTGTCGGGCCGCCAGATGCAGATTCCTTTCGAAATCTGCTACACGGTCTTGCCCGGATACTATGAGCAAAGCGGCTCCGGTTCCGGGGAACTGAAGCTTTATGTCGACGAAGCCGGAAATCTGCTTCGCTACCTCATCAGCTTCGACATCGACATGCACGTGGAGGTGGAATACTACGATGCGTCCATCGGGATGGCCTATATGAACAAATCCGACAGTAATCTTTCTATCGAAAACGAAGACGACATTTCCTTTGGAACCTTCGACCAAATTTACGTCTACGATTATCCCGCCATCAGGGCTCTCGGATCCAGTTCGGGGACCTATGATTTCCGTCTGAACGCCGAAGGCTATCTGTGTTCGCAAATTCCGATGCACTACGAAATCCTTCTTCAGGAATGAGTTCCACGCCACCGCCAAACGGATAATGGAAAGTAGGGCACTCCGTCCAGATCGAGCTCGTTCGTCTGTCCTGATTCGTGCTGAGTCGGTTTGGAATCCGAATCCTCGTCGACAGGGACACAGGTGCCATCGTTTCCTGGTTGAAACGAAGGGATTTCATCGAGGGCGGAATCCATCCTTTCTCCATTTCTTCCGATTCAGAAACGGCATTCCGATGCAGCGAATTGCAATCGCGGACGGAAGAGGAGAAGCGTTCGCTGGTGCTGGTCTTGTGTCATTCGAATCCGGCAGGAAGGCTCTTTTGATTCCAGGCTCTTCGTTGCCCCCTTCTTACCTTTACCGTGATTGTCGGATGGACATATCGATGGTGGTGAATCCCCGCTCCCGGACCGCCTTGCCCGTTCCGGGCAGGGGGAGAGGCCTGGCAACGCGGGCCTCATTCTTCGAGAACCGACCTTTTGCAGCGTGGGGCGATATGGAGATAGGCGAAAAGGAATCGGTGCCGCCCTGCAGGCAGAGCAAAGGATAAGGGCTTGGCTAGGAGTTCTTCGTAATTTCGCAAGGAGATTATTCGGCTAGCCTTGAGTTGATCCACTCATAGTCGAGACCTTGGTCGAAATGGTCGTTCAAGTCGTCGACCGCCTCTTCGTAGACATCGTACTTGGCGAGTTCCTCCTTCGGAAGACGGTCTTCGTTCTCTATGGCGACTCCTGAAATTTCTCCAAGAAGAATGTCAATGACATCCTCAAAATTATCTTCGGAAATGTTCTTGATGCCTAGGTCTTTGAGAATATGTATCGTCTGCTCGTTCAATCGCCATTTCTGTTGAACTTTCATTTTAATTTCTTCCTTTCTTCGTCCGTTCATGATTTCTTCGGACTTTGGAATGAGTCCTCATCATGGTTTTGATCAGATTTTCTGATGGTTTGATGATCGTGGTGATCCTTTTTCCGATTCGTCTGTACTAAAAGGAACCATCCTTCTCCCGTCTTGGCCGCGTCTTCGCCAATGGGCGGGTGAAACAATGCCCAACCACCTCCCCCTTCCGGATGTTTCTTTCGACCATACGCTTCATCGCATGCTTGGATACGATAAACTTGCCTAATCTGATCTGCGGCGAATGGTAGGAACTCATCTTCTTTTTTGATGTTAGCATAAATCGAAATAGACTCATTTGTGAAATCCTTTCTCGGCTTGCGGATTCTCTCCTGCCAGGATGAAGTATAACCCCTGTTTCTTCCACTGCTTTATAGGTGTGTACCTAGTACACATCCTATAAAAGCATGTGGGAAACGACGTGCAGCACATGCTTTTATAGAAAAAACCGAATGGACTCTTGACAAATTTGTGTGCCACGAAAGCTCGGCCCGGATTCTGTCTTCGTTTCGAGCGATTGTCCTTCGGACGGATAGGCAGGGGAAAGGGATGTGGAATTCCGCTTTCCATCCTTTCCTTCCATCCCCTCTTGTTGTTCCTCGAAGGCAATCAAACAAGCTTTCTTTTCGGGAATGAGCCTGTCCCTCTTTCCGAGGGGGCACGGCCCGGCGCCTGTCCTGTCTTATGCAAACTCCATACCAAATCATGGGAGAGATATAAAAAGGGCTGATGCACATCGCATCAGCCCTCCGTTTTCCCAATGGTGCGGACGGAGAGAATCGAACTCTCATGGGAAGCCCACACGCCCCTCAAACGTGCGCGTCTACCAATTCCGCCACGTCCGCAATACAGCTTGAAAAGTATATCAGCTCTTTTTTTGGAAAGCAAGAGAAATTAGAATAATGGGGTATGCAACGAAAGCTTCTCGGCATTCTTTCCTATTCCGATCGCAACGGCGCTTCCTTCCCCGTGAAGGTCTACCTTTCCTCGCGCAGGACGCGAAGCATCCGTGCTTCCGTCAGCCACGGCGAGACGTTCCTCGTCGTCCCGGGGAAGGTCCGGACGGAGGACCTCATTGCCTTTCTCGACCGGGTGGTGCGGCTGCGAAAGGGCTCCTTCTTCGACAGGCCCTTCTATCGCGAGGGGGAATACCTCTTCCTCCTGGGGCGGAAGAGGCCCCTGACGCAGGATCCTTCCCGGAAGGGAGACGAGTCCTTCTTCTACTATCCCCCAAACGCCCGTTCCCCCCTTGCCCGCTATCGGCGGATGTTTCTTTCCTATCTTTCGAGGCGCCTGGTCGAGATCGGCCGGGAATACGACTTCGACCTCTCGGAATATCGGATCGGGACGGGATGCTTCGATTCATACTATGGGTGCTGCTATCGGACGAAGAAGAAGTTCAAGTTCGACATCCGGCTGTTCGCCTATCGCAAGGAAATCCTCGACTCGGTCCTCTACCACGAGGTGACGCACCTCCTGGTCCCGGGGCACGGGGACCGCTTCTATGCGATCCTCCGCCTCCATTGTCCCGACTACGATCGGCTGACGAAGCTTCTCAGGCGCGGCGCCTTTCAAGGAGAACAAGATGAAGAGAACGATTGACAGCAAGGAAAACGCCTATTACAAGGACCTGGTCCGCCTTCAGAAGGGGGACTACGAGAGGGGACTCTTCCTCGCCGAGGGCGAGGACCTCTATCAGGAGGCGCGGAAGAACGATGCCCTGCTGGAGGTCCTCCTTCCGACGGACTCAACCTTCGAGACGGACTTCCCCGACGTCACCTTCCTCAGGCCTTCCCTCTATCGGTCCCTCTCCTCCTATCGTTCCCTGCCGCCCTGCATGGTCCTCTGCCGCCTTCGGGAGAGCCGGGACCTCGGCGAGAAGGTCGTCTACCTCGACGGCATCCAGGATCCCGGAAACCTCGGAACGATCTTCCGCACCGCCCTGGCCTTCTCTTTCACGGGCGTCGCCCTTTCCGAGGACTGCGTTTCGATTTATAATAGAAAAGCCATCCAAAGCACGAAGGGCGCCCTGTTTTCGATACCGTTCCGCAAGGTCTCCCTGTCGCAGCTCTGCCAGGAAGGCTACCACGCCTACCTGACGACTTTGGACGGGCAGGACATGGAGGAAGTCCCGACCCTGGAAAAGCCCTTCGCCCTGGCCTTCGGAAACGAAGGGCACGGCATCCGCAAGGAGAACCTCGGCCTCGGGAAGAAGCTTCGCATCGCGATGAAGAACATCGATTCCCTCAACGTCGCCATCGCCTGCTCCCTCTTCCTCTACCGCTACGGGAAGGAGTGATCCCATGGAAAGAAAAGTGATCAAGGAAAAGGATCCCGGATTCGACTTCCGCCCTCCGACGAAGAAGACCGTGCTCCTTTGCACCAACGGATTCCAGAACGCCGACATCCACGACTCGACCGCCATGCGCGAATATTTCGAGCAGAGCTTTGCCAAGGACTTTCCCCTCTGCGAGATCGTCCCGGTCCAGCTCTTCCTGCCGGCCGTGCCGAAGACCCACCATTCCCGCCTCTACGAGAAGATCCTCGAGGAGAAGATCTCCGAGTACGAGAAGAAGGGCTACGACATCGTCCTGATGGGATATTCCTTCTCCGCCGCCCTCGCCTCCAAGCTTCAGGTCCGCCATGGCCAAAGCATCCGCAAGCTCATCCTGGTGGCCCCGGTCTACGACACGGTGGTCAACAACATGATCGCCGGCTACATCCAGTACGTCCTCAAGTTCCGCCGCCTGGTCAAGAAGTACGGTCCCGCCATCGCCAAGGCGATGGGAAGGGAGACGACCAAGGGCATGATCGGACTCCTGCTCTCCATCCTCCGCTCCGTGCTCGGCTGCCGCGGCTTTTATCGGAAGGTGACCTGCGACACGTTGATCATCCACGGCGAGGAGGACGAGCTTTCGACGGTCCATTCCCTCAAGAAGATCCGCTCCAGGATGAAGGGAAGGAGCCTTCTCTACGTCTACCCGGGGATGAACCACGGCATCCTCAAGACGGTCCGCGACAACGGCATCGTCTTCGAGGACATCCTCTCCTATGCCTTCGGCACGCCGCACCTGCTTGAGGCGGACGTCGAGACGAAGAAGGAGGAGGAGAAGAAGGTCGCCCTCGACGAGGAAGGGGAACCTATCCCCACCTTCTCCGAGATCTTCCAGGAGCTCGATCCCGACTTCGAGAGCGAGCGGAAGGAAGACCAAGGGGCGCTCTGATTTCCTTTCCATTCCTGCGCGCGTTCTCCTATAATAGACAGGCAGCTTTCGCTGCCTGTTTTCGTATGTCATCCACAAGGGAGGCACAACCATGGAACTCAAGAAGACGCTCACCATGCCCAAGGGAAGCTTTCCGATGCGGGCCAACCTGCCCCAGAAGGAACCCCTGCTCGTCGAGAAGTGGCAGAAGATGCACCTCTACGAGAAGCTGAGAGAGAAGAACGCGGGGAAGAGGCCGTTCTACCTTCACGACGGCCCGCCCTATGCCAATAACGAAATCCACGCCGGCCACGCCCTGAACAAGATCCTCAAGGACATGATCGTCCGCTATCGGAACCTTGCCGGCTTCGACGTCCCCTACACGCCGGGATGGGACTGCCACGGCCTTCCCATCGAGCTCTGCGTCACGAAGGGTGGCGTCGACCCGCGGAAGACGGCACCGGCCGAGTTTCGTCGCCAGTGCCGCCAGTACGCCCTCGGACAGGTCGACCGCCAGCGTCGGCAGATGCTCTCCCTCGGCCTCGTCGGGGACTACGAGCATCCCTATCTCACGCTCGACAAGGAGTATGAATCCCACCAGCTGGAGATCTTCCGCGACATGGCCCTCCAGGGCCTGATCTACAAGGGCCTCAAGCCCGTCAACTGGTCGCCCTCCAGCGAGTCGGCCCTGGCCGAGGCCGAGATCGAGTACCGGGACGTGGAGGCCAAGACCGTCTACGTCCGCTTTCCCGTACGCGACGGAAGGAACGTCGTCCCGGAGGAAGCGAGCTTCGTCATCTGGACCACGACGCCCTGGACGTTGCCCGCCAACCTGGCGATCTGCGTCCATCCGCGCCTGACCTACGCCCTCTACCGGACGGACAGGGGCCTCTTCGTCTTCCTCAAGGACCTTGCCGATACCCTGATGATGAAGCTTTCCCTCTCCCGGATGGAAGAAGTGCGTTCCTTCCAGGGACAGGAACTCGAAGGCATCCGCTGCCGCCATCCCTTCTACGACCGCGATTCCGTCGTCATCTGCGACGAGTACGTCACCAGCGACTCCGGAACCGGCTGCGTCCATATCGCGCCGGGCCACGGCGAGGATGACTACCGGGTCGGAAAGAAGTATGGGCTGCCGCCGCTGTGCCCCGTCGACGAGCGCGGCTACATGACGAAGGAGGCGGGGCCGGAGCTGGAAGGCCTCTTCTACGAGGAATGCAACGAGAAGGTCCTTTCGATCCTGAAGGAGAAGGACTGCCTCCTGCGGGAGGAGGACATCGTCCATTCCTATCCCCACGACTGGCGCACGAAGAAGCCGACGATCTTCCGGGCGACCAAGCAGTGGTTCTGCTCCATCGACCGCATCAAGGGCCAGTTGGTCGCGGAAGCGGAGAAGGTCTCCTTCCTTCCGACCTGGGGAAAGGCGAGGCTTGTCAACATGCTTTCCAACCGCGACGACTGGTGCATTTCCCGCCAGCGTCTCTGGGGCGTTCCGATCCCGATCTTCTACGGAGAGGACGGGGAGCCCCTGCTCGACAAGGAACTCTTCGACCACGTCATCGAACTGGTCCGGGAGCACGGGAGCGACATCTGGTACGAATGGGACGTCCGTGACCTGATGCCGGAAGGCTATTCCTCTCCGCACTCGCCCCATGGCCTCTTCACCAAGGAGAAGGACATCATGGACGTCTGGTTCGATTCCGGTTCCTCCTTCCTCGGCTCGGGCATCGCCCTGAACCACCCCTTCCCGGCCGACCTTTACCTGGAGGGCAACGACCAATACCGCGGCTGGTACAACTCCTCGATGATCCTGTCGGTCGCGACGAGAGGCCTTTCCCCCTACAAGGCCGTCGTCACGCACGGATTCCTCGTCGACCAGAACGGCGAGAAGTTCTCCAAGAGCAAGAAGAACGGCATCGATCCCGAGACGATCTGCTGGAACTTCGGGGCCGACATCCTGCGCCTCTGGGCGACGACGATCGACTACTCGACGGCCGAGATCAAGCTGTCCAACGAGCTGCTCAAGATCGTCGGCGAGGAATACCGCAAGATCCGTAATACCTTCAAGTTCCTGCTCTCCAACCTGCTCGACGATGACGAAGGACATGGCTTCGATCCGTCCTACGTTCCGCACTATTCGCCCGTAGAGGAGCTCCTCCTCAACCGGCTGAAGGAAGTCCTTGTCGAGATGAAGAGCGGATACGAGAGCTATAACTTCTCCAAGAGCTGTAACGCCTTGACGAACTACCTCATCAACGATTTGTCGTCCTTTGCGCTCGACTTCGGAAAAGACATCCTCTATTGCGAGAAGAAGGATTCCGAGAAGCGGAGGAACTTCCAGTCGCTCCTCTACACCATCACGAAGTCCCTGACGATCGCCCTCTCGCCCATCCTTCCCTTCACCACGGAGGAAATCTATCAGACGCTTTGCGTTCCCGACAGGAAGGAGAGCGTCGCCCTGGAAGACTATCCCGAGCTCGGCGAGCCCGATCCGGAGCTCTCCAAGGAGTACCAGACGCTTCTGGAAATGCGGAGCCATGTCAACAGCCTTCTCGAGCCCTTGCGGCAGCAGGGGACCATCGGCTCCTCCAGCGAGGCCCAGGTCTTTTACGCCCCGGCCTCCGAGGCGGAGAAGGAACTGATCGACAGGCTCGGCGAAAGTTCCCTCGCCCTGGTCTTCCTCGTCTCTTCCTTCCAACGGAGCGACAGCTCGCGGGCCCAAAGGCATCCGGGGCATCGCTGCGAGCGCTGCTGGAACTACTTCGACGAGGTGACGGAGCGGGAAGGCCATTCCCTCTGTACCCGCTGCCTTGACGCCATCGGAGGAGAGGGACGGTGAAGAAGTTCCTTCTGGGAATTCGCGACAGCGTCTCACGGAAGGAGCTTCCCTACTTCCTCGCCTTCACCATCGGCATCGTCGTCCTGATCATCCTGGACGTGCTCACCAAGTACTTCGCCTACTGGAACCTCTCGTCCTACGGAAACGTCATGGACGCGGTCCCGGGCCTGTTCAACTTCGTCCTCGCCTTCAACAACGGTGCGGCCTGGGGCATCATGGCCGACCTGAAGTGGCTTCTGACCCTGCTTTCCCTCTTCGTCGGCACGGGAATCTTCGTCTTCTACCTCTGCCGTTTCTCGAAGATGCCCAAGGTCTATGCGCTGAGCCTGGCCCTGATCGTCGCCGGCGCCTACGGGAACCTCGTCGACCGCATCGGTTACTGGGCCGGCCTTGGCATCTACCAGAACGGCGTCATCGACTTCCTGCAGTTCGCGTTCTGGACGTCCTTCCCTGTCTTCAACCTCGCCGACAGCTACCTGACGATCGGCGTCTTCCTCCTTCTCGTCGCCTTCATCGTCTCCTTCCTGCGCGGACGGATGCAGAGGAAGGATGCCGCTGAGGCCGAGATCGACGTGGAAAACCTGACGCAGAAGGTGCTGCGGGAACAATCCAAGGAGACCGAAAATGGAGAAGAAAGTCGTTCCGATTGAGGAGAGCGGCCGCCTCGACGTCGTCCTCAGCCGCGCCTTGGGCCTCTCCCGGAGCCAGGTCTCGAAGGAAATCCGTGCCGGACGCGTCCTCGTCGGGGAGAAAGCCGTCACGAGCGGTTCCTTCGCCCTGAAGGGTGGAGAGGAGGTCACCCTCCTTCCCGGAGAGGAAAAGTCCCAGAAACCTGCGGTCTGCAAGGCCCCGGGGGAGGAGACGCTCGACTTCGTCTACCGGGACGAGGACATCGCCGTCATCAACAAGCGCCGCGGCGTCGTCGTCCATCCGGCGCCGGGGCACTACGACGACACGCTCGTCAACTACCTGGCCCGGGAAGGAGACTTCGACTTCGATATCGATTCCGGGAAGGACGTCCGGCCCGGCATCGTCCATCGCATCGACAAGGACACCTCCGGCCTTCTGGTCGTCGCCCTCCATCCCGAGAGCCAGAGCGTCCTGCAGGAGGAGATCCGCTCTCACGAGTTCGAAAGGCTCTACCTTGCCCTGGTCCAGGGCCGGGTCCCGGACGCCCGCTTCTGCGTCAATGCGCCCCTGACGCGTCCCAACCACAGCCAGCGCCGCGCCGTCGTCGATCCGATCCACGGAAGGGAGGCCATCACCCATTGCGTCCTCCTCTCCGCCACCGACAAGGTCTCCCTCCTGCGCTGCCGGCTCGACACGGGAAGGACGCACCAGATCCGCTCCCACCTCAGCTACATCAACCATCCTCTCGTCGGCGATCCGCTCTACGGCCGCAACCCTTCCCCGGTTGCCGACAGGGGACAGGCGCTCCACGCCTACTCCCTCTCCTTCCTCCATCCGCGGACGATGAAGCGGATGACGTTCTTCGCTCCCCTGGACGACTATTTCCTCGACCTGCTCCGCTTCTATTACCGATAGAAAAGAAAAGGACCCCGAGGGGTCCTTTTTTCGCGCGTCCGTCCTTTGCCGCCTTCCCTTCTGAAACGGAAGGGAGAGAAAAGAAAAAGGGGACGATTCGTGGAACCTTCCCCTTACTTCGGATCCTTTTCCTCTTCCAGGACCTCGATCTTCGAGACGTTGTTGAGCCGAGGCGGATACTCGAGGGCGATCGTCCCGTCGTAGGTGATGCGGAGCAGCTCTCCGTCCCGGACTTCGTCGATGGAGATGGGCTCCTTGTTGCGATAGACCGTCTTCGCCTGCTGTCCGTCGAACGTATAGAGGTAGTCCTCGGTTCCCGTGTCGCGGACGGAGAGGGTGCAGAGGTTGTTGACGAGGGCGTAGCGTCCTTCGATGATCTGTTCGCTGCTCTTCTCGATCTCGAGGTTGTGGATGCCTTCCTGTTCGGAGTCCTTTCCGAAGCCGGAGACGAGGCTCAGGGCCGCAAAGAGAAAGGATTTCATCGTTCCCCTCCTTTCGGGATGATTATACGGGATGAGAAGTCGTCCTGGTAGTTGCGAAAATACTTCTTGACGTACGAGCCGACCTTCTCCGCGGGCCACTTCTTGCACAGCTTCTGGTAGCAGTGGTCGACAAGGGCGGAGGCTCCCTTGGGGATCTCCGCTTCGAGGTCTTCCTCCATCTTTTTCCAGTAGATCAGGAAGTGGTATCGGGCAAGGACGGAAGAGAGGGCGACGGAAGGATAGAAGGTTTCTCCTCTTGTCCGGAAATAGAGAGGGTTGGAGATCCGATCGCTTCCGACGTGCCGGAGATAGAGGTCCTCGCCTTCGAACTGGTCGACGTAGCAGACGACGTCCCGGCCGAGACGGTAGCGCTCCTTGAGTCGGGATTGGGCGTGGTTGTGGAGGATGGCCATCACCTTGTGGACGTTCTGGCCCCTCGTGACGAGCTCGGAGAGCTTCCTGGGCGAAAGCAGGCAGGAGTAGGAACGCGTTTTCTCCTTCAGGAGCTCCCCGACCTCGAGGATGTAGTCGTCCTTCATCTTCTTGGAATCCTCGATGCGAAGCCGGAAGAGGAGGTCCAGGTCCGTCTCGTCGACGTAGCTGGCGACGACGACCAGGGGGCCGAAGAAGTCTCCGACTCCGACCTCGTCGCTCCCCATCTGGCGGGAGAGGTCCTCGAACCCCTCCTCCCTCCTCTGGGCGGGGTTGCTCTCGCTGACGGTGACGTCCCGGGAGAAGAACTCGGCCTCCTCGACGGCGTCCTTGGAACCGGCGAAGACGATGGTATAGACTTCCTTCCGGTTGCGGTAGGCCTTGATGTCGATGCCGTCCTTCCGGACCTGGAAGTAATCGTAGGGACGCCGGGGATCGTCGATTTCCTCGGCACGGTAGAAATCGCGGATTTCTTCGGCTTTCTCGGGCGTCACCTTGATCTTGGCGTAGGTCAAATCGCGTTCTCCTTCCTCCCCTAATATATAGCACAGAATCCCCTTTTGGATGTGATAAAATCTCTACGGACATGGAAACGAACAAGCTACAGGAAGAAATCCAGGCCGTCCTGGAACGATGGAAGGCCTTCCTCGCGACGGAAGGCATGAAGAAGGAGGCGACCTTCGAGAACCTGCTCTGCAAGGACAGGGACGAGCTTCTCTACGATCACGCCTATCTTCGGGAATGCGAATCCTTCCTCCGCAGCGGACACCGCCTCTCCCTTCCCAACCTTCCGGACCTGGAGGGGACCTTTTCGGACCTGGACAGGGGAAGGACGATCGACGGAGCTTCCCTCCTGGCCCTGAGGGACCTTCTCTCCTCCGTCCAGGACATCGTCAGGGAGCTCTCTACCCTGGAGGGGAGCGAGATCCTTCTGGACGAGGCTTATCTTCTCAACGGGATGCCGGCTCTCCTGCGCCTTCTCGTCCAGAGCCTGGAGGACGACGGCTCCGTCGCCGACACGGCCACGGCCAAGCTCGCCTCGATCCGGAGGGAGGAGAAGAAGCGGGAAGCCGAGATTCAGGGGGCGATGGAAGGCTACCGCCGCCGCTACGCCCGCTTCCTCTCCGTCGACGGGGTGACGATCAAGTCGGGGATGGAATGCCTTCCGGTCCGCCTGGCCGACAAGGGCCAGGTCTCCGGCACGGTCCTCTCCTATTCCAAGACGGGAGAGACGGTCTACATGGTCCCCTACGCGGTCCTTGAGCAGAAGAACGCCCTGATCGCCCTTCGCCAGGAAGAGCAGGAGGAGGTGCTCCGGATCCTCGCCGACCTCTCGCAGGAGGCGCGGAAGGGACTCTCTTCCCTGCGGCAGGACTATACGGTCCTCCTGCGTCTCGACCGCTTCTTCGGTGCCACGGACTTCGGCCATTCCTACGACGGCTCGATCGCCGAGCTCTCGGACGACGGACTGGTCCTGGAAGCGTTCTTCCACCCCCTCCTGAACGCCAGGAAGGTGGTCGACAACACGCTCTCCCTGGGAGCGGGAAAGCCGCGCGTCCTTCTGATCACGGGGCCCAATGCCGGCGGAAAGTCCATCCTCATCCGGGCGGTCGGGCTCGCGGTCCTGATGGACAAGCTCGGCCTCTTCCTCCCGGCCCATCGGGGCGGACGGATTCCCTTCCGGAAGGACGTCCTCTTCCTGGGAGGGGACAACCAGTCGGTCATGGACAACCTCTCGACCTTCTCGGGGCACCTCCTGGGCCTCAAGGAGATCGTCGAAAGGGCTACGAAGGAGAGCCTCGTCATCGTCGACGAGGTCGGAGAGGGGACCTCCCCCAAGGACGGAGAGGCCCTGGGCGTCGCCCTCCTCTCCTACTTCGAGTCGCTCTCCTGCCTGACGCTGATGACGTCGCACTTCGACGGCATGAAGAACTACGCCCTGCAGGACAGGGACGTCCTTTCGGCAGCGATGGAATTTCAGAAGGAGACGCTCTCGCCGACCTATCGGCTGCTCCTGGGCGTCTCGGGCAACTCCTACGGCCTGCTTCTGGCCCGGAGGATCGGCCTTCCCGAGTCGATCCTGGAGCGGGCGGAGGAATACAACCGCAACCGCCAGGAGATCGACGTCGACAGCATCGTCGACGACCTCAACGCCCAGAAGAGGAGGCTCGAGGAGAAGGAGCGGAAGATCGACAACCGCCTCCGGGACCTGGAGCGCCTGGAGGAGAAGAGGAAGAAGCAGCTCGAGGCCATCAACCTCGAGAAGAGCCAGATTCATCTCAAGGCGCAGGAGAAGGTCGAACGGATCGTCGAGCAGAAGGTCCAGGAACTCGACCGCATCTGGCAGCAGAGCGGAAAGAAGGAGATGGCCTTCAACGAACTGAGCAAGGTCAAGGGCGAGATGCATCGCTTCGTCCAGCAGGGACAGGAGACGAAGGAGCAGGCGACGGAAGTGCCCCAGCTCCAGGAGGGAGACGACGTCCTCGACGAGGACCAGAGGCGGGGGACGATCCTGGAAGTGAGGAAGAACATGGCGCTCATCGACTACGACGGACTTCGCATTCGCCGTCCGCTCTCCGGGCTGAGGAAGGCCAAGAAGGAGAAAAGGGCCCCGAAGACCTACGTCGAGAGCGTCCATCTCGACCTCAACCCCTCCCAGGGAATGGAGCTCAACGTCATCGGCCTCCACGTCGACGAGGCGATGCGGAAGGTCGTATCCTTCCTCGATTCCGCCCGCGTCCGCCGTCTTTCCTTCGTCCGGATCATCCACGGGGCCGGCACCTTCGCCCTGAAGAACGCCGTCTGGAAGTATCTTCAGAACCATTCCGAGTTCGTCAAGGACTACCGCCTGGGCGGAGAAGGAGAAGGGGGCCTTGGCGCCACCGTCGTCCATCTGAGATGAATCCCCTCGAGATTCCCCTGATCCGGGAGAAGATTGCCCTCCTCCCCGACCGTCCGGGTTCCTACCAGATGAAGGACAAGGACGGGACGATCATCTACGTCGGAAAGGCGAAGTCCCTCCTCAAGAGGGTGAAGCAGTATTTCACGCGTCCCCAGTCGGGAAAGGTCTTTCGGATGGTCTGCGAGATCCGAGACTTCGATATCATCGAGACACAGACGGAAAAGGAAGCCCTTCTTCTCGAAATTTCACTGATTCATCAATATTATCCGAAATACAATATTATGTTGATGGACGACAAGATGTATCCGTACATCGCCTTGCGCAAGGGCTCGGATCCCTTCCTCAAGATCAGTCGGAGCGACAAGGAGAAGGGCTATCTCTTCTTCGGTCCCTACCCCAATTCCTCGATGGCCTACAAGACGATCGACCTCCTCAACAAGATCTATCCGCTGCGCAAATGCCGGACCCTGCCCAAAAGGCCCTGCCTCTACTACCACCTCGGCCAATGCCTCGCCCCCTGCGTCCGGAAGGTCCCACAGGAGGACTACGACCGGATGGTCCACGACATCGCCCTCTTCCTCAAGGGGGAGACCCGCGACGTGGTCTCCCGCCTTGAGTCCGAGATGAAGGAGCGGGCCAGGAACCTGGAATTCGAACGGGCGAAGGAGCTCCACGACCTCCTTTTGGCCATCGAGAACATCACGACGAAGCAGAAGGTGATGTTCGAGGACCACGTCGACCGCGACGTGGTGGGCTATTCGGTCCGGGAAGGCTATCTCTGCGTGGTCTTCCTCCTCTACCGCAAGGGCGTTCTCCTCGGGAAGAACGTCTACGTGGAGGAGCTGGAGGACGACATCGACGACGTCCTCGAGAGCCTGGTCGTCCAGTTCTACCAGAACCACCCGCGTCCAAAGGAACTGATCGTGCCGCACGAAAGCCTCTGCTCCGTCCTGACCTCGGCCCTGGGATTCCCCTGCTCCTCCCCGACCCGAGGGAAGAGGAAGGACCTTCTGGCGATGGCCCTGGAGAACAGCCGCCAGATGCTCGACGAGCACTTCCAGACCGCAAGGCTCAAGGACGACGTCCTCGTCCTTCTGGAGGAGCTCCAGAAGAAGCTGGGCCTTTCCAGGACCCCGCTGGACATCGAGCTCTACGACAATTCCCACACCCAGGGCGCGGAGTGCGTCGGTGCCATGGTCAAGTTCATCAACGGCGAGAAGGCCCCCTCCCTCTATCGGAAGTACCGCATCCGTCAGGAGAACAGCCAGGACGACCTCGCCTCGATGCGGGAAGTCCTCTCGCGGCGCTTCGCCCGCCTGGTCTCCGACCGCCAGAAGCTTCCGGACCTGATCGTCGTCGACGGCGGGGAGAACCAGTGCCAGGTCGCCCTCGAATGCAAGGCCGAGGCCGGGGTCGACATCCCAATCTGCGGCCTGAAGAAGAACGAGCGGCACGAGACCGACAGCCTCCTCAACGCCGATACCGGCGAGATCATCCCCCTGGACCGGAAGAGCCCCCTCTTCTTCCTCCTGATGCGGATGCAGGACGAGGTCCACCGCTATGCCATCTCCTACCATCGGTCCCTGAGGGGGAAGAGCGCCTACCGGACGCTCTACGACGACATCCCCGGAATCGGGCGGAAGCGGAAGGAGACGCTTTTGAGCCTCTATCCGACCGTCGACGCCCTCGAAGACGTCACGGAGAAGGAGCTGAGCCAGGTCGTTCCCTCGTCGGTCGCCGAGGCGATATTGAAGCGAAGGGACGAATTCTTCCAGTCCCGGAAAGGAGATCGTGAATGAAGAAGGAAAGGCGTCGCTACCTCCCCGGAATCCTGCTCCTCGTCCTCGTCCCCCTGCTTCTGGGCCTGCTCGCCCTGGGAAACGGACTCTATTCGATCCTGCCTTCCTTCTCCACGCTCGGGGAGGAGAGCCTCTTTGCCCTCCTCTGCGGGATCTTCGGCATCCTCTGCCTCCTGCTCTTGGGCCTGTCCTTCGTCCTCGCCCTGCTCTCCCTTCTTCCCGCCTCGCTCTACTCCGTCCGGAACACGACGCTCTTCGCCGGAATCCTCTTCCTCCTCTCCGTCCTCTCCGCCGTCCTCTTCCATTCCTTCGGCTTCGCCGCGGGCCTGCTTTGCCCCCTCTCGTCCCTTTCCCTGGCATCCTTCCTGCTCGGCGGGTTCCTCTTCGTCCTTTCGGACATCCTCTTCCTGGAGCGGGACTACCTCCGTCAGCGCCGGGAACTCCAGGAGGCCGGCGACGAGGTGCGGGAAGAGGAGGCGCGTTTTTCAGGGAGGGAGGAGCGGAAGGAGGCGCTGCGCGCAAGGATCGAGCAGGCCTATCGGGAAGGAAGGATCGGCCGGAAGACCCGGGATGACCTCCTTTTCGAGCTCGAGGAAGGGGAGGACGCTTGAAATGGATACCGTCTGGGGGTATAATTCTCTTCGCCTCGAAAGAGGAATGCCGGGACATAGCGCAGCTTGGTAGCGCACTTCCTTGGGGTGGAAGGGGTCATGAGTTCAAATCTCATTGTTCCGACCATTGAAGAAAACGCCTGGGACGTCTCCTTGGGAGGCGGTCCCGGGCTTTTTTCGTTTCTTAGGAGCCTCGGGCGGGGCGAAGTTGTATAATGTCCGCATGAAACAGAGAAAACACTCCCGCTTCCTTTTTGCGGCCCCCATCCTCCTGACGAGCCTCCTCCTTTCCTGCGGCACCTCGAGCTCGACGGTCTCCTCGACGGACTCTTCGACGTCCACCCTCCCGCCGTCCGAAGGCAGCTCTTCCTCCTCTTCGACGGATATGAGCCGCGTGGAAATCCTCAACGGCGACGAATGCGTCCTCTACCAGGAAGACGAGCTGACGCTCGAGGTCGAGGTCGAGAACAGCTCCTCCCCGATCTACTTCCTTTCGTTCGACCCCAGCGTCGCCACCGTCTCCGAGGTCGGGACCATCCACGCCCTGGAACCGGGGACGACCCTTGTCACGGTCCGTTCCGGAACGGCCCAGGATCAGATCCTGGTCCGCGTCCAAGAGGGGCTGAGGCCCGAGATCGTCCTCTCCGCGGAGCGCGTGGAGATGGATCCCCGCACGACGACGACGATCGCCTATCGCGTCACCAACGACGGCGGCGACCTCTCCGCCCGAAGCTCGGACGAATCCGTCGTGACGGCGGAAGTGATTTCCGCGAGCGCCCTGGAACTGACCGCCGATCTTCCCGGGGAAGCCGAAATCACCCTTTCCCTGGAGAGCGGAGTGACGAAGACCATCCTCGTCATCGTGAAGGAAGAAAGCATCAAATCGTTTAGCATCTCCGTTGACTTCGATGAAATCGCCGTCTCCGAGAAAGGAGAGGTCCACATCGACATCCTTCCGGCGTATCGAGAGGAGGACGTGGAGCTCCGCATCCTTTCCGGGAGCGACTGCCTGACGCTGGATGGAACGTCCTTCCTCGCCGTCAAGGCAGGCGAGGTCCGCCTCCAGGCCTTTGTCGACGACTATTCCTCCAACGTCCTTGAGCTGTCGATCTACGAGTTCGACGCGGTCCTGACGAAGAACCCGCTCTTCGTCGGCGAGGTGGCGGAGGTCGTCCTCTCCTACTACGACGGAACGCCTCAGGAGCTCTCCTGGCAGATCGAGGACGAGGAGGTCTTCTTCCTTCGCCTGCAGGACGGACGTCTCTTCCTCGAGGCGCTCCGGGTGGGAAGCAGCACCCTGACCCTTTTTGACGCCCATGGCCACCGGGCGATTCCGATCCTGGTGGAGGTGATCGGCGGCAATCCCTATGAGGGCGTCGACCCGAGCGACTTCTATCGGGACTATTCGCCGGCGCGCAACGCCCGGGATGCCGAGAACCGCAGCGACTGCTTCCTGATGTCGGGAGACCTCCAGGTGCCCGACCAGGAGCCGGAGGTCGCGCCGGACCAGCCCACGCGCGACGGGCTGCTGATCCACAACACGACGTCCCTCTACTCGGAGGACGGCGATACCTATTCGGTCCTCGACGCCGACGGCGAGGTCGCCTTCGAGGTCTACCGCGGCGGAGCCTACGTCACCCTGGAGGAGGTGGCGGCCTACGTCTATGCCTTCGGCGACGTCCCTCCGAACTACGATGCCGACACCGACCTGGAGCCCTACCAGTCCCCCTGGGAGGAATACCTTCGCGTCAACAACAACTTCTTCTCGGGCAAGGTCTCCGACTATCCCTACGAACCGGAGCTTCCGGGAATCTCCGGCTGCGGCGGAAACCTGGCCTACTACGAGATCGACATCGGCACGACGGGCACCGACTGCGACCCTTCCTTTCCCGACCGGATCTACAACGACGGTTCGCGCATCACGCGCGGGGCGGCCAGGATCGTCTACTCCTCGTACTATATCGATACGGGCGAACCGGTCCGAAGCGAGGACCGCTACGTCTTCTACACCTACAACCATTACAACGACTTCCAGGAATACCTGAACTATGAGAACGGCTGGGGCGAGATGTTCGGCAACGTGACGGGAGGCGGGGTCCTCTCGAGCAAGAATCCCTCCCTATGCCACCCGACGCCCTACGTGGAGACGATCCGTTCCCCCTTCTGACCCCTCGTCTTTGCAATAAAACGCTTACTCGGTCCTCGTTCTCTAGGATTCCCTTTCCTTTGGCCTTAAAATAGTGGGGAAAGTGCGAGAACAAACGAAATGCTGAAAATCAACGACCTGTCGATGCAGTTTGGAGGAAGGGTCCTCTTCAAGGACGTCAACGTCAGCTTCACACCGGGCGAATGCTATGGAATCATCGGGGCCAACGGCGCCGGAAAGTCGACCCTGCTTCGCATCATCTCCGGCGAGCTGGAGCCGACCTCGGGAACGGTGACGAAGGATCCCAAGGAACGGATGTCGATCCTCAAGCAGGACCACGAGGCCTATGACGACGTCGAGGTCCTGCGGACGGTCCTCTTGGGGTATCCGCGCCTGGTCGAGGTGATGGACGAGAAGGAAAGGCTCTATGCCAAGAGCGACTTCACCGAGGCGGACGGGAACCGCGCCGCGGAGCTGGAGACGGAATTCGCGGAGATGGACGGCTGGAACGCCGAGACCGACGCGACCCAGCTTCTGGTCTCCCTGGGCATCGACGCCTCCCTCCTCCACCACCGGATGAAGGAGCTCGACCATCGGATGAAGGTCAAGGTCCTCCTGGCCCAGGCCCTGTTCGGAAACCCCGACATCCTCGTCCTGGACGAACCGACCAACGATCTGGACGCCCGCGCCTCCTCGTGGCTGGAGGAATATCTGATGGACTTCCCCAACACGATCCTCATCGTCTCCCACGACCGCTACTTCCTCAACCGCGTCTGCACGCGGATCCTCGACGTGGACTACAAGGCAATCAACCTCTTCGTCGGGAACTACGACTTCTGGTACGAATCCAGCCAGCTGATCCAGAGCCAGATGCGCGACCAGAACAAGAAGAAGGAGGAGAAGATCCGCGAGCTCAAGGAGTTCATCGCCCGCTTCTCGGCCAACGCCTCGAAGTCGCGACAGGCGACCTCCCGCAAGAAGGCCCTGGACAAGATCGTCCTGGAGGACATCAAGCCTTCCAGCCGCAAGTATCCCTTCCTCTCCTTCCGCTCCCAGTATCCCCTGGGCAACGACGTCCTCGAGGTCCACGACCTCAGCAAGGAAGGATACTTCCGCTCCCTTTCCTTTACGCTCCGAAACACGGACAAGGTCGCCTTCCTCGCCGACAACTCCCTCTCCGTGACGAAGCTCTTCGACGTCCTCTCCGGGCGCGACGAGGACTACGAGGGAAGGTTCAAGTACGGCATCACGGTCCACCGCCAGTACATCCCCTCCTCCTTCCAGGAGTTCGAGGGGGTCAAGGAGAACCTGGTCAACTTCCTCCGCCCCTTCTCCCTGGACGATTCCGACACCTACATCCGCGGCTTCCTCGGAAGGATGCTCTTCTCCGGGGACGAGGCCCTCAAGCCCGTGAGCGTCCTCTCCGGCGGCGAGAAGGTCCGCCTGCGCTTCTCCAAGAGCATGCTCGACCCCGGCAACGTCATCCTCCTGGACGAGCCGACCAACCACCTCGACCTCGAGAGCATCGAGGCCCTCAACCGCGCCCTCATCGACACGAAGTCGGTCCTGCTCCTGACCTCCCACGACCGCCAGCTCCTCAACTCCATCTGCAACCGCATCATCTACCTGCGCCAGGACGGAAGCTATGTCGACCGCTACCTGACGTATGACGAATTCGAGGAATATCTGAGAAACACGGAGGAAAGGGGAAGATGAAGGTCCTGTTGATCAACGGAAGCCCGAAGGCCGACGGCGTCTGCGCCCTGGCCCTGGAGGTCTTCGCCTCCGTCCTGCGGGAGGAGGGGATCGAGGCCGAGACGGTCCAGGTGGGAAATCGAAACGTCCCGGGCTGCAAGGCCTGCTCGTTCTGCCTCAAGGGGGAAGGGTGCGTCTACCACGACCTGGTCGACGACGTCGCCCGGAAGCTCGACGAGGCGGCGGGTATCGTCGTCGCCTCCCCGGTCTACTACGCCTCCCCCAACGGCACCCTCGTCAGCTTCCTCGACCGTCTCTTCTATTCCAGCCGCAGGATCGACAAGAGGATGAAGGTGGGGTGCAGCATCGTCTCCTGTCGGCGGGGCGGGGCCTCGGCCACCTTCGACATGCTCAACAAGTATTTCACGATCTCGGAGATGCCCGTCGTCTCCTCTCGGTACTGGAATTCCATCCACGGCAACACGGCCGAGGAAGCCCGGCAGGACGCGGAAGGCCTTCAGACGATGCGGACCCTGGCGCGGAACATGGCCTTCCTGGTCAAGGCCATCCAGTCCCAGAAGGAAAGGGAGGGCCTTCCCCCTTCCGAGCCGAAGGCGATGACGAACTTCATCCGATGAGCGAGACCCTGATCTGCTGTCGCGACCTGAGGAAGGACTACGGCGAGAAGGAGACCCTCGTCCACGCCCTGGACGTCTCCTTCTCCCTGGAAAGGGGCGAGTTCGGTGTCATCCTCGGCCCCTCGGGAGCGGGAAAGACGACCCTGCTCAACCTTCTGGGCGGGATGGATACGGCGACCTCCGGACACTACTTCTTCGATGGTCGGGACGTCTGCCATTTTCGACCAAAGGAGATGGAGACGTTTCGTCGCGTCGAGATCGGATTCGTCTTTCAGTTTTATAATTTGATCGAGAACCTGACGGCGTACGAGAACGTCGCCATCACCGCCAGTCTCTCCGCCTCGCCTCTCGACGCGAGGAAGGTTCTGGAGGACGTCGGCCTGAAGGAGCGGATGAACTATTTTCCCAGCCAGCTCTCCGGCGGCGAGCAGCAGCGCGTCTCCATCGCCCGGGCCATGGTCAAGAATCCCAAGCTCCTCCTCTGCGACGAGCCCACGGGAGCCCTGGACAGCCAGACCGGACGGCAGATCCTTCGGCTGCTCTACGACCTGAGCCAGAAGGAGAGGACGACGGTGCTCATCGTGACCCACAACCAGGAGCTGTCCAAGGTCGCGACCCATCTCTTCCGGATCAACGACGGGCGGATGGTCGAGGATCGGATCCTACCGCCGATTTCTTCTTGGGACGAGGTGGACTGGTGAGGACCCTTCCCTTCCTCCTGCGCCTTCTCATGCGTTCGTTTCGCCAGAACGTCAAGCAGTTCCTAGCGGTCATCCTGATCACCTTCCTCTCGACGTGCCTTTTCTGCGGCCTGACCGCCAACGCCGCGAACGTCGCAGCCCGTCAGCAGCTTCTTTTCGAACGGACGGACCTCGCCGACCTCTACGTCACCGGCGGCCAGGTCGACCCTTCGTCCCTGAGGAACGTCAACGGCGTCGAGAAGGCGGAGTCCCGCCTGTCCCTTCCGGTCTTCGTCGATTCCTCCCCGGTCTATCTCCTCTCCTCGGATTCCTTTCCGTCCCTTTCGCATCCCCTGATCCGCCAGGGAGAGTGGGGCGTCGTGCTGACGGAGTCCTTCCTGGAGTCCAAGGGGCTTGAGGTGGGCGGGACGATCGAGCTGGGCTTCCGCCCCGCCCTCCTGGGCCTTTCCGACTCTTCCCTGACCCGCCTCCTGGAACCCTATCTCCTTCCTGGGGCGACCTCGCCCTTCGACGAGGAGGAATTCACCCTGAGCTTCCCGGTCACGGGCACCATGTACCATCCCGAGGCGGTCCAGAACTCGGCCTTTTCCCCTTCCTCGCTCGCCATCGACGAAGGCTTTCTCTCCACGGCGCTTTCGGACCTTTTTGCCCAGCGCTACGACGTCGACGCCCTCGACCGTCTCCTCTCCGTCTTCCAGAGCGACCTGGAGGAGGTGACGCGGTCGTTCCTTAGGGGAATGCACAACCAGGTCCTGATCGAGAGCGAGGATCCGGAGGGGACGAAGGAGAGGCTGGAACGGCTTCTTTCCGAAGCGGAGGGCGTCTTGGTCTCCCTTGCGGAGGAGATGTCCTTCGCCGCGGGACTCCAGCAGGAGGTCGACCAGTCCTACCAGCTGACCCTGATCTTTCCGGTCTTCTTCTTCCTCGTCTCCCTCCTCGTCATCCTGACGACCCTGAGCCAGCTCATCCTCCGGGAGAGGAAGGACATCGGGGCGCTCAAGGCCCTGGGCGTCCCCCGGAGGCTGATCTCCCTCCACTACGCGCTCTACGGCTTCCTGCTGACCTTCCTCGGGACGGTCCTGGGCTTCGTCGCGGGACCGCTGTTCCTCCCGAAGGTCCTCAAGATCAAGTACGACCTCCTCTGGGACCTGCCCGAGGCGCCTCTCTCCTTCTTCCACGTCCTCTCCTTCTCCCTCTGCCTGTCCCTGCTCCTTTTGAGCGTGCTCTGCGCCTTCCTCGTCTCCTTCCGTGTGATCCGGGAAAAGCCGGTCGAGACGCTGCGCCCGAAGCCGGAAAGGGGAAGGAGACGGAAACCCCGGAGGCTTTCCCTGGCGAAGGAATCCCTCCTTCCCCTCCGGCTGGCGATGCGCAACCTATCCAAGGACAAGGGGAAGACGGCGATGGCCTTCCTGGGGACGATGGGGTGCACGGCCCTGCTCGTCTGCGGCTTCGGCATCCTGGATACGATCCGCTACGACGTCGCCCTCGACTACGGGACGAACCGGAACGTCGAGGTCCTGGCGACGCCGCTGGAGGATTCCGAGGCGGCCAGGGAAGTCCTGGCTTCGAATCCGAACGTCCTGCGCAGCGAGGAATCCCTGACGATTCCCCTCTCCTTCCGGGCGGAGGAGACCCTCTCGGCCGACCTGATCCTGGTGGAGGCGGATTCCCTCTCCTTCCAGGTTCCCGTCGGCATCGACGGCGGCGTCACCCTCGACGAGAAGACCGCGGCGGACCTGGGCGTCTCCCTGGGCGAGGAGCTCTCCTTCGAGTACGGCGGCCGGCGGATGAGCCGCGTCGTCACGCACCTCTTCCCGTCCTCCTTCCTGCTGGGAGTCTACGGCCTTTTCGACGACTTCCCCGAGATCGACCTCTCGCCGACGGGCTTTTACGTCTTCCTCCGCCCCGGAGTCGATTCTTCCGCCTTCGCGGCCCGCCTTCGCGAAAGCGGCCTCTTCCTCTCCGTCGTCACCTACGAGGACCTGATGGATCAGGTGGACGACATCCTCTCCTCCATCGAGACGATGACGACGGTCGTCAAGGCCTTCGCCATCCTCCTCTGCGTCGTGGTCGTCTACAACCTCGTCGCCCTCAACCTCGCCCAGCGTCGGCGCGAGGTCGCCACGCTGAAGGTCCTCGGCTTCCGCTTCCGCGAGATCTCGGGGATGCTCTGCGCGGAGATCCTCGTCGATGCCTTCCTCGGCTCGCTCGTGGGCCTCCTCTGGGGCTATCCGCTGACGGTCCTCGTCCTCTCCGTCAACCGCACGGACCTGCTCCACTACGTCTTCCACGTGGACGTCGGGACCTATTTCTTCGCCCTTTTGCTCTCCCTCGCCTCCACCCTCCTGGTCTCCCTCTTCCTCAACCTCCGGATCCGGAGGGTCTCGATGAGCGAGTCCCTCAAGTCGGTCGAGTGAGGGGAAGAGATTTCAAAGTCGCGACGATTCCTGTAGAATAGGGTTAACGAAAATCGGAAAGGATTTCACAAATGAACAAAAAGATCATTCTTCCGCTCTCCTCCCTGCTGCTCCTCGCTTCCTGTGCGACGGCCCAGGAGGTGACCAACAGCGACTACCTCACGGCGAAGGTCCTGGCGGAGGCCCGGAGGAACGCGGACGCCCTGACGTTGGTTTCGGGCCAGTCCACTTCCCTGGACGACCGGAGCGTCATCTATCCCCGCAACGTCGCCTCCTTTGTCGACTACAGCAGCGCGGAGACCCGCCTGGAAGTCCATCGCTACGACGGAAGCCTCTGGGTCAAGGCGGAGGAGGAACGGGAAACGGGGACGAAGGCGAACCGCTATCACGGGCAGCAGAGCCTCTCCACGCTCGTCGACGTGGCTTCGCAGGACGGCATCACCTATCTCCTCGCCTCCAACGTCCTTTCCCGCGCCGGCTCGGAGGCGGTCTACGACACGGTCCTCACCTCCCAGGTGGGCGCGACGGAAGACGAGCTCCTGACGGCCTGCTTCGAGACCCTCTCGAGCATCGTCTGGGCCGCCGTCGCCTCGGCGGAGGACTGCACCTACGTCGTCAAGGACGGGGACGACGTCCTCTTCACGGACTCGACGACCTCGACGTCCACGGTCAGCAACCCGCTCTACCCCAACGACAGCGAGAAGGCCCTGGTCGCCGGACGGCGCCTGGACACGACGGTCCGCTTCTCTCCTTCGGAGGACGGATACCGGCTCGTCTCCTACGAGACGAAGGATCAGACGCAGTTCTTCCAGGACACGGAGCTGAAGAGCATCGAAAACGGCATCGTCGCCTCGACGGTGGAGAGCTACACGTTCTCCTATGGAGAAGCGACGTCCTACGACGGATCCCAGGACCTGCCCAGCCTGAATAACGCCCTCGCCGCCCAGTCCGCCCCCTCCTACCTGCTGATGAATTCGGGCACTCAGCTCCAGGGCGAGCTGGAAGACGAGACGGTCGGCTATCAGCTCGAGACGGGCGAGAGGAAGCTCTGCTTCGCGACCACGATCGACCTTGTGGGCAATGGTCTTAGCGGAGGAACCCTCTCCTTCGCATACCAGGGGGAGAAGCTCGACAGCGCCGCCTTCACGATCGCTCCGTCCCTGGACTACAGCCTTGTCACGAACGGGGAGTACCGCTTCGAGAACGTCGAATCGCTCTACGTCGAGATGGTCTGCGACCTCGACGGCAGCAATCCAATGGTGACGATTTCCTGACGAACCTTCTCCCTCTCCCTTCCCGAAAAGAGTATAATTGTCTCGCTGTTTTTCACGAGGAGATTTTCCTATGCGCTACATGACATCGGACGAGATTCGCGACACCTGGCTCCGCTTCTTCCAGGAGCACGGCCACTACGTCGAGCCTTCCGCCTCCCTCATCCCCCAGAACGACCCCACCCTGCTCTGGATCAACGCGGGCGTCGCCGCGCTCAAGAAGTATTTCGACGGGACCCTGACCCCCAAGCACCGGCGCATCACCAACGCCCAGAAGTGCATCCGCACCAACGACATCGAGAACGTGGGTCACACGGCGCGCCACCACACCTTCTTCGAGATGATGGGAAACTTCTCCATCGGAGACTATTTCCGGCATGAGGTGATTCCCTGGGCCTTCGAGCTTTTGACCTCGGAGAAGTACTTCGGACTTCCCAAGGAGCGGCTCTACGTCACCTACTATCCCGACGACCGGGACACCTTCGACTGCTGGGTCAAGGCGGGACTTGACGAAGACCATTTGATTCCCTGCCGAAACAACTTCTGGGAGATCGGCGAAGGTCCCTGCGGCCCCGACACGGAGATCAACTTCGACCGCGGGGAGAAGTACGATCCCGAGGGATTGGGCCTGCGCCTGCTTCAGGACGACCTGGACAACGACCGCTACATCGAGCTGTGGAACATCGTCTTCTCCCAGTTCAACGCCCTCCCCGGCGTGGACCGGAAGGACTACAAGCCCCTGCCTCAGAAGAACATCGATACCGGCGCCGGCCTCGAGCGCTTCGCCTGCATCCTGCAGGGGGCGGAGACCAACTTCGAGACCGACCTCTTCCTTCCCTACATCCAGGCCCTCGAGAAGGAGGCCAAGGTCCCCTATTCCGAGAACCGGCTTGCCTATCGCGTCATCGCCGACCACATCCGTTCGATCACCTTCGCCCTGGCCGACGGCGCCATCTTCTCCAACGACGGACGGGGCTACGTCCTCAAGAGGCTGCTCCGTCGCGCCTCGCGCTATGCCCAGAAGATCGGCCTGGAGACGGGGGCCCTCTCGCGCCTTGTCCCCCTGGTCGATCGCAACATGTCCCACTTCTATCCCTACCTGAAGGACCATGAGGAGAAGAGCGCGAAGATGATCGAGAGCGAGGAGAGGAAGTTCTCCTCGACCCTCCGCAACGGGGAGAAGATCCTCGGCGAGATGCTTCAGAAGGACGAGGCGGTCCTTTCGGCCGAGGACTGCTTCAAGCTCATGGATACCTACGGCTTCCCCTTCGAGCTGACCAAGGAAATCGCCTCGGACAACGGCAGGGCGGTCGACGAAAAGGGCTACCTCGCCCTCCTGGAGAAGTCCAAGGAGCTGGCACGCACGAGCCGCGGGGCGAGGGAATCCTTCGGACTGCAGAGCAAGGACCTGCTCGCCTTCCGCCAGGAAAGCGAGTTCACCTACGAGGAGGAGGACCTCGAATCCGACGTCCTCGCCCTCTTCCAGGAGGGGAACCGGGTCGAGAGCCTCGACGACGAGGGAGACGTCGTCCTCCGTCGGACGAACTTCTATGCCGAGAGCGGCGGACAGGTCTCCGACCGGGGCCGTCTCCTGGGCAAGGACTTCGAGGCCGAGGTCCTCTCGGTCGGAAAGTGCCCCAACGGGGCGAACCTGCTCCACGTCAAGGTCCTCTACGGAGCGCTCCGGCCCGGCGACGTCCTCCTCGAGAAGGTCGACTGGGAACGCCGGCACCGCATCGCCCGCAACCATTCCGCGACGCACCTCCTCCAGAAGGCCCTCCAGGACATCGTCAGTCCGGACATCCACCAGGAAGGCGCCTACTACGACGACGAGCAGCTGCGCTTCGACTTCGCCTATGAGAAGAAGGTCGATTCCGATCTCCTCGACCAGGTCGAAAGGCGCGTCAACGAGGAGATCTTCCAGGGCCGGAAGGTCCGCACGGAAGTCCTCGACAAGGAGGAGGCCCTTCGGCGCAACGCGATGCACCTCTTCAACGAGAAGTACGGGGACAAGGTCCGCGTCGTCTCGATGGGCGATTCGGTGGAGTTCTGCGGCGGGACGCACGTCGGCTCGACGTCGGAGATCGGCCTCTTCGTCATCGTGAGCGAGTCCGCCGTCGCCTCGGGAATCCGTCGCATCACGGCCTATACGGGACTCAAGGCCTACGACGACCTCAAGGACAAGGAAAGGCAGCTCTGGGACCTCTCCGCCCTGCTGCGCCTCACGTCCATCAAGGGCCTGCGGAGCAAGCTCGAGGACCTGCTGTCCGACGACGAGGAGAAGAAGAAGGTGATCCTCTCGCTTCGCGAGAAGATCGCCGACGGAAAGCTGGACGAGCTCCGGAAGAAGATCCAGCCCTATGCGGGACACGAGATCCTCGTCGAGAGGACGAAGGGGCTCACCCACGAGCAGCTCGACTCGCTGGCGCACAAGCTGATCGACCAGCATCCGGGCCTCGCCCTCTTCCTGGCCAACGAGAGCCTCTCGGGCCGCGTCGACCTGGTCGCCGGCCGCGGCAGGTCCCTCTCCCTGAAGGCGGGCCTCCTCATGAGGGAGATCAGCCGCCTGGTCGGCGGTTCGGGCGGTGGCCGGGACGACGTCGCCTTCGGCGGAAGCAAGGGCGAGGTCGACCTTTCCCTGGTCCTCAGGCGCCTCCAGGAATTCCTTTCGTGATCAAGAACATCCTGGCCCTCGACCTCGGCCGCGGCAGCCTCGGCGTGGCGATCTCGCGCAGCGGCTTCCTGGTGACGCCGCTGGAGAACATCCGCTTCCCCATGGGGGACTATCCGCGGGCGATCGAGCTCCTGAGGCAGGTCGTCCGGAACGAGCGCGTCGAGTCGATCGTCATTGGCTATCCCTCCTACCCCTCGGGCGACCCCTGCCCGATGAGCCGCGTGGTCGACGCCTTCCTTCCTCTCCTCTCCCAGGCCTTCCCCGGCGTCGCGATCGCCAAGCAGGACGAGCGCTACTCGACCCTGGAAGCTTCCGCGGAGATGACCGCCCTGGGACAGAGCAGCCGGCGTCAGCGCCAGTCGATCGACAGCAAGGCCGCGTGCGTGATCCTGGAGCGATACCTTCGTCACCTCCATCAGATCGACTAGGCCTTCGATTCCATTCCATGGCACCGCCTCGGCGGTGCCTTTTTTGTCGCCTCCGGTTCCTTTCGCACCACGGAAAAAGCCGCCGGAGGGCGGCTTTGGAAGAACTTCGGCGATTGAGGGGTCAGCGGAACTGACTCGTGTAGAGGTCGTAATAGAAGCCGTGAAGCCTCAGGAGCGACTCGTGCGTTCCCTTCTCGATGACGTTCCCGTCCTTGAGGACGAGGATGAGGTCGGCCTTCTGGATCGTCGAGAGGCGATGGGCGATGACGATGGACGTCTTTCCGACGAGGATGCGGTCGAAGCCGTCGGTGATGAGCTTTTCGGTTCGCGTGTCGACGTTGCTGGTCGCCTCGTCGAGGATGACGACGTCGGGCTTGGCGAGCATGACCCGGGCGATGGTCAGAAGCTGCCTTTCGCCTTCGCTGAGACCGCCCTTGCCGGAGACGAAGGTGTCATAGCCGTGGGGCAGGGTCCGGATGAAGGCGTCGGCATGGGCGGCGCGGCAGGCCTCCTCCACTTCCTCGTCGCTGCTCTCGGGTCGGGCGTAGCGGACGTTTTCCCGGATGGTCCCGCTGAAGATCCAGGTGTCCTGGAGGACCATGCCGAAGTTGGAGCGGAGCTGCTTCTTCGGAATCTCGCGGGAGTCGACGCCGTTGAATTCGATCGCTCCGGAGACGGGGTCGTAGAAGCGCATGAGAAGGTTGATCAGGGTGGTCTTGCCGGCGCCGGTGGGCCCGACGATGGCGACCTTCTCGCCCCGGTGGACGACCTGGCAGAAGTCCTCGATGAGCGACTGGCCTTCCTCGTAGGCGAAGGTGAGGTGGTCGAAGGCGATGTCCTCGATCGGACCGGAGAGGTCCTTCCTTCCCTCGTCGACGTCCTCCGGGGAGGAGAGGAAGTCGCGGACGCGGTGGAAGGAGAAGCGGGCGGTCTCGAACTCGGCGAAGACGGAGGAGATCTCGTTGAAGGGCTTGGTATATTCGTTGGTATAGCTCAGGAAGGACGTCAGCTTGCCCATCGTCATCGAAAGGAGAGGGACGGAAGCGGTATAGAGGATCATGACGATGCCGGCGATGCCGACGATGGCGTAGATCGTATTGTTGACGAACCGCGTGGTCGGGTTGGTCCAGGAGGCGGCGAACTGGGCGACCTTCCCTTCCCGGCGAAGCCTTTCGTCACGGCGTTCGAATTCTTCGGCGGAGCGTTCCTCGTATTCGAGGGATTGGAGGGTCTCCAGGTTGCCCACGGCTTCCAGGGAGAGGGCGTTGAGGTCGCTCATGAGGGCCGACTGGCTCTTGAAGTGGCGGTGGGAGAAGGTGGCGACGAAGCGGCTCGCGAAGAGGGAGAGGGGGGAGAGGAGGATGACGGAGAGGGCGAGGATCCAGTTGACCGTGAACATCATGGCGATGGTGATGAGGATCGAGAGGACGCCCTGGACGAGCTGCTTGAAGACGGAGGCCAGGCCGGTGGAGATGTTCTCGACGTCCTGAATCTCCAGCTGGAGCAGGTCGCCGTGCTTCCTCTCGTCGATGGTCCGGATGGGGACGGCCATGAGCTTGCGGAAGACGTCGTCCCGGATCTCCTTGACGACGTTCTGCGTGAGGACTCCGATGCTGTATTCGAAGAGATAGTCGAAGATTACTCCAAGGATGGCCAAGGCGAGGGCGAGGGAAAGGTAGAGGACCAGGAGCCGGCTGTCGACGTCCAGGAGGAAGACTCCGTCCTGGATGCGACCGACGGCATCGAGGGAGGAACCGACGAGGAGGGGCTGGGACAGCTGGGCGAGGAGGAAGACGAGGACGGAGAGGAAGGAGAGGACGATGCGTCCCTTCTGGCGCAGGAGATAGCGCTTGAGGAGTTCTTTCGTTGTCATTCCAGGGCCTCCTTCTGCATCTGGGACTCATAGGTCTCGCGATAGACCTCCGACGTCCGGAGGAGCGAGGCGTGATCGCCCATCGCCAGGACCTTTCCTCCCTCGAGGACCAGGATCAGGTCGCAGTCCTTGATCGTGGAGACGCGCTGGGAGATGAAGACCTTCGTCGCTCCCGGAAGGAAGTCCCTGAGGTTGTCGCGGACTCTCTTGTCGGTCAGCAGGTCGAGGGCCGAGGTCGAGTCGTCCAGGATGAGGACCTCGGGGCGACGTAGGAAGGTCCTCGCCATCGCCAGCCTCTGCCTTTGGCCGCCGGAGAAGTTCTTTCCTCCTTCCTCGACTTCATGGTCGAGACGGTCGGGATAGCTTTCGACAAAATCGCGGGCGCAGCTGACGGAGAGGCAGCGAAGGATCTCCTCGTCGGTGACGTCTTCCTTCGCCATCTGCATGTTGGAACGGATCGTTCCCTTGAAAAGAATGGATTTTTGCGGAACAAAGGCTATCTCCCTTCGCAAAGCCTTCAGGGAATAGTCCCGAAGGTCGACGCCCTTGTAGAGGATCGTTCCCTCAGTGGGATCGAGGAGGCGCTCGAGAAGACGGATCAGGGTCGTCTTTCCCGAACCGGTTCCGCCGATGATGCCGAGGCTCTCCCCCTTTCGAAGGGTGAAGGAGACGTCCTGAAGCGCCTTGTTTCCTCCTTCTTCATAGGCGAAGGAGACGTCCGAGAGGGCGAAGAGGTCCTGATTCTCGCCGATGGAACGGACGAGCCCCTTCGGAGAATCGGCGATCGCGGGGGAAAGGGCGAGCAGGCTGTTGCACCTCTTCCACGAGACGATGGTCTTGGTGAAGATCGTGACCAGGTTCGTCAGGAGAATCAGGGTCTGGAAGATCTGGCTCAGGTAGCTGACAAGGGTCAGGATCGTCGACGGGAGGACCTTCTGCCCCATCATCTCGACGCCGCTTGCCATGTCGAAGCTTCCCAGGAAGACGACCAAGATCGTCGCCAGGGAGACGATGGCGAAGGTGAGCGGGTTGATGAGGGCGTTGATCCGGCTGACGCGGATGCTCTCGTCCTGATAGGTCGAGGTTCGCGCGGCAAATTTCTTTCTCTCCTCTTCCATCGTGGAAAAGGCGCGGATGACGCGGGCGCCCTCGAGGCTGTCGGATGTCGCCACGGAGAGCTGGTCGAGACGGCCCTGGATGACGAGGTATTGCCTCGAGGCCCGGCGCATGACCAGGAAGACGATCAGCAGGATGACCGGGATGATGGCCAGGAAGACGAGGCCGATCGGCCAGTTGAGGACCAGGGAGAGGACCAGGCTTCCCAGGATGATGAAGGGGGCGCGGACGCCGAGGCGGATGAAGAAGAGAACCCCCTGCTGGACCTGGAAGGAATCCGAGTTGAGGACGGTCATCAGCTTTCCCTCTCCGAAGCCTTCCCTCTCCTTCTTCCCGAGGGAGAGGATCTTGCGGTAGAGTCGGTCGCGAAGGTCCGTTCCCGTCCGCGTGGCGGAGAGGGCGGCGATGTACTGGCAGACCATGGTCGTCGCGAGGCCGACGATGCCCATCAGCAGGATCAGCGTCCCGCCGATCAGGGCGTAGTTGAGGGGATCGTTTCCTTCGACCCAGGTTCCGAAGAGGCGGAGGAAGTCCCCGAAGGCATGCGAGACTGTGTCCACGGACGAGGGATCGCTGGAGAAGGATAGGTCGAGGACGGCCTTCATGACCAGCGGAATCAGGAGGTCGAAGACGGCTTCGATCATCTTGAAGGCGGGCCCGACGAGGAAGGTCCATCCGTTCTTCTTGACGACGGAAAAAACTGTTTCTTTCATAGCGAAAACATTATAACGATGTCCGGGAGGATTTCCTACACTTGACAAACCCTGTATCTATAAATATAATTCAAATTGTCTCGGGGAGACTTGAGACGCCTTCTTAATCGTGAAATGGTTGAGAGTGGGCTTCGGCTCACTCTTTCTTTTTACGGAGGTGAGCCATGGATCAAAAGACGATCGACGAAGTCCGGGGGAGAGCCCAGGAGGAATGCGAAAGGGAAGGGCTGGAGCTGGTCTCCGTCCGCTATTTCGTCGATTCCCTCAACGGGCCGACGCTGGAGGTCCTCGTCGACCACGACTACCAGATTTCGATGGAGGAAATCTCCCGCTTTACCGCCGCCTTCTCGCCGCAGCTGGACGACATCGAGGGGCTCTCGGAGAGCTATATCCTCGACATCTCCTCGGGCGGCGGCGAAAAGGACATTCCCTTCCGGGATCTCCCCAAGCTGACGGGGAGGTATCTGGACGTGACGGAAAGAGGCAAGGAGAAGGTCACGATGCGCCTGGAGAAGGTGGAGGAGGGAAAGGCCTCCTTCGTTTATTTCATCAAGGGGCGGCCGAAGAAGGTCGTCTTCGAAGAGTCGCAAGTCGAGAAGATCAAGATGGGGTACAAGGCCTAGGCCGAGTGGAGGAAAGAAAGAATGCCCGAAGAAGTCAAGGAAATGGAAGAGAAGAAAGTCGTTCGTCGCCGCGGGAGGAAGCCCAAGTACATGGAGGAGCCCAAGAAGCTCACCGGCATCATCGACGGCAACGCCTTCCTGAAGGCGACGGTGGACATCGAGAAGGAGAGCCTCGTCCGCACGGACATGGTCCAGGACATCCTGATCAAGAGCATGGAACAGGCCTATCTCGAATGGTCCTATCCCGGCCTCTACCGCGACCGCGACAATCCCGATCCGGCGAAGTCCCTGATCCAGTGCCGCGTGGACTTCGTCCAGGACGAAGGCGATTCGTCCCGCTCATCCTTCAAGATCTATGACATCAAGACGGTGACGGAGGAGGACGACATCATCGACGACTCCTACCAGATTTCGCCCGAAGACGCCAGCGCCTACAAGGAAAACCCGCAGGTCGGCGAGCAGATCGAGATTCCCTTCGACGTCACGACGCTCGACAAGTCCTACGTCCGCCGCGTCAAGCAGCTCTTCCAGTCGCACCTGAAGGATGCCTCGCGCTCCGCGATCCTTTCGGTCTACTCCGACCGCATCGGACAGCTGATCGAGGGAACGGTCGTCCGCTTCGACGCCATCGGAAATTCCTATGAAATCAACTTCGGAAAGGCCGAAGGATTCCTTCGCCGGAACGGCACCCTTCCCCAGGATCGCTTCGTGACCGGAGACCGCGTCCTCGTCTATCTCAGCGACGTCTCGGAGAAGAGCAATCCGCCCAGCCTCGTCATCTCCCGGACCGACGAACGCTTCGTCCGTCGGCTGATGGAACGCGCGATTCCGGAACTCACGACGGGCGAGGTCGTCCTCTGCTCCATCGCCCGCGAAGCGGGAAGGAGGACCAAGGTCTTCGTCGAGAGCACGAATCCCAACGTGGATCCGATCGGAACGTGCCTTGGCATCGAATCCAATCGTATCCGCAGCGTCATCAACGAGGTCCGAGGAGAGAAGATCGACGTCCTCCAGTATCATCGCAACAAGGCGCAGCAGATCGTCGAGGCGATGAAGCCGGCACAGGTCATCGGCCTCTCCTGCCCGGAGAACTTCTTCGATCCGAGCGTCGACATCGCCGCCCTCGAGAAGGATCCGAGCTACGAGTTCCCACACATCGTCGCGGTCGTCCAGAACGGCAATCAGGGCGTGGCCATCGGCACGGCGGGCGTCAACGTCCGTCTGGCCAGCCAGATCACCCAGTGCACGATCTCGGTCTATCAGGCCGACCAGGCCATCACGGAGGGGCTGAAGTACTACAGCCTTGCCGACATCGAACAGATGGCTGCGGCCTGGGAGCAGAAGCAGCATCCGTCCGCCGAGGCTCCCGTCGTCGAAGAAAAGGTTGAAGAGGTGGAAGCGACTCCGGTCATCGATGAGGCTCCGGAAGAAGCGAAGGCGGAAGAAGCGATTCCTGTCGTCGAAGAGAAGACCGAAGTCGTCGAAACTCCGGCGGTTCCTTCCGAGCCGGAAGCTTCGGAAGTCCCGCAGACCCCTTCCACGACTTCGGAGATCAAGGAACAGCCCATCGAGCACGTCGAGATCCGCAACAAGCCGCGCATTTCGCTGGAAGAGCTCGAGGAGGCGCTGACGCAGAAGAAGGGACCCAGCGAGACGCGCTCCTACCGCAAGCGTTTCGATCGCGGCAAGTTCGAGAAGGAGAACAAGACGGAAGAGCCCAGCAAGGCATCGACCGCCACGGCCATGCCGATCTATACCGAAGAAGAGCTCCGTGCCCTGGAAGAGCAGGAGATCGACGGCGGCCAGTCGGACTACGACAACTACGACGAGGAGCTCGACGAGCAGTACGACTACTATGACGACGACGAGGGAATGAAGAGGAACTGATGGCGAACGTTCCGATCCGAATGGACCTTCTGACGAGAAAGAGGGGCCCGAAGGCGGATTTCTTCCGCCTTTGCCTTGTCGACGGCATCTTCCGCCTGGACGAATCGGGAACGATGCCGGGAAGAGGCTATTACGTCCTCCGGGACCGCGACGTCCTGCTGCGGATGCGGAAGAAGAATCCTCTTCTTCGTTTCTCGAAGTCGACGGACTACGAAAGTCTCTTCCGGCAGATGGAGGATCGACTATGAGCGAGAATGAAAAGAAGCTTCTCGGGTATCTCGGCCTCTGCCGCCGGATGAAGGCCCTGAAGACGGGCGAGAGCCTCCAGGAAGCGTTGGCGAGGAAGGCCGTCTTCCTCCTGATTCTCTTCCCCGAGCTGAGTTCCCGGCATCGCGAGAGGATCCTTCGCCAGGGGGCGGACGTCGAGACGTTGGAGCTGGAGTCCCTGGACTTCGGCGCGCTGAAGATGAAGAAGGCTCATGCCCTGGGCATCTGCAATCCAGGCCTTGCCCAGGCCATCGTGGCCCTGTATCGAAAGGAGGAAGAACGATGAGCGACAAGAGACATCGAAGAGACATGCGAGGCGGAAAGGCGGGCTTTGCCAAGAAGAACCGTTCCGAAGTCGAGAACGGGGTCTTCGTCTACTCGGGGCCGATCACCCTCGACCAGCTCTGCAAGCGAATCGGCATTCCTGCCGTCGACGTCATCAAGGGCTTCCTGATGCAGGGGAAGATGATTTCCCTCAACACCGTCCTGTCCGACGAGCTGATCGCCGAGGTCTGCCTCGAGCACGACCTGGACTTCCGCAAGGAAGAGGCGGGGCTTCCCGACGACTTCACCAAGGCGAAGATCTTCGACAAGGAGAGGGACCACGACGAGAGGCCGCCGGTCGTCACCATCATGGGACACGTCGACCACGGAAAGACGACCTTGATCGACACGATCCGTCACTCCACGATCGCGGCGGGTGAGCATGGTGGCATCACCCAGGAAATCGGCGCCTACCAGAAGGCCATCAACGGCAGGAAGATCACCTTCATCGACACTCCGGGGCACGAGGCCTTTACGGCCATGCGTGCCCGCGGCGCCTCCGTGACGGACATCGTCGTCCTCGTGGTCGCCGCCGACGACGGCGTCAAGCCGCAGACGGTCGAGGCCATCGACCATGCCCGGGCCGCGAAGGTTCCGATCATCGTCGCCATCAACAAGATCGACAAGCCCGGGGTCAACGTCGAGAAGGTCAAGAGCGAGCTCTCCAGCCATGGCCTGCTCTGCGAGGAATGGGGCGGCGATACCTTGATGTACGAGATCTCCGCCAAGAAGAACCAGGGGGTCGACAAGCTTCTGGAAGGCATCCTGGAGCTGGCGGAGCTGCTGGAGCTTCGCGCCAACGCCGAGGGACCGGCGGTCGGTTCGGTCATCGAGGCTCGCCTCGACAAGAAGGAAGGAAGCAAGGCCACGCTCCTGGTCCAGAACGGAACCCTCCACGTCGGCGACTACCTCGCCGTCGGCGAATACTATTGCAAGGTCCGCAAGATGGTCAACGAATACGACAACGTCCTTAAGGACGCCCTCCCTTCGACGCCGGTGGCGGTCACGGGCCTCTCCGGCGTCCCGGTTGCCGGAGACCGCTTCATGGCCTTCAAGACGGAGAAGGAGGCTCGTGAGGCGGCGGCACGAAAGGCCCACGCTTCGATCGGAAGCAACGAACGCGGCGCGAGCCTTGCCGACATCGCCTCCGATGTCGCCAGCGGCGAGACGCCGCTCATCAATCTCATCGTCAAGGCCGACACGCAGGGATCCTGCGAGGCGATCAAGTCCTCGCTGGAGAAGATCGAGGTCCCCGGAACCAAGCTCCAGATCATCCATTGCGCCTCGGGGGACGTCAACCAAGGCGACATCGTCCTCGCCCACGCCTCCCACGCCGTCGTCATCGCCTTCTCCGTCAAGGTCTCTTCCTCGGTCAAGGACGATGCCAAGCAGAAGAAGGTCGAGATCCGCGACTACAACATCATCTACCATCTGACCGAGGACATCGAGGCTGCGCTCCGCGGCAAGCTGGGGCCGGTCTACGAGGAGGTCGTCTACGGGCATGCGGAGGTCCGCAGCCTCTTCAAGGCAAGTCACGTCGGTCAGATCCTGGGCCTCTACGTCACGGAAGGAAAGCTCAAGAGCAACTGCTCGATCCGCCTGAGCCGCGGAAAGGAGATGATCCTCGACACCAAGCTGACCAGCCTCAAGCGCTTCAAGGACGATGCCAAGGAGGTCGTCCAGGGCTTCGAATGCGGTGCGACCATCGCCGACAAGTTCAACTGTGAGATCGGAGATGTCCTTGAGGCCTATGGACAGGAGGAGGTCAAGACGAATGGCTGACAAGAAGGGACGCATCCAGGAACTCATCCAGAGGAACGTCTCCGAGATCATCCTCTTTGAGCTCAAGAGTCCGCTCTGTCAGTACGCCTCGGTGAACGAGGTCCGGATGTCGAAGGACTATTCCTACTGCAAGATCTACGTCTCGCACCTCCGCCCGGAAGCGGGCGATGCCTTGGTCAGCTTCCTCAACACCAACGCCAAGAAGATCCGCTCCCTGCTCGCCCAGAAGCTTTCCATCTACAAGACGCCGGAGCTCGCCTTCTACAAGGACGAAGTCTACGAAAAGGCCCGCCACATCGACCAGGTCATCGAAAAGGCCTTGGCCAGCAAGCCCAAGACCCTGAAGGATCTCGAGGAAGAGAAGTCCTCGGGCACGAAGAAGAAATGAAAAGGGCGCCTACCGGCGCCTTTTTTCATCGGTCGACTTCCTCCCGGTCAAGCAGCAGCTGCTCCCGGAGTTCTTCCAGGGAGGAAAACTTCCTCTGCGGCCGAAGGAAGCGCTCGAAGCCGACGACGATCGACCTTCCATAGAGGTCCCCCTGGAAGGAGAGGACGTGGGTCTCGATCGTCCGGCGGTCCAGCCGGTCAACGGTCGGATGGGATCCGATGTTGGTCATCGAGCGATATTCGCGCCCCTCGATGAGGCACCTCGTCCCATAGACGCCCGTCGGGAGGGCGATCTTGTCCCGGCGCTGCTCGAGGTTGGCGGTCGGGAATCCGATCCTCCTCCCGTTCTCCTTGCCGTGAAGCACCTTGCCCAGGACGAAGAAGGGATAGCCCAAGAGCGCGTTGGCCTCTTCGATCCTTCCCTCGGAGAGGAGAAGGCGGATCCGGGCCGAGGAAACCTTATCCCCGCCCTGCGACAGGAGCGGGACGATCTCGACGGGAATTCCGTCCAGCAGGTTCCTCAGGTCGGAGGCCGAGCCTCTGCGGTCCTTTCCGAAGCGGAAGTCTTCCCCGACGACGATCTTTCGAGGCTCGGCGCTTTTGAGAAGGGACGCAAAGGTCGAGGCGTCCATCTCCTTGACGAGCGAGAAGGGAAGGGCGAGGGATGGAATGCGCCATCGCCGGAGGAGAAACTCCTTTTCTTCCGCGGTCAAAAGAGGAACGGTCTTCTTCGTGAGGGCGAGGTCGGCCGAAAAGGTGAGGAGGAAGGGCTTGCGGGCATGGCGCAGAAGTTCCTGGTGCCCGCGGTGGAGACCGTCGAAGAAGCCCAGGCAGGCATCCTGCCCACGGAGGAGGGAAAGGTCAACCATGGGAAAAGCCTCGATAGCAGGCGTACCCGTCGGCCGTCCGGCGGTAGAGGGCGACGTCCCTGCCGTCCTCGTCGCGGACGAGCAGGAAGTCCTTCGTGGAAAGGGGAGGGAGGAGGTGGCCGTTCTTGGCACGACGGAGCAGTTCCCCGCGGAGGGCGGCATTCTCGCAGGAGGGAAGGATTTCTTCCAGGGGGAGCAGGTCGTCGGCGGTGGCCGCGTCGATGTCCACGGCCCTTTCGACCCGATAGGGTCCGACCTGCGTCCTCCGCAGCGCGGTGAGCGTCCCGAGGGTGCCCAGTCTTAGGGCGATGTCGACTCCCAAGGTGCGGAGATAGGTCCCTTTCGAGACGACGGCCGAGAACTGCAGCGTTCCCTCGCGAGGATCGTATTTTTCGAGGGTCAGGCAATCGATGACGACCTCCTGTGGAGCAAGATGGACTTCCTGACCGGATCTGGCAAGGTCGTAGGCTCTCTTTCCATCAATTCTTTTTGCAGAAAAAATCGGCGGTTGCTGATAGGAAATGCCGATGAAAGACTGAAGGACTTCCTGGATTTTCGAGGCATCGAGGGATGGAAGGGGAACCTGGGAAACGAGGTCTCCGGTCTTGTCGTACGTCGTCGTTTCGAATCCGAGTTGGAGCGTTGCACGATAGGACTTCCACCTGTCGTCGAGCAGAGGAAGGAACTTCGTCGCTTCCCCGATGGCGACGATCAGAAGGCCGGTCGCAAAGGGATCGAGCGTTCCGAGGTGGCCGACGCGCCTCGTCCGAAAGAGGGCCTTGGCCTTTCGGTCGACGGCAATCGATGTGCTCCCTTCTCTTTTGTCGACGAGGAGGAAGCCGCAGGTGGATTTCTCCATTTCTTTCATAGGGATATAGTATAATTCATCTGCTATGGACAGCAACAACACGCTTCGGAAGAAGATGCTCGCCGCGCTGAGGAAGGCCGACTACGACTTCGGCCTCTTCGAGCGTGGGGACAAGGTCCTCCTCGGTCTCTCCGGGGGCAAGGATTCGATGGTCCTTCTGGATCTTCTTTCCCTCTACCGGAAGTTTCGGGACAAGGATTTCGAATTGGTCGCCGTGCACCTGGACTTCGGCTTTCCGCCCGTCGATTTCAGCCAGGTCGAAGAATACGTCCGTTCCCTCTCCGTCCCCTACGTCCTGGTCGAGGAGAAGGAAGTCTATTCCGTGCTCCAGCAGCATCGCAACGAGAAGACGGGGCTCCTCCCCTGCTCCATCTGCTCGCGGATGCGGAAGGCCATCGTCAACAAGACAGCCAGGAGGCTCGGCTTTTCCAAGGTGGCCTTCGCCCACCATATGGACGACGCGATCGAGACCCTCTTCCTGAACATGGCCTATGGCGGAAGAGTGGCGACCTTCGAGCCGAAGATGTATCTCGAGAATTCCGAAATCGAGTTCGTCCGCCCCCTGATCTACGCCAGGGAAAAGGATATCGAGCGCTATTGCCGGGCCTTCTCTCTTCCCGTGGCCAAGAATCTCTGCGGGAACGACAAGAGGACGCAGCGTGAGTTCATGAAGGAGGAGCTCGCGACGATCTATCGGCAGATTCCCGATGCCCGCAACAACTTTGCCGCCATGCTCTCGAACGACGAATCGTTCCAGCTCTTCTTCGACAGGAAGGGGGCAACGCCCTCGGACGGACTCCAGGTCAAGCGATGCTCGACCTTCCGGGATATGAAGGACGTCGCCCGACTCGCCCATGCGCTGGAATCGGAAGAGGACTTTCTCCCTTCCGACGCCATCTATTACCTCCTGCGGAAGGAGGGGAGTCCCGTCGCCTATCTGCGGGCGAAGGAAGGGGAGGACTTCTCCGTCGTCGTCGAACTCCTGGAGACGAGCGACGAGACCCTCTCCCGCTTCCTGGTCGACGTCTTCGAGAAGAATCTCTCGATGAGGCACGTTCCGCGCCGGATCTCCTACCGCGGAAGGAAGCACGCTTCCGTCTTCCTCTCCCTGGGCTATGCCCCGGAGGATGGGAAACTGTCCAAGACGGTCACGCGTGCTCTGAAGATTTAGTTCTTCCCTTCTGGATGGGAAGTGTGTATAATTCTTTATTGCACGTCGACTGGGTGGTGGCCTGTGTCAAGCACCTCCACTCGGTGAACGCGCAGAAAGAGAGTTAAGACCATGGCACTCACGAAGGAAGAGAAGACGACGGCGATTGCTTCGTTCCGCCGCGACGAGAAGGACACCGGTTCTGCCGAGGTGCAGATCGCGCTCCTCACCGCGAAGATCAAGAAGCTGACGGTCCACATGACCAACAACACCCACGACTACTCCAGCAAGCGCGGCATGGACATCATCATCGCCCGCCGCAAGAAGCTCCTCAGCTATCTCAAGCGGACGGATCCGGCGAAGTACGAAGAAGTCTATCGTTCGATCAAAGGAAAGTGATCAGGCGGCCCTCGGGCCGTCTTTTCGTTACAGAATGAACAAATCGATTCATCGCTATCTCCGACATCTTCCCTCGCTGTCCGGGAAGACCTGCGTCGTCACCGGAGGGACCGGTTCGATTGCGAAGGCGCTGGTCGAAGACCTCCTCTTTCTTGGCGCGGACGTCGTCCTGACCTATCGGAGCGAGGACAAGGCCCGCCGCCTCGTCTCGGAGCTCGGAGGTCTTTCGGACAGGATCCACGCCGTCTTTCTCGACCTGTCTTCGAAGGACAGCGTCCTTTCCTTTCTCCAGGGCCTTCCGCGACGCATCGATCTCTTCTTCCACGTCGCCGGGACCTACCACCGTCCGATGGAGTTCACTCCCGAGGGTCGGGAGGTGACCTATCAGACGGACTTCCTTGCGCCGGCGTGGATCGACGGGTTTCTCCTGCGCGAGCATCCGGAAGCGCGCATCATCCATACCGGAAGCGTCTCGATGTATTATTCGAAGGTGGATTTCCAGGATCCCATGTCCCTGAAGGTCGGAAAGACGATTCGCTATGGACGAGACAAAAGGCTTCTTGCCCTCTACGTCCTCTTTCTGCAGGAAAGATATCCGGATGGATCCTATGTCCTTGCCCATCCTGGTGTCAGTGCAACGTCCTTGTTCCAAAGCGAAAAGGGCGGTTTTTCGAAGACGTTCGAACGGCTTCTCGTCCCGGTGATGAAAAGGGTCTTCATGAAGCCGGAGAAGGCGGCGCTGTGCCTGGTCCTTGCGGCCTTCTCGGGGGAAGGCCGGGGCGAGCTCGTCGCACCGCGCGGGTTCCTCCATTCCTGGGGAAAGCCCAGGGTCCTTCGCCTGAGGAAGTCGCTTTTGGAAAGCGACGAGCGGCTTCTCTTCCCCGGCCTTTGGGAAAGGGAGAAGCTCTAGAGCGGAAGGTCCTTCTTCTCGAAGACGAGGAAGGAGAGGCCGTAGGTCACCAGTCCGATGCCCAGAAGGGCGATGAGCTTGTAGTAGAAGACCGGATCGTTGTTCATCGCCGCCGAGGCGTCGTAGAACGAGAGGATCGTCAGGTAGTTGAAGAAGTTCATGGAATCGATGCGGATGGTCGAGGGCATGGCCGGTCCTCCGAAGAGCCCAAGGATGGCGCAGACGAGGAAGAAGATGGTGATGCCCCCGCCGATGCCGAGGGCATATTTCGTCTTGGAGAAGGAAGAGGAGGAGAGGAAGCAGATTCCCGAGATGGCGAACATGCAGAAGAAGTTTCCGAGGACGAAGCGCAGCAGCATGTCGAGGGAGAAGGCTTGTTCGAAGTCCTCTCCGCCGATCGAGATGCCAATGGCCCGTGCGGCCAGGGAACCCAGAAGCAGGACCAGGGACATCGAGGCGACGGCGAGGAAGAGGCTGAAGGCCTTGGAGAAGAGGACCGTGCTTCGCTTCAGGGGGGCGGAGAGGGTGAAGGCCAGGGATCCGTTCTCGACCTTCTGCGCGACCAGCTCGTTCGAGGTCAGAATCAGGAAGACCATCGGAAGGAGCAGGCCGGCCAGGCCGAAGAACATGATGCCGATGAAGATGCCGTACATGTTCATCTCGCTGAGCTCGAGGAAGCTTTCCTCGACGGAGGTGGGAAGGTTGTCGAGGATGCCCTGGCTCGCCTTGACCATCGCCGCCATCGTCTGATCGAGGGTGGATCCGCCCAGGAGCGAGCCGTCGCCCAGGTAGAGCTCGAAGGACCCGATCGCGCCGACGCATTGGTTCTGAACGAATTCGAGGAGCTGGGTGCCGGAGACGCCTTCGTCGTCCCTTCCGACTTCCTCGATGTCGTCGACTCCGAAGGCGGAGAGGATCGCCTCGGTCGCCCGCTTCTCCAGGGCCTCCAGGATCGAGGGCAGGATCTTGTCTCCGTCGACCTCGCCGAAGGCGCCGTCCTGGGAAGGAAGGTAGTAGCCGAGGTCCTCCCCCTGTCCTTCCCTTCGCACCATGTCCTTGAGGAAGAGGTCCACGTCGTGGACGAGGCTTTGGACTTCCTGAAGTCCTTCCTCGCGGGCGAGGGCGATCTCTTCCTCCGTATAGTCGGTTCCTGTCAGCTCGAGCTTGTGCATCTTCTCGAGGAGGTTGGCGTGGACGTACATTCCGTCGGCCACGGGGATCATCCGCGAAGGGTCGTAGGTGGTCAGGACGACCTTTTCGCCGTCCTCGATGGCATAGGGACGGCCGAGGTCGTCCGTCAGATATCCGACGGTGAAGTCCGGAAGCGCCGCCAGGTAGGAATAGCTTCCGAGCAGATCGGAGAGGAGTTCCTCGATGGCGGCGAAGAGCGATTCGTCGGCATAGCCGAATTCATGTCCGGAAAGGGCCGTGTTGTTCCGGTATTCCTCGGGATGCCGGTCCCGGGCTTCCAGCAGGGAGGTGGCAAAGCAGGATAGGGCGGACTCCATTCCGGTCGGCGCGATGGCCTCGACGCCGAAGAGGAAGAGCGACCGGATCTGTTCCTCGCTCAGCCGTCCGCTCTCTTCGTAGATGACCTTGCATTCGTCCATGCGAGCAAGGAAGTCCTCGATCTTTCCCTCCGTCGCCCCATAGCTCAGCAGGAGGGTGCGGATGCCACGGTCCATTCCGGCCTCGACGACCGCCGGGATGTCGAGCTCGTCGGCCGAGAAGCTTGCGCTGGAAAGGAGAACGTCGTGTCCCTCGTCGAGGCATGAGGTGAGGAAGAGGGTGGTCGTCTCTTCCGAAAGGCCGGAAAGGGAGGGGACGAGGGCCGTGAGGGTGGAGAGGAGCTCCGCGTTCAGGGTCTCATCGACCGCCTGCCGGTGCCGTTCCTCGTCCGTCCCTTCGGCCTGCTCGTAATGGGTGACGTAGGGATCGAAGAGGAGGCTTCGGACCGTCTCCTGGAGGAGACGGCTCTCCGACAGGTTCTGCTCGAACTCCATGCTCACGGGGATCAGCTCCGAGAATTCCTCCTCGAATTCGGTGACGAAGGGACCCGACCCCTTGTGGAGCTCGACGGCGTTGGAATAGGCGAGGTAATAGGAGATGCTCCCCTGGCCGACCAGGGAAAGCATGTCCGCGCTGGAAAAGAGCTGGGAGAGGGAATCCTGAAGCGTGTTGAGGCCAAGCGTTGAGAGAATCAGGATGACGACGATGCCGATGACCACGTTTCCGAAGGATGTGATGAGGAAGGAGAGCCAATTCGAACGTACGCTTTCCCGGACGATGGCCAGGGAAAGCAGGGGATGCCGCCTTCTTCGCTCCGTTGTCGTTTCGTTCATTTCGTCTTCCTCCTCCTTTCAAAGTAATCCTGCAGGTGGGAAGGCTCTTCGTAAAGATAGCGGAGGGGCAAGGCGGAATTCTCCCTGAGGAAGTGCAGGGCTTCCGAGGCAGGAATGCGGAGCTTCAGCTCCTGTTCCTCGTCCTTCGAGCCGAGAAGGACGGAGGCATGTTCCGCTTTCTTCGTCGTGTAGAGCTCCTTGTCGACAAAGGAGATCCGATAGGTTCGGCATTCGACATTCTTTTCTTGCTCCTTTTTATCAAAGCAGTCAAGAATTCTTCCTTGAGAAAGGAGATAAACCCTATCTGCATCTCTTTCAAAGTCGTCGAACGTGTTGGATGTCATCAAAATGGTTCTTCCTCGTCTCTTTTCTTCGGAGAGGAGCGTGAGGAGCGTTTCCCTCATGAGGGGGTCGAGCCCGGTCGTCGGCTCGTCGAGCAGGAGGACGGGCGCCTTTGTCATCAGGGCGCAGACCAGGGCGAGCTTCTGCTTCATTCCTTTGCTCATGTGTTTGGGACGGGCGCGGATGTCGAGCTGGAGCCGGGACACGAGTTCGTCGGCCCTCCCCTTGTCCGCAACGTTGCGGAGCTTCATCTCGGAGAGGAGGAACTCCTTTCCGGAAGCGAGGTCCGGAAAGCTGATCTCTCCGGGAACGTAGGCCACCAGCGTCTTGACCTCCAGGGATTCGCGGTGGCAGTCCCGGCCGAAGATGGCGCATTCGCCGCGCGTCGGCCGGACAAAGTCCATCAGCAGGCGGAGGAGGGTGGACTTTCCGGCACCGTTTTCCCCCATGATTCCGATCATCTCCCCCTCCTTGACGGAGAGGGAGAGGTCGAAGAGTCCTCGTCCGTTCCGGAAATCCTTGGTGAGGCCCAGGACGTCGATGGCGTTCTTCCTTTCTTCGTTCATAGCTTTCGATACTCCTGGTCTTCCTTGTAGTAGGAAAGGAAGAGCTCGCGAAGGGATTCCTTTTCGATTCGGATGTCCCTGGGCGACAAATCGAGCGCTCGGCGCAGGAAGGCGGGGCGCTCTTCTTCCTCGATGCGGTAAGTCCGCGCCGCCTCGTCCTTCTCCAAGGCAGAGAATCCGCTTGCGGCAAGGGCGGCTTGGGCGGCGCTTGCCTCCTCCTCCGAGGAAAAGAGAAGGCGGTACTTCTTCCTTCCGTCGTGCAGGACCTGATCCCGTCCGAGGATGGTCATCATCTCGCCGTCCTTGATGATGCCGATGCGGTCGGAACAGTGCTCCACTTCGTTGAAGATATGGCTCGAGAGCAGGATCGTCTTTCCCCGCGCCTTTTCCTTGAGGACGAAATCGAGGAAGAAGTCCTGCATGAGGGGATCGAGTCCCGAGGTGGGCTCGTCCAGGACCAGGATGTCGGGATCGTGGAAGAAGGCGGCGCAGATGGCGAGCTTCCGCTTCATGCCGAGGGAGAGGTCCTTGATGCGGGAATGGATGTCGACTCCCATCGCCTTGACGAGGTAGGCCAGCCTTCCGGTGTCCTCGACACGATGCATCATCTTCTGCTCGATGAGGAATTCCTTTCCGGTGAGGTTGGGCGGCAGGGAGACCTCGCCAGGAAGATATCCGACTTGGGAAAGGACCTGCGGCCGGCGCAGGGCTTCCACGCCCTCGAGGAGCGCCTTCCCGGAATCCGGACGGCAGAAACCCATCAGGTGCCGGATGGTTGTGCTCTTGCCGGCGCCGTTGGGGCCCAGAAAGCCGAAGCATTCGCCCCTTTGGAGGGAAAAGGAGACATGGAAGATGCCCCTTCCCTGTCCGTAGTCCTTGGTCAGGTCATCGATTACGATCGGATGTTCTTCCTTCACGAGATGGTCCTCTAGAATCGTCTCCAAAATTGTAGCCTTCCTCGCTCCTGTCTGTCCACAGGAGGAAAACGATTTTCTCGGAGTATTTCCGGTAATGGTATGAGGAGTGAAATCCGTTATAATGGATGGCAGGAAGGCGAACAAGAAGGAGGTCGGAAATGAAAGAGGTCCTAGAAGTCATCCGGAACCGGCATAGCGTCCGAAGCTATCGACCGTCGGAGGTATCGTATGAGGATCTGTCGACGATCCTCCGGGCGGGGAACCTCGCTCCGACCGGACGCAATCGCCAGAATCTTCTCTTCGTCGGAATCCGCGACAGGGAACGCCTCTCCCGGATTCGGGAGCTCCTCGGAGGTGGGACGGAGCTCTATGGTGCGCCCGCCTTCCTTCTCGTCCTGGAACGGGAACCCGATGCGCTCAGCGTTCAAAATGCGTCGGCTGCCATGGAGAACATGATGCTCCAGGCGACTTCGCTGGGATTGGGAAGCTGCTGGATCCACTGCGTGGTCGCCCGGCTCAACGAGAGGAAGGAAAGCCTGCAGGCCATCCTTTCGCTGGACCATCCGTACACCGTCCTGGAAACCTTGGTCGTCGGCGAGGAAGACGGACGGTCCTCTGGAAAGGAAAGAAGGGATGAGAATGTCCGAATCCTTTGACGTCGTCGTCATCGGCGGCGGGGTCGCCGGGACATTTCTGGCGGGCCTGCTGGGCAGGAAGGGAATCTCCGTCCTTCTTCTGGAGAAGGATTCCCATCAGCCGCCGCTCGCGCGACGAATCTCCGTCAGCGGAACCGGCCGCTGCAACTTCTTCAACGAGGATCTTCTCGATACGACCTTCGCCCTTTCCAGCCTGAAGCCCCTTGCCCCCTATTTTCTGCATGACGGAACGTTTTATCCAAGAAAGACGCTTGATTTTTTGACGAATGAATTGGGAATTCGATATATAAAGGAAGGAAAGCTCTATTATCCCTATTTCAATCGCTCCGAATGCATCCTTCATCCGATTCTTTCCATGCTGGAGGGGACTTCGGTCTCTCTCCGAAAGGCCGAAGTGCTCTCTCTCGATCGACGGCGGAAATCCCTTCGCTGCCGAATGGGGGAGGAAGTGAGGGAGATCCCCTATGCGAAGGCGGTCTTCTGCATTGGAGGACGGAGCTATGACCGGAACGATTTCTCGCCTCGCCTTCTTTCGTCGCTTTGCCTTCCCCTGACTCCATTTTCTCCCTCTCTCTGCCCGCTGATGGTTCGGGAAAGGATTCCTTCCTACTTGGTGGGGACCCGCCTTCGGGGGAACCTCTCCCTCCTGGAGGGGAACGAAGTCCTGGCCACGGAAATGGGGGAAGTCCTCTTCCGAGCGGACTCTCTGTCGGGCATCTGCGTCTTCCAATTGTCCCGTGTCCTCAACGAAGCCCTTCGCGATGGACGAAAGGGTCCCTTTGTCCTTCGACTGGATTATTCTTCCTACGAGGGTTTCCATGGGGCGGGGAGTTCCGTCGCCAGCTTTCCGTTGGCACTCCGACGATACCTTTCCGAGACGGGCCGATTGCCGTTTGAACCGCTTTCTTTCCAGTTTTCTTCCTTTCCGTCTTTTGAGCGGTCACAAGTCAGCTTTGGGGGTCTTAGACTAGGCTCGTTCCAGAATGATTTTTCCCTGAAGGGAGATGATTCCTTCTTCGCAATCGGCGAGTGCCTTGACGTCAACCTTCCTTGCGGAGGCTATCACATCGGTACGGCGTTGATCGAGGCAATGGTCGTCTCCGACCGACTTGGAGGATAAGATGAACCAAACGATTCGAGACTCTCTTCTCTCCCGACTTCGCTCCGCCCTTCCCAAGGAGATGTTCAAGGAGGCCAAGGAGCTTTTCTTCCAATGCTACGCCCAGCTGTTTCCGAATCGCTCGGTCATCGACGACGGCTCCTTTTCGGAGGAGCACCTCGCTCATTCCATCACCCTGATGGAGTGTTGTCTCTGCTCGGTCCTTTTCACCCTTCGATACGACCAAGAGGAAAAGCCGGAGGAGAAGGCCGCCCGCGTGCTCCGGCTCTACCCAATCTTCATCGACTACGAGTCGACGAGGCTCCTCTCCGTCCCGAGCCAGGAGCTGCGTTACTTCGACCCGGAGATCATGATCCTTCGTGCGCACATCCGCTACCTGGAGAAGATCAACCGTCCTTTGGCCCACGTGAACCCGAGGGTCTCCCTGATCAACGACATCTTCGAGACGATCTTTCGCAAGGCGTCCGGATCCTGTCAGGTCCTTGTCCTTGGGCTCTACTCCGATTCCTTCGTCTCCTGGAGGACGCTGCACGAGGCCGAATGCATCATCAAGCTTCTCGTCGAAGGGGGCGAGACGGTCCGCCAGGCCTATCTGGACCACATCGCCTACAACAACGCCTACCGCAACCAAGAGGCCTTTTCGAAGGAGGAGCTGGACAGCATCTTTGCGGAAATCAAGGAAAAGATGCATGAGCACGGACTCAAGAGCAAGGACATGAAGAAGTTCATCGAATACGGCTGGCTCTACGCATCCCCTCTCTACGATCCTTCCGACGTCCTCTTTAAGCTCAACTTCCGGGACGGCGTGGAAAAGCTCGCCGGCCTGATGCGATATTCGTCCATCTACGAGGGGGCGAGCGAGATCGCCCACTCCTCTTCGGCCTTCTTCTATGCGAACGCGGATTTTTGCCGGGACATCTCCCTGGCGATGACCTATCAGTCGATGGAGCGGATGGTTCAGCTCTACTACGAGTACATGAAGGTCCATTTCACCTTCCATCCGGAGCAGCTGGCGTGTTCGAAGGCTCTCGGCCGTGACGTCCAGATCCTGGCGCGGAACCTTTCTTCGAAGGTCCAGATGGAGGAAGAAAGATGAGCGTCCGACGCTTCGAGGGAGTGGCCGAGTCGCTGGACGACTTCGGCCGCGGAATCATCCGTCACGAGGGAAGGACCTATTTCGTCAAGGACCTGCTTCCGGGAGAGAGGGCTCTTCTGGAGACGGACTTTGCCTATGGACGTCTGAAGGAGGTCCGCCTGATCGAGAGGAAGACGGAGAGTCCCCATCGCGTCGCTCCCCTTTGTTCCCATTATCCTCTCTGCGGAGGCTGCCAGATCATGCACCTCTCCTATTCCGAGCAGCTTCGCTACAAGAGGGAGAAGGTCCAGGCGCTGCTCCACAAGTTCGCCGGAATCGACTTTCCGGTTCGAGAGACCCTCGGGATGTCGACGCCTTCCCGCTACCGCAACAAGGTCCAGAAGCCCATCCGTCTCGTCCATGGCCGTCCGGAAATCGGATTCTACCAGGAGGGGACGCATCGCCTGATCCCGGCCTTGGACTGCCCGGCGGAGAGTTCGCTTTCGGCCAGGATCTCCGCTTCCGTCCTGCGCCTGATCCGACATTTCCGTTGGCCCGTCTATGACGAGGACCGGCGGACGGGCCTTCTCCGGCATCTCCTCGTGAAGACCAACCGGAAAGAGGACGAGGCCCTCGTCACCCTCGTCGTGACGGAAGAGTTCCTTCCGGGGAGAAAAGAGTTTGCACGGCGGTTGATGGAACAGGTTCCGGAGGTCAAAGGAGTCGTATTGAACATCAATCCTAGAGATACCAATGTGATCTTGGGCAAGAAGGATGTTCTTGTCTATGGCTATCCGCAGGTGCGGGATGCAATCTTCGGAAAGACCTTCCTCGTCTCGACGCAGTCCTTCTATCAGACCAACTCACGGCAGATCGAGGCTCTCTATGGCCTGGCGATTGAATTCGCCGCGGCGTCCAAGGAGGACGTCGTCCTGGACGCCTATTGCGGGACCGGGACGATCGGACTGAGCATCGCCGATCGTGCCAAGGCCATCGTCGGCGTCGAGATCGTTCCGGACGCCGTGAGGGATGCCGTTCGCAATGCCCGGGAGAATGGAATCCGGAACGCGCGTTTCGTCACGGCGGACTGCACGCGGTATCTTCTGGAGACGAAGGAGAGGTTCGACGTCGTCGTCCTCGATCCGCCCCGGAAGGGGGCGACCCGGGAATTCCTCCTGGCCCTGCTGGCGATGAAGCCCAAGCGGATCGTCTACGTCTCCTGCGATCCCGTGACCCTCGCGCGGGACCTTTCCCTGCTCAAGAAGGAATACCAGGTCCGGGACGTCGTCCCGGTGGACATGTTCCCCCATACGCTTCATGTCGAGACGGTGGTCTCCCTCGTGCGCAACGGTCCCGAAGCGGAAGGCGAATCCCCGGAGGTCGCTCATGCCTAGTCTCTTCCATGTCGGCGTCGAGGTCCGGGACCTGGAGGCGATGGCGGATTTCTTCGCCGAACTCCTTCGGGCGAGGAAGGGGGAACGCTACGAGAACCGCCGTTCGGGATTGCGGACGATCTTCCTCGACTTTGACGGAGGGACGAGGATCGAGCTCCTCTGTCGACCAGAGGCGTCCTTCGACCCGTCTTCCTTCCATCTTTCCTTCCTCGTCCAGGGAAGGGAAGAGGTCGACTCCTTGGCGGAGAGGGCAAGACGGCGGGGACTTCCTGTCGTCTCGGGGCCCCGCGTGACGGGCGACGGCTACTACGAGGTCCTCTTCCGGTCCCCGGAGGGACATTCCATCGAGGCGACGTCCGTGAAGGCATGAAAAAAGGCGACCGTCAAGTCGCCTTTTTCTTCTGTCAGAAGAAGGTTCCGCGCGCCCTTTCCTTGATTTCCTGGCTCGTGGTGAACGGAATGCGGGTCGTGTAGCCGAGCTTGGCGGCGACGATTCTCTTCGTGGGCCATTCCTGGATGGCGGCGTTCCACTGGTAGACCGTGTCGTTGTAGAGCTCGCGAGCCGCCGTGATCTCCTTCTGGAGGTAGCTGTTCTGCTCGAGGCACTTCTGGATCTCGTTGTGCGCCTTGAGGTCCGGATACTGCTCGAAGGCGACGTTGACCTGGCCGAAGAGCCGGTCGATGTTGGTGCTCACCTCATTACGGGCGGCGTCTCCGCCGGGCTGTCCGGCATTGGAACGGTAGGCGGCGATCTTGGTCAGCGTATCCTTGTCCAGGTCGATGGCCTTGTCCAGAAGCTGGGCGGCGTTCTGAAGGATCATGACGCGCTGTTCCAGGTAGTTGTCGATCTGAGAGGCGTCATGCTGGATCTTCTGCTGCAGCTGCTGAAGGTAGGTGCGTGCCTTGATCTTGAGGAAGAGGAAGATGAGACCCGGGAGGATGGCGAGGACCCATAGGATCACCTCGAAGATCTTCGAACCCACCCCGACCGTGACCGGAATCTGCTTTTCGATGACGTGGACGTCGCGGCCCTGTTCGTTGACCGGCCCCGTCATCTCATCCAGTTCGTTTGCCATTCTTGTCACTCCTTTTCATGGCGGAGGTCAGGACAGCGGAGAGCTCCCTGTCTTCGCGCTCGTCATAATTATAATCGTCCGGAAGGGGAAAACCGAAGAACTTTTTGCTCAGGAGCCGTTCGCGATAGAAGGCCTTCTCGCGGAAGAACTCCTTCTTCTCGTCCAGGAGGGAGGAATATTCGGAACGCGAGAGGTCCGTGGGTCGCACGAGAATCCTCTGGACTTTCTCCACAGGGAAGTATTCCGTCCAGGGGACCGGGACTTCGTGGACCCTTCCGTCGCCGCCGACCATGGAGACGTAGTCGACCCGGGGTTCGCCGCGGAAGGCTCCGGAGTGGACGGCGAAGACGTCGCTTTCCCCCGTCGACTGCAGGTAGGAGACCTTGAGGATCTGGGGCGTCGCCGCGTCGTCGGGAAGGAAGAGGCTTCCGTCCATCTGATTGGCGAAGCATTCGGCCTCGTAGTCGCTGACGTGGCGCCGGCCCTTCGACAGCTCGTAGGTGCCGGCCTCCGTCTGCTGGTAGAGCGGGATGGCGAGGATCGGAGCCAGCTCGAAGTAGAGCGAGGCGAAGACGACCGCGACGTTGTTGACGTATTTCTTCTTCAGGGCGTCGATGTCGGTCTCCCCGCCAAGCGACGCGACGGAAAAATCGGGGATTTTCGGTCCGTGGCGCGAGGAGACGATGTTCATCTTCCCGACCTTGCGGAAGAAGAAGTCGTCCCCGAAGGGAGTGGGCTTCGCCATCAGTTCCACCATGTTCTGCTGGGCCAAGGGAGTGAAGAGGAGGCGGTACTGCACTTCGTTGTTCCGGTCGAAGGCCCCGAAAAGCGCCTCGAAGGTCGTATTGGCCAAGGGCTGGAAGGTTCCGCCTTTCGAGACGGAATCCTCGCTCATCTCCTTCATCTTCCGTTCCGCCTTGGCGACGAACTTCTCGACCTCCTTTTCGTCCGCGTCCTTGGGAAGGCCGGAAGGACAACGGGAGAAGCGGAGGTCCGGGGCCGCCTGATTTCCATAGACGACGGCGGTGTAGGTGGAGTAGGTGGGTGCAGGATGGGTCGAGGAAGCGGAGAGCGTCTGTGGCCTGGTGACGTAGGTTGCGTCCTTTCCGCTTCCGACGCGCTCCACCCAGGAGATCGTCAGCGAGCCGGTGTAGACCTGGTCGACGATGTCGTTGCGGAAGACGCGGAGGCGAAGGAAGGGATTCGTCTCGACGTTTCCCGATTGACAGGAGAGCAGAGACTCCTGGCTTCCGATCGTCGGATCGTATTGGTACGCCTTGACGAGGAGGTCGAGCTTTTCGGGAGTCAGGTTGTCGTCGAGGCGGAAGACGGTCGTCGTCTTCTCGACGATCCGTTTGAAATCTCCGTCGTCCATGGAGGCCTTCAACGGATAGAGGTCGCGCAAGCAGGCGGCCCGATGTCCTGCGACTTCCTTGTCGTATTTCGAATCCAGTTCCTTGTGAATACGGATCTTCTTGCTCGTCAAGAGGATCAGGAGCAGGAGGCTGGCGACGAAGAGGACGATGCCGACGGCCACGGTCGCGATGTTCCAGGCCACGGCTCCCGCCGTAATCAGATTGAAGAGCGCCAAACCGAAGGCGAGGGCGGAAACGATGGCGAGGAAGATCAGGAGGCCATGGAAGACCCGCCAGGATCCGAGGACCTTCTCGTTGGCATCGTTCTTGGCGACGGCTGCCTGCAGCTTCCGGCTGTCGGCACGGCATTTCTCGACGTCCGTCCTCGATTTCTCGACAAGCGAATCGAAGTAGGATTCGCCGTTGGTGCATATGGCATTTCGAAGATGCTTCTGATAGTAGTCGTAGGGATCGAGTTCCATGTCTTTGATGTCCATTGTGATATCTGTCCCCCTCATGGAGCAATTTTAGCCAAAAGCAGACAGGGATTCAATGGAATCGATGTAACCGCTTTTCTGCCCGATGGGGAAGCGCATTCGCGATAATGAAACGGAAGGAGTGAACGAAATGAAAAAGAAAGTGATCAGGCACGGCTGGACCTTCGACGATGTTCTGCTGCTTCCTCGTTACTCCGACGTCGTTCCTTCCCAAGTGAGCACGTCGACGAGGCTGACGAGACACCTCACCCTCCGCATCCCGCTTCTCTCCGCGGCGATGGACCGGGTGACGGAAAGCGCGATGGCCATCGCCCTGGCGAAGGAGGGGGGAATCGGCATCATCCACAAGAACCTCTCGATCGATGGTCAGGCCGATGAGGTTCGCAAGGTCAAGGAGACGATCCTCAGCGAAGAGGACAGAAAGAAGGCTGCGGTCGATAAGAGTGGCAAGCTTCTTTGCGGTGCAGGAGTCGGCATTACCTCGGATTTATTGGAACGTGCCGAAAAATTGCTCGCTGTTGGCGTTGATGTTTTGGTCTTGGATTCTGCCCATGGCGATTCGAGGAACGTCCTTTGCGGCCTCGAGCGAATCAAGGACGCCTTCCCGAACGCCGAAGTCATCGTCGGCAACGTTGCGACCTACGAAGGGGCCCGCGACCTGATGAAGGCGGGGGCGGACGCCGTCAAGGTGGGGATGGGGCCTGGCTCCATCTGCACGACGAGGATCATCTCGGGAATGGGTGTTCCGCAGTTGACTGCCATCCTGGACTGTGCCAAGGCCGCGCGGAAGTACGGTTGCCCGATCATCGCCGACGGTGGCATCCGCTATTCCGGGGATATCACCAAGGCTCTGGGCGCGGGGGCGGACACGGTGATGCTCGGCTCGCTCTTCGCCTCCTGCCGGGAGGCGCCCGGCGAGGTCGTCGAGATCGAGGGCCGGACGTACAAGTCCTATCGCGGCATGGGTTCCCTCGGCGCGATGGAACAGGCCCACGGCTCTTCCGATCGCTACTTCCAGAGCGGTCAGAAGAAGCTCGTCCCGGAAGGCGTCGAGGGGGTCGTCCCTCTCTCGGGAAGCGTCTCGGACCTGGTCTTCGAACTCCTCGGCGGTCTGCGCTCGGGCATGGGATACCTCGGCGTGAGGACGATTGCGGAACTTCAGGAGAAGGCCCGGTTCATCGAGATTTCGTCGGCCTCCCTGAGGGAGAGCCATCCTCACGAGGTCGTCGTCACCCGAAAGAGTCCGAACTATTGACGTCCTGTCGCAAAAAAGGGCCTGGATCCAGGCCCTTTTTGATTGCTTTCCTGCCCTTTTCAGGCCGCTATTCGACCTTCGGCTCGCGGCTGTTGTCTTCGTGGATCTTCCGGATTTCGTCGCGGATTTCCGTCAGGAGCTGGACGTCCTCCGGAACGGGAGCCGGCTCCCGTTCCTCTTCCGCCTTCTCGACGTAGGTTCCGTCCTTCTTCGCCTTGGCGATGCGGATCTGCTCTTCGATCGCCGCCCGCCTCGCCTTGAGGGTCGAGAAGACCTTGACGATGACGAAGAGGGTCAAGGCAATGATCACGAAGGAGATCACGGCGTTGATGAAGGCTCCCCAGTCGATGATGGCGGCTCCGTTGTAATAGTAGGCTCCTCCGTGCTTGGTATACATGTTGGCAATCGTCGTCGTGAAGTTCTCCTGCTGGGAGAGGATGGCCCATTCGCTGGCGCTGTAGGACTGCTGAAGCGTCTCTCCTCCGACGAGGATGTCCTGCGGGACTCGCTGCGCATCGTTGGTTGCCGGAAGGACGGTCACGAGCCCGGAAAGGCCGCCCGGGACGCCCCACGTGCAGATGGAGAGCAGGATGGAGGTGACGGCCGTGACGATGGCGTTGAAGGCCGACCCCATGATGACGCCGACTGCCATGTCCAGGACGTTGCCCTTGGAGATGAACTTCCGGAATTCCTCGTACAGAGAGCGGATCCGGCCCTTGGTCTTCGCCTTCTTGGCCGCCTTCTTCGCGGCTTTCATCTCTTCTTTGCTGAGTCTTGTTTCGCTCATGTGTCTTTACCTCGGCATCAGTATATCAGCCTCAGGGAAAAGCGGAAAGAAGGAAGAGGATCTCAGAGCTGGAACGTCTCGTTGAGCAGGAGCTTGAAGTCGTCCTCCTGCATTCCGCCGACGAGGACCGTCTGCTTGGCGCCGTTGAAGGAGAAGGGGACGTTGCTTCCGTCGCGATAGGCGACGAAGCTGGGGATGGACATGACGCCATAGCGCTGGGCGATCTGGGGGAACTTGTCGACGTCGACCTTGAGGAAGACGAGTCTCGGATAGTCGGCTTCGATTTCCTCAAGGACGCGGCCCATCATCCGGCAAGGCCCGCACCAGCTGGCGAAGAAGTCGACCACGACGTTTCCCTTGGCCAGGAACGCCTCGTATTCCTCTGGGGAACGAAGATGTTGGATCATTTTGAAATCCTCCTTTTTCAGTAGGTTAGCCGATGCGGCAGGAGGGATGCAAGGAAGACGCTCAAAAGCGTCCGATGGCAAAGGCGACGATGGCAAGCAGGACGAGGTGGAAGGGATAGTACGCATAGAAGGAGTATTGGATGGCCTTGGAGGAATAGCCTTTCTTCGGGGAAGCCAAAAGGAAGAAGACGAAGGCCAGGCAGAGATAGGTGCCGATGGGGACGAATTCGTTGGGAAGCACGAAGGAAGTGAAGTCCAGGCGATAGATCAGGTAGAAGACAAGGCCGACGAAGACGAGCGCGACGGAGAGGGCGATCTTTTCCAGGAAGAACTCGTTCTCCTCCCGGTAGACCTCCAGGAGGATGCCGTCCTGGCTGGCTCGATATCGGATGAAGAGGGCGACGATTTCCTTGGCGGCAAAGAAGGCGAGGAAGAGGCAGATGCCGAAGAAGCCCCAGTCGGTCTTGAAGAGCGTTCCATAGGAGGCATCGACCGGGTAGGTGGAAAAGAAGGCGTAGAGGACAGGGAGCACGGCGAGCAGGGACACCCAGTTCTTCTTCCGGAGGAGGGAGACGGCGAGCGTTCCAAGGAAGAGGTCGATGAAGGCGTTTCCGATGATCGGGTTGTCGGCAATCGGAATGGTGGCGACGGCACCGAAGACGTATCCGAAGACGTCGATGGCGATGCCGGGGAGCAGCAGGCGGAGGAGATAGTTGCGAAGGTTGTGCGTCCGGTAGACGCCATAGAAGGCAAGGAAGACGAAGAGAGGGAAGGAAATCTTTCCGATGGCGCGAAGAGCATAATATAGTTCGTATTGCGTCGTCGGGCTGACGAAGAAGAGGGCGATGTGGTCAAGGGTCATCAGGATGCAGGCGATGACCTTGAGGGTGAAGGAGGAGAGCAGTTCCAGTCTCTTCTTCATGTCAAGCCAGGAAGATCGAGGCGAAGGAAAGGACGTTGTTGATCGTGTGGCCCAGGATGGGGACGGAGAGCTTTCCCGTCTTGGCGTAGGCAAAGCCGAGCACCGCTCCCGAACCGATGTAGCTCGGAAGGTTCATGAGCTCGTTGAGGACTCTTTCGAGCGTATATCCTTCGGCCTGTGCCGCATAGCCGAAGATTGCCGACCAGTCGAAGTGGATGAATCCGAAGATCAGGGCCGAAAGAGCGATTCCAAGGATGCGGTTGTTCTTGCCAATCGTGTCGACAAGGCCGACTCGATATGTGAACTCCTCCAAAATAGGTCCAAAGATGGCAATAGGAAAAAACATCAAAACTGGCGCAGAAATAACAGTTTGATTGATGGAAAATTGATTATCGTTATCTCCATAGAAAGGGACGGCGAGGAACAAGAGGCTCAACAGATAGCTGAGGAGAATCATCCCGGCAAAGGTTGCGAGCGCATGGGTGTAGTTGCGCCAGTCCGCAAATTCCTTGAGGAATGCCAGGAAGGTCTTCTTCTGCAGGAAGAAGAGAAGGAGGAGAACGAGGGCGCAGGTGAGGAAGTAGGTCAGGAACATGACGGCAGCGTTGGCGAGGTCGAGGTCGGCGATCGTCGCAGCAAAGAGAAGGCTGACGGGAACGGAAAGGAACTGCAGGCCAAGGAATCCGATTGCGAAGAGCACGGTCTTGAACCAGAGGGGGAGTCCCTGGTTGAAGACGCTTTCCGGGAAGAAGACACGACGTTCGCCTGTATTGTTCTCGATGATTTCCATAAGAGCCTCCCAAATATGGTTTATTTTAAGGATTGATTATTTTATAATCAATATCGTGTACTAAGGAGATTTTCCATGAGCCCTGAATTACTTTCAACCATCATGATCGCCCTCCTCGCCTTCTTGTTCTTTCTTACCTTTCTTGGCGTCCTTGCTGGTCTCATCAAGGGCTTGTACAAGACGGCCGTCAAGTCGCTGATCCTTGCCGCCCTCCTGGTCGTCTTTCTCTTTGTGACTCCATCGATCTCCAATTCCGTCGGAAACATCGACCTCTCGAATTTCAATCTCTCCTTTTCGATCGGCGATGAAACGGTGGTCGTCACGACGATCCAGGAGACCTTGGCAAACGTCATCACCTCGACGGGACTGATCTCCCCGATGAACGGCATCTCCATCTACGAGACGGCCATCGCCTTGGCAAACTCCTTCCTCTCCTACGTCCTCTTTTTCGTCATGGTCCTTCTCACCCAGCTCTTCCTCTGGCTCTTCACGACGATCATCTACAACGGAATCTTTCGCTGGTTCCTTCCGGTCGAGACGAAGAAGCAGCGACGCGAGCGAAAGCTCAAGAAGAAAGAAGAGCGCTATCTGACGGACGGCATCTATTTTTCCGAAATGGAGGAGGAACGGCAGCCGATCGTCGAAATCGATCCGGATGCCGAGCCTGGCTCGGCCTACGCAGAAGATTTCGAGGACGAAGAGGAGCCGGAGGAAACGGACGTCCGCACAGGAAAGAGGTGGCCCTTGCTTCGGATTCCAGGCGCCTTGCTGGGCGGCTGCGCCCAGTTCGTCCTCGCCGTTTCTCTTTTTGCCCCGTTCACGGCATTGGCGCGGACCGTCGTCGATCATCGGGAAACCTTCGAAAACATTCTCGCGCAGATGTTCCCGGAGCAGGCGGAGGACATTTCTTCCTATATCGACGTCATCGACAATTCCGCCTTCTTCCAGTTCATGGGCGTCGGGAACTTCGACACGGCGATGATGAACAAGGCGTCCCAGGTGACGATCGGTGGGCAGCGCGTGTCCTTCAACCAGATCCTCGCCTCCTCGTTGGACATCGCAAAGCCGCTTTTGGAGAGCGACGCGATTACCTTCGAGAGCGGATCCTTCAACATCACCGTCAATTATGCGAGACTGCTCGATAGCGCCATGGTCCATCAGCTGGTGGAAGGAATTCTGGCCAACCAGGTCCTGACTTCCCTTCTTCCTCCGCTGATCGACATCGGCATCCATTCCCTTTCCTCTTCCCTGCCGGTCGGGGACCTTGATTTTTCGGACATCGACTGGACCGATGAGATCACGGCGATCGACTCGGCCTATTCCTCCCTTTACCAGACCGGCCTTGTTTCGACTCTGTTCAGCAGCGATGGGACGGCTCTGACTCCGGACAATTTCTCCATTCCCGTCAATGAATGGAGCGACGAGGAATATGCGACGAACGTTCAGCTCTATACCGAGGCGCTGGAGAAGCTGGGAGACATGGAGGTCCTTCAGAAGAACCTTCCTGTCGTCCTTTCGTCGCTCTCCTGGTCGCTGTATTCGTCGGGCTACGACATCTTCCCGACCGACGTCGAGGCCTATGCCGACGTCGACTGGGGCCATGACCTTGCCTTGCTTGGCAAGTCGGTCCTGGCGCTCTGTCGGACGATGGATCTCTCTCTCTCGGCGAAGACGGACTTCACGAACCTCGGCGATACCGTCTTGGAAGAGATGCGGTCGACGGAAACCCTTGAGCAGCTCCGCCAGATCATCTTGGGCAGCGACCAGCCGACCAGCTTGGCTGAGGAGGGCCTGCTGGACATGGACCTCTTCGACGTCGTTTCCCTCTCCGGGACCCTCTATTCGACCTTGAATTCCGTCAGCGCCCTCCGTCCCTATCTTGCCGAAGTGGATTTCTCCCAATTCGAAACTCTTGGAAAGCAGGGACTGAAGGACGAATTCCGCCTTTTCTTCGACATGGCCGAAATCCTCTTCGCGGAAGACAGTCCCATTCATATCGAGGATGGGCTCGACGGCATCGATTTCACGGATCCCCTCGTCTCCGAGACGTTCGTGGACATCCTGGACGTCGGCGAAGACTCGCGGGTCTTCACGGCCCTTTATCCGACCCTGATCCGGACGTTCCTCTTCGACACGACTCTCCAGATCGAGGACTATCTCTATGGTCTGACTCCCTACGACTTCAACTTCGAGGCGCCGGACTTTACGACGAACTTCAAGAAACTCGTGGGCTTGATGCCAGAACTCTACGACCTGTATACGTTGATGAGCGACGATTCCCTCTCGACGAAGGAGCAATTCTCTCAGCTCAATGCGGAGACCATTGGCAGCCTTCTGGAAATCGTGGCGACGTCCGACTTCTTCAACCCGGCCCAGTCTTCGGGAATCCATCCCGGATCGGCCGAGGGAAGAAACTTCAACGTCTACGTCGTGCTCAAGAACGTTCTCTCCCGGAATCTTTTCCAGGAGATCGGTTTCGTTCCTCCTGACGAAAGGGACGTCTCGGAAATCGTCTGGATGGGGACGGAAGGCCAGGGAGAAATCAATCGCCTGGTCTCCCTCATACAGTCGGCTCAGCAGAACATCGATTTCCTGCTGGATATGGAAAACGAGAAGGTCCAGGATCCCGAGGCCTTGAAGAGCATGCTCGACATGGGTTTCGAGAGCAAGCTTCTCGAGCCTTCGATCCTTTCCATCATCGACCAATCGATGAATTCCTTCCTGGAAGAGATGGGTATCCACAAGACCATCAATCAGATGCGGACCGAACTCTGGCGCGATGACACGGATGAAATCGTCGCTCTTCTGACCCTGATCCAGGAACTGGATCTGAATTCGGACGATTTCTTCAACACGATGGATCCGGAGGTCTTCAATGCCTTGCTGACCACGCTCTATCGTACGAATTTCGTGGCTAATGCCTTCGGGACCCCGCTCGTGACCGGACAGGAAACCTACGTGGCGGAACAGAGGGATCGAAACTTCTCCGAATTCCTGATCTCCTTCCTCGAGCAGCAGGACCTCATGGGTCAGTTGGGTATTGCAAACTTCAATCCGTCCCTTCTCTATGTGAGCGGCTATTCTCGCTCCACGTCGACGGCGACGATCGACGGAGAGGAGTATCTGGTCACGGCTTCGGGAGAGATTCGGGGTCTGACCGATCTCATGGAGCATATCCAGGACTACGGCATGGAGAACCTCGGAGGTGGAAACGTTCCGGCTGGTTTCCTGACTTCCTTCACCCCGGAAGCGCGGTCCAGCCGTCTGGTCCGTACCCTCATGGCCTTGTCCTTGGAGGACGTCCTTTCGAACCTCGAACTGGAACCGAACTATAAGTCGGCCGTGACGACGATCGATTCTTCCGTCCTGCTGGACCTTTCGGCCGATGAATTCCAGAACGAGATGGTCCTCTTCGACCATCTCTACGTCCTGTCGCAGCCGGATGAATCCGGGCAGACGCCCCTTTCGCAGATGCTGGGCAACCTTGTCATGCTCGACGATGCGACCCGCGAGGAATTCCAGTCTTTGCTGACTCAGATCGGGAATTCCCGATTGATGACGACGAAGAAGGAAGGAACGAATGTCTCTCCGGTCAGCGAGCTCTTCAAGGAAACCTTCCTGAACAATGACATCAACGGGGCGAACCTGATGAAGCAGGTCACCCTGGCGGAGGACGACGGCCAATATGGCGCGTACTACGACGGCATCGTCGCGGAGATTGACGACTGGTCCTCGGAGATGGAGAAGCTTTCGGAGTTCCTCGAACTCGCGGGGCAGCTTGGCCTGACTGCCGATACGCCTTTCAACCGCATCTTCCAGAACCCGGAGAACGAGGTGACGGCGAAGGCCCTGCTTCAGCTTCTGAATCGTTCCCAACTCTTCCATCGCCTTCCCATCTACACTTTCGAGTCGAATATCGACGATCCGGACCTGACGGACAACCTGGCCTCCCTCTTCGTCGACCCGGCCGATCCGAGTCGTACCAACGACATCGAATACTATGTCCACCTGACGACTTCGGACGAGGACGTTGCTTTCTGGGATAACGAAATCGACTACGGTGTCTCCCTGCTCTTCGAAGTCAGCGAGTACATGATTGGCGGGTTCAACGGGGCGGCCTTTGCGGACGGAAAGGTGGATCTGTCGATCCTCTATTCCATCGGCAACATGGAATTGCTCCGTGACGTCCGCTCCTATCTTGTCTACAATCTGATCCTTCAGACGGCCAACGCGGATGTCTCAGCGGAGACGGTCGATTCAATCTTCCTCGATCGGCAGACCTACGGAGCGAATCCGAACGCCTCCCGCATCGAACGCCTCTTCTTCTCCAATCCGGACCTCCTTGACGGGACGGGAAAGATGGCCAAGGCGAGGACGCTTGCGGACATTCAGTCGATTCAGTCGGTTCTCAACCAGATTCTCCAGAATCTGGATGTCGCTTTGGACGGAGACCTGCAGTCGATTGCCGACCTCTTCTCGTTTGAGTCTCTTACGGAGAGCTGTTTCTACGAATTCGAAGGAGAGATGCATCGCAGTCTCCTGGCTTCCGAAATCGTTGCCGGCCTGATTCAGATCGTCTTCCAACAGAATACGATTTGGGACCAGATCCCTGGTGGCCTTCCGATCGAAATCGATCCGAGCCTGCTCTACGGCGACCTCGATGCGGGCTGGAATCAAGGCATTCAGTATCCGCTGGTCAACCCCGTCGAGGGAAGGGCGTTGGACGGTGTCATCGAATTGACGGCAGGCCTGCAGCAGTCGGGCTCGACCTCGATGGACGTGGCGACTGTCCGCAACATTCTTGATTCCTTCTCGATCGACCGCAGCGACGCCTCCGTCGCCTACAGCACCTTTGCCGCTTCTGCCGACTATCGGAATCTCTTCAACGCCCGCATCGTCTCTTCCGACGCTGTCGCCTCCCTGCTTGGCACTCTTCTGGTGACGGAGGAGGGACAGACGCCCTTCTTCCTTGCTTCCCGGATGGACGGCTTCTCCTACCTGGAAAGTCCCTATTCCGCCCTTCTTGACTGACGGATACGTCCGCCCATGAAATTTCATACTGAGCTGGATATCCTCTACGAAGACCACCTCTGCCTAGTCGTGAACAAGCCTTCCAAGCTTCTCACGATCAAGACGAACGACCCGAAGACCTTTTCGCGAAACCTCTATCATCAGGTCTACGAATACCTTGCCCATCGTCGAGAACGGCCCTTCATTGTCCATCGGCTCGATTTTGAGACGAGCGGAATTTTGATTTTCGCCAAGTCTCCGGCGATGAAGGAACGCCTCCAGAAGGCCTTCGAGGAACGAAGGGTCCTGCGCCTATACGAATGCGTGGTGAGGGAGAAGATTCCCTGCGGAAAGACGTTTCGTACTCGTCTCTGTCTTTCCGAGAATCGCAACAGTTTCCGTGTCTATCGCGATGAACATGGCCGTGAGGCGATTACGCTGTTCCAAAGCCAGGTCGCTCTCTCCATCGGTACGGGACTGAAGGTTCAAATCGAGACGGGGCGAAAGAATCAGATCCGTCTGAGCTGTCTGGAGAATCATTGGACGCTGATTGGCGACAAACGATATTCCGGTGATAGTGCAAGAAGAATGTATCTAAATGCATATTGTCTTTCCTTTCCACAGGATATCGGATTACAGCAGTGTTCTTTTCGTATACCGACCTTATGGATCGAAGACAAAATGTGCAATCCGATTTCCCTTGGCGAGGGGAGACAAGGACATTCTCTGGACGGAGCGAAGCGGTCGAGATGAAGAAACTGTTGGAAAAGGAATATGTCGAAAAGCGGTCCCGTTTCCTGCTTTTCGTATATGAAGTCGATGGCGAAGAGGACTTCCTAAAGACGTTCGATTGCCTCGCGAAGGAGCACGGCAAGGCGCGACATATCCTCCGCTGTGCGCGCTACCGCAATCGCTATGGCGTTCCGGAAACCACGTTCTCGGAGGATCGCGAACCGGTGAACGCCATGCATCGTCTGGCTCAGCTTTTCGAGCGCAAGTCGATCGTTGGCCATGCCGTTTTCGTCGTCCGCTATTTCGGGGGCACGAAGCTTGGCGCAAGCCATCTGGACCACGTTTACTTTTCCCTTGCCTCTCTGGCGCTGACGCTCTGATGCGAGGCGTTTGTCTTCTCGTCCATCCGTGGTTATAATTGTAACGAAATACAATATATAGAAAGGCCTATTCAAAGTGGAAAATGTAACGGCTCGGCCCATGAAGAAGATTGAAGTCTCTCAAGTCGAGGAGCTGCTCAAGGACGAGAGCAAGGTCGTCATCGTGCAGACGGCTCCCTCCGTCCGCGTCTCGCTTGGCGAGATGTTCGGAGGTTCCGTCGGCGAGGTTGTCACCGGCAAGATGGTGTCGGCCCTTCGACTGTTGGGGTTCCGCTATGTCTTCGACACCGACTTCGGTGCCGACATCACGATTTGGGAGGAAGCGATGGAGTTTCTTCGTCGTGTTCAACGGGGTGGGCCCTACCCTCAGTTCAATTCCTGCTGCATCGGTTGGCTCAGCTTTGCCGATCGCACGTTCCATGACTTCTTCTCGAAGGGCTTGATTTCCACGGTCAAGTCCCCGATCGGTTGCCTGGGATCCGTTGCGAAGACCTTCTTTGCCAATAAGCTTGGCATCGATCCGCAGAACGTCATCGTCGTAGCGGTCGTTCCCTGCATCCTCAAGAAGAACGAAAATGCCCTTCCCTACAACAAGACGAACGGATACTTCGACGTCGACTATTGCTGGACGACGAAGGACCTTGGAAACCTGCTTTCGGAACGCGGCATCGATTTCGCCTCGCTTCCGGATTCGGATTTCGACAATCCGTTGGGGGAGTCGACGGGAGGAGGAACGATCTTCGGTCGTTCCGGAGGCGTCCTGGAGGCCATTATCCGCACGGCAATCTATTATGACCGACAGTCCGTGGACGCCAGCGACGTCGTCTTTTCCCAGGGAAGTCTCTCTCCCGACATCCAGGAGTGCCACTTCCGGCTTGCGGGGCAGGATCTCTCCGCCTGTCACTGCGGAATGCAGGGGGCGCGCCTCTTGGCTAACCTGGCGAAGGATGGGAAGTGTCCCTACCACTTCGTCGAGGTCATGGCCTGCCCTGGCGGCTGCATCATGGGAGCCGGACAGCCGATGCACCTTCCCGCCGAAGGAATCAGCCCTCTCGAGGTCCGTCGGTTGCGTTCGGCGAACCTGAACGCCATCGATCATGGTCAGGAGATTCGGGTTTCGGCCCTCAATCCTTCGGTGAAGAAGGTCTACGATGCAATCTATGACGGCAAAGCGGGCTCGGAAAAGGCTGAGCACGCCCTTCACAGGAGGTATGAAAATGCCTGAGTCCAACGTGGATTCCGCCAAGGCCCCCTACCTTCCGAAGACTTCGCCGTGCGAAAAGGCACGGATTGGACATGCCGTCGCCGTCCTTTCAGGAAAAGGCGGTGTCGGAAAGTCCTTCACGACCTGCTATCTGGCCGTCCTGCTTTCTCGGATGGGAAAGAAGGTTGCCATCCTCGACGCCGACATCACGGGTCCCTCGATTCCTCGGGCCTTCGGCGTGAAAGGGCCTGTCGTCGGGGCCGGCGCCTATTTCTATCCCGTCTCCTCGAAGGCGGGGGTTCAGGTCATGTCGTCCAATCTCCTCCTTCCCCATCCCGATGATCCCATCGTCTGGCGCGGTCCGATGCTTTCGACCCTGATCGAACAGTTCTATAGCGAGGTGGTCTGGGATTGCGACTATCTCCTGATCGACATGCCTCCTGGCACGGCGGACGTCACATTGACGATCTTCCAGAAGATTCCGCTTTCCAGTGCCATTCTCGTTGGGACTCCGCAAGGGCTTGTCGACATGATCGTCGAGAAATCTGCCAAGATGGCCGAGCTTCTCTCCATTCCGCTTCTTTCCCTCGTCGAAAACATGGCCTATGTCCAATGCCCGGATTGCGGACGGAGGATCGACATTTACGGGAAGCCGGATTTTTCCTTGACGAAGAGGCACGGCATTCCCGTCTTCGAGGAAGTCCCCTTCGACGAGAAGATCGCGCAGGCCATGGATGCAGGAGAAATCGAGGCCTTTGAGGGAAACTATCTCGGCCGAACGGCACAGGCCATCGTCGATGCGGCGGAAGCGAGCGAAGCCTTGAAACGATGAGGGCGGAAGAGCGCATCGATTCCTTCCTCAGCGAATTCAAGGAATTGGAGAAGGAACTGGTCCACATCAGCCGTCTGAAGGATGACTACGTTTCCTTTTCCCGTGCGCTCAACCAGATCTATTACAATCGCCTTCATCCCATCATCGCTCAGCGTGACAACTACGATTTGCTCAAGACGGCGTCGGACCTGCGGAACATCCTCTCCCACGAGAACGACATCTGTGCACCGACGGAGGTCTTTCTTCGCAAGTTCCGCTGCCTTTGTCAGGCGATTTCCTCCCCTCTTTCGTGCTACGATGTCTGTACAAGGGACGTCGACGTCGGGCATGAGAGGACGAGGATCTTCGAAGCCCTGCGGCTGATGCAGGAGAAAGGCATCACCCATCTTCCGATTCTTGACGCCACGGGAATCGTGGTGGGAGTCTTTTCCCGTTCCACCCTCTCGGATTGCCTCCTTTTCGGACAGAAGACCTCTTTTGAGGAGACCGACAGCATGGTCGACATCCGCGACGAGATCGGACTCTCCTGCCATTCCAACGAGTGCTTCTTCTTCGTCAGTCGCCGGATGAACGTGCTGACCGCCTTCCAGTTGATTCTGAAGAAGAAGGCACACGAGAAGGCGGTCGGCCTGCTTCTCGTGACGGAGAACGGGAAGCCCGACGAAAGGCTTTTGGGCGTCATCACGATGACGGACCTCGCCAAGTACCAGCTGGCGGACATGTACGCTCCCAAAGCCAAAAAAAGCTCAGGAAGATCCTGAGCGAAAGGACGAGATGGTGACCCTGGAAGGATTTGAACCTTCGGCCCACAACTTAGAAGGCTGTTGCTCTATCCAACTGAGCTACAGGGCCGGAAACCACAGCGTTTATTTTATCGAAGCGGATGCGCCGATTCAAGTGTGACGCGTCCGAGGTCGTTCAATGGAGGTGAAGGATGGATTACAGGAAGCTCAGCCAGGAGTTCAAGCTCCTCGAGAAGAAGATCCGTGAGTATGAATCGATCGTCGTCTATCGACACGTTTCACCGGACTACGATGCCTTGGGCGCACAGATGGCGCTCGTGGAATGGATTCGGGAGCGTTATCCGAGGAAGGAGGTCCATTTTGTCGGCGACAGAAACGAGAACCTGATGCCGTCCCTCTTTCCCTATCCGGAAGAGCTGTCCGAAAGCGACTACCGGAAGGAACATCTCGCCATCGTGGTCGACGTCTCCAACCGTGGCCGCATCGCGATGAGCCATATCGATCTGGCGAAGGAAGTCATCAAGGTCGACCACCACAATCCTCCCCTCCCCTCGGATGACTATGGCCACCTTTCCATCGTGCATCCGGACCGTCCGGCGGCCAGCGAGCTGATTGCCCTTTTCTTCCTTTCGCGCGGCTCGGCCTTCCGCACGGCGCGGCTCTCCCCGAAGGTCGCGTCCTATCTGTATTGCGGAATCGTCGGCGATACGGGAAGGTTTCAGTATCAGGATTGCGACGGTGCCACGCTTCGCATCGCCGGCGACCTGCTCGACTGCGGCGTCAACAAGGAAGAGATCTATCGGCGGATGTATCGTACCGACGAAAGGCGTCTCTCGATCCTACGCTATTGTCTCTCGAACTACCATGTCACGGAGCAGGGGACGTGCTATTACGTCATCGACAGGGAGGCCTTGGAATCCCTCCATATGACGACGGGGGAGGGGAACCTCCACATCAACGTCTTTCGCGACATGGTCGGCGTCAAGGCGGTCGTTTCGGTCACCTATGACTCGGAGCACCAGGACTATCGCGTCTCCCTCCGTTCCGCCTCGACGGTCCTCTATCCGGCGATGAAGGAATTCCATGGCGGAGGACACGACTACTCCGCCGGATGCCATCTCTCATCCCTGGAGGATCTGCCTCGCCTGCTGAAGGCGGTCGACGCTCTCTGAGGTTTCGTCAAGGGTGATGTTCGCCCCTTTGCCGGTGACGAGGTCATAGACGAATCCGTCTTCCGTCCACCCTGTCAGGTCCCATCCATAGAGATTCGAATAGAGATCGCGCTCGGCGTCGCCGACGGCGAGCAGGCCATCCAGGTTCCAGTCCGTCGTCGCCTCGTACCATTCCGGCCGGAAGCAGGTTTCGACCGAGCGGACGAGGAGAAGGAAGCGGTTCTGGGGATCGGCGAGGAATTCCGGCAGTGGTTCGGTGACGGTCGAGGTGGGTTCGTCGAAGGAATAGGTCGGGTAGAAGTAGGTCGGACCCGTCGACGAGAAGGATGGATTCAGCACGGTGATGTCCTGTACGATGACATAATCGTCCAAGAAGGATTCCAGGTCCTGTCCTTCATCGAAGGAATATGATGCGATTTCTTTTCCATTATGAAAGATGAGAATCGATGTTTCCTCGATTCGACGGGAGATGGCATCGTTCAATGCTCCTGACGTGCAATAGGGGAACATCGCTTTCGTCTGCTGGAGGTAGAAGTCCATCGCAAGACTCGACAGGTCGCAGGTCCCACATCCGGGAACATAGACGTAGAGGGGGAAGGAGAGACGCGCCTCGATCATCGATCCGATTCGATCCGAGACGTCCAGACACTGATAGACGACGTCCTCGCCGATGGAGAGGGATGAGCTCGCGCATTGCGGAATCGGTATCTTTTCCTGCGGAAGGGACTCGCACGAAGCCAGGAGGAGGGGGATGGAAAGCAGAGGGGCGGCCTTCATAGTTCCTCCTGCAGGTGTCTTCGGCATTGCTCCGCTTCGATCTTTTCGGCCTCTTCCTGAATCTCTTCCAGGGCTTTCCGGTAGCTGCCGCTGTCTCCATCGCGGACAACGGTCCGGCTGCGGAGCTCGAGGACTTCGGGATAGAAGGCCTGGCGGAAGGAGAGGGTGTTGTCGCTGTTGAGCGTCGGAAGGAGTTCGTTTCGATAGACGGACGTGCGGACGGGCGTTCCCTTTTCGTACGTGATCACCGTCGGGGCGACTCCGGCGACGTTTCCTTCGACATCGGTGACCGGATAGGCATCGAGGCCAAAGCGGCGGCAGAAGTCGCTGAAGAGGCGTAGCCCCTCGCTCAGAAGCAGAGGGTCTTCCGATCTCTTCAGAAGGTAGTAGCCGTCGAGCTCATAGACGAGAAGCGGCGTTTCGCCCTCCCTTTCCTGAAGGTACGGGAACAGGATCCTTTCCTTGTACTCCTGACAATCCTGACAGCGTCTCCACGTGTAAAGGACGGTGACCTTCTCTTCCTCCTGGAGAATCCGCTCGAGACGGTCTGTCCCATAGCCAAGCGCGTCGATGGCCTCGGCCTTGTCGCAGACGTAGGTCCCCCAGGAAGTGGGCAGGAAGTCGTTGCCGATCTCGAGGCCATAGTCGAGAAAGACTGAGAGAAGCTCGTCTTCCAGCCTTCCTTCCGCATAGCAACCGCTGTGGGCCTCGACGAGGCTGCCGTTGCGGTAGAAGAGGAAGGTCGGAGTTCCCGCAATCTGCGGATAGAGCCTGGCGTATTCCCCTCGCTCGTTGTCCGGTGAGGAATAGCATTCATAGTAATAGTTTGCGTCGACGGTATAGATAAGGTAATGGTGCTCTTCGATGAAGGGGACGAGTTCCTGGTACATCTTGTCGCAGGCGGAGCATCGGCTTCGAGTCACGATGATCAACGCATCGTCAAAACGGGCGACGGAGTCGAGTTCCGTCGCCGACTGAATCTCGACGTACGAATCCAGCTGCTCGTTCGTGTAGGCGAGGATTCTTCCAGGAATGGAATCCGAGAAGGATGTCTCGCAACTTGTGAGCAAGAGGGGAAGGGACGCCATCAGGATGTCTTTTCTTTTCATTGGGCCTCCTTCCTCCTATTGCCTGCAACGCAGAAAAAGTTTCGGTCAAAGGCCGAGGATGCGGGCTGTATCCAGGGCGATCATCAGCTCCTCGTCCGTCGGGATGACGACGACGGGGATCCGGCTGTCCTTTGCCGAGATGTAGCCCTCCTTGCCAAGGATCATCTCCTGGTTCTTTTCGTAGTCGATCTTGATGCCGAGCGCTTCGGAACAGTCGGCGAAAGAATCTTCCCGGTAGAGCGGAGCGTTTTCGAAGACGCCGGCGGAGCACACGATCATGTCGACGTGCCCGAGCTTGCCGTGATACATGCAGAGGTAGTCGGCAATCTTCTGGCAATACATCTCGACGGCCAAGGTGGAACGGATGTCCCCTCTTTCATAGGCCTGCTCGACGTCGCGCGTATCGTTGGAGATGCCCGAGATGCCAAGGAGTCCGGATTGATGGTTGTAGATGTCGTAGATCTGGTCGGCCGACAGACCCGTGCACGTCATCAGATAAGGCATGATGGAGGGGTCGATGTCTCCCGTTCTTGTGCCCATCATGACGCCGGCCAAGGGCGTGAGGCCCATCGACGTGGCGATGCACTCGCCATCCTTGACGGCACAGATCGAGGCGCCGGATCCGATGTGCAGGGTGATGATGTTGGTGTGCTCGCTTCCGGTCAGATATTCTTCGCGCGCAATGGTCGAGAGGTACTTGTGACTCGTTCCGTGGGCTCCGTAACGTCGGACAGAATACTTTTCATAATAGTCGAAGGGCAGGGGATAGAGATATTCCTTCGGCTTCATAGTCTGATGGAATGCGGTGTCGAAGACGGCGACCTGCCCGACGGAGGCGGGGAGGACCTTGCGAAACGCTTCGAAGCAGGTGATGTGGGCCGGATTATGGAGAGGGGCGAGAGGAATCAGGGAGCGGATCTTTTCTTCGGTCTCCTCGTCAAAGACGGCAGAGTCGCTGTAATACTTTCCGCCTTGAACGATGCGGTGGCCGACGGCGGTGATCTCGTCGATGGATTGGATGACGCCGTGCTCCTTCATTCCGGACATGACCAGCTGGACGGCGTACTCGTGGTCTTGGACGGGAAGGGTCGTCGTCTTTTTGAAGCCTCCCGGCTTCTTGATGGTGAAGATGGCGTCTTCGTGGCCGATTCGCTCGACGATTCCGGAGCAGAGGACGGTGAGATGCTTTGCCTTGTCACGGAGCTTCTTTTCCTGCAGGGCCTTGTCTTCCATGTCGTACAGTTTGAATTTGAGGGAAGACGAGCCGGCGTTGACGCACATGATCTTATAAGTGGAAGCCATATGAATCTCCTTAAGAAACTGACAATATTCTATTCTTTTTTGTCGGCAACGTAAACCATCTGAAAACCATTGACCATTGATAAATGTCGTTATGATATAATCGAGACATATCAACGGAGGCGAGATTCATGCCCGATCGCACTTTTTTCGATCAATACCTTCTGGGTCATCTTCCTCAGGCCTATCAGTATTTTGGCGCTCATAAGGATGTCATGAACGGTCGAGAAGGCTTCTTGTTCCGCGTCTATGCACCGATGGCTCGCGATATTTCGATCATCGGCGACTTCAACGACTGGAACCCGGGACTGGGAAGGATGCAAAAGGTCGATGAACGCGGCCTCTTTGAGACGTTTGTCGCTGGCGCAAAGGAAGGACAGAGATACAAGATTCATCTCCTCGGCTGCGATGGCTTTTGGAAGGACAAGCACGATCCCTTTGCTTTCCGCGACCAGACGACTCCGGATGGGTACTCGATTCTCTACGACTATGGACGCATCCATTTGGACGATGAGGCATTTCTCAAGAGCCGCAATCGGTGTTTCAACAAGCCGGTTTCCATCTTCGAGTTCCATATGGGGACGTTCCGAAGGAAGCCGGATGGCGGCCAATACAATTATTCCGAGCTGGCTGACGTCATGATTCCTTACCTGAAGGAAATAGGCTATACCCATGTGGAAGCTCTGCCAGTCCTTGCCTATCCCAACGATGCTTCCTGGGGCTATCAGTCCTTGGGATACTTTGCTGTCGATCGTCGTTGGGGAACACCGGATGATTTTGCCCAATTTGTAGAGAAGATGCATAAGAATGGAATCGGCGTCATCCTGGACTTTGTCCCCGTTCATTTCGCATTGGACGGCTTTGGATTGGAAAAGTTCGATGGTTCCTGCGTCTATGAATACAGCAACGAACATGAATTCTCCCAGTGGGGAACGAAGAATTTCGACCTTGGAAAGGATCCGGTGCGCAGCTTCCTGATCAGTTCCGTCTTCTATTTTGCCGAGATTTTCCACGTCGATGGATTTCGCTTCGATGCCGTTTCCAACATCATCTATTGGGACGGAAATTCGGATAAGGGCGTGAACGTCGGAGCCGTCGAGTTCGTCAAGCGTGTCAATGGCTATATGCACACTCTTCATTCCGACATCATGATGATTGCAGAAGATTCCTCCGCTTTTGGCCATGTGACCAAAGGCGGTTTTGACGAGGGGCTGGGCTTTGATTACAAGTGGGACCTGGGCTGGATGAACGATACGCTCAAGTATTATGCCAAAGATCCCATCTACCGGAAATATTGCCATAACCAGATTACCTTCTCCATGGCTTATTTCTACTCGGAGAATTTCGTTCTTCCGCTCAGCCATGACGAAGTCGTCCACATGAAGGGGTCGATTCTCAACAAGATGTTTGGAAATTATGACGACAAGTTTGCCAACGTCCGAAATCTGTATGCCTATCAATTTGCCCATCCCGGGAAAAAGCTCAACTTCATGGGGAACGAAGTGGCGACTTTCGATGAATGGAAGGAATTCCAGCCGATTGCCTACGATATCGTCAATTACCCAAAGCACGCGGGAGTGCAGCGCCTCATCAAGGACCTCAATCATATCTACCGCAATACGAAGGCCTTCTACGACGAGGAATACAATCCTTTGCACTTCAGCTGGATCATGGCGGACAACGCCGACCAAAGCGTCTATGTCTTCAAGAGGGAAAGCGATTTGGAATGCATCGTATGCATCTTCAACATGACGCCGAACTTCTATTGGGACTACGAACTTGGCGTTCCGTATGAAGGAGTCTATGAGGAAATCCTGAATACGGATCGTGGCATCTATGGGGGATGGAACCAATATAATCCGAATCCCATTTCCACCCACGGGAAGGGAATCCACAATCAAAACCACAAGATCACGTTGAAGATTCCTTCTTTTGGTGCAATTTATTTGCGTTACGACAAAAAACAGCTGAATTCGGAAGAGAGGACGGACGACGAGGAAAGGCTTGTGGAAAGGCAAGCATAGAAAGGAAAGCAACATGGTAGACATCAAGACAGGGACTGAGTTTCGGAACTATTTCAAGAATGACTTCCAGCAGCGATGCGTCGAGAAGTATGGACGCGATCCGGACAAACTCAGCGACAACGAAATCTACGACGTCTTAGGGACGGTCATCCGCGATTATGCCAACGTCGACGGGAAGACCTGCAAGGAAATCACGGCCGACCAAGGGAAGAAGCAGCTGATTTACTTTTCGATGGAATTCCTGATGGGGCGTGAGCTTTCGACCAACCTCTTCAACATGGGCATCCTGAAGGACGTTCAAGAGGTACTGAAGGAACTTGGCATCGATTTCGACCGCATCAAGGAACAGGAGCCGGATGCTGGCTTGGGCAATGGCGGACTCGGACGTCTTGCGGCCTGCTTCATGGATTCGATCGCCTCTCTCGGACTTCCGGGACACGGGAACTGCATTCGGTATGAATATGGTTTCTTCCGACAGAAAATCCGGAATGGGAAACAGGAAGAGTACCCGGATACATGGCTTCTCAACGGATTCCCCTGGGAGATCCGCAAGATCAATGATGCCGTGACCGTCCAGTTCTATGGAAATCCGGAAACCTTCCGTGACGCGAACGGAAATATTCATTGGCGGACGAACAACGCCTATTCGGTCCTTGCCGTCCCCTATGACGTTCCGGTCATCGGATATGAGAATCATGTCACAAATACTCTGCGGCTTTGGTACGCCGAGCCCTCCGACCAGGTCCTTCCGACGTGGGCGAACTTCAACGGTTACCTCAAGTTCATCCGTGACATTACCCATGGCCTTTATCCGGACGATTCGACAGAGGAAGGAAAGCTCCTTCGCCTGCGCCAGCAGTACTTCCTCGTTTCGGCAGGAATCCAATATTCCGTCAAGCGGGAGAAGGAACTCTATGGAACCCTCGACCACCTTCCGGAGCATTATGTCTTTCAGCTCAACGATACGCATCCTATCATGGCGATTCCAGAGCTCATGCGTATCTTGATGGACGAGAACGACTATGGATGGGACGAAGCGTTCTCCATCGTCAAGCGCTGCTTTGCCTTCACGAACCACACGGTCATGCCGGAAGCGTTGGAAAAGTGGCCCTGCCGCTACATCGCTTCCATTGCGCCTCGCGTCTACATGATCATCGAGGAAATCAATCGCCGATCCCTCCAGTTCATGCGCGAAGCGAACATTCCCGAGGACAAAATCAACAGCTGCCTGATTCTCCGTGACGGAAACGTCAACATGTGCCAGCTGGCCATTCATGTCGCCTACTCGGTCAACGGCGTTGCAAACTTGCATACGCAGATTCTCAAGGAGCAGACGTTCAAGGAACTTTACTCCATCTATCCGAACAAGTTCAACAACAAGACGAACGGCATTTCCCACCGCCGTTTCCTCCTTGTCGCCAATCCGCGGCTTTCGACCTACATCGAATCGCTGATCGGCGATGGCTTCATCCGTGAGCCGGAAGAGCTTTCGAAGCTTCTTCCTTATGCCGATGGGAAGCCGGAGCATGTCGAAGTCTATCGCAAGCTGAATGAAATCAAGCGAGAAAACAAGTTCCGCCTGATCGATTTGGTGAAAAAGGAAAACGGAATGGACCTGATTCCGGACTCCATCTATGATGTCCAGATCAAACGTCTGCACGCTTACAAGAGGCAGTTGCTCAACGTGTTCCGCATCATCCACCTCTATCTGAAATTGAAGGCAGACCCGACTCTTTCCATCTATCCGCACACCTATGTCTTCGGTGCAAAGGCGGCGCCGAGCTACGCCTATGCCAAAAAGATCATCGAACTCATCCTCGCTGTCAGCAAGAAAATCGATGAGGATGAAGCCATTCGAAAGATGGTCAAGGTCGTCTTCATCGAAAACTATGGGGTCAGCAAGGCAGAAACGATCATTCCGGCAAGCGACATCTCCGAACAGATTTCCCTTGCCGGAAAGGAAGCTTCCGGCACTTCCAACATGAAGTTCATGATGAATGGAGCCATCACGCTCGGAACGCTCGATGGTGCCAACGTCGAGATTTCCCAGCTCGTCGGACCCGAAAATGCAGTGATCTTCGGCATGAAGGAGGAACAGGTCAAGGAACTGAAGTTCCGGAACGCCTATAATCCGTGGGATGTCTACAATGCCAATCCTTCCGTCAAGGCTGTCATGGACTCCCTGGTGGATGGAACCTTCTCCAGGGATTGGGAGCAATTCCGAATGATCTACGACGAGATCATGTATCACGGGGACGAATTCATGAATCTTGCCGACTTCCCGGATTACTTGCGCGCTTCCAAGAGAATTGAATCTCTCTACATGGATCGCGATCTGTGGGGCAGGATGTGCCTTGTCAACATTGCCAATTCTGGTTGGTTCAGCTCGGATCGCACGATTCGAGAGTACAATCGAGACATTTGGAAATTAAAGGAGATACATAAATGATTGACCTGACGGAAAGAATTCGAAAAATCCGAGAAGAGAAGACCAAGCAATTACGAACCTTTGAAGAAGATTGCTACGATGTCTTTCGCTCTTTGGGACGTCTTTCGATTTCGATGGGACTCGAGGAGGAGCATGCCTTCGGCGATGCCTTTGAATTCTGCCTGGATTGCTATGCCCGACTCCTTTCTCACTTCGTCCCATCCTTGACTCTCGATGAACCGCCCAGTCCACTTTCCGAGCCCATGGCCGATGCCTTCTACTTTCAGTTTGCCATCAACGATCTCACTCGTTTTTGCGATAGCGAGGGGAAAGATTTCTCCTCTCTGTTCCATTCTCTGCAGGCCGTCTTCGCGCTGAAGGACGTCCATTCCCGATAACTTGAAAAGCCTCTCATCATTACATATAATAGACAGGCCGTTTTTTAGCGAACGATTCAATTTAAGGAGTAACACTCATGGAACGCACATTTAAGAACGAAAATGGACATCTGATTGCGAAGGTCACCTTCGCGTCGGAAGAGGTGACCAAGGCAACGGAAAAGGGAATTCGCAAGCTTTGCGAGAGTGTCACAGTTCCTGGTTTTCGTAAGGGCAAGGCGCCTGTCGAAAAAGCCCGTCTTCGTCTGCGGTCCAATGACATTGCTCAAGCGACAATCGACGATCTTCTTCAGCGCGTTGATGCCGGATTCATGAAGGACGATGAGTTCTCTTCTTACGTCAAAGACTCCAAGATCCTCGGCTCCTTCCGTCCTTCCGTTTCCATCGATAAGTTCACGAATACGGAAGCGGAGTTTACGATTACGTATACGCTTCGCCCGGTCTGTTCTCGGCTTGGCAACTATAAGGAACTCCATTCCGATGTTCAGGAGCATGTGGTGTCGGATGAAGATGTTCAGACGTTCATTGAAGGCCTTGCCAAAGACAATGCGGAACTCGTTCCCACGACGGAGGCCGCAAAGATGGGCGATACGGCCAACATCGATTTTGTCGGCCTTCTCGAGGGGAAGGAGTTTGAGGGCGGATCGGCCAAGTCCTTTGACCTCGTTCTGGGATCGAAGCATTTCGTTCCTGGCTTCGAGGAGCAGGTCGTCGGTCACAAGGCAGGCGAGAAGTTCGATATCACTTTGACGATGCCCGAGAATTATCCGGAACCTCTTACCGGAAAGGAAGTGCTCTTCAAGGTCACTCTCAACGCGGTTAAAGTCAGCCAGGTTCCCGAAATCAACGATGAATTTGCCACGACGCTGAGCGGCAAATATGCCAGCAAGGACCTCGCTGAACTGAAGGAAAAGGTTCGCACAAATCTTGTCGAAGACAATCATAAGCGCTATCTCAACAACTTGGTCAATTCCTTCCTTCTCCAGATTCGTGACGCATCGGAGTTCGTCATCGCCGATGATTATGTCTCCGAGCTTGTTCAACAGAGGAAGTCTGCTGACGAGAAGCGTATCAATGACCAAGGCCTGACGTTGGCTGAATACTTGAAGTTGATTGGCCAGAAGGCGGAAGACTATGAGAATCAGCTTCGTGACGGCGTGCTTTCTGAAATCAAGACATCGCTGACCTATGATGCGATCGCGACGGCGGAAAAGATTCCTTCTCCTGCTCAGGCGGATTTGGAAAAGCGTCTTGGCTCTCCGATCAATGGTTTCATGAATGACCTGTCCTCCTATCTTCGCTCTCAAAAGCTTTCTGATCAGCAGATTCAGAACCAGATCAACAATTACTTGAATCAGGTTTTCCTTTCGATCCTGAACGAGAGGGTTCAGACTCGCATCCTTGAATTGAACGGATTCAAGGTTGAAGAGAAGAAGGGGGAGGAAAGCCCCAAAGATGATAAGGAAGAGAAGAAGTCCGCTCCTGAGCAGGGAGAAAAGTCTGAGTAGTCTATTCTTCGTCTGCCGTCCACCTGTGTGCTAATTATATTCAAAGGAGGTTTTTATCGTGGAAAATACAAATTTCCAGAAATACCCCATTTTGCCCAACCATCGCCTCGTCGCTCTGCCGGATATTGCGATGAACATTGAGGCGACAAACGATTATGACGTTCGTTTCTTCCGCACCCTCAAGGTCGGCGATGATTTTGTAATGGCGTATTCGAAGAACGACAACGTCTACGGAGAGTTCGACAATATGGTTCTGCCGGGCGTGGAGTCCTATGCGACCATTTGCCGCATCGTGTCCAAAGAGGAGAAGAAGAACTCTGTCGACATCTCTGTCATTGGCAAGAGACGTGTCCAAATCGTTGATTTTGAGGCTAATGGCGAGGTCCGACTCGTTTATGGTTCTTGTGTCTTTGGAAACGAGGCGACCATTTCGGAAGTCCAGATTCTCGATGCGACCGTCGAGTTCATCCGCTTATACAACAACTATCGAACGCGTTTTCCAAATTATCCGGAATGTCCCAACTTCAAGGACCAGGCCTCTTCTGCCGAGTTCATTCCCTATCATATCGCTGCTTTCCTTAGTTCCGGGCCGGATGTCTGCTTGGAAATCCTGAAGGATTCCAATCCTCTTTCCCAAATCAAGACGTTGTCTAAGGATCTCTTGAATTCGAGCGCGGATTCGAGCATCAATTTTGAGTTGCAGGAGCAGCTTTCTCGTGCCGTCGATCGAAACCAACGGGAATACATTCTTCGTGAAAAGATGAAGATCGTGAAGGACCAGCTAAAGGAGTTTGATTCTGACGATTCGGAAGAGAAGTACATCAAGGCAATCGAAAAGCGACCCGGGGATTATCCGGAAAACGTCCGTAAGCGCGTGGAGTCGGAGTACAATCGTCTCAAGACGATGCCTGCCTCTTCTCAGGAGGCGACGGTGATTACGACGTACTTGGATACCTTAGTCAATCTGCCGTGGTATCGTTCGACGGTCGATAACGACAACCTGAATCAGGTCAAGACCATTCTCGACAAGAACCACTATGGCCTGACGAAGCAGAAGGATCGTATCCTCGAATATTTGGCTGTGAAGCAGCTGACAAAGTCTCTTAAGGCTCCGATTCTTTGTTTCTATGGTGCTCCGGGCGTTGGAAAGACCTCCTTGGCGATTTCTATCGCCGAGGCACTCGGACGTAAATTTGTCAAAATGGCTTTGGGCGGCATTTCGGATGAGGCGGAAATCCGCGGCCATCGTAAGACCTATGTCGGTGCAATGCCCGGAAAGATCATCTCTCAAATCAAGAAGGCTCAGGTCAACAACCCCGTCTTCCTCCTTGACGAAATCGACAAAGTGACGAGCGGTGGATTTCATGGCGATCCCGCGTCGGCGCTGCTCGAAGTTCTTGATCCTGAGCAGAATCGTACCTTCTACGACAATTATCTCGATGAGCCTTTTGATCTTTCTCACGTGCTTTTCATCTGTACGGCGAATGACGTGTCCAAAATTCCCGCCCCTCTTTTCGATCGTCTCGAGATGATCGAACTGAATACCTACACCAAGTATGAGAAGGTGACGATTGCGCGCCAATACTTGATTCCCGGCGAGGAGACGGAAAATGGCATTCATGAGGGCCAGATGACTTGGACGGACGAGGCTCTCGACTATATCATCGAGTATTATACCCGTGAAGCGGGGGTCCGTGAGCTTCGTCGTCGCATCTCGACGATCGATCGCAAATATGCCGTCGAATTCTTGAACGATTCCGAAAATAAATCACACGTTACGATTGATGTCGAAACTGTCAAGCGGTACCTGGGTGCCGAAATTTTCCTCCATAATCAACAGGTGGAGGAGTCGCAGATTGGTGTCATCAACGGACTGGCCTATACGGATGCGGGAGGAGAGGTCCTGAAGATTGAGGTCAACACCTTCCCCGGAAAGGGACAGCTTGTCCTGACCGGAAACCTTGGCGATGTGATGAAGGAGGCGTGCGAGACCGCTCTTTCCTTCATTCGTTCGATTGGAAACGATCTGGGCATTCATCCCGAGTTCTTTGCCAACAACGATATCCATGTCCACTTCCCGGAGGGGGCAACGCCCAAGGACGGCCCCTCTGCCGGGGTCGCCACGGCTCTTTGCATTCTCTCGGCGATTTGCCAGCTTCGCATTCGCAACGATGTTGCGATGACCGGAGAAATCGATCTTCGTGGCAATGCCATGCCCATTGGCGGACTTCGTGAAAAGTGCAACGCGGCCTGTCGCGACCACCTGAAGACGGTCTTCATTCCTAAGGAGAACCATAAGGACGCCATGGAGCTGCCCAAGGAGATTGCCTCCGCACTGAACATTGTCGAAGTTTCCCGCGTCGAAGACCTTTTCTCTGGGGTCTTCCTTGACGACATCCGCTCCCTGAAAAAACAGATTACGGAACGCACGACGCCCAAGGCGTCGCAAAAAAAGAAGGATCGGTAATCGTGACCCGGCGTTTGTTTTCGAAGGCATCCTTTGTTCGTAGCGCGTTTGCCAGTGCAGACCTTCTTTTCGATCGGCCCACAATTGCATTCATCGGCCGTTCCAATGTTGGAAAAAGCACTTTGATCAATCGCCTTTGTCGCAATGGAAGCCTGATGAAGACGAGCAAAACGCCGGGTCAGACGAGAGCTGTCAATTACCTTCTCGTCGATGATTCGTTCTATCTTTGCGACGCTCCCGGTTATGGTTTCGCCACTTTGCAACGGGAACACTTCGAACCCGTGATGAAACGTTTTCTTTACGGGAATCCTTCCTTGAAAAAGGTCTATATCCTTGTCGATTCGCGCCGTTGCATGTTGCCGGCGGATCAAGATTTTGCGGACGAACTTCTGTATCGAAAGTTGCCTTTTGCCATCGTCTTCACCAAGACCGACAAGCTGAACATGTCTGAGCGTTTTCACTTGAACCAGAGCAAGGGCGAGGTCGGCGGTGAACTCTTCGAATCCGGCAACGTCAGCGAGGAATCGCTCGACGTCTTGCGGAAAGACATCTACGAATCTCTCAAACAATAGTCATGATCATGGAGGTTGGAGTATGAAAGAGATGCCAAAGACATACGACCATCGTCAATGCGAGGAGGGAAAAGAAGCGTTTTGGGAATCCCATCACTATTTCGAAGCGATGAGACCGGAAAACATTGACAAACCGCCTTTCTCCATGATTGTTCCTCCTCCGAACGTGACTGGAATCCTTCACATCGGTCATGCGACGAATACGACAGTCATCGATATCCTGGCGCGATACAAGAAAATTTCCGGGTATGATGTCCTTTTCCTGGCCGACATGGACCATGCTGGTATCGCCACCCAAGCAAAGGTCGAAGAAAAGCTCCGTCAGGAAGGCAAGAACAAATACGAGATGGGACGCGAGGCTTTCCTGGAGGAGGCCTGGAAGTGGAAAGAGGAGCATGCGGATTACATTTCGAAGCAGTGGCGTGCCCTTGGCCTGTCGATGGACTATTCTCGCGAACGGTTTACTTTGGATGATGGAATGCAAAAGGCAGTTGCCCATGTGTTCAAGACTCTTTATGACAAGGGATTGATTTATCGTGGAGAAAGGATCATCAACTGGGATCCCGTCCTAAAGACGGCTCTCAGCGATATCGAAGTCGTCTATCACTCGGACCCGGGCAAGTTCTATTACTTCAAGTATTGGCTTGAGGATCATTCACAGTATTTGGAAGTTGCGACGACAAGACCTGAGACGATGTTTGGCGATCGTGCCGTCTGCTTCAATCCAGACGATGATCGCTATCGCCATCTGGAAGGGAGGAAGGTCATCAATCCCGCGAACGGAGAGCTTCTGCCTCTTCTTGCCGACCGGTATGTTGACATGGAATTTGGCACGGGCGTCATGAAGTGCACTCCCGCCCACGACCCCAACGATTTCAAGATTGCGAAGCGGTTGAATCTGTCCTTTGTCAAGATCATGAACGATGATGCCACGATGAACGATCGATGTGGCTCATATTCTGGCATGGATCGGTATCAATGCCGTGACCTTCTCGTCAAGAAAATCGCTGAGGAGGGCAACCTCATACGCGTTGAAGACATCCAGCATGATGTTGGTCATTCCGAACGCAGCGGCGCGGTCGTCGAACCCATGCTATCCAAGCAGTGGTTTGTTCGCATGAGGCCTCTTGCGGAGCAAGTCGAAGCGATTCAAAAGTCCTCGTCACCCACCACGTTCTTCCCTAGCCGTTTCTCGTCGGTTTTCCTGCAATGGTTAGAGAACACAGATGACTGGTGCATTTCTCGTCAGCTGTGGTGGGGACACCGCATTCCTGTTTATACGAACCGCGAGACGGGCGAAGTCATTTGCTCCGAAACCGCGCTTGATGCAAACCGGTTCGTACAGGATCCGGATGTCCTTGACACGTGGTTTTCCTCGGCACTGGCTCCTTTTGCCTTTTTAGGATGGCCCGAAACGGATTCGCCCTTGTACCAACGTTTCTATCCTCTCGATGTCATGGTCACGGCATATGACATCATCTTCTTCTGGGTAGAGAGAATGGCTTTCCAAGGAGTCGAATTCACTGGAAAGATGCCTTTCAAAAAGGTCTATATCCATGGTTTGGTCCGTGATGAAAAGGGTCGAAAGATGTCCAAATCCTTAGGGAATGGCGTTGATCCCTTTGAGGTCATCGAAAAGTACGGAACCGATTCCCTTCGTTATGCGCTCGCGACGGGATCGACCCCGGGCCTTGACATCACGTTCGCCAATTCGAAGCTCGAAAATGCCCATGGCTTCATGAATAAGATCTGGAATGCTTCGCGCTATGTTCTCGGGCTGTTGTCGGATGGTTACATTCCTAAGACGCCTCGTCAGGATCGTCTTTCTTTCCTTGATCAATGGATATTGTCGGAGCATAATCGTTTCCTTTCCTCCTATCGTGCGAACATGGAAAAATACGAGCTGGGACAGGCGGCAAATTACATTTATTCCTTTGTCTATGATTCTTTCTGCTCCCTCTACCTCGAGTACGCAAAAGTGGCGATGAAGGAGGGGAATTCCGATTCGACGAAGGATGTCCTCGTCTATATTCTCAAGGATATTTTGATTGCCCTTTTCCCCTTCTGTCCTTTTATCGCAGAGGAAATCTATTCTTGTTTTCCCAACGCCAAGGAGTCAATCTATGAGGAAAGATTTCCAATGGAATTCGCCTTTGCCGAAGAGCCCTCCTCTATTCTTTTGGCTCAGTCATTGAATCAAGGAATCCGAGAAATTCGTAATTTCAAGTCGGTTCACGGATTGGCCCCGAACGCAAAGGTCACCCTCCTCTATCAAGGTTCGGCCCAGGAAATGGAGCTGATCCTCCCCTATTTGAGGCGGTTCGCCTTTGCCGAGGATGTACGCTTTGTCGATCATATCGAGCATCCCATCGTCACCCCCTCCTTCTCCCTTTCCATTCAAGAGGAGAATGATTCCGCCACAAAGGCCAGGATTGCCAAACGTATCGAAGTTCTCAAGGCTGAAATCTCTCGTTCGAAGAAGATGCTTGACAATCCAGCGTTTCTTACGAAGGCGAATCCCGAAAAGGTTGCCTTGGAAAAAGAAAAATACGCAAAGTACCTCTCCGAACTTCAGGAGTATCTTAAGAACGACTGAACATACACCCCTTTTCCTGCCAATATGGTGTGAAGGGGGTGAATCAGCCAATGCGGAAACTGAACGAATACGAATGCGATGAGACGAGGGCGGGCGAAGCTATTACTCTAGCGACCGTCATGGCTTTCCTCGCCATTGGACTCGTTGCAGTCATCGCCTACAAGTTTTTTACGAGTTCTGAGGGAAAAGCAGTCTTGCCAGGTGGCTTCACTTTTCAATGGAATTGAAAAGGCAAGTTCTTTTGCCAAGAGAGAAGGCGGACATGCTTGGCCTTCATTCGCTCCAGGATTTTGAACTCTTGGCGCTTCTTCTGGAAACTGGGACAAAGGCCGAAGACGTACTGACGATGTCGATGCGAATTCTGAGGGAAAAGGGAGGGTTGTACAGCCTCCTTATGCTTTCCTACAGCGAAATGTCGACCTATGGTATAAAAAAGGCCAAAATTTACCGTCTTTTGACAATCGGTGAAATCATTCGGCGCCTGCCTCTTTGGAGCCCGACTCGAATATCTTCGCTTACGGATTTCTATTATACGTATCGGTCTTGTTTTTTTGGAGGAAAGAAAGAGCGCGTCCTTGGTGTACAAGTCGATTCGAAAGGCCGTGTTCTTGACGTCGTCGTCTTTGGGACGGGAACTGATGACCGAGTTTCGATTTCCTCTGAAGCAATATATAATCTGAACTTACAATCAGACACCTTCGGATTGATACTTTGCCACAATCATCCTTCAGGAAGCATAGTGCCAAGCCAAGCAGATGACCAGGCGACATCGATGGTCGCCGAAGCAATGAGGAGTAAGAAAATTTATTTCATCGATAGCATCATCTTCGGACACGATTCCTACTTCTCCTATCGTCGATGCAAAAAAGAATGTTTGGAGTCGAAAAAAAGTGTTGACGGATAAAAGATGCTGTGATAACATTTGTTCTGCACCTTCGAACGGAGATGCACTACGATCGCTCTTTGAAAACTGAACGGGAAGACCAGCCAAAAATACGTTGGAATTCGTCATTCCAAGGGTTTTGAGGCAAACGGACAGTAATTACCATAACGGAAAAATGATTCGGAAGTCGGCTTGATGCCGGCCC
>CASFYT010000018.1 GCA_949299015.1 uncultured Bacillota bacterium
CGAAGCCCCCGATGGCCCTCGGGGTTGACGAAAAGCGGGGTCTCTGCCCCTTGTCGATACGTTTTTCCATGGTGGTGGTTCCGGGCCTCGGGAGGCAACCTTGCCGAACCACCACGTCCTAGAGCAAGCTTGCCTCCCGAAGTCCGCTAGCCCGGTCTCCTGTGCGCGGGACTGGAGAAGATTCTACCACCGAAAGCGCTATCAAGAAAAAAGACTATCCCACTGGTGCAAAAAAAAGATGATCTGAAATCACAATACTACCAAACGCCTGAACTTCTCCAACGAGCATTTCGGGAGTTGAAGGAGAATCTGAAATCACAATACTACCAAACGTCCGAAGCGTGGGCTTGCCGTCTTGTATGGTTGAAGGAGAATCTGAAATCACAATACTACCAAACCACGAGTTTATTTTAGCGGCGAAAAAAGAAGTTGAAGGAGAATCTGAAATCACAATACTACCAAACAAGATTGGGGGGCGAAACACTTTTCGTTCTGTTGAAGGAGAATCTGAAATCACAATACTACCAAACTAGGCATACATGCACGCCCTCTTCTCGTTTGTTGAAGGAGAATCTGAAATCACAATACTACCAAACTCCCATAGTAACACGGCTACCCTCCCCCTGGTTGAAGGAGAATCTGAAATCACAATACTACCAAACCGGCTGATGAGATTGTATCGCTTCGTGCTTGTTGAAGGAGAATCTGAAATCACAATACTACCAAACATGGCTCTATGAATGTCTCAGATTAGACGCGTTGAAGGAGAATCTGAAATCACAATACTACCAAACACCTCTAATAGAATCTCCGGGGAGAACCTCGTTGAAGGAGAATCTGAAATCACAATACTACCAAACATTCGCACTCGTCATAAGAAGCTTCATGCAGTTGAAGGAGAATCTGAAATCACAATACTACCAAACTCGTAGGAACGACAGGGGTAAGCATACGGGGTTGAAGGAGAATCTGAAATCACAATACTACCAAACATCAGCTCCGGCTTGCTCATGCGGCTTATGGTTGAAGGAGAATCTGAAATCACAATACTACCAAACCAGTCCATGGGGGGTCACCACGACAGGCAGGTTGAAGGAGAATCTGAAATCACAATACTACCAAACGGCGGTGCGACAGTCCCTATTAATGTCAATGTTGAAGGAGAATCTGAAATCACAATACTACCAAACACCTGATTTAAAGACACAAGGTAATACTTTGTTGAAGGAGAATCTGAAATCACAATACTACCAAACATATAGGCTAGACTATTGACGCCTAAAGAAGTTGAAGGAGAATCTGAAATCACAATACTACCAAACATAAGTCGAAGGAAGCACGGTTGCTTGTTCGTTGAAGGAGAATCTGAAATCACAATACTACCAAACCTCTAGAGTATAGAAATATTGGTAGTATTTGTTGATTTCTTGCCAATTTTATCATCTTTCCGATTTTGGTTCAATGTGCTGCTCGTAGAGGTCGGAATCGATTCGAACGATCTTCTCGATGGAGCTTTTTTTGGAAGGAAGGTGGCTTGAGAGAAGCAGATAAGGGATTTCGAGCCGTCTCATCTCTTGATGAAAAAGAAGAAATTCCTCTTCGCTGAGGGTGTCGCGAAGATTGTAGAAAAGGAACACGTCCTTCTTGCTGACATGGCGGAGGACGGCGACCTTCATGACGAGGCCTTCGAGGAAGCTTTCTTCGTCGATTGCGGGTGAGAGGGAAAAGGCCTTGAGGAGCGCAGGAAGGGAAGTCTCCTCGTCGATTCGGAGCGGGATGGGATAATCAAGGATGAGACCATGAAGAAAGGATTGGATTTCGTGCACGATTCTCTGGAAGTCCTCCTTCTTTTCGTCCTTGAGGCGAAGGGGAACGTCCTTCTGGAGGAAGGTGCCGGTCTTCTTTTCGTCGAGAGGACAATGGAAAGGATCATAGAGGAAATATCCGACCTTCGAGAAGTCCTTTTCATCCTTCCCGTCGTAATAGCGGAGGAATTCCTCTCCGCTTTCGAGCTGTTCCTCGATTCCGCGGAGGAACTGACGAAGGAAGACGGGTTCTTCGATGACGAGATGCGTGACCCATTCGCCGTCGAGGACGAGCGCGGCTTCGATTCGATGGTGCCGGAGCACTTTCATAGTTCGACCACCTTCCTGTCCGTATGGACGATGTCGGTCCTGAACTCTCCCAGAAGGTTCTCGATCGACGCGAACTGCTTCTCCGTCACCGTCAGCAGGGAGACCATTCCGTGCGGAGGGAGATGGACTTCGAGATTCTTCCTCATTCGTTGAATGGCCGCTTCGTTGACCGACAGCTTGACGTAGACCGATTCCTGGAACATGATGAAACCGAGGCTCTTGATGAACTTCACGAACTGCCGGTAGTGCCTTCGATTCGCGGCCGTCACCGTCGGAAGGTCGAACATGAGGATGGTCCGCATATATCTATGAAGCGTCATCTTCGAAAGCAATGGGAAGCAGCAGCTCGCTCTTTTCCTCATTGAGGGCGTTGATGGCGGAACAAACGTAGTCATGGATGGCGTTGTCCAGAAGCATCGTCCTCGTCCCGCAGCGGACGCTCATCGACAGGACGTTGAGCATCCTGGACTTGAAGTCGTCTTTCTGAAAGTCCTGCTGGACGGCGACGAAGTCGACGAAGGGCCGGATTGGTTCGACGAGGTCGCATCCGAGGTTGAAGGTGTTCGTTTCTCCGATATGGTGGATTCCGAGCTGGGGAAGGTAGCCGAGGGTGGCGATTTCGCGGTTGACGGCGCTGAGAACGACGGAATATCCGTAATCGAGATAGACGTTCTCTTCACAGACGGGGTTCCGCCGATCGAAGGAAGAGCCGAAGATGGCGGAAAAGTAGACCTTGGCGGCAAGGCCTTCTCTATTGTCCCTGTCTCCCTCGGACACGCTCTTCTCGTAGCCGTCGAGGAGAGTCGTTTCTAGCCCCAGGGAACGCATGACAAAGGCCTGGTTATGGATTTTCTGCTCGATGATCCTTTTCCAGGCTCGGTCCTTGTTTTCCTGCGACCAATCGACTTGCTTCTTGAGCTTGCGATAGGTATCCTTCGATCCGGCGTAGGGCTGGACTTCCGAGGAGGGATTGTGCTTGGCATCGCAAAAGACGATGCGAACGTGATGGTTCAGGAGTTCCGAAATGAGGGCGGTCGTAATGCACACCTGCTGGCTTTCGATGATGAGGATGGAAATCTCATCGAGAAGGATCTTTGTCTCTTTGTCGGTCAGGCACACGAGATAGTTGAGACGCGTTTCGAGCTTGCACCGGCTGTTGATCTTCACGATGCGGAAGGACATACGTCAATCCTCAGGAATTGTGAAGAGGATTTTTTCGTAGAAGCCAGTAACGGATTGCGCTAGAATTCGTAAAGAAGGTGAAAATTGTTTTGAATATGTAATGTTTCCAGATAGTTTTGAAAGACCAATTTTACGTAAGTCCGCTTTTGAGTTGTTGTTCTGTAAGACCTTGATCAATTCGTTCAACACGAATGCTTGGTCGAGGGTGGAGAGATTATCAAACAGATCACGTCTTTCGATGACGTTGTCGATGGTGTTTTGCAGGCCGGGGACGTCGTGGAAGCAGGTCTTTTGGAAGACGGTATCGCAAAGATAGTCGAAGAGCTTCCGATTGTCTTCCTTCGTGATCTTTCTTCCATGGACATCGATTTCTTCGCAGTTGTCGTACTTGGTCGTGTCCGGTCTCTTCGTCCCTGCCGGCAGGTTGTTGCCGAAGAGGATGGAGATTCGCTGGACATAGCGGACGTATTCTTCGGGGAGCCAGAGCTCGGTGATGTTGCAGGCGAGAAAGCGTTCGCCGGTCTTTCCGTTGATGGCAATCCGGACAGAGCCGTTCTTCCCGGGAATCTCGAGGACCGCCTTGATGGGGACGAAGGGAAGAAGGACTTCCGGATTCCTTAGCTTGGGTCCGAGGTCGTCGGTCGTCAGAAAACGATGCAGGAATTCCGCGTCGCCTCTCTTGCTGCCGTAGATCGCTGGGAAGCTCTCAAGCGTGTAGCTGTGCTTTCCTTTCTTTCCCTCCGATCGCACGAGCAGGAACGATTCTCCCGTCAGGTCGTTATATCCGCCATACTTCCTGGCGAAGCCTTCTTGGGCGAGGACGGGGGTCTGCTTGAGCGGAAGGACGGCATTGTCCCTTGTCGAATGGAAGCTGGTCTTTCCGAAGAGCCCTTTTTGCCGATGTGTCATGATGGTGACCATCGGATCATGGAGCTGGAGATTGGTGCGGACGCGGTCGATGGTTCCCTCCGACGAAGGAATCTCCTGTTTGTTGTCGTCGTAGCGCTTGGCTTTCCAGACCTCGGCTCCGGTCAGATGCGTGCCGGGAATGATCTGGTGCTGGTCGTGCCGGAAGAAGTTTTTGGGGTCGATCTTCGTCCCTTCGTAGTGCTCACGGATCTCGCGCAGCCTCTCCACGTCGACGGAACCGGAGAAGACCTTGTCGTAGACGTTGCCGACGACGATGTTGAGGTACGCGTCGTGCGCATGGTGGAAGTCGTTGACGTCGCGGCACTTGACGAGGTCGAAGGCCTTGCGGAAGTCGCTGACGGTGCTGGCCCTGGAATAGACGACCTTTCCGTTGGGGTCGATGCGATGGAGGAGGTCGGCCGTCGCCTTGACGCTCTGGCTGGTGATGGTCAGCTGCCGATTGATGAATCCGGCGCGTTCTTCGTCCGTGAGAGTCTTGCCGGCGGGCGTTGTCAGTCGCTCGTACTTGACCTTGGACATCAGATAGGGACGGCCCTTGGCATCCTTTCGTGCATAGAGGGCGTCGATTTGCTTCCTTCCTTCTTCGGTGATCAGTCCCTTCGGGATGGGATAGATGTCCTGCTTCTTGATGTTGGTTTCCTTGGCGACGAGGACGCGGTTGTCCAGGCTGTCGTCCTTCAGCATGGCCTGCGGGATGATATGGTCGATGTCGTAGTCCTTCAGTTCCGTGAGGGGAATCGGTTTGCCGGAATAGACGTCCTTTCCCAGCTGGAGGAAGTAGAGGAAGAGCTTGTCCTTTCGAAGGGCTTCCTCGTCCGTGGATTCGAGCTCCTGGCAGAGATGCTCCTCTTCCTTGGCGATGTGGCACGCCCTGTAGACGTCCTGGAGCATCTTCTTGCGGGAGACGGTCCTCTTCTTGCCGGCAGCATCCTTCCTCTTCTGGTCGTCTCTTGTGCATTCCAGGAAATAGGCGGAGAAGGAATCGATCTTGAGGATCTTCTTCAGCTCTTCGACGATTTTCTCGGTCTGGCGCAGGGAACGCTTGATGGCGGGCGAGCAGTAGAGGCTGTCGATGAAGTCCTCCTCCTTGTTTTTCTCGAGATATTCCTGGTTTTCCCTTTCGACCTGCTTCTTGAAGGTGAAGACGTCCTTGCTCTCGTAGATTTCCTGGAAGGAAAGGGGGAACTCCCACATCAGCTCAAGGATGGTCATGTCCTTCTCCAGGTCCTCTCCCGTCTCCGGATCGACGGCAGGAGAACGCAGTTCGTTCAGGAGCTTGCGGGACATCCTTCCCCAGCCTTTGAAGGAGAGGTGGGAGAGACGCTGGACGAGAGGAGAGGGGAGTCCAAGCTCCTTCAGCCGTTCCTTCTTCATCCGGGAGTCTTCGAAGACGGTCAGGGCCGCGATGATTTCCTCTCCCAGGTCAAAGGCTTTCTTGTCCCGGAGCAGGTCCTTCTGAAGGATCTTTTCGAGGTCGATGAACGAGGCAAGGTCGGCGTGCATGTCTTCCTCGAGAAGCTCCTTGCCCGTCTTCGTCGACAGCACGATTTCGGAAAGGTCCTTGGCGTTGTGACGGCGAAGGAGGGCTTCCCGGCATTGGCGAAGCTTCGGCTTGCGGAAGCAAAGGTAGACTTCGCGGATGAGGCATTCCTTGTCCTCCCGAGAGAGCTTCGCTCCGTTGAGAAGCCAGTTGTTCATCTCGTTGAGAAGGATGAAGAGAGAATAGAGAAGGGAGTTTCTGGGCAGGGTAGGCTCGCCATAGAGGTAGGTGCAGGCGTTGGTCATCCGGGAGATGAAGCGGTTGGCGCTTTCCTTCTCATCCACGATGTCGTAGAAGTTCCAAGGAGTGATTTTGACGCCTTCGACCTTTCGGACATGCCAAGAGGAACTCGTTTTCTGGCTCGGCAGCGGGCCGACGTAGTAGGGGACGCGGAAGGAGAGCAGGGAAAGAATTTTGTAGCAATCTTTCTCGGGATGGAGGAAATCCTTGTCCATCGCTCCGAGGAAGGGGTAGAACTTCTTCTGATGATCGAGGATCGTCTTCATTTCGTTATAGTTGAATTGATAGGGAATGACGGAGTTGTCTTTGCTGTTCTGCTTTGGAAGGAACTTATTGATTTCGAGAAGAGGAAGAACCTCATCCCATACCTTCCTGTCATCGGCAGAAAAGGATTCGACCCGGTCCTTGAAGTCGTTGAGAATCTTCTTGCAGAGCTCGTCCTGCGTCGTGCTGTGACGGAGGGGTCCGCCCTTCTTTCCGTTGTAGGCAACGTAGTTGACATAGTTCTTCGCCGCCTCCGCTTTGCCGTCCTTCTTCTTAACTTCGATGGTCTTGAACATGTTCTCGTAGTCTTCGGGACGATAGGCCCGATAGAGGTGCTTGAGGAAGCGAAGCTCCCTCTTGTGCTCGTCGTAGAGGGCGATCATGGCATCGGTCAGGGTGGCGTTCTTCTTCAGAAGCTGGCTGAGGACGCGGGCATCGCGGATTTCCTTCGCCTTGAGGATGAGACGTCCTTGGACATCGTTGACGAGGCCGAGGATCTCTTCCGCCTTCTCCTCGAAATCGCCTTCGAAGCAGATCTTGATGGCATCCTTTTCCTCGTCTTCCCTTTCGTCAGGGAAGAGGCTGGTCAGCTTGACCCCTGAGCCCCGAATCATGTCGAGAATGCTTTGCCGGATGTCGTATTCGTCCTTGTTCTTGGCGATAGGGCAGATATTCGACAGGGCCTCCTTGAGCTTGCTTGTTCCCACGATCGTCTGGAAGGCCTCCCCGATCTTCCTTGCCTGTTCCAGGGTCAGGTGAAATGTCGCGATGGGAAGGCTCTCGTCCAGGGGAAGTTCTTCTAGAATGGCGTCCAGCTCGTCGAAATCCCTCTTCAGGGCTTCCGGGCTGGTGTTCGTCCCTTGCAAATCCCCTTCCGTCAGGAAGTTCCCCCGATACTTGATCATGTGGGCGAGGACGAGGTAGACCTCCCGAAGGTCGAAGCGACGGTCCGGTTCTTTGAGCATCTTCTGGCGCAGGTGGTAGATGGTCGGATAGTCCTTGCGGAACCTCTTTTCCTGCTCCCTGTTCGCGAAGAGAAGGGAAAGTCCCCAGATGTTTTCGGCTTTGTCCTCATCGTGGAAGAAGGAGGAATTGAGCCTCTCGAAGAAACGAGGGTCGACCTTGTCCATCTCTTCGCGGAAGATTTCCTGCAGGAGGTCGAGTCTCCATCTCCTTCGCTGAAGCCTCCTTCTCGCCGTGCGATGCTGCCTCCGTTCGGCGGCGGTGCTGGCCTCTTCGAAGAGGCGGGCACCCCAAAGGTGCTTCTTGGTATAGACCTTCTGTCCATTCCTGCCATGACGGACCGCTCTCTTCGTGACGATGTTGTAGTCCTGATCCGTGACGCAAAAACCGACCGAATTGGTCCCGATGTCCAGTCCGAGGTAGTATTTTTCCTTTGCCATGTGTCCGTTTGACTCCTTGTGATGACGATGGTATCATTATAGGCGTAATCACAATACAAGTCCAAATAAGCAGAAATGCCAAAGCTCCTAGCCTGTCGGAAGGCACTTGCCCGAAAGGGCATTTTTTCGTAAAGAGATAGAGATAATTTCATTTTTCTCTTCATGGACGAGGAAATCCTCGTCCATTTTTCTAGGGTGGGAAAACCGACGGAGGCATGGAAAAAGCGGGGATTTCTCCCCGCTTTCCGGCTTTAGAGCATCTGGTCGTAGTTTGCCATATCCATGAAGATGAGGCAGAAGGTTCCAGCATCGTTGACGGCCTCGACGTAGACGGTCGTGCCGTTGTCGAGCGTCTTGGTGTAGGAGAGGCCGCCGTTGAGGCTGCCGTCGAAGGGGGCGTAGCCCATCCCTTCCAGGACGGCACCGTAGGCCTGGATGTCCTCGTCGGTCGTGTCGAAGACCTCGTCATAGTAGACGAAGAAGAGGAAGGCCGTCGGATCTTCGGTCCAGTCGATCCAGTAGGGCTGGGTGAAGTCCGCCGGGGCCGGAAGGAGGGAAGCTTCCTCTCCCATGAGGGCCGTGAGGTTGGAGACGCTCGACTCTTCGAGCAGGTCGACGAAGAGGCTCTCCTCTGCCGGATCCTGGATGTCGCCCTCCGCAATGCCGTGGTCGGTCGTGCCGAAGTCGGTGAAGGTCAGTTCCGTCCGATAGTCGCCCAGGACGTTGACGACCTGGATCTGGTCTTCGGCAATCGTGATCGTCAGGTCGGCGAGCTGATCGGCACCCGCGCCCAGGACGGTGAAGACGGAAAGTTCGCCCTCGACGTCGTCCTTCATCGTATAGGTGTTTCCGTCCTTGTCGAGCGTGGAAGGCGAGACCCGGAAGGAGGGAAGGAGCTCGTCGAGGCTGCCTTCCATCGGCTCGCCCTGGCGGACGTAGACGTCGTCGAAGCGTTCGCACGCCTGGATCAGGCCGTCGTCCGTCACGTAGTAGTACATGTCGTATCCCATGCTCTGGTAGGAGACGCCCTTGGCGTTGGCCTTGTAGTTTGCCGTGGAGACGAGTTCTCCGTCTTCGTAGTCTTGCTGGACCATGGTGTAGTCTCCGGCCTTCAGCTTGCCGATGGCGATGCTGAAGTCCTCGTCGTTGACTCCCGGATAGGGCGTCGCCCGTTCAAGGATGTCCTCTCCCTCCTTCAGGGCGGTGAAGGTTCCTTCGTAATGATAGGTATAGGTCGTGGAATAGCGGAAGTCGGCCTCGAAGGAGAGGCTGTCCTCGCCCGCGACCGCAAGGGAGAGGGAGTCCAGCGTGAAGCCGGGGTTGCCATAGAGCTGGGTGACGACGGCGTTCTCCAGGGTCGCATTGGCCTGGAGGAGGTAGTTCTCGCCCTCCTTGAGGAAGTCGTCGAGGGTCAGGCCGTCGAAGAAGTTCCAGAAGCCGTCGGCCTGGAAGGAGTAATAGTCGGAGGAGACGGGGTTGTAGAGGGGATAGAGGTTGACCGTGTTGCTGATGTCGAGCCGCGTGCTCCTCAGCTCGTCGCCTTCCAGCTGGTAATAGGTCTCGAAGAAGAGGACGTTGCCTTCCGCGTCGGTGCTGCGGAAGGTGATCTTGTCGTTCTGGCTCTGGGTCTCGGCTTGGGTGGTGGTCGAACCGCTCGCTGTCGTCTCGACGGCTTCCGCCTTCATGCGATAGCCGTTTTCGAAGAGCGGAAGGACCTCGTCAAAGGTGGGCGCCGTGGCGCTGCTGGTGGAAGAGGAGGACGAAGAGGAGCTGCCGGAGGTCGTCGAGGAGGGAAGGGAGGAGCTCGTCGAGGAAGAGGCCGAGGAGGACGTGGAACTCGTCGTGTCGCAGGCACTGAGGAGCAGGAGGGGGAGAAGGAAAAGGACGTTTTTCTTTTTCATGTGGAACACCTCGTTGGAAATGGGCTGATAATAAGGGATTGGAGAAAACGATGCAAGAACCGCGTTTCTCGAGATGGCCCTGCTCCCTTTTGATCGGCTCGGCTCCTGTTCTTCCCGTAGAAGGCCCGATGTTGTGCGAAATTCCGACGGAAATGCTGCGAAAGCGACAGAAATCGCAAAATATCATGGTCCATGCAAAAAAGCAAAAAAGTGAGAAAGCGCTTTACTTTATCGTTAAAGTAAAGTATGATGATGCTAGTCACGGAGGATTTATGACAAAAAAGCATATGGCGGCAGTCCTATTCCTGCCTTTGATGACCACCAGCTGTTCCCCTTCCCTTTCGACCATTTCCTCTTCTTTTGAAGAGACTTCTTCCAGCTCTTCTTCCTCTTCTTCTCAAGGATCTTCGAAGACTCATGTCATCATCTTGGCTGGGCAGTCCAACTGTGCGGGCAATTCGTATTCCCAGTATCTTTCGAAGCATTTCTCGCAGGACAAGGTCCGCGAATTCACCGATGGATACGGGTCGGTCCTCATCAACTTCGAGAACGAGAACGGCGGGAACTCCTCGGAAGGGACGTTCGTTCCCGTCGCCCTTGGCCAGGGATCGGAAACGACGAAGTTCGGAATCGAAGTCGGAATGGCGGAGACCATCTCCTCCGTCTACCCCGATCAGTTCGTCTACTTCATCAAGTTCGCCGTCGGTGGAACGGCGCTCTACGACAAGTGGCGTTCTCCCTCCAGCGGACAGACGGGAGAGCTCTGGACCAAGATGGTCCGGTTCGTCCATGAATCCTTCGAGCAGATTGCGCTTTCGGAAAGCCATCCCGTCCTCTCCGCCTTCTGCTGGATGCAGGGCGAGTCCGACGCCGACGACTTGCGGACTCCGAGCTATCTCGACAATCTGAGATCCTTTGTGACGGACATGCGGGAGGAGTTTGCCCCCTATGCCGACGAAGACGGCATCGGCTTTGTCGATGCGGGCATCTCCGACAGCTATGTCTGGAAGAACTTCGCCGAGATCAATCAGGCGAAGAAGCAGCTTTCGGAGGAGGATCCGGAGCACAATGTATATCTCGACACGGTCTCCGAGAGGCTGAGCTACAAATTCGAGCCGCAGGGAAACCCAGACCCCTACCATTACGACTCGGACGGCGAGATCGAGCTTGGCCGGCTCTTCGGACTGGCGGTGATGGAACACTTCATGGATTGAAAAACAGACGTTGCATAGAGAGAAACACGAAAGGAGCAAATCATGAGAAAGCGTTTCTTGAGAGTCTTCGGTGTCGGCTTCCTTCTCTCCGTCCTTTCCCTCGCCTCCTGCAATCCTTCTTCCTCCTCCCTTTCTTCCTCGACGTCCGAAGGGCCTTCGGAGTCGACGGGCTCTTCGACGACGAAGCCGGTGATCCGGATCGCCTCGACGGAGACCACGGTCAGCGTCGGCAAGCAGATCGTCATCCGCGTCCTGGTGACCGGAACGACGCAGCGCGACGTCACCTACACCTCCTCGGACACGGCCGTCGCAACCATCGACGACCGGGGCACGGTCACGGGACTGGCCGAAGGAAAGACGACGATCCGGGCCACCCTCGACGCGGACCCGACCGTCTTTGCCGAAGTGGAAATCACGGTTGAGCCGGCCGTTCCTCCGACCTCGATCTCCATCGCAGGAGAAGAGGAGCAGAACGGATGGGTCGGCGAAGAAGTCGTCCTCGAAGTCACGGCCCTGCCGGAGAACGCCGATCCGCGCGTCACCTTCTCCTCCTCCGACGAGGCGGTGGCGAAGGTCGACGAAGAAGGGACGGTCTCCTTCCTTGCGACGGGCGACGTCACGATCACGGCGACCTCGACCGCGGACAGCACCATCTCCGACGCCGTCCTCTTCCACGTCCACGAATCCGACTACATCACCAATTACAGCAACTATGCCTTGAACTTCGACTACACGCATCAGCTGGAGGAGGACAGCTACATCGAGTCCGCCCCGGTCGTCGAAGGAGACAACAGCCCGGCGATGGCCTGGTTCAAGACGACGCCTTCCACAAGGTACTATGCGCAGGCGACGATTGAATTCGTCAACACCACCTCGGATCCTTGGACGAGAGTCGGCATTGGAAGCGGAACGGAAGACATGGATACGAGAGCCTTCTACTTCTCCGACAAGGAGGGACAGAAGACCGTCATGATGGACTTCCCGAACACCTGGGGGGCCTCGACCGCCCGGACGATGATCTGGCAGGTCAACGACATCCGCGACCTGGACAAGACCAACATCCGGCTGGGTGTCCTCCGAGACGGAGACGACTACTATTACACGATCAACGACAAGTTCTATTGGTTCGAGCACACCGACCGCTTCAGCGACGAGGCGACCCTTCCGGTCATCGTCAGCAAGGACGTCCAGTGCCGCGTGCGCGATCCGGAAGTGGTGACGGAGGACGCCGCCTTGGATGCCTTGATCGGATCCAGCGACTTCCAGAGGATCTTCTTCGAATCCTCCTCGAATCAGAAGAACGTCATCTTCAACAACGACAAGGACTTCACGTTCACCAACGAAGCCGATACGCCGGACATGACCCGTCTTCGCGACCAATGCGTCAAGTCCTTCGGCGACAAGGGAACCATTGGGGACGACTTCTACGTCGAGTGGGACGTCTCCGGATACGAGAACAACTCGGACAACACCCACTCGATGGTCGGCCTTGCCCTCCGCCGCTACAATTCCGACCCCGGGATCGTGGATTCCTTCATGGTCGACGAGCAGTCCTTCCACTTCCGCACGTGGGACTACGAGAACCAGTTCGAGGCCATCACGTCGGGAACGACGACGCGGGACAGCGCCGCCTTCCCCGTTCCCGCTTCCGAGATGGAGACCTTCCACGTCCGTCTGGAAAGAAGGGTGGACGCCGAGAATTCGAAGGCCGTCTTCACCTTCACCTTGGACGGGACGGAATATCTCTTCGACGAGAAGGAACTTGAGGTCAACTATCTCGGCGACTACAACATCCTCTTCGGCGCCAACGATGCCAAGGCGCACATCACGAACCTGACCTTCGGCACCCTTGAGGAATAGGAGAAACGAAAATGAAAAAGAAGAATCTTGCTCTTGCCGCCTTCGCCGCCTTCTCCCTGCTGGCCTCCTGCTCCCCGTCCCTGAGCTCGACGACGTCCTCCGCGACCGGTTCGACTTCGACGAGCGCCTCTTCGACCACGTCCTCTTCGACGACCGACACGACCAATTCTTCGAGTTCCTCTTCTTCTATTTCTTCTATTGTTTCTTCTACTACTACAACTCCTTCTTCTTCTACTTCTTCTTCCTCTTCCAGCAGCTCTTCTTCCAGCTCCGTGAAGGATCCGACGTCCTTTGAGGCCTCCGTCGAAAAGGGCACGCTCTTCGTCGGTGAGACGACGAAGGTCCTCGTCACCTGCGAGGAAGACGTTGCGATGACCTTCCGCTCCCTGACGCCCGAGATCGTCTCCGTCGACGCCGACGGCGTCGTCACGGCCCTGGGCGGAGGGACGGGAACGATCGCCGTCTCCCCTATGGACGAGGACGACAACGTCAAGGAGGTCTCCGTCGAGATCCTTGCCTTCCAGCGTCTTTCGGGCTACACGCAGAACTTCACGGAAGCCGACGGCATCCTGACGAGCCATCCGATCGAGGCCGGAGTCGACAATCCCCACGCCTACCTGATGTCGACGACCAAGGGGACGAAGTACTATGCCGAGGCGACCATCTCGATCCTCAACCATTCCAACGATGGCTGGGCGAGGGCGGGCATCGGCCACGCCACCGACGACCAGGACGGAAACGGACGAGCCTTCTTCTTCTCTCCGATGGAAGGACAGAAGTCGGTGATGATGGACGTCCCCAACAACTGGGGAGCCGTCACGGCCCAGACGATGATCTGGCAGGTCAACGGCCTTTCGGCAGTGAATCCGGCAGACTTCACCCTGGGCGTCCTGCGCGACGGAAACGAGTCCTACTACACGATCGACGGTCGCCTGGCCTGGTACGAGCAGACCACGCGCTTCGACAACATCGAGACCTCTCCGACTGTCATCGCAAAGGATGCACAGATCGAAGTGACAGATTTCACGGTCACGACAGATGAAGCAACTCTGGAAGAGAAGATCAATTCTGCCGAATATCAGAAAAAGCTGTTCAATGCAGCCAACGAAGGATTCGTCGAGTTCGAATCCGACGAGAAGTTCACCTTCGTGGGCATGAACGACGGCAACGCCTTCTACAACAACAATTCCGTCCGCGCCTATGGCGAGAAGGGCCTGCTCAGCGGCAGCTTCCAGATCGACTTCGACCTCTTCGGCATCGCCACGCAGGCGGACAACGACGACAACAACCGCATCGGCGTCGGCCTGCGCCGTGTCGCGACCGATCCGGCCATCGTCGACTCCTTCACCATGACCAGCGACCTGGACCTCAACGCCTACGACTACGGCAACTGGACCTGGGACGGCCATACGTTCTGGCAGCGCGCCGACAAGCTTCAGACCACTTCCGACAAGGAGACGCGCGAGGGACACTATCGTCTCGTCCGGACGGTCGAAGAGGGCGCGGAAGCGGCCCACTTCTCCCTCTACCATGAGGACCTGGAGACTCCGGTCATGGAAGTCGACGTCCCCTACGTCGGCGACTACATCATCTCCTTCGGCGGCAACTACGCCAACGGAACGTTCGACGGCGTCGGGTGGATGATGATCTGAGATGAAAAGGTTTTTCGTTCCCCTCTCCTTCGCCCTTCTCCTCCTCGTCGGATGCGCTTCCCCTTCCTCTTCCTCCTCTTCGGAGAGCTCCACTCCTCTCTCGTCCTCGACGACGGAATTCGTCCAGGAAGAGCGCTCCAACCCGGGGAAGATCGTCTATGAGGGAGAGGAGTATCCCCTCATGGCGGCCGACCCGGACTGCATCAAGGGAGAAGACGGCTACTTCTACCTCTACACGACGCAGAACTTCAGCCAGAGGGGCGAGGAGGGATATGGCTTCGACCGCTGTCCCATCTACCGCAGCCGCAACCTCAGCGACTGGGAATACGTCGCGAGCGCCTTCTCCGGAAGCGACGTCGACTTCTCCGACTGGGACGGCGACTTCGGCGTCTGGGCGCCCTGCGTCGTCAAGGTCGGGGACATGTACAACCTCTACTATGCCGTCGGATACAGCTCCGGCTATCGGGAGACGACGGGCATCGGCGTCGCCCAGGCGCCGACTCCCGCGGGTCCCTGGACCCATTACGGAAAGATCTTCAACAGCGGCGAGATCGGCGTCGAGAACAGCATCGACCCCTTCGTCATGGAAGTGGAAGGCTCCCTCTACCTCTTCTTCGGAAGCTTCCTTGGCATCTATGCCGCCGAGCTGACGATCGACGGCATCTCCCTGATGCACGGGGATGAGGCGAGGGACCATCTGATCGAGGTCAGCCCGCCGAGCGGTGCCTTCGACGTGGAGCGGAACTTCGAGGCCACCTTCATCCTTCCCAAGGACGGGAAGTACTACCTCTTCGGCTCGAAGGGGACCTGCTGCATCGGGACGTCCTCGTCCTACTACGTCGTCGCGGGAGTGAGCGACTCGCCCTTCGGACCCTATCTCGGAAGCGACGGAAAGGAGATCTCCGCAGCGGATTCCTCCGGCGGAGACCTCGTCCTGACCCCCAGCGAGGAGGTCGCCGGCGTCGGCCACAACAGCGTCGTCCAGGACGATGCAGGAGACTACTGGATCGTCTATCATGGATACGACATCGACGGCGCCCATCCCGGGGAGCGGACCATCTTCGCCGACCGGCTTCTCTTCCATCCGGAGACGGGCATGCCCTACGTCGAGAAGTTCCAGGCGAGCGACGGCATTGCGATGCCGGGCCCGCGCTGGCTGAAATGAGGAGAAAAGAAACATGAAAAAGACATGGCTGTCCTTCCTCCTACTGCTTCCCCTGAGCCTGACGGGATGTACGACAGGGCCGAGTTCCACGACCCCCGCCAGCGACTCGACCTTGATCAGCTCGACCTCGTCCTCTTCCGCCAACGAGGACCCCGGCGACGTCAACAACTCCTATTCGAACCCGGTGAAGTTCTATCGCGAGGACGGGACGACCGAGTTCGTCGGCGTGGCGGATCCCTTCTGCCTCCGGGCCGACAACGGACTCTACTACCTCTACTGCACCCAGTTGGACTGCACAAGGGGCGAGTATGGATACGGCCTGGATTACTCCCCGATCTTCGAGAGCGCCAACCTGACGGAATGGCACTGGGTCGGCTCCGCATTCATCGGACATGAGGAATATGCGGAGTGGAACAACCACGAGAAGGGGGTCTGGGCTCCGACGGTCTGCAAGATCGGCGACACCTACAATCTCTACTACACGCTGGGAGCCGGCGGATACTACAGCGACTACACGGGCATCGGCGTCTGCACCTCGCCCACGCCCTACGGCCCCTGGACCCACTACGGCAAGCTCTTCGACAGCGGCGAGATCGGCGTCCGCAACTCCATCGACCCCTTTGTCTTCGTCGAAGACGGCCATGTCTACATGACCTGGGGTTCGGGAGACGGCATCTGGATCTGCGAGCTCGACGAGACGGGCACGGCGCTCAAGGGCGGCCTTGAGGCGCAGAAGGAGGCGAAGCGGCAGATCGCGGCCTACAACATCTTCGAGAACAGCAACTACGAGGCCAGCTTCATCCAGAAGCATGACGGCTACTACTATCTCTACCTCTCGACGGGTTCGTGCTGCGACGGCATCCGCTCGACCTACAAGACGGTCGTCGGCCGCTCCGAGAGCCTCTACGGCCCCTATGTGGGAAGCAACGGCCGTCCCATCGACACGGCCAACCGCGGCGACACGGTCGTCCAACCCCACAAGCGCTTCGGAATGGGGACGGGCCACTGCGCCGTCGTCCAGGACGACAAGGGCTACGACTGGCTCATCTATCATTCCTACTCTCCCTTTGCTGAGACGGAAGTCCAGAAGAACACCCGCACCCTCTACATCGACCGCCTCTACTGGAACGAGAAGGGCTATCCGGAGGTCCAGGACACCTATCCGTCCAACGGGACGGTGCCGGGTCCCTACATCCTCGCCTGATACAGAAAGGAAAACCGAACATGAAAAGGAACATTCTGACTCTCCCGCTCCTGCTTCTGACGACCCTGACCCTGGGATCGTGCGCCGGGACCTCGACCTCGGGCGGAGGGACGAGCACGTCCTATCCTTCCATCGACGAATGGGAGGACGACTCCGTCGACGACATCGTGACGGACGGGGCGGGCAACGTCGTCTTCGACGACGTCGAGATCTCGATGTGGTCTGTCACGACCAACCCCGATTCGGTCTACCAGGACCAGATCATCGACGAATTCAACCGCGCCTACGAGGGACAGATCCACGTCACCGTCTACCATGAATCCCGCTACTCCATCTTCAGCAACCTGGTCTCGACCGTCGCCCAGGATCCGGAGAACGCCCCGGACCTCTTCTACGGCTACGGCGAGCGCATCGCCTCCCTGGTCGACAACGACATCTTCGTCCCGATGGGACCCTATCTCGAGATGGCGGACATCGGCTTCGACCGCAACAACTTCGAGAAGGCCCTGATCGACAACTGCTACATCGGCGACATGCTCTATGGCATCCCCTACGGCGTCGACTCGGCGATCATCTTCGCCCGCAAGGACATCCTTGAGGAGAACGGCCTCGCCGTTCCGACGAACCTGACGGAGCTGGCCGACGTCTGCGACGCCCTGGTGGACAAGGCCGCCGCCGGCGAGCTGATGATCCGCGGCGAGGATTCCGACAACGCCGGGGCGGGCGACGTCTATGCCTGGCGGAAGTACAACCCGACCCTGGAGGGGACCTACTATCCCTTCCCGATCTCCTCGGGCGACATGTGGATCAACGCCTACGTCGCGCAGACGGCCGTCTATCAGAACGGCGGCTCCTTGGTCCGGGAAGAGGACGGCCACGCCAACTGGAACTCTCCGGAGGCGGAGAAGGGACTCCAGATCCTCCGCGATTTCCTCTATCCCACGGCGACGAGCGTCAACCGGCATCCCTTCTCCAAGGCCGACCTCAACTACGACGCCGGCGTCACGGAATTCCTTCGCGGGACGGGCGTCTTCAAGCTGGACGGTGCCTGGAGCGGCTATACCAACTACACCCTGATGGACAACATGTACGGCAAGGACGGCGGCGCGAAGGAGAACCTGGCCATCATCAACCTCGGCAACATGCTGACGACCGACAACACGACGTCCTACAGCAAGACCATCTTCGGCGACAGCCACGCCGCGAGCATCGTCTCCTCGACGACGAGCCGGACCAAGCGGGTGGCCGCCTCGATCCTGGCCAACTACCTGGCCGAGAACTCGGGCGGCGTCTGGACGCAGGCGGGACACCTTCCGGCTTCCCTGATCGTCCAGAACTCCCACGACCTCTATCTGGACAACGAGTACTATGAGAAGTACGTCCAGTACTACGGCTCGCCCTCGCAGTACGTGACGGCCCTGCCGACGAAGTACTACGACGAGGTTTCCGATTCCTTCTCGGTCGCCCTGAAGGCGGCGATGGCCTCCACCTACAAGGACCGTCCGATCGCGGACATCCTGCAGGAGAACTATGAGGACTGCGAGCTGAGGATCTCGGACCGCGAGGACCTCTGATCATGACGGGAAGACGCCTGACGCTGGAGGAATACTCCCGAAGGGAAGCGCGTCTGACGAGCCTCTTCCGGAAGTACGGCCTGGTGCTCCTCTTCACGCTCCCCTACTTCGTGATGTTCGGCCTCTTCTTCCTCTATCCCTTCGTCAAGGGACTGATCATGTCCCTCTACAAGTACAATTACGCCAATCCTGCGGAGAACGAGTGGAGGGGCTTCCAGAACTTCTACAAGATCCTCTTCGACGCGGAATCGTCCTACTTCCAGGACTTCTGGTCCTCCCTGGGAAGGACCGTGACGGTGAACCTGGTCCTGGTCCCGCTCTGCATCCTGATTCCCCTGCTTCTGGCCTACCTGGTCAACACCAAGCCCTGGGGCTACAAGTGGTATCGGGCGATCATCTACCTTCCCGGAATCTTCCCCCTGACGGCGACGGGCGTCATCTTCCTCAACCTCTTCAACTACCAGTACGGCTTCGTGAACTCCCTCTTCGGGACGGACGTCAACTGGCTTCTCAACCCCGAGACGACGTGGGTCGTGATCGTCCTCTTCTGCATCTGGGGAGGCATCGGCACGAACTTCGTCATCTTCTCCGCCGGCCTCCAGGGCATCGACAAGTCCCTCTTCGAGGCCGGCGCGATCGACGGGGCCAACAAGCTCCAGCAGGTCGTCTGCATCTCCCTCCCCCAGATCAAGAACCAGCTGATCATCGGCCTCTTCACGACGATCACCGGCTACATGAACCTCTATGGGCAGAACTACATCCTGGGCGCCTTCACCCAGCCCCAGAAGGACATCTATACCGTCATCTACGTGATCCAGAACCAGTTGATGGGCACCCGCTACGAGGTCTACGGCATGGTCTCGGCCATGGCGATCTGCCTCGGCCTGTTCATCGGCCTCTTCACCGGGTTGCAGATGTTCGTGACGCGCGAACGGAAAGGAGGGCACCGCCATGCGAAAGCGTTCCTGGCTTTCCAGAAACAAGGCTAGGCTCTTCTCCACCGTCGTCCTCCTCGCGGTCTGCTTCGTCATCCTCTTCCCACTGGTCTGGGGCCTTGTCACCTCCTTCCGCGACGGCCTGGACCTCCAGGGACATCCCTCCGACTTCTTCCCCAGCAAGGGTGAGGCCTGGACGTTCGAGAACTACATCGAGATCTTCACCAGCGAGGAGTATCCCGTCGGGAACTGGATCCTGAACAGCTTCCTGGTCTCGACCCTGACGACGGTCTTCTACCTGACGATCATCTCCTTTGCGGCCTACGCCTTCGTCTTCTTCCGCTTCCGCTTCCGCAACGCCCTCTTCTACTTCCTCCTGGCGACGATGACCGTCCCGGGCATCGTCCTGACGGCTCCGCAGTTCACCAACATCGTCGCCATGGACCTCAACAAGACGATCTGGGGATTGATCCTGCCGGGCCTTTGCGGTGTCTACGGCCTCTTCCTCGTCCGTCAGTTCTTCCTCGGCATTCCGATTGACCTGGTCGAAAACGCCCGCATCGACGGGGCGAGCAACTTCACCATCTTCCGCAAGGTGGTGCTTCCTTTGGGAAAGTCCGCCCTCCTGGTCGAAGGCCTCTTCAGCTTCTTGGGTTCCTGGAACGACCTGCAGTGGGCGCAGCTGGTCTTGGGACGGGCCGATCCCAAGCAGTGGACGTTGACGATCGGCCTTGCCAAGGTCATCGAAGGCAACCAGACCTTCTCCAACGTCGGCATTCAGCTGGCCTGTGCCATCATCTCGATGGTCCCGGTCCTGATCCTGTTCCTGATCGTCCAGGACCGGATCGTCGAAGGCGTGGCGATGACGGGCATCAAGAGGTAAAGCGATATGGAAAACGGCAATCCGTGGGAAGAGCGTCTGACGAAGAAGGAGGCGCGAAGGAAGTTCCGCGACGTCCACAGGACGCTGGTCAACGAGCAGGTTTCGGACTACGTCCTCCTCAAGGACGTGAACAAGGTCTATCCGGGGAACGTCCAGGCCGTCTACGACTTCAACCTCGGGATCGAGAAGAACGAGTTCGTCGTCCTGGTCGGCCCCTCGGGCTGCGGGAAGTCGACGACCCTCCGCATGATCGCGGGGCTGGAGGAGATCAGCTCGGGCTATTTCTACATCGACAAGGTCCTCTCCAACGACCGGACTCCCAAGGAGCGGGACGTGGCGATGGTCTTCCAGAACTACGCCCTCTATCCGCACATGAACGTCTATGACAACATCTCCTTCGGCCTGAAGCTGAGGAAGGAGAGCTTTCCCGTCCTCGACGAGGAGGGGAAGCAGAAGGAAGGCGTCGACAGAAGGCGCATCCTCCGCCTCCGGAAGGAGATCCTGAAGAAGTCCCTTCTCTTCTGGGACCGGAAGGCAAGGGAGGAGAAAAAGGAGCGGAAGAAGGAGCTGGAGGAGGCCAGGACGGCGATCGTTCCTCTCTTCGTGACGAGGCACTACACCAAGGAGGAAATCGACGCCGCCGTCTTCCGCGCGGCCAAGATCCTGGACCTCGGCTCGCTTCTGGACCGCAAGCCCCGGCAGCTTTCCGGAGGTCAGATGCAGCGCGTCGCCCTGGGACGGGCCATCGTCCGCCGTCCCAAGCTCTTCCTGATGGACGAGCCGCTCTCCAACCTCGACGCCAAGCTCCGCGTCCAGATGCGTTCGGAGATCGTCTCCATCCACAAGGAGGTCCAGGCGACGACGATCTACGTCACCCACGACCAGACCGAGGCGATGACGATGGCCGACAAGGTCGTCGTCATGAACAAGGGCTTCGTCCAGCAGGTCGGGACGCCGATGGAGATCTATCGGCATCCCTACAACGTCTTCGTCGCCACCTTCATCGGCTCGCCTTCGATGAACATCCACCCGGCGACCTACGAGGAAGGGACTCTTTCCCTGGGTGAGGAGACGATCGCACTTCCGGAGTCCTTCTGTCGCGCCCACGACGCCTTCTACGACGCGAAGCGGAGCTACTGGGCGGACATCCTTTCGCGCTTCGACGGCAAGGCGGAGCAGGAATCGCTCGCGAAGGCGAAGGAACTGCTCTCCCTGATCCACGAGAAGGGAAGGGAGGAAGAGGTCCTGTCCCAGGCTGAGGAGCTTTTTGCCCACGACGACTTCTCTCCGGAGAGAAGGGGCCTCCTCGACCGTACGAGGAAGGACATCCAGGAATGCCTGGCGGCAAAGAACCTCCGCCCGCTTTCGTCCATGCTCAAGGAGTGGATCAAGATCCTTCAGGAGAAGGACCCGGCCATCTCGCAGAGCCTGGCGCAGCTCAAGTCGCATGCCATCTTCGAAAACGAACGCAAAGGCGAACAGGAGAAGACAAAGGAGAGGAAGATCTCCGACGACGAGCTTCTGCAGCAGGAGAGAAGAGAGGTCGAGACGATCGTGGACGCGTATCGGAAGGACGCCTTGGGCCGGCACGACATCCAGATCGGCCTTCGTCCGGAAGACCTGCGCCTCGCCAAGGTGGGAGAGGAACGGTCCTATCCCGCCCGGGTGAACCACGTGGAGCTTCTGGGAAGCGAGTACCTTCTCCACGTCACCCTGTTCGGCCGCGAATGGCTGGCGAAGGTCCCCTGCGAGCAGGTGATCCAGCCCGGCGATACGATCGCGCTGACCTTCCCGCTGGAGAAGCTCCACCTCTTCGATCCGGTGTCGTCCCTTGCCATTTGCTAAAGGAGGACTGAACAATGGCCATCACATACGACGAAAAGAGACGTCTCTTCCACCTCTTCAACAGGAACGTTTCCTATTACTTCTATGTCAACAGCTGCGGCATGCTCCAGCACCTCTACTTCGGAAGGAGGCTGGACGAGATCTCCATCGAGGCGATCTCCTCCCGGGGCGACTGGTCCTGGCAGTACTACGACGACAGGGAGAAGAAGGAGAAGATGACGGAGAGCAAGTACTATCCGGAGTTCTCCCTGATGGAATCGACGGTCCACGGCGGCTTCGACAAGCGCGGGTCGGACATCGTCCTGCGCCAGAGGGACGGATCCTACTACACCGCCTTCCGCTATCGCTCGCACCGCATCTCCAAGGGGAAGAGGAGGATGAGCACCCTGCCCTCGTGCACCGGAGGCACGAAGGAGGCGACGACGCTGGACATCGTCCTGGAGGATGAGCTCAGCCACCTGACGATGACCCTGACCTACGCCATCTTCGAGGATGCCGACGTCCTCTCCCGTTCCGTCCGCTTCCGCAACAAGACCTCCACGACCGTGGACGTCCTCAAGGCCGCCTCCCTGCTGCTCGACCTTCCCTCCTCCGACTACGACCTGATCCACTTCCACGGCGAATGGTCGAAGGAGCAGGTCTGGACCCGCCATCCGCTGGTGGACGGAAAGTTCGAGATCGACTCGACGCGCGGCTTCACCGGCCATCAGGAGAATCCGTTCGTCATCCTGGCCCAGAGGGGAGCCGGCGAGACCCACGGCGAATGCATGGGCTTCCACCTCTGCTACAGCGGAAACTTCTCCTTCCAGGCCGAGGTCACCAACTTCAAGACGACGCGGATCCTCTTCGGCGTCGACGACGATTCCTTCTCCTACCACCTGCGGCCGCGGGAATCCGTGAAGCTTCCGGAGGTCCTGCTGAGCTACTCCTCCTCGGGACTTCGTTCTCTCTCGCTGACGATCCACGACTTCATCCGCCGTCACCTGATGCAGGGCGAGGACATGCGGCGCGAGAGGCCGATCGTCTTCAATTCCTGGGACGGCATCGGCATGGACTTCGACACCGAGAAGCTGATCAAGGCCATCGACCGCTCCAAGGAAATCGGCGCGGAGCTCTTCGTCCTGGACGACGGCTGGTTCGGCCGGCGGTCCGACGACAGGACCTCGCTGGGCGACTGGGTCCCCAACGAGGAGAAGCTCGACCTCACCCGCGTCATCCGGCACTGCCACGAGCAGGGGCTGAAGTTCGGCATCTGGGTCGAGCCGGAGATGGTCTCTCCCGACTCCGACCTCGCCCGGAGGCATCCGGAATGGATCCTCCGCCATCCGGACGTCCCCAGCTCCCTGGGGCGGCACCAGTTCGTCCTCGACATGAGCAATCCCGAGGCGGTGGAGGACGTCCACGGACAGCTGAAGGATCTCCTGACCCGATACGACATCGACTACGTCAAGTGGGACTTCAACCGCTGCCTCTCGGAAGTCTTCTCGCCGACCAAGTCGAACCTCCACCAGGGCGAGGTCCAGCACCGCTTCATCCTGGGGACCTATCGCCTGCTCTCCTCCCTGAGGGAGGAGTTCCCCCGCGTGATGTGGGAGACCTGCGCCTCGGGCGGCGGTCGGCTGGATGCGGGTATGATCCCCTACTCGATGCAGATCCAGGCCAGCGACGTCGACGACGCCGTCGAGCGCGCCTTCATGCTCTATTCCTACTCCATGGGATATCCGCTCGCCTGCTTCTCGAGCCACGTCTTCCGCTGGAAGGGGATGGACGCCAAGTCGAAGGCGGCGATCGCCCTCTTCAGCGGCTTCGGCTACGAGGTCGACCCGCTGCAGCTGGAGGAGAAGGACGTCGAGGCCTATCGGCAGGCCAACGACATCTATCGCCGCTACCATCGGGAGTGCATCCTCGAGGGCGACTTCTACCGGGTGGAAAACCCCTATGAGGGCAACCACCTCCTGGTTCTCTCCGTCTCGAAGAAGAAGGACAAGGCCATGGTCCTCTTCCTCAACAAGATGCGGGAAATCCACGACTCCCGCTTCCTCCGCCTGGCCGGGCTCGATCCGGAGAAGAAGTACTGGAACAGCTACGACAACGAGGTCCACACGGGGGCCTACTATGAGCAGGTCGGCATCAACTTCATCCGCTACCTGGGCGAGTTCGAGACGCATCTGATCCTGCTTGAGGAGAAGAAGGGCGTATGACCTTGTCCGACCTTGTCATCCGCGATCCCTTCGTCCTTCCGGACAAGGATGGGTACTACATCTACGGGACGACCTTCGACGCCTCGCATCCCAATTCCTTCCGCGTCTACCACAGCAAGGACCTTTGCGACATCGACTCGAGCGACGTCGTCTTCCAGGCCAGCGAGGACTTCTGGGCCAAGAAGGACTTCTGGGCACCGGAGGTCTACCACCGCCTGGGACGCTACTACATGGCGGCCAGCTTCAAGTCCGACAACCGCTGCCGGGGGACCCAGATCCTCGTCTCCCGTCGTCCCACCGGTCCCTTCCGCCCGTTGACGGATGAGCCGGTGACGCCCGAAAGCTGGGAATGCCTCGACGGCACTCTCTACTTCGAGGAAGGAAGATGCTACATGTTCTTCTGTCGGGAATGGCTCCAGGTCCATGACGGAGAGATGTACGTCCAAGAACTCAGTTCCGACCTGAAGGAGCCCAAGGGAGAGCCGGTGAAGCTCTTCTCGGCCGGAGACGTGAAGTGGGTCTCCTCGATTCTCGGAGAGGGAAACTTCGTGACCGACGGCCCCTTCGTCTACAAGGACAGAGGACGCTATCGCATGCTCTGGTCGAGCTTCTCTCAGGAGGGATACGCGATCGGCCTGGCGGAAGCGGAAAGCCTCCGGGGCCCCTGGCGTCACAAGGAGCGGCCCGTCTACAACGACAACGGCGGGCACCCGATGGTCTTCATGAAAAATGGAAGGCGCTACATCGCCTTCCATTCGCCCAACGATCCTTCCGGGAAGGAGAGGATCCAGATCCTTCCCCTGGAAGAGCTGCTGAGAAACGACTAAGGATGTTCGTAGAGGGAGACGGGGAAGACCTTCTCGACGTGCTCCCTCTTTTCCGTTTCGACCTTCTGGATGATGTCGTCGGTCACGATCGAGGTCAGGCTGTCGAAGTCGCAGCCGACGGAGTTGGTCGGCTCCAGGAGGTCGTAGCGCTCCGAGAGCCGGTCGAAGCCGTAGATGGGACAGACGTACTTCCTTCGCCTGAGCTTTCGCCGGAGGAGGATGGCCAGGTAGTCGGAATAGGCGAAGACGAAGTCGACCTCCTTCTCGACGATTTCCTTCGCCGCCTTCTCCAGCGTGACGTCGACGTTTCCCGAGCTCGGGACGTAGAGCGGATCCACGCCTTGGGCCTGGAGCGTCCTGCGGAAGCCCTGGAAGCGGCGGTTGCTGGTCTCGGAGACGGAGTCGGTGACGAAGAGGGGGCGTCTCCTTCCCAGCTCCAGGCAGCGTCGGGCGATGAGCTCCCCGCCGTGGTTGTCGTCCGTGTAGTAGAGGTCGATGTCCTTCGATTCCCTGCGGATGCCGATCAGGGCGAAGGGGATGCCTCGCTTCTTGTAGACCTGGATGACTTCGTCGTCCGGCTCGACCAGGGAGATGACGGCGCAGTAGCTGGCCGGCATGCGGGAGACGATGTCCTGGTAGTGCATCTGCTCCGACGGGCAGAAGACGATGGAACCGTAGAATCCCTTCTCGTTGAGGGCGGAGACGATCCGGTCGGAGATGACGGAGTAGAAGGGGTTGAGGAGGTTGTTCTCGACGATGGCGACGTTCTTCCCCTGGCCGCTCTTGAGGGTGACGGCGGCCTGATTGGGAAGGTAGCCCATGTCCTCGGCCGTCTTTCGGACGAGCTCCTTGGTGGCGCGAGAAATGTCGGGGGCATCCTTGAGCGCCTTGCTGACGGCGTTGGCGGTGATGCCCAGCGACCTTCCGATATCGGCAAGCGTGGTGACCTTGCGACTCTTCCGTTCTTTCATTTCTCTTTCGTCCCTCGCAGGTATTGGAAACAATCTTTTACTCGAATCGGAAACAGAGTGTTGACGAAAAAAGGGAAAATCTTCGATGGATTCCCTCTCCTTCTAACTATTTCTATTATAAACGTCCAATGGGCGAAAAGAAACGCCTTTCCGGAAAAAAGCATCCGATCCTTCCCCGCTTTCCTTTCCTTTGCCGGCTTCGGCCGAGGAGAAGTCAGTAGCGTCCGACCTTCCTTCTCCGGTTCTGATGGGCCCGCAGGTATTCCGGCTTCCGCCTTTCGGGGGCCTCCTTTCGGAAATAGGGGACCAGGGAGCGGAGGAAGTCGTGGCCGGAGAGGACCATCTCCCGGACCTCCCTCGTGGGGAAGGTGATCTCCTCCCTCGTCTTGTGCTCCAGGCGGAAGTCGCATCGTCCCTTGAGGAAGAGGGTCCTGTCGACGTACCGGAGGCCCATCCCGTAGGGGAAGCACTTCGAAAGGAGCTTCCAGTCCTCGCTCTGGAGATAGGATTCGTTTCCTTCCGTCGGCGCCTGGTGGAGCAGGAGGAGGAATCCGCCCTCCCGATAGTCGAAGGCGAGGAAGAGGGGAGGCTCCCCGTCCTGTTCCTCCAGGGTTCCTTCCTTCGGGAAGAAGCCATAGAAAAGCCTTCCGTCCTCTTCCGACAGGAGGAGGGGGAAGAGCGTCCTCTCCCGGAGGGCGGGAAGGAGGTCCTGGAGGTGTTCCTGGCACCAGTCCTTGAATCGTTCGGGATACATGTCCCTATTGTAGCAGAGAAGCGCGGTCCCGGAAGTCCTGAAGGTTCGGATTCTCGCCCTGGAAGGGATGGCCCTCGAGAGGGAGGAAGCGGTAGGGATGGAAGCCGGTGACGTTGCTGGCGGCGCGGAGCATCGCGATCTTCATCGCCTGGTACTTGCCCGTGGGGCTGTTGCCGAAGTCGGGGACCGGATCCTGCCTGAGGTCCAGGGAATAGACGTAGGGATCCAGGGAGACCTCCTCCTGGAAGAGGCTCTGCAGTCCCGGGTCGAGGCGGACGTCGCTGCCGTTGTAGCCTCCGCCCCGATAGAAGACCGGTAGGTTGACCTCGTCGTCGTAGACCTTGTTTCCGTCGGCATCGAAGAACCCTTCCGTGTTGGTCAGGCTCTCCCGGATCGGATCGAGGGCGCGGACGAAGTCGTCCTTTTCGTAGCGGCCGACGGGAAGGCCGGCGAACTCGTTGGCCTGGGTCTGGTAGATGGCGCCATAGGAGAGGAGGGCGTCGGCGCGGTCGTCCATCCGGCCCAGGGACTCGAAGCTCTGGGGGCTGAGGTAGTCGGCGGCCGTGGTCTGACGGCGGACGCCGTATTGGTCCGTATAGGTGACGATCTTTGTTAGATCGACGGGATTGCTTCGATTGGAACCGGACAGGAAAAGGAATTCCATCCAGTTCTGAAGAAGCTAGTTTTCCACGACAAATCCATGGCAGGAGAAGGAGCGGAGGACGTTCCTTCCCTTCTCGAGGATGGAGTCTTCGATGCGGATGTCGTCCCCTCTTGTCTCCACGACCGTCCCGGCATAGGTCAGGTTGGTCAGGTTGCCGGAGAAGCGGTCGGCGTTGGCGAAGTGGCAGTCGCGCAGGACGATGCCGTCTCCTTCGACGTAGAAGCCGACGTTGTCCTGCCCGTAGAGAGCGAAGATCGGAATCCCGCTTTCGGTCAACGTGACGCCGAAGAGCAGCATCAGGCCGAAGAAGAAGAGCTGGGAATGGCTGAGAATGGCCAGGGCGAACTCGAAGGTTCCAAGCCCGGCCATCATGGAGGAAGGAGACAGCATCGCGCCGACGAAGTAGCCCAGTCCGCTCAGGAAGGAATAGAATCCGCCGACGTATTGCAGCTGCGGGATGCCCGAGAGGAGGATGGCGCAGGTCAGGAAGTAGCTGATGTGGCTGATCTCGATGGGGTAGGTCGGAATTCCGAGGATGGCGTAGGCGATGAACTGGCCGCTGCGGACCAAGGCCAGGGCCAGGCTCAGGAGGAAGACGACGGGAAGGGAAAAGCTCTTCTTCCTCAGGGCGAGGAAGAGGAGGACGAAAAAGAGGTAGAGGACGATGAGGACGAGACGATAGGCAATGGAATCCATGTTCCGGAAGCTCCTTCCCATGATATAAGCACAATCGTTTCGGAGAGGCAAAGGCTTTTCGCTTTTTCCCGTCTTGCGGTTGAAAGAAAAATAGGCGAAAAGTAGAATAGTTCCATTATCATCGCGAGGTTCGAACATGATTGTACTGACGGGGCCATCGGCATCGGGAAAGACGGCGACCTGCCTCTTCCTCCAGGACCATTTCGGGATTCGGAAGGTCGTGACGCATACGACGCGGCCGAAGCGGGAAGGTGAGAGGGACGGCATCGACTACCACTTCGTCACGGAAGAGGAGTTTCGGCGGATGGAGGAGGAAGGCCTCTTCGTCGAGACGGTCCTCTACAACGGATACCACTACGGGACCTCGAAGAAGGAAGTTCGCATCGACAAGTGCCTTGCGGTCGAACTCTCCGGAGCGAAGGTCTATCGGGGCCTGAAGGATCCCCGCATCGTCCTCTTCTTCCTGAAGGCGGAGGAAGGCCAGCGGGAAAGAAGGATGAAGGAGCGGGGCGACGCGCCGGAGAAGATCCTCTCCCGGCTTGAGAACGACCGTCAGGCCTTCCAGCTCGACGGCACCATCGAGAGTCTCATCGACGGGGTCATCGACACGGAGAGCCACTCCCTGGAGGAGGTCAGCGAGATCGTCTATTCCCGCTACCTCGAGATCCTCAAGGAACGCGGAATCTCCTTCATGGACGAGCTGAAAAGAGACGGGAAGCAACTTGACGAACCGGGGGAGGCTTGAACCCCCGGTTTTCCTTTTTTGCGGATTTTATCGTGATTTTTCCTGTCAAGGACTGAAGAAAAATTCTTTTTTCCGCCCTTTCGCGCAGCCGGATTGGCCCCTCTTTCCCATGGCGCGGACGTTTTGGGAAGAAGGCGCAAGGGAGGCGGGGAAAAGTTGTCACCCCGTTTTCCGGAAAGGTCCGCCGGCCCCCTTATAATCCAGGCAAGGGAGGTGAAAGCCATGGAAGAACGCGTCATTCTCGCCATCGACCTGAAGTCCTTCTACGCTTCCGTCGAGTGCAAGAGGAGGGGCATGGACCCCTTTGAGACGCCTCTTGTCGTGGCCGACCTCTTCCGCGGGAACGGAACCATCGTCCTCGCCGCCTCCCCCTACATCAAGAGCCGCTATGGCGTGAAGTCGCGCTGCCGCCTCTCCGAGGTCGACCGCCGGATCCCCGGCCTCGTCGTCGCCCGGCCCCACATGCAGGACTACCTCGAGGAGAGCGCCGCGGTCAACGCCGTCTACCTCGACTACGTCGACGAATCCGACCTGCACGTCTATTCCATCGACGAGTCCTTCCTGGACGTGACCCACTATCTGAAGAGGGCGGGGGACACGCCCGAGAGCTATGCGCGGAAGATCCTCCGGGACCTCTTGGAGAAGCGCGGCCTCGTCGCCACCTGCGGCATCGGGTCCAACCTCTTCCTGGCGAAGTGCGCCATGGACCTCGAGGCCAAGAAGAGAAGAGAGCGCCTCGCCTACTGGCGGAAGGAGGACCTTCCCGAGAAGCTCTGGAACGTCCGTCCGCTCTCCCGGATCTGGGGCATCGGCTCCCATCTGGAGCGGAGGCTCCTCGCTCTCGGATTCGCGACGATGGGGGACATCGCCGCCGGCGATCGGGACTACCTTTGCCGCCACCTCGGCGTCATCGGAGCGGAAATCTACTGCCATGCCCTCGGGGAGGACGACGCCCGGATCCAGGACCGCTACGAAAGCCGGGAGTCGACCGTCAGCGTCGGCGAGGTCCTGCTGCGGGACTACAAGGGCGCGGAAGTCCCCACCCTGGTCCACGACCTCGTCCTCGAGCTTTCCGAGGAGCTGCAGCGTCGAAGGGTCCTTCCCAAGAGGATCGACCTCGTCCTCGGCGCCAAGGACGGGACGGCCGTGCGTCGCGTCCTGGCCCTCGAGGAAAGGACTTCCTCTTCCTTCCGGCTCTGGACCTTCCTCAAGCCGCTCGTCCTCGTCCCGGCCGAAAGGGACTACCGCCGGATCCACCTTGTGGCGAGCGACCTTTCCGGGGAGGAGAGCTTCCAGGGGACGCTCTTCCGGGATGAGGAAGGGGAACGAAGGGAAAGGGCGTGCGACGAGGCGCTTCAGACGATCCGAAGACGTTACGGAACCAGCAAGGCCATGCCCTGCTCCGCCCTCCTTTCTTCCTCGACCTACTGGATCCGACACCAACAGATAGGAGGACACCATCGATGAGAGGAATGAAGGCCTGGCTTCCCTTCCGCTCCCTGAGGGGACAGGAGGAGGCAATCGAAAGGGCGGTTTCCGCCAAGAGGAAGAAGGAGCTTCCCGAGCTGAGCGAGGACGAGGTCCAGGAACTGGAAGGAATCCTGCGGAGCCTGCGCCGCGGAGATCCGACGGAGGTGACCTTCTTCGACGACGGGAAGATCTATACCCGAAGGGAAATCTTCCAGCGGATCGACCTCGGGGAGAGGAGGATCGTCTTCCTCGGCTTCTCCCTGGTCCTGGGACATCTCCTGGGCATCCGGAAGGTCTCGCTTTCCTGAACAAGGGTCGCCTTGGAAGGCAATAGGAGGTGAAGAGGCAGGACGGAGGAAAAAAGGCTTTGCTTCCGGGCTCTTCATCTTCTATACTATCTGATGCTCCCGAAAGGGAGCGTATACTTTCTTGCCGTTCCCTGATGTAGGAACGGCCGAAAGACCATAGGGAGGTATAGACGCATGAAGAATTACGAGATCATGTACATTCTTGCGCCGACCCTCGACGAAGCGGCCACCAAGGGCGCCATCGAGAGTCTCCACAAGATCCTCACCGACAACGGCGCCACCATCACCGGCGTCAAGGAGTGGGGCATGAGAGATCTGGCCTATCCCATCAAGAAGCAGACGAAAGGCTATTACGTCATCGTCGAGTTCAAGGCGGAGCCCAAGGCTCTGAACGAATTCGACCGCATCGTCCGCTTGGATAGCAAGGTCCTGCGCTTCCTTGTCACTGTCTGCTGACAGAACCAAAGGAGAAAAGACAATGGCTGGAATCAATCGTGTCGTGCTGGTCGGGAGGATGGTCCGGGATCCGGAGCTGAAGAGAACCAACTCCGGTGCCTCGGTCACGTCCTTCACGATCGCTGTCGACAATCTCGCCAAGGCGGGGGCGGAACGGACCGCCAGCTTCATCCCCTGCACGTGCTGGAACAAGACGGCGGAGAACGTCTCCAAGTATTGCTCGAAGGGTTCCCTGGTCGGCGTCGACGGACGCCTCAGCCAGCGAAACTACGAAGACAAGAACGGACAGAAGCGTTCGGTCGTCGAAGTCGTCGCCGAATCGGTCCAGTTCCTGGAACGCAAGGGCGCCACGGAAGAGAACGAGAGCCAGCCGGAAGAAAAGAGCACGGTCGCGCACGAGGGCATCGACTCCTCGGACGACGACCTGCCCTTCTAGCCTTCCTCGGGAAGGCGGAAAGGAATCACGGAAATGTATCGTAGACCCAAGCCCAGAAAGAAGATCTGCTACTTCTGCAAGAACCACGTCGACCACGTCGACTACAAGGACGTCGAGCTCCTGAAGAAGTACATCTCTCCTTCCGGAAAGATCACGGCGCGCCGCATCACGGGAACCTGCAGCAAGCATCAGAGGATGCTCGCCCAGGCCATCAAGCGCGCCCGTTACATGGCCCTTCTTCCCTACGTCGCCGAATAAGGGACGAAAAGAAAACCTCGGTTTGCATCGGCCGAGGTTTTTTCGTGCCGGAAGGAAAAGGCCTTTCCTTTTCCTGTCGATGCGCTTAGAATGCACACATGACCAAATACACCAAGGAGCAGAAGACGACCTTCGCGGTCGGATACTTCCTCGTCTTGCAGCTTCTGGAGCAGTGCCCGGAGAGGCTTGTCCGTCTCTATTATTCCGAGGATGCCCTCAAGAGCGATGCCTATCGAAAGATCGAACGTCTTGTCCCGAAGGAGCGGAGGACCCTCTCAAGCAAGGCCATCGAGAAGATCTCCGGCAAGGAGAACGGATACGTGATGGCGGAGTTCCTCAAGAAGGAAGAGAAACTCGATCCGGAGAAGGACCATCTGGCCCTCGTCGCTCCCAGGGACAAGGGAAACCTCGGCAACGCGATGCGCTCCCTTCTGGCCTTTCACCTTCACGACATCGCCCTGATCCGGGATTGCTGCGACCTCTTCGATCCGAAGGTGATCCGGTCCTCGATGGGGGCCTTCTTTCACCTCCGGATGAAGGTCTACGACTCCTTCGAAGACTATCGAAAGGAATTCGATCGTCCCTATTATCCCTTCATCCTCCAGAAGGCAAGGCCTCTGGGAGAGGTGTCTTTCCGGAGTCCCTGTTCCCTGGTCTTCGGAAACGAGGCAAGTGGCCTTCCCGAAGAGCTCCATAACGAAAACGCCGTCAGGATCGAGCAGTCCGACGAGGTGGACTCCCTCAATCTGACGACCTCGATCGCGATTGCCCTCTATCAGCTTGATAGGCAGAGGAAATTCTAGAAGAGCGTCCCCTGCTGCTCTTTGTCCAGGGAGAAGATCTTGACCTCCATGGCAAGGAGAGAGGAGAGAGAGAAAAGGCCCCTGAGATAATCCTTGGCGTGATCGCGAGGGATGAGAAGAGGCATCCTTTCGTGGTGGAAGGAGACGACCTTGTCCGCCGGACGTGTCAGGAGCGCAAACTCGCCCTGCTTGTAAAAGCCGGCCAGGTAAAGCAGGCCTTCTCCAGCGAAGGCGTGCTCCTTCTTCCTCTCGTCCTTCTCGAAGAAGAGGGAGCAGGGGAAAAGGGCTTTCCTCTGCCTGTAGGAGGAGCAGAAGAGCTCCTTTTCCGCAACGGTCTCCACTCGGGCGTTGAGGACCTTCTTCTCGACGATGTCTAGGCCGAAGGAGAGGGGACGAAGGACCATCCTCCCCTCTTCCAGGACAAGGCCGGGGGCCAGGGTGCTCTCGAGGATGTCGGTCTGGATTCTCTCATAGAAGCCCGGGAAGTCGGAGAACTTCCACCAGTCTTCCTTCAAGAGCTGATAATGGCAGCACATGTCCTTCTCCTTGTTATCCGAACAGGGGCGGAAGTCCTTGCATGACCAAGTTGGCCAACAGGACATAGACGCAGATCGAGATGATGTCCAGGATGTTGGAGATGAGGGGCTGGCTCATGACAGCGGGATCGAGATGGACAAGCTTGGCCAGCATCGGAAGGGTCGCTCCGAGCCACTTGGCGATGATGATCACGATCAGGAAGGTCAATCCGATCAAGCCCGCGACCGAGAGGAAGAGCGCATCCCTTGAGCCGTAGGCGGAGGTGATGATCTGCTGGTCGGCGTCGGTCAGGGTGATGATTCCGCTGTAGAGCTCGACCAGGATCCAGAGGAAGGAGACGAAGGCCATGATCAAGGCGGTCAGAAGGGAGGCCTTGAACTCCTTGAAGATCGTCTTGAAATAGTTCTTGTGCGTGATGTGCCCCAAGGCCAGCTCTCTTGTGACGACGGTGCAGGTCTGGTCGGAGGCGTTTCCGTTGGTGCCCATGATCGTCGGGATGAAGGCCAGGAGCAAGGGAATGGCGTTGAGCGTGTTCTGGAGGTAGGAGAGCGTGGAGGAGGTGAAGGTGTTGAGCATCAGAAGGACGATGATCCAGACGACATAGCCCTTGACCAGGCCGAAGACGGTCTGCTGGCTGTAGGGCTTTTCGCTCGGAGTGACGGCCGACTGGATGGCGATGTCCTCGCTGATCTCGGCGTTTGCGGCATCCAGGACATCGTCGAAGGTGATGATTCCGACCATCCTTCCGGTGCTGTTGGTGACTGGCATGACCGAGATGTCATAGTGGCGGAAGGCGCGGACGACCTCTTCCTTGTCCGTGTCGACATCGACCTTCGGATAGTCTCTTTCCATCACCGAGGAGAGAGAGTCCTCGGGATCGGCTTCCAACAGGTGATCCAGACGCAAGGTCCCGACAAGCCTTCTCTGTTCGTCGGTGACGAAGGAGAACCAGATCGTCTCCATGTCCGGGCCTTCCTCCCGAATCTTGTCGACGGCATCCCGGACGTTGTCCGTCTCGCGGAAGGAGAGATATTCGCAGGTCATCAGTGTTCCGGCGGAGTCGTCCTTGAAGCGGAGGTAGGAGTTGATCCTCTCCCGGTCTTCCTTGCTGGCCGAGCGCAGGACCTTGTGGACCAGGTTGGCCGGAAGGTCGTCGACGAAGTCCACGACGTTGTCGGTCGACATCTCTTCCAGAAGCTTCTGGATGGCATCGGTCGAGAAGGCCTCGATCAGGCGCTTCTTGGTCTTCGGTGAGAGCAGGGTGAACACTTCGGCCGAGTCGTCGCTCTTGACGGCGCGGAAGAAGAAGACCAGGGTCTCGTCGCTTTCTTCCTCTAGCAAGGCCGCCAAGGTATGGCGGTCGAAAGCCTGGACAAGCTCTCGAAGCTTGTTGGCATCCTTCTCTTCCAAGGTCTTTTTGACGACATCGAGGCCTTCCGGATGGTGATAGACCGGCCCGAGGTCCTTGTCGACCTTGAGCTCCTCTTCCTCAGGCTGCCAGCTCTCGAGGAGATTCTTCTTTTCTTCTCCCATAGATCTTTTCCTCCTAGAGCAATGCGACAAAAGGCTCGATCGTTCCGGGATCGATGCCATCGATGATGGCCATCGAGACGGAGAAGTAGAGAAGCAGGGTCAGGATGTCCATGATGGATGCGATCAAGGGGCCGGACATCACGGCCGGATCGAGATGGAGGGCCTTGGCCAAGAAGGGCAGAACCGAAGCCAGCAGCTTCGCAACCGCAATCCCGAAGAAGAAGCTGACGGAGACGATGGCGGCGATGACAAGCTGTCCGTTGAGAATCGAACCGAAGAGAGTGATGAAGGTCTGTTCCATCTCCGATGTGATATTGAGAATCGGAGTGTTGAGTTCCAAAAGGACCCAAGCGAAGTTGAAGACGGCGACGATCAAGGCCGTGATGATTCCGGCCAGGAATTCCTTCCCGACCGCCTTGAACCAGTTCTTGGAGTTGAGCTCCCCGGTGGCAATCGACCTTGTGACCATGGAGGAGGTCTGGTCGCCGGCATCGCCGCAGGAATCGCCCAAAGCCGGGATGAAGGAGACCAGGACCGGGAAGGTCAGAAGGGCGTTCTCGAAGCTGGAGATGACCATGCCCGAGAAGGTATTGATGACAAGGAGGATGACAAGCCAGATGGCATAGGACCGGGCCAGGCGGAAGGAACGGGTCTCGAGATACGGAGTCTTTCCGGGAGCGATGGCGGCCTGCTTGAGGACGTCCTCGGTGTTCTCCTCCTCGATGACATCCAGGACGTCGTCGAAGGTGATGATGCCCAGAAGGTCGTTGTTCCTGGAGACGACCGGAAGGACGGGAAGGTCGAACTGCCGGCAGATCCGTGTCGCTTCCTCTCGGTCGGAGATGGGGCTGATGGAAGGGAAGTCCTTGCTCATCACGTCCCCGATTTTCTCATCTTCCTTGCAGAACATCAGCTCTTCCAGGCTCTGGATGCCCAAGAGATGGTTTCCTTCGTCGGTGACGAAGATCGTCCGGACGGTCTCCTGGTCCTTTCCGACCGTGCGGATCAGATCCAGGACTTCTTTCACGGTCTTCTCGGGAGAGACGGCCAGGTATTCGGTGGTCATGATGGAGCCGATCGTGTCGTCCCCGAAGCGCGCCAGGGAGCCCAGGATTTTCCTTCTCCTTGCCGGGATCAAGGCCAGAATCTTTTCTCTCCGGTTCTTGTTGAGGTCGGTCAGGAAATCGACGAGGTCGTCGTTGGGGACGTTGGCGAGAAGGAGAGAAAACCTCTTGCTGTCGAGCTCCTCGGCGACGGCGATCTTGTGGCGGAAGAGCAGATAGGCGAAGATCTCGCCCAGCTTGTCATAGTCCTGGACGATGGAGAAGAACAGGACCGTCTCGTTCTCCGAGAGGGAATTGAGCTCCTCGGCCAGGGAGACAATCGAAAAGTCCTTTGCGAACTGGCGGACCTTTTCGTTCTCGTTGGTGACCAAGAGGGCATGAAGCTCGTGGATGTCGTTTTCCTTGACTGTGCCTTGCTCGAGAATCTCTTCCATCTTCTCGCCTCCTAGAGCAGTTTCATAAGCTTGCTCTTGAGCTCACGGATCGTATGACAGACATTGCCGGTATTGTTTCTTTCCAGCTCCTCGTCATAGGTCTTGGAGTGGGAATAGCCGGCGGAGAGGAGGTCGACCGGGACCTCCTTCATCGAGCGGATGTCTTCCAGGGTGTCCCCGACATAGACGACATCCTCTTTTTTGAGGTGGTTCTCTTCCAGAAGCTTTCTCATCGAATCGGGCTTGTTGACGCTCTCCTGGGAACCCCAGTAACACTTTTCGAAGTAATTTTCATAGGAAAGCTTCCTCAGGGAGAGAAGGAGAGTCCTTTCGCTTCTTCCCGTCAGGAGGAAGAGACGTTTTCCTTTTTCCTTGAGGAGCTTGAGAATCTCTTCCATCTCTGGGAAGGGAATCAACAGATCTTCCTGTCTTTTCTCATAATAGTCGAAGAAAAAGGAAAGAGCTTCCTCGATTTTTTCGGGAGCGACGATCTTCTTCAGAATGCCATCTTCCGTCGGTCCGAAATAACGATAGATTGCATCCGGACGGAAAAAGGGATCGTGATAGCGGTGGATCGTCTCGACCATCGTGACCTTCTCCAATTCGTTGGAATCGACCAAGGTCCCGTCGAAGTCGAAGACAAAGCATTCTTTCTTCTTCATACGCCTTGATTTTAAGCAGGCAAGCCGAAGAAAGAAAGACGAAAAACGCTTTCTTTGGGAAGAAGTTGCAAAGGAGAGAGAAAAACACAAACATCTTCGGACAAGACTGTGATTCTCACTTCTTTTAATTCAGAAGGAGACCCGGTATGTGAGATGGTCTTACGGAGATTGGAAGTCCTTTGATGTTCAATCTCAGATAGCCTTCTAATCCACTCAATCAGGCATCGTCTTGAATCATACCATCTTTGCATATTTTGGCTTCTTTTAATTTTTCTAGGGCTCCAATTACAACTTTGATCTGTGCTCCCGATAGGACAAAACGACCTGTTGTCAGTGACTTTATCAAAGAGGAGATAATCGATTGTTCTTTAGGGTTGAGAATTCCTTGTTCCGTTCCGCAATCTAGGCATTCCTGCCACCCGTTAGGAGATATTCGATAAACCAAAATCGTATCAGTTACAGCGTTCTCTCTTGTTTGTTCATGTTTAGCAGAAATCTGATTAGCCTTGTATTCATCTCTGGAAATAAGTATTTTTCTTGCTTCATCCGAAGGAAAAATCTGAATTTCTTTTATAGCCTTCCAGCAGTCTTCTTTTTTGCATAGCACACTGATGTTTTTCTCTGGATGATTGCCATTATAGAAATAATCAAAGCATTTCGATGCGATGTCCATGATAAGCCCATCTAGATATGAGAGGCATAAGACAAGAAACAAAATCTTATCCTGGTAAGAGTTTAAGAGAAGCAATTTTAAATGCCATCTGCCATGCTGATTATAGTATGCCATCGAACATTAAAATAGAATTTTATGTCGATAGAGTCGAAATAACTAATCCTGGCGGAATTTATAGATATAATATTGATGACATTTTATTAGGAATTCAGTCCTTTAGAAATCCAAAATTGATAGCTGTGTTGCATAGGCTCGGATTCATAGAAAATTATGGAACGGGAATCAAGAGAATTAGAGAAGCTTATCCTAATTATGATATTAGAAACTTTTTGATAAATCGTCTTCAATGGTTTAGGGGCGTCTTACCGGATTTGAATTATGAAAAAGCTTCTTTGGAGGACAATGTCCCTCAAAATGTCCCTCAAAATGATTTAAGTAAGATAATTGACGCCATAAAAAAGAATGAAAGAATAACAAGAGAAGAATTAGCTGCTATCATTGGGAAGAGCGTAAAGACCGTAGCGCGAATTATAAAAGAATCTGACTCAATTAAATTTGTAGGTTCATCAAAAACCGGTCATTGGGAAATCATAGAAGACAAGAAAGAAAATTAAGTCTATAACAAGCTCATTCACGCCTCACTAGAAAAATCTGGTGAGGCTTTTTCTTTAAAATCATTGCTTGCACATAAAACACGGCCGACATTATGGATAGTTACAAGAATTATGTGTGAAACCCGAGCTGCATCTTCCTGCCTCCTCCCTCTACTCCTCTGTCAGCTACGAGAAGTGTCTCTGGGTGATTCTTCCGGCGCTCTTGTTGTAGTTGCGGTAGACGAAAGTAATCACGATTGTTACGTTCTCCTCCGAGTTCATCATGACGCGCCTTCTCGTCTCCTTCTTCAGTTTGGAGTTGAACCCCTCAATCGCTTTTCTCAAATACACATACTTCTAGACCAATCTCCACAATTATTGTAACTGCCAAAATAAAGTATTAGAAAACAAAAATCGCTGAGCAAAACGAACATTGAATACAAAATTCGTTTTTGCTTTTGATGGCGTTCAGCTCACCTTTCGATCTTTATGCCAGAATCAGGCGCTGAAATTTCCCCCGATTTCCCTCGCTTTCCCACATTTCCTTTTTTGAGCGGATGTTTTTTGTAGGCTATTGGCGAACCGAGAGACTCGTCTTCCGTTTTCTTAAGCACTCTCGACTCCATCGGAGGGAACGTATGAAGAAGTTTGTTTTCAGGGAAGGATTCCGGGAGGGTATTGCTCGCGGAACCATGGCCGAGCTAACGCATCCAGGGAAGATGGGGGTAAAATGATATGGGCGTCACGTTGAGAAGGAATTCCTTGCCCGTAAAGTCGAACCCCTTTTACCATTACAATCCAAGAAGTGGATACTTCGGGACTTATGTTTCGGGGAACAAGATTAAGACGAGGCTAATCTATGCCGAAGATCCTGAAGAAGAAGCGAGGGAATTGTTCCGCCAATTCGTTGTCGGAACGAAAATCGATGAGAGTGTTCCGGGGAAAAAGTGGAGTGCCGTGCTTGAGGATTGCTCTGTCATCACTTTGCGGATTAGGCATCCTACCCCGGAACACGAACCGGCCGTCATGATCAGCGTGAAGAAAAGCGATGACCCGGCTGGGATTAGGACGCAGAAGATACATTTCGTAAAGAAAGGAGAAGACAAGAAATGAAAGATCTGAATCTATCCATATCCCAGGAGGGAATCCGACTGTTGAAGGAAATGATCGGTCAAGAACTTGTTTCCGTGCGATATGCAAAATTCGGTTCCGGAAACATCGTTTTCCAGAAGGTGGAACTTACGACTCCGCATGGAAAATATCTCATCGACAATGATGTTGGTTGGTTCGAGGATTTCTGTTCGGGTCCCGACGATCTTCCTTGCTTGAGTTTCAAAAAGCTTCCGGATGGTAAGAATCCGTTTGCGCATCGAAGCTCCGAAGAGATCATCACGGATGAAATTGGAGAAAAGATTACCGATATCTTGATCCTCCAGGATGAGGCCAATGTCTTTGATGGCGAAAAATATCTGCAGAAAATGGAATCCTCGGAAGGAATCATTCTTGTCATGGACAAAGCCCAATATGGATTCTTCAAGGAGAACATGTGGCTGGACGAAGAACTTGTCCTCTGCAAAGGCAGAAATGCCATGGATGGCCTCGAGAGCCTCAAGGACCATTTCGACATCTTCGGATATCCCTTCCGTGCGAAGTGCAAGAGGGTCGTCCTCTCCCTGAAAGACGGAACGGAAAGAGAGGTCGAAAGGGCAGAAGAAATCGGCGAAAGACCCGAAGAGGAGATCGGATGAAGATGAATCTAATTTTATGGCGACATAAGGACAAGCAAACGCATTTTTATCCCAGGTAAAGTACTTTCTATAAACCTATTTCAGGATAGAAGACCGAGGCAAAATCGTTCCCAAATTTTAGCCGGTGTTTATTTCTCTTCTCTCGGCAAGTTCGTCCTATCATTTAGGGCATTCGAAGGCTAGGGAAAGAGAGCCAAACTGTTCTTTTGACTGCTTACGGTTATACGTGATATAGCTATGCGATTAAAGGATGAGTTGCCAAGAAAGGTGGACGACGTTCCTTTTTTGACTTGTCCAGGTAATGACATAAATGAAAGACAGAAGGACTGGATTACAATTGATTTATTCTGCCGTTGACCATATGCGCCCAAACAGAGTGTTTTCTCCGTTTCCTAATCGAACAATTTGATGTTGTGTGATGATCTTTTGAACTTCATTTTCAAAAACGTTGATTCTGTCTATTGCAATGAAAATTTGTTTCCTTGAGTTATTGTAAATGCGGAACAAGCCTTCGACTGGCTCGTCCCACATGTTTTTGAAAAGCATCGAATCATCAATGACAAAAGGAAGCTTTGTCAATTCAAGGACAGCCATGTCAAATAGAAGAAGACCCTTATATTCCGTGCCCGCACCTTTGTCATTTGGAGTTTTATAAGTGTAATGGGAAAAGTCGGAAAGGGTCATCGTTGGCGCAAATCTTTTCTCCTTGTAAATGCTGTCATTCAATTCGGCAAGCTTTTCATTCAATGATTTTTCTATGCTTGAAAGGACATAGGAATATTCTTCGCCAAGCTGAAGCTTGTCATTTGCGATCTTGTTATCCAATTCTTTTTTCTTTTCGTACATAGCCACTTGGTTTTCCAGCTTTTTGATTTGATCGTTTTTGGCTTGGAACGCTTCGAGAAAGGCCTTAGGGATTCGAGGCGACACATTGTTTTTGAGGAGGGCATCGTTGATTTCCCGGAGTCTTTTATTCACTTCGGAAATTTTGTCATTCAGATTTGCTTTTTGTTGATTGACCTCTTCATTGACGTTGATGCTCAAATTCCTTTGGAATTCATTGATTTCCGTTAGTGATTTGAGATTGACATTTGGAAAAATGGAAACAAGTTTTTGCATATCGTCTTCCGTCATGAGAAGATTATCTCCGGTCATGGATTCCAGACTGTTGAGACGAATCGAAAGCATCTTTCTTTTTCTCATCAGACAAATCTGCTCGGATTTGAGGTCGATGTCCGCTTGCGATAGTCTTTCGTCTGCAACCAAAGAGGCTTGGTCTTGACTTTTGACCAGTGAATCGATTTCTTGCCGGATTCGGGCAATTTCCTCTTTGGCAGCTTTGACATCGGAGGCTGTCTTGATCGGCGAATAGACTAGCCATATTTATTTGCGTCCTTCCACGCCTTTTTCGTCTTTTCAGCTTGCTCGATTTTCGCTAGAATTTCGTTCAGTAGTGTTCTCTTCCCGAAAAGATCAATGAGAACTTTAATTCCGTTTTCGTCTTTTGCGTCGTTGCCATAAGTTTTGAGCGGTTTCTCCACGTCGTAATTTCCCTTGCCATAGATCCTGGCGAAAGTATTGACCAAGCCTCTGAAGGAAGATACGACAGATGAGCCGAAATATTGTTCTCGAAGAAAGGAATTCAAGCAATCGATGGACTTTTTTCCCCGATTGGAGTATAGGAAGAATCGCATTCATGATAGTGATTCGGATCGGAAGTCTCTCTAGAAAAATAATAATCGCGAGAATCGAATTCAAAAGTGAAGTAGATGGTATGGTCGCCAACATTTTTGATTATGTCGGAGTCTTTATTGGTATAGTCACTGCCTCCAAAACAAAAATCCACCATCATGAGAAGGCTGGACTTTCCGATGGAGTTCAAGGCATCATCCGTACCAACGACACAATTAAGGCCAAGCATGAACCGTATGGTCTTGTCCTTGATTTTGTTTGAGAATTTATCGCATTTGATTTCTTTCAACATTTTCTGATCCTTCCTTTTTCTGACATCTCTATTCGCCCAATGGCATACAAGGCACTTAATGCTTCATAAAATGCCTTTGAATCCATTTTCTTGGATACTTTGCGATACAAATCAGCTGGTGCCGACTCAAATCCCAGTGAGTTTAAAATCTCCGTCATCTGATAAATGATAGTGGTCTTGTATCGATTGACCTTATTTGGAAATCTCATGGAAGACCTCACAGCTTTGAACGAAATAGGAGACGATGATTTCAGCGACGGATTTGTCACAACAGCCGGCGATGGAGACTTTGTCGACAAGGAGATTGAAAATATCCTCCTTGTTTTGGGATTCCTTCTCTGCAAACAAGAAGGCCGTCCTTATCGTGGAAGAGAGAAGTTCGTATGAACGTCGCTCTTAACCATCAAGTTCCCCGAACAACTTGTAGAGATTCGGGAAATAATGGGCGACATTCGATTTAATTTTGTTGTAGAGAAACAACTCATTTTCTTTATTAACTTTTTGATTTATTTTTAGGCTTTTCATATTCAAAACCACATCAGACGTTTTTGATTCTTTTAAAAGGATTTCAATCGCAGACATCAGTTTTCCATCAACTGAAATGGTTCCGGCTTGCTTTCGAAGATTGGCTTTCTTTTCCAGTCTCTCTTTGGCATGGATCAAATCTTTGTCAAGCTTTCCAATCGTATAAAGATTTGCGCAATCTTTGCAAAGGCCAATCATTTTGTATGGCCTGCCAGTATCGGAGTCAAAGGTATCAAGTTTAGTGGCAACTATGGCGTTTTCGTCTGCGCTATTTAAACTAAGGCTTTTCCCGCAACAGGGGCAAATTCCATCATCTTCCTCGAAAAGTTGCGCCCGCAGCGTGGCGGTTCCTTGAAGCTGGGCGCTTCGAAACGTTGCGGAACTATCGAAGATGATTTTTTTGAACTGGTCTGCGACTTTTTGAGCAAAGTTCTCTTTGGTCACATTTCCAACGTAACAGCTGAACGTTTCAACGAAATTCGCAAGTGAATCGCCTTGAATGGTATCTTCCAAAACCTTCACTAGGCCTGAAGTGTCCAAAACGGGGTATATCCTTTCCGCTATCCTGGATATCGAACTGATGCCACTGAAAAGATTCCTTTTCTGTTTTGGAGTCATCTTTGCTATGTCTTGTCCGATTTCACTGCCCGCATCACTTATCGAGTTCAACACAATCAAATCGAAAACTTCTGCCTTGCTTTTGCAACCGCTCTTCAAGAATGGCTCGAGCATCATGCACAATTCACTGAAGGTCATGTATCGAAATTTCCCTCGATTTCCCTCGTTTCCTTATCCGCCAGTGTGCTTTTTGTAATCTATTGGCGAGTTGAGACAAGTTTCGATGCAATACGAATATTGTATCAAAAATGTTCGCTCACTCTCATTACAAGGAGAAACAACCATGAAAAAAACTTTTTTTGATGACGGTTTCCAAGACTACCTTGTCGACGGGGCACGGTTTGAAGGAAGGGACGGGATTCCAAGACTGCTCAACACGACCGGAGAGATCCCGGCGACCCTCATTCCGTTTGACAAAGCCAAGACCTCAAAAACAACGCATGGCTACCTTCATTTCTATATCCATGATCGTCAATACGGAAAAATCCTTACGGACACGAGGAAGTACGATGAATTGATTTCAAGGTTTGATGGAATTATCACTCCAGATCCCACGATTGTCATCGGCATGCCACATTGCATTCAGGCGGCGGCCACATACATGAGTCGGGCAATCGGGTATTACGAACAATGTAGGGGAATATCGGTGATTCCCAATGTTCGGTGGGGAGACCCGTCAACATTCGATTTCTGCTTCCTTGGCATTCCGAAACATTCGGTCGTTTCGATTGGCACGCACGGCGCCATTGCCAGGGACAGGGCCACGGGGAACCTTCTCCGGAATTGCTTCAGGGATGGACTTGGAAGGATGTTGGACGTCATCGAGCCGACGGATGTCCTTGTTTATGGCTATATGCCGGATGACGTTTTTCGTGATTTTTTTGGACGGACCAGGTTTCACAGGTATCCGTCGGAGTTCGAGAGGACCCATTCGCAAGAGAAAGGAGTAAAATGAGATGGGAGTATCTGTAAAATCGTCTTTGCGACAACATTCCGCAACGCTAAGGGAAAACTCGTTGCTGGTGAAGGCCAATCCACTCTATAAGTATGATCCAAAGACAGGGTATTTCGGAGAACACAGAAAGGGAACGAGTATCGATGTCCGCCTTGTGTATGTGAATAGCAATCATAAGCAAGAAGCTCGGATTCTATTCAACCAACTTGTCAGGGGAGTTTCCGAAATAACGGAAGACAAGCCAGGCAAGAGGTGGCACGCAAATTTGCAGGATGGCTCCATAATAACTCTACGTATCGACCATCCAGATCCCAGCCATGCCCCCGCTGTCATGATAAGCGTGAAAAAAAACAACGACTCCGCTGGAATAGTAGATCAGAAAATTCATTTCGTAAAGGAAGGAGAAACCCGGAAATGAAAGACTTGGACTTATCGATCTCTGAAAAGGGAAAAGAAGATTTGAAAGCAATCATCGGGCAAGAGAACATCTCATTCGTTTACCGCCGGGAAATGACGGACAACGAGGCTGTTTACAAGATTCAAATCAAGACCGAGAAAGGCAACTACCTTCTCACAAACAGTCTCGACTGGTTTGATAACTGCTTTGCTGGCGGTGACTGGCTTCCGCATTTCGATATCGAAGCCTTGAGAGATGACGTGAATCCGTTTGAGAATTCAAAAGAATCGAAACTCATTGTCATCACACTCGATGAGAAAGTCGTCGATATCCTGTTGCTAAGGGACACTGCGAATGTATTCAAGGGAGACAAGCACTGGCAGAACATCGACTCGTCGGAAGGGATTATCTTTGTTACCGAAAAGCGCCAGTTGGGTTTCTTCAAGGATAACATGTGGCTTGATGAAGAGATTAACATCCACGAGGGAAAGAACGTGGTCGAGATGGCGGAAGGGCTGAAGAAACATTTCGACATCTTCGGCTGGCCGTTCCGTGCGAAATGCGAGAGGTTTCTGGTTTCTTTGAGCGATGGCGACGAGAAAAAACTTGATACAGCAGAGGAAATCGGTGAAAAGATCGAAGAGGAATAGGAAACCTAGTAACAATCGGTATCTTCTATTCAAATATTAGAACTGTTATATAATACAATTTTTCTCGCAATCATTTGCTTACGCATCAGAGAAGTTGCGTCGGTGACATGAAAAGCTTTCGGACAAGGAGCGGAAGCACAAGAATTTCTATGTGGAAGGTGTTGGAATACCTTGAACAAGTCATTGTTGCCGCAAAAACACACAACAGAATACAACAAAAACACATAATGAAATACCACAAAAACACACAATATATCTTGAATGCCAGCAAAATTACCCTTATCATAATGCTATGGAAATGATTGGAAAGACACGCTATATTCCGCGTATTGCGGACAGTGAACTGCAAGACCGCCTCGAGGCTTCCGGTGCGGTCTTGATCGTCGGCCCCAAATGGTGTGGAAAGACGACGCTCGCCTCTCATCAGGCGAGGAGTGTCCTGTCCCTTCAGGATCCTGATCGCCGTTCCTCCTATATCTCCACGGCCTCCGTGAAGCCGTCCTTGCTCCTCAAGGGGGACAAGCCAAGGCTTCTCGATGAATGGCAGACGATTCCCGTGCTTTGGGATGCCGTACGGCATGATGTCGACCGAAGCGGGCTTTTGGGGCAATACATCCTGACAGGATCAAATGCCGTCGACGAGAAGCAGATCCTGCATTCCGGAATCGGACGGATCGCACGGATGAAACTCTATCCGATGAGCCTATTCGAGACGGGCGAATCCAATGGCGCCCTTTCCTTGGACAGACTCTTTTGCGATCCGAACTATGACATCGACGGAATGGTTTCTTCCCTGAGCGTGGAAGACCTGCTTTTCGCCACTTGCCGAGGAGGATGGCCTTCTTCGCTCTTCATGACTTCCCGGAAGGCGCAACTGCTCGTTCCGAAGGACTATCTGAATGGTGTCTGCGAAACGGAAATCTCGACAGTCGATGGCGTCCGCCGAGATCCGGCCAAGACAAAGGCGCTTCTTTCCTCCTATGCGAGAAACGTATCGACGATGGTGAAAAAGACGACCCTTTTGCAGGACATCAACACCCAGGACACGGGGATGTCCATCGGTACCCTCGATAGCTATCTCTCGGCGCTGGAACGTCTCTTTGTCATCGAGGATGTCCCGGCTTGGTCACCGGCAATCCGCTCGGCTTCCTCGATGCAGAGTCGTCACAAGAGGGAATTCGTCGATCCATCGATTGGAATCGCTGCCCTTGGTCTCGCGCCCGAGTATTTTGAGACCGATCTCAAGACCTTCGGCTTCTTCTTCGAGAACCTCTGCGCCCGGGATTTGCGCGTGTATTCGCAGAAAACGGGAGGACACCTGTCCTACTATCATGACCGGTATGGCCTGGAAGCGGATTTCGTCCTACACCGGGACGATGGCCGCTATGCCCTTGTCGAATGCAAACTGGGGAGTGCGGAAATCGAGGAGGGCGCAAGACATCTTTTGGAGATCCGTCGCCTCTTGGAAGAGAAGATCGCAAGCGAAAAGCAATGCCCGTTGAAAGTGCCCGATCTCATGATCGTCCTGACCGGAGGGGAGATGGCTTATCGCCGTCCCGATGGCGTCGATGTCATCCCCATCGGTTGCTTGAGGGATTAGTTGTCGCTTTTGAACCGATTTTGTGTCGGAGATTTTGCACAGCGGTCGTGTGCAAGGTTTCCGGGCAACACATACTTTTACGCTCCTCCCGGAGTTCAAATCAAATGCGATAATTCTAGAACGATCAATCGTTTGCAAGTCTTCTGTTGAGGTCTTCGTAGTCGATGCATTCGGGGTTCCAGTTAAGTTCATCGATGGCCTTGACCGCACTCAACGGAGCATCGTGATCAATCTCTTCTCCGGCCTCTTCTTGCTGGGTCAAAGGAACTTCAACCTCGCTTTCCAAAAAATCGATGAGGTCATATACATTTTCGCTTGTTACCGGAAGTATGGTTCTCAAGGCTTCGACAGATAAAAAACGTTTGATAAATTCAATAGACTCATCGCTGACTATTATTTTTTTCATATGCTTTCATGTCCTTTCTCAATTCTTTGTCGTGGAATCGTCTCACCGAGCATACGTTTTTGTTGAACGGATTGATCACGCTCAGGATTTTGTTCAAGCTGAAACGCTTGTAAGCCGGTCTTCCGAAGATGTCCCTTTTGGTCTTCGTTCTAAGAAGTGACCTCTTTCTGAAATTATACCCCAATTGCCTTTTGTTATATCTCTTTTCTGTATGTCGTGGGTGGCATTCCTGGTGACATATCCCGCTTAGATGCACCCACGCTGTTCTGAACCAGACAAACCTTTTCTGCAACGTGGTCAAGCGGATGTTCCGGGTCCACCTCCGAGTCCATCCGCGGAACGTCCGGAAGTGGCTGGACGAGCTTCGTCGAGAGAAGATGAATCCATGACGACAAGGCATACGAAAATTACTTCTTCAAGGTCATCGAAAGAATATTCCTTTCTGGAAAAAGTCTTAGATGAAGGGAAGTTCGAAGGAGGTAGAAACACGATTATTGTTCCATCTCTTCAAGAAAAAGAAAAGGACTCGCTTCGGAGCCCTCTCTGCTTCAGCATTTCTTATTTGAGCCGATTGCTTAGATCTTCCAAGTCGATTTCGTTGTCTCTCAGCTCATCTCCCGCCTTGGTGGCGTCCTCGAGAAGCTTCATGTCGATAGGCTCGCCATTCTCCTGCTTGTTTACCAGGAAATATTCGAACCTGTGGGCGATATCCACCTCCAAATCGTACAAGGAGTCCTCTGTCAAAGGCATGAATTTGGAGATCTCGTCCTTTGAATAATGCTCCTTGATGAAGCCGACTAGGAAGTCACTTGCCTTGACCATGCTTGTGCATCTCCTTTCTTTTCGCTTTCTTCAGAGTCCTTTCCCCATAGGGATAAACGGTTATGACCCTCTTTCGGAACGGATTGATGGCGGCGAATATCCTGTTCCAACCGAACCTCCCGTAGGAAGGCTCGTTGCCGTAGTTCATCGTCACCGAGGTCTTGAATCTTGGCTTGTGCCGAAGATTGTAACCAAGCTCCCCCTTCGACACGTTCCTCTCCTTCATCCTCTTCACGGCATGATCCGTGACGTGGTAGCCGCTTGTATTATACGGCTTCTTCGGAATGATTTTCTTTCTCATCCCCATCGCCTTTCTGGCCTTCTCATGTTTGCCAAAGCAAGTATAAACCCTGTTCTTTCCACTGCTTTATAGAAAAACTCGAAAAAACTCTTGACAGAGTTTCGACGATTCCGTTCTCTTCACTATTTGCTATTGCTTCGTAGTCCAGACTGTATCGTTTCAAAATGGCATAAGAAACAATTGTCGCTACAGTCTCGTCCATTCTTTTTCCGTGGTCTTGCCAAAGTGTCGACGTCCACATGTCTTGATGGACGCTGTGGCGTCAAGGGGAGTGGGCTGGCGTAGAAAATGGTGATGAAAGAACATCCAATTCCTTTACGTGCAAAACGCATTCGAATCGAATCGGGTCATGAATCGCTTTTGGCAATCGAGAAAATCTGCCTTTCTCTTCAAGGGACAAAAGCTGTTTTTTATACAAGAGACGGATCCGGTTCAAATGGCGGTTTGCGAATTGGCGAACCGATCCAGGCTATCCGCCAAGCGGCTAGGCTTTTTCGAAAGTGACGACATCGAAATGGAGCTCGAAAGGGGTGCCGCCGTACGGACCGAAAGTCAGCTTCACTTCGAGGATCTCCTTGAGCCACCTTTCGGCGTTGGCGATATCCTCCTGGACTTCGTTCCAGGCTTTCGACAAGTCGACGTTTTGCGAATAGACGCGTTCGGTCAAATAACGATTGCGACGGGCCGTGCCGATATAGACCGAGGTTGAGGGCATGCCCGGGGCATCGACGCTTTTCAGCGCACGGGCGATGACCGGAACGGTGACCACGAAAACGCCGTCTTCTCTTTGCGATACCCTCGCCTTGTTCGGGTCATGATTGACGTAAATGAAATCGTCCTTCAATTGGGACTTAAAGAAGTTGACCGCCCGCAATCGGACTCTCTTGATCTTGTCGTAAGGCCGATATTGGTATTTCACTTTCTCCATTGATTCTTTGAGCCCGAACCAGCAATCGAAAATCTCCGATACTTTGTTTTGGATGTCTCCGGTGAACATCAGCAAGGATGGCATACTCATGGAACTAATAATATTCTACCGTTCGATTTCCGTCAATAGCACACAAATATGTCGAAGTCCTGTGCGGGATATCGCTGGCTTTCCTTCTCGCCCATCATGATGCCTTGCCTCTTGGGAGGACGGCCGATGGATTTAGGATTCCAGGCGGCGGTCTTCGATTTCCCTGTCCAACTTTTTTCGCATCCTGTGGGAAAGTCCGGCCTTGTGGAACTATAATGGATGGAAAACGGAGGAGCTTTCCATGACGGTCAAAAGCGTGTGTATGGAAGACGAGGAAGTCTTTTCGGCCATCGAGAACGAGAGGAAGAGGCAAGAGGATTCCACGGAGCTGATCGCGAGCGAGAATTTCGTCTCCCTGGCCGTTTTGAAGGCCCAAGGAAGCGTCCTGACCAACAAGTATGCCGAGGGCTATCCGGGAAAACGATATTACGGCGGATGCCTCAATGTCGACAAAGTCGAGGAGATTGCGAGGGAAAGGGCGAAGGAACTCTTCCACTGCCGTTTTGCCAACGTCCAGCCCTATTCGGGATCGACGGCCAATATGGCTGCCATCCGTTCCGTTCTTAACCCTGGCGACAGGATCATGGGAATGAGCGTCAACGGAGGCGGACATCTCAGCCACGGATATGCGCTCTCCTTCTCCGGACGCGACTATGTCTCCCAGTCCTATGACGTCGACAAGGATACCTTCCTTCTGGATTATGATGCCATTTTGAGACAGGCTCGGGAATTCCGTCCGAAGCTGATCGTCTGCGGGGCCAGCGCCTATTCCCGAAGGATCGACTTTAAGGCCTTCCGGAAGATCGCGGACGACGTCGGCGCCTACCTGATGGCGGACATCGCCCACATCGCCGGTCTTGTCGCCACGGGAGAGCACGAGTCGCCGATCGGAATCGCCGACATCGTGACTTCGACGACGCACAAGACCCTGCGGGGTCCCAGAGGCGGCTTGATCCTTACAAACGACGAGGAGCTGGCGAAGAAGATCGACAAGAACGTCTTCCCCGGAATCCAGGGCGGTCCTTTGGAACACGTGATCGCGGCCAAGGCCGTCGCCTTCGGAGAGGACTTGACGCAAGAATATCGGGACTACATCCATCAGGTCGTCCTCAACGCTCAGGCCATGGCCGGAGAATTCATGAAGATGGGATACGAGGTCCTGACCGGTGGGACGGACAACCATCTCTTCCTCATCGACGTCCTATCCTCCAGAGGCATCACGGGCATGGAGGCGCAGAAGCTTCTGGAGAGCGTCCATATCACGGCCAACCGGAACTCCATTCCCTTCGACACCCAGAAGCCCTACATCTCCTCGGGAATCCGCATCGGAACCCCGGCGATGACGACCCGCGGCTTCAAGGAGAAGGAGTTTGTCCAGATCGCCCATCTCATCGACGAGGCCATCCGGAGCAAGGACGACCTCAAGGCCTTGTCTTCCATCGACGAGGAAGTCGTGCGGCTGAACCATTCCTTCCCTCTTCCCTATGAGGAAATCGGATGAGATTGGAAAAGGGGACTTCCTACCTCCTGATCGCCGATCCCTGCTATCAGGACCTCATCCTCGGCGTCAAGGCGGAACATCCCGAACTGGATCTCGCTTTCCTCTCTCTCGATGATGCCTTTTCCGCTTTGGGGTACTCCTATCGCAAGGATCCTCTTCCGAGGCTTCTTTCCGAGATGCGCTTCAGCTATCCCGATGCCAAGGAGCTGATGCGTCTTCTTCGCTATGCCCGTTTTCCGGAAGGATCGTATTATCGGAAGCTCCAGCGTTCCCTGATCGAGGAAGGCTATCTCTTCAAGGATGCTCTCTCCTTCTATTCACTCCAGAGCAAGAAGGTCCTGGTTTTGGAAGAAGACGAGGACAAAGCCCTTCTTTTCCTGCTCGGGGAAAACAAGATTCCCTACTCTCTCCTTCATCTTCCGGACCTCGGGTTGAAGAGGAACAAGACCGAAGACATTCCGGTCTTTCTCTTTCCGGACAAGGTTCATCAGTTTGCCTATCTCTTCTCCGACTTGAGAAGAGAAAAACTTTCTTCGATCGAACAAAATGGCAAAGAAACACAAGGGAAGAGAAACAAGGAGGAATACGAAATCCTAATCCATGATTCCCAGGATCGATATTTTCTGGATTTCTTCTCCGCCCTCTTCCGGGTGAACGTCTCCTATCCCTATCGCTATCCTTTGCTTTCCGACATCGAGGTGAAGAAGAGGATGGATTGCTTCTTTCAGGAGCAGTTCTTCTCTTTCCCGGAGGAAGAGACACCGGGTGTGAAAAGATTGCACCAGCTTGTCGACTACTATGGATTGGCCAAGATCGATTTCGGCTATGCCTTTTCGGTCCTGATGGAGATCGTCAAGTCGGAAAGCTATGTCGATGAGGAAGAGACCTATCCCGTAGAGGCGACCGAGGCGATGAAGTTCTCCCTGCGGAAGAGATATTATGTCACCAATTTCCAGCATGGGGACTTCTATCAGATCGGCAGCGACAAAGGCCTTTTCTCCGATGAGGAGCTTTCGGACATGGGAGCCAATCCCAGCTACGTCAAAAGCCTTCTCGACAAGAGGAAGAAGGCCAACTTCGTCCTCTACATGGACATCCTTTTCCTCTCTCGGGTCTCCCTCCATCTGGATGACAAGATCTTCCCGTCGGAACTGCTCAGCGAGCTTCCCTTGGAGAAAGACGAGAAGCCTCTTCGCGAAGTCCAGAAGGAGATCAACGAGCAGGGAGCGTATCCCGACAAGGCCAGGAACTTCGTCCTCTCCCTGTTCAAGGACAAATGGTTTTCTCCTGCGGACGAGAGCTATCGGAACTTCGATTCCTCCTATCAGAAGATCGATTCCATCCCCCTCAAGGATACCTTCTCCGTCACGGAGTTCTCCTCCTACTTCAATTGCCCCTTCCAGTATTATCTCGACCAAATCCTCAAGATCGGCCAGGACGATCCCGATCAGGACTACTTCAGCCGAAAGTTCGGAAACTTCGTCCATCACCTCTTCGAGAGGATCTACGATCCGGACTATGATTTCGAAACGGTCTATGCGGAGGCAAAGGAGCTGTTCGAGAAAGAAAGCGCCTCCGCTCCCGAGAAGAACACCAACGAAAGGGAGAGGGCATGGCTGGAGAACAGCAAGGAATACCTCCGCCGATTCGTCGCTCATGCCCATGATCAGTTCAAGGAACGGGAGAGCTTCCTCAGGGAAGAGCATGAATTCCCGATCGAAATCGAATTCCGGCCTTCGGAAGGAGAGAGTCGTTACACCGTGAAGGGAAGGATCGACAAGCTGCTCTACACGGAGAGCAAGAACGGAAAGGTCTTCTATTCGATCATCGACTACAAGACCGGCCCGGTCGCCTTCGACCCTCGCTCCGTCTTTCTGGGAGACAGCCTCCAGCTTCCGCTCTATTCCGTGGCCATGGAGAAAAAGGAGCAGGAATCGACCTTCGGCCTCTTTGGCATCGAGAAGGTCTTCTCCAAGTCTCCGCTCAAGGACAAGGACCGCTCTTATTCCAAGAAGGCCGTCGCGGATTTCATGAAGATCCGGGGCATCGCCTTCGCGGACAAGGATTTCTTCGCAAGCATCGATGACGAGACGGCCTTCACCGCAAACGGGAATCTCAAGCCCTATGGCGGAACCTATGTCTCCAAGACCTACTCCTTCAAGGATCGGGAGAAGTCTGCCCTCAAGAAATCCCTTCCCTATTCCTACAAGCGGATGATCGACGATGCGAGGAAGGCCTGCCTTTCGATGATGGAGAGGATCCATCGGAAGGAATTCCCGATCGCCCCGAGCGTCAAGAAGGGAAACGAACAGCCCAGCTGTTCCTATTGTTCCTACCGGGACATCTGCTATCGGAAGGTGGAGAACATCGTCAACCTAGAAGGCACGATCAAGAGACATTTCGGGACGAAGGCCACCGAAGAGGACACAGGGGAAGAGCAATGAAAGAACAGAGCAAGGAAATCCAGGGCAAGGAAGAGCAAAAAGGGAAAGACGAATTCAACGCTGAGCAGAGAAGGGCCATCGAGAGCCCCTTGGGCCAGGATGTCCTCATCGCCGCCGGCGCCGGGAGCGGAAAGACCAAGACCCTGTCGAAGAAGGTCTACAAGATCTGCGCGGATTTCCATGTCGATCCCAGCAAGATCCTGGTCCTGACCTTCACCAACAAGGCCGCCTTCGAGATGAAGGAGAGGATCGTCAAGGAATTCCGCAAGGCCCATTCCGGAGAGCTGGCCGACAAGATCCTCTCCAGCCACATCCAGACCTTCGATTCCTTCTCCCTCTATCTCGTCCAGCAGCATGCCAGCGTCCTCCATCTCCCCTCGACGATCTCCGTCATGGATTCCAGCATCCTTGCGGCCAAGGCCAATTCCTTTGTCGACGAGATCTTCGAGGAGTACTACAAAGCCCATGACGAGCGTTTCCTCAACCTGATCGGCAAGATCAACGCTTACGGAGACTTCAAGACCAAGGTTCTCGTGAAGGACCTCCAGAGGAAGCTCTCCAATCTCCTCCCCTCCGAGAGGGAGTCCTTCGTGAAGGACTATGACGAGAGATTCCTCTCCGAATCCTTCCTCAAGGAAAAGTACGACCTCTTCCTCGAAGACAGGAGGGAGAAGCTGAGACAGGCGATGAAGAAAGCCTGTCTTGCTTTCTCCTATGGCCAGGAGGAATGGGACCGGGATGCCCTGGTCGAGGAGCTCAAGAGAGTGGATGTCGCCGACATCGACTTCGGGTCCTTCTCCTTCGGACAGGAGCATCTCGACAAGATCTTCCGACTCGCCCGATCTGTCCTTGCCTCCTCGACGGAAGACCTGGTCGAGGAAGCGGAGGCCTATGCCGGAGACGAGGCGAAGGATTTCTGGGACGGGAAGCGGTTCTATCAGGAGACCAAGGGAGAAAAGTATGCCCATCTCTACAAAGATGCCTTTTATCTTCTTCGCGAGGCCTTGCGCGATTCCTTCTTCCTTCCTTTGAGAAACTACGGAACATTTGAATCGCAGAAGGAAAGGATTCGCTCCTTCCGGGAGGACATCCACCTGCTCTTCGAAATCGTCGAGAAGCTCGAGGAAAGGCTGAGGAAGTTCAAGTTCCTCTCCAACGCCTATTCCTTCCAGGACATCTCGAACATGGCCCTCTCCCTTCTGATCGACCCGAAGTATGCGAAGGTGGCCGAGGAGATCCAGGACCGTTTCTCCTATGTCCTTGTCGACGAGTATCAGGACACCAACGACTTCCAGGAAGCCTTCCTCAACGCCATCTCCAAGAAGGCGACCCTCTTCACGGTCGGCGATGCTAAGCAGTCCATCTACGGCTTCCGCAACTCCAACTGCCAGCTCTTCCTCGACCGCAAGGAGCTCTACCGGAAGGAAGGCAGCGACAAGCGGATCGTCATCGAGATGAACAAGAACTACCGTTCGGTCGAGAAGATCCTCGACGATGTCAACGCCATCTTCGAAGGCTACATGAACCGGGAGCACGGCGGAATCGACTACGTGGGCGGGGAAAGGCTGGACTATGACAAGGAGACCGACCTCTTCGCCCTGGCCAGGAAAAACGAGAAGGGACAATACGGCCTGTCCCTTCTCCAGTACACCGACGTTCCGGAGAAGCTGGAAGGGGATGTCGTCTCCCTGGAAGGAAGGACGATCATCAAGGACATCCAGGAGAAGGTCCGGTCCGGATACCAGGTGCTGGATTTCGGCAAGGACGGTCTGCACCTTCGTCCCTGCACCTACAAGGACTTCGCCATCTTGATTCGGAAGAAGAAGGACTTCGCGACCTATCAGAAGCTCTTTCTGGACGCGGGAATCCCGCTCAACGACGAGATCGAGACGGGTTATCACGACATCGATTGCATCCTCGTCCTTCAGAACCTGGTCAAGATGTTCTCCTATTATCTGGGAACGTCCAAGGAGAACATCCGCCACCTCTATCTCTCCCTGGCCCGCAGCTATCTCTTCGGAAAGAGGAAGGGCTATGACGACAAGAGGATCTACGAGACGCTCCAGAGCGAGGAGCTCTGGGAGAAGGATCCGCTTTTGCAACAGGTTCAGGGCTTTGTCCGAAAGGAGAAGGACAAGGCCTTCTCTCGCATCTTTTTGGACATGATCCGGGAGTTCCATGTCTTGGAATGTCTTCCCTATCTGGGCGATGTCAGCAACAACGTCTCCAAGGTGGAATCCTATTACCGGCTCTTGGTCAGCCAGGAGAACATCGGGGAGGGACTTTCCCAGTTCGTGGAACTCTTCAAGACCATCGACAAGTACGACATCGGAATCAGCGCCTCCTCCGTGACCTCCCTGGAGGATGCCGTGAGCCTGATGACCATCCACCAGTCCAAGGGCCTGGAGTTCAAGATCGTCTACATGCCTTTGGCGAGGAACGTCATCGCCTCCGGAAACAACATGAACGCTCCCGACTATCTCTTCTCCCGTGAGTATGGATTGATCCTTCCGAACTATCGATACGACGAGCCGGTCGACACTTTCCTCCGCCCGCTCTACTTCGAGGGAGAGGGAAGCAAGGTCGGGGAGGTCAGCGAACACGTCCGCCTCTTCTATGTCGCCCAGACGAGAGCCAAGGAAAGCCTCTTCTTGGTCGGAAATCCCACCGACCTTTCCTCAAGGGAGAAGGAGACCCTTCTGGACATGCTCGACAGCACGGTCCACTACGAGAGAATCAATGACGCCCTTCTGAAGCGCCATGAATCCGTCTTCCAGAAAGAGGATCTCGACAGGTATCGGGCGCTCACGAAGGAAGCCGAAGACATCTGCTTCAGAAGGAAGGAAGTCCTCTCGAATGCCGATGACGAAAGAAAGGAGATTCTCTCCTATCTCTATGAGAAGCTCATCGTGGAAAGCTTCCAAGAAGAGCTGTCCGCCGTCCTGGATTCCCTCAAGCTCTCTCTCTATGACGAACTTCTTGAGGAAGTCTCGAAAAACATCACTCTCTCTATCCGCCTGCTCCTTCTCTTCTATACGGGTATCGACTGTGGAGAGGATATCGACGCTTTCTGCAATGAAAAGAAAGATGTCCTTTCCATGTACGACTTGGGAGCGACGAAGGAGGAACTTTTGGAAGAGAGCAAGGAGTTCCTCCGCTCCTTCCTTGAGCTGAAGGAAACGGACTTCGTCAAGAAGCACAATTCCATCCGCGAGGTCAAGCTTGGGACGAAGAGAAACAAGGACATGGACGAGGAGGGGAACCTGGCCCTGCAAAAGTCGAAGAAGGCCATCCCCTTGATCTTCGACGATCTGCTTTCTGTCACCGACGGAAGTGCTCTCTTCCAGGAGAAGTTCTATCCGCTGTTCCAGACATACGTCCATTCCCTTGAGGGAGAGGAGAGAAGGGAGACGAAAAAAGATCTGCCGCAGCTTGGGAAGACGGAGGATGGCGAAGAGATCATCGATGAGACTCCCCTCACTCACAAGCGAGCCAGCAAGTATCTCTCTGATGAAGAGACCATCTCCGAGGAAACCCTCTCCAAGGGTACGCTCTACCATCGCTACATGGAGAATGTCGACCTGAGGACGAAGGAGATTCCCCCTTTCCTGAAGGGCGAGGAAAGGAAGAACATCGAGAAGGTCCTTTCCCTTCCTCTCTTCGACGATCTGTCCGCAGTCGACATCTACAAGGAATATTCCTATTACGACAGCAAGAATCACGCACGAGGTTCGATCGACCTGCTTCTGGTGCGGAAGGACGAGATCGACATCGTCGACTACAAGCTCAAGAAGATCTCCGATCCGGAGTATCGCCAGCAGCTCGAGATCTATCGGGAGAACGTCCTCCGGCTCTTCGGAGAAAAGAGAATCCGGACGTTCCTGCTCTCCTTGCTCGACGCAAGGCTGGAAGAGGTCAAGCTTTGACGTTCCTTCCTTCTTCGGAAAGGGGAGAGAGGATCACGCCCTGGGATTCCTTTCCCTCCCTGTCCAGAAGGTGGATTTCGATCCTCTGGATTTTCTTTTGCATGGAACGGAAGACGGTCTTGTCCTCATACCTCTCGATGAAGAAGAGGGTCGCGCTTTCCCAGATGAAGACCCAGGCGACGATGTCCAGGACCTCGCTGACGATGTCGGAAGTCATGTTGCTCTTGCCCTTGAAGAGGAGAGCCTGGACCAGGATCATGGCGATGAGGGTGAGGACTCCGACGATCAGGAAGATCAAGGAGAGAAGGGACTTCCCCCTCAGGCGCCTCCGATAGCCTTGGATGCCGAAGAAGAGGCCGTCCTCGACCGCCCTCTGGCATTCTTCCTTCTGGTGGCCTTGGCTGTCCTGGATCTCGATTTTGAGGACGACGTCATAGAAGGAGGGGAGCTGGGGAATGATCGACGACAGGCTTTCCTTGAGCGCTCCCTTGAGCTGGAGCGACTTTCCGATGCTTGTGTCCAAAAAGTCCTCGAGCCTCTCGACATGGAACGGGATTGTCAGGATTCCTTTTTCGTCATCCAGAAGATAGTTCCTTGCGAGGACGTCGTGCCATTGTTTGTCCATCTTGTGTCCGCAGACGGAAATCTTTTCTTTCTTCATAGCTAGGAGAGCTCCTTTCTTCCGGTGTAGAGGTCATAATAGGCCCCCTTGAGCTTCAGGAGGTCCTCTTGCCTTCCTCTTTCGATGATCGTCCCGTGGTCGAGGACGAGGATCTCGTCGGCGTCGGCGATGGTGCTAAGACGATGGGCGATGACCAGGACCGAGCGCTCCCGCATCAGGCTCTTGAGGCCCTCGTGGATCAGTTTCTCGCTGCGCGTGTCGATGTTGCTGGTCGCCTCGTCTAGGATCAGGACCGGCGGCTTGTTCAAAGAGGCCCTGGTCAGTCCCAGAAGCTGTCTCTGCCCTTCCGAGAGGTTGGCCCCGTCGTCGTAGAGCATCGTGTCGTATCCCTCCGGAAGGCGCAAGATGAAGCTGTCGGCATGGGAGCTTTCGCTGGCCTTTCGTATCTCCTCGTCGGTGGAATGGCGGCGGACGTAGCGAATGTTGTCCTTGACGGTGCCGGTGAAGAGGTGCGTGTCCTGGGTGACCATCGACAGGGCTCTTCTCAGGGAGGAGAGCTCGATGTCTCGGATGTCGATGCCGTCATAGGTAATCGTCCCGGAGTCGACCGGATAGAAGCGGGCCAGAAGGGAGATGATCGTCGTCTTCCCGGCTCCGGTGGAACCGACGAAGGCGACCTTCTTCCCGGGATGGACCTCGAAGGAGATGCCCTTGAGGACTTCCTTTCCCGGGACGTAGGAGAAGCGGACGTCGTCGAAGACGATCCTTCCCACGAGCGGGATTTCTTCTCCCTGGGGTGTCTTCCAGCAGTAGCGGTCCTGGAACTCCTCCGCGTCGGAGACCTTGAAGAGTTCGACCTTTCCGAGATTCTCCTCTTCCTTCTCGTCCAGGAAGGAGAAGATCCTTTCCGCGCCGGCGCTGGCCGAGAGAATCGAGTTGAGATGCTGGGTGAAGAAGTTGAAGGGCTGGCAGGAGGTGCGGACGAAGACGAGGTAGGAGGAGAGGCCCCCAAGGCCGGTCGCGATCCATCCGTTGGCCAGGAAGATCGCGCCGACGACCGCGCTGATGGAGAAGTTGAGATAGCTCAGGGAGACGAAGATCGGGATGTTGAGCTGGGTGAAGAAGAAGGCCTTCTCGCTGGCTTTCCTCCAGCTCTCGTTCCCTTGAAGGAATCTCTTCCGGCTTTCCTCCCCGTGCGAGAAGGCCTTGATGACCTTGGCGCCGAGGATGTCCTCCTCGACCCGGGCGTTGACTTCCGAGAGGGCGACCTGCTGGGCCTTGAAGTACTTCTGGGCCTTGTGCGAATCCAGGAACATGAAGAAGAACATCAAGAGGACGAAGACCACGACGATCAAGGACAGCAGGGAATTGATCAGGAAGAGGGAGACGATGGTCCCGACGATGTTGCTCAGGGAGAGGACGATGTTGGCGAAGGAATCGTTCATCGCCGTGACCAGGGCATCGACGTCGTTGGTGAAGTAGGTCATGATCTCCCCGTGGGTGTGACGGTCGAAATACGGGATGGGAAGCCTCTGGACCTTCGCCATCAGTTCCTTGCGGATCTGGTAGAGGACCTTCTGCGTCAGCCGGACCATGATCTGCATGTAGAGGATGTTGGAGAGCACTCCGAAGAGGTAGATTCCGATCAGGACGGCGCACTGCCGGTAGAGGGTCGAGAGGTTCTCTTTCAAAGGAAGGAGGTCGAGGTTCTCCTCCAGGGTGTGGATGACCCAGTTCCCGGAGAGATAGGTGCCCAGGATGTTGCAGGCGCTGGAGCAGACGGCAAGGACGCAGACCAGGATCAAGAGGAAGAGCTGGACGCCCCTGAAGTAGGAGAAGAGACGGCGCATCGTCTGGAGGAAGTTCTTCGGCCGGGCTCGGTTCAGGCTTGCGGGCATGTCGTTTCCTCCTTCTGGAGTCTCGCGATGTCGCGATAGATGTCGTCGTCTTTGAGAAGCTCGAGGTTCGTCCCGAAGCCGTGGATCCTGCCCTCGTCTAGGACGAGGATCTTGTCGGCATCCTTGATGGTGGAGACCTTCTGGGCGATGACAATCGTCGTCATCCGGGGAAGCCTCGTCCTCAGGTTGTCCTTCAGCCTCGCCTCCGTCAGCCGGTCCAGGGCCGAGAAGGAATCGTCGAGGATCAGGATCTTGGGATGTCTCAAAAGGGCCCTAGCGATGCAAAGCCTTTGCCTCTGTCCGCCGGAGACGTTGCTTCCGCCCTGCCCGATCGGCGTGTCCAGTCCCAAAGGCAGGGAATTCCGAACGAAGTCTTTGGCGCAGGCGATGTCCAAGGCTTCCAGCATCTCCGCCTCGCTCGCGTCCGGGTCTCCCCAAAGAAGATTGTCCCGGATCGTGCCGGAGAAGAGGCGCGGGTTCTGGAAGCAGATGGAAAGGCTCTTCCGAAGCGCCGCGATCTTGTAGTCCCGGATGTCCACACCGCCTAGGAGGATGCGCCCCTCGTCGACGTCGTAGAAGCGCTCCAGAAGGTGGATCAGGGTCGTCTTGCTGCTTCCGGTCTGCCCGATCACGCCCAAGAACTCCCCTTCCTTCAGGTCGAAGGTGATGTCCTCGATGGCGTTTGGACCATCCTTTCCGTAGCGGAAGGAGACCTTTTCGAAGGAGAGGGAACCGTTCCGGACTTCCTCGATCGTCCCGTCGTCCTGGATTTCGCTTTGGGTCTCCATCACTTCCTTGATACGCTCCAGGGAAGCCTCCGAGCGGGTGAAGGAAAGGAAGACGTTGCTGACCATGTTGAGGGAGGCCAGAAGCTGGGCGACGTAGCTCAGGAAGGAAGCCATGTCGTTGATGAAGTCGGCATCCTTCGCCGTCAAGGAAAGGTTGCCTCCGATGAGAAGGATTCCGATTGTGCAGGAATAGGTCATGAACTGCATGACCGCTTGGTTATAGGCGATGAATCCGAGGGATCTTTGGCTGGCCGTGGAAAGGGCTTGGTTGACGTCATGGAACTTCTCGTTCTCGAATCCTCCCTTGTCGTTGGCGCGGATCAGCTTCATGGCGATGAGGCTCTCCTGGGTGACGCGGTTGATGTTGTCGAGACTTCTTTGGACCTTGAGGAAGCGCGGCCTCGCCTGGACGGTCAAAAAGACCAGGATGGCGGCCATGATGGGAAGGATGATGGCGAAGACGATTGAGAGACGGGCGGACATGGTGACGGCGAAAGCCAGGGCGAAGACGAGCTGGATGGGAGAGCGAAGCAGGGGTCGCATCACCTGGCAGCAGGTGTCCGAGACGATCTGGATGTCGTTGGTGAGCCTTGTCACCAGGGAATTCATGCGGAAACTGTCGATGTTGCGGAAGGAATAGGCTTGGATCTTCTCGTACTCGGCCTTTCTCAGCTCGTAGCCGAGACCTCTTCCCGTCTTGGCCGTGTAGCGGGCGGTGATGATTCCAAGGGCCAGGGCAATCAGGGCGAAGAGGACCATCACGCCTCCCAGCATCAGGACGAAGGGAAGGTCCAGATGGTAGAGGACCTCCCCGGCCTTTTCGTACCGCTCCAGGCCGTTGTCCAGAAGGACGTTCATCAGAAAGGGAATCGAGATCTCCAAGGCGCATTCGAAGACGATGGCGAAGCAGGCCAGGAAGAGCTCCTTCTTGCGTGGCCTGAGGTAGGTCCAGAGGCGGAATCTTGCGGTCGGATGGTTCATTTGGAATCATTGTGGCACAGCTTCTTCTCATGTGCAAAGGAGTTGTTAAGGAAGCCTCGAGACTTTTCGATACGGGAATCCGAAAGATGAAGCGTATCTGTGGCGCTTGTCCTTGCCAGATGCTATACTTGAGACAGTTCACGGAGGTTAAAAGAACGATGAAAGAATTGAAGGGAACGCAGACGGAGAAGAATCTCCAGGCCGCCTTTGCCGGAGAGAGCCAGGCCCATACCAAGTATCGGTATTACGCTTCGGTCGCGGCCAAGGAAGGCCACACGGAATTCTCGGAGCTCTTCATGGAGACGGCCAAGAACGAGAGCGAGCATGCGGAACTCTGGTTCAAGTATCTCCACGGCGGATCCATCCCGACCACGGAAGTCAACCTGGAGGATGCCGCTGCCGGCGAAAACTACGAGCATACGGAGATGTATCCGGAATTCGCCCGCGTCGCCCGCGAGGAAGGCTTCCCCGAGATTGCGGCCAAGTTCGAGATGGTCGGAAAGATCGAGTCCCGTCACGAGGCCCGCTACAAGGCTCTCCTCGAGGCTCTCAAGACGGACAAGCTGACCATCAAGGAAGGCGTTGTCGTCGTCTTCAAGTGCCAGGTCTGCGGACACATCCACGTCGGCGCCACGGCCCCGAAGGTCTGCCCGGTCTGCGGCCACAAGAATTCCTTCCTTCCCGAAACCCTCTACTACGATTGGAAGGCCTAAGCCAAGACGATCCTTGCCGGCGGAGAAATCCGCCGGCTTTTTCGATTCGAAACGCGGAACAAAAGTGGAATGCCGGAATTCTTCTGACGCTTCTTGACAAGGGAAATGAGCGCGTTTTAGATTAACTTCTGAGGAGGAATGGAACATGGGCATGAATGAGGAACTGGCGAGGCTGGGCTTCACAAGGCCGAACCGGGAAAAGCGTGTTTTTGCGATTCGCCATTGGAGCGAGAATCTCATCCAAGACGATTTCATCTTCTCCATGGACCGTTCGATCGACAACATCGAAGCGGCTCCTGGAACAACGATTTACACCCTGGCAACGTACGCCGGAAGCTTCATCCTGGAACAAGGAGGGCAGCTCATCGCACCCAATCTGGTCAAATGCAATTCCATCATCCTTGCCAAAGGGGCGAAGGCGTACTGCCCTTCCCTGAGACGCACGGAGAACGGATGGTTCGGAGAGAACGACTACAAGCGCAACGGCACGATCTTCGTGGACGAAGGCTGCCTCATCTATGCGCCGCACGCCGTGCCGAAAATCCAATTGGGCGAGGGGGCTTTTCTGAGGAAGCTCCCCTCTGAATGAGATTTCCCCCGTCTTCGCTTTTTGCGTGACGGACCGCATCTCGAGGATTCCGGCTCGGAATCCTTTTTTCTTTCGCTTTTGTGAATCTTCTGGAGATGGAAAAAAGCCCTTTCACGGCATGATAATCATCCGATGAATCATTTTATATTTCAAAATATATCGATAAATACGTATCAAATTTTAAAACATTCAGTAGGATACTGACTTTTGAAATGTAAGTGCTATCATATTCATAGCTTCGCTTTTGTTTCAAACAAGAAAGGAGAAGAACGATGGAAAAGCAAAAGCAGTATCGAATTGGAACCAGCGAGCAACAGGCCTATCTCGACGACTACAACTTCGCTCCGAGAGGCTACGGCTTTCTGGAACCGGGCGTCGTGTCGACCGATTCCAACGAATTCGTCGCTTTCAACGTCGCCAAGTCCTTCTACCAGGTCTATCCCGAAGTCTTCAACCTCGCCTATGTCGAGAAGGTGACGGGAATCAAGCAGGCCGACGTGAAGAAGAGGCTCCTGAAGATGTACCGGGAGCACGAGATGATGCTCGTCTTCAATCCGGCCGTCTCGATCATGGGCTTCGGCCTCTACTATTGGATCGTCAAGCTGAAGAAGGGCGCGACGAAGGAACAGCGGGAGAGCCTGACGAAGTGGTTCCAGGACAACGACCAGATCTGCACGGGCTACATGATGGAGGAAGGCGGGGACTTCGACTACTTCAACGGCAACCACATGCGGAATCTCGACAACCTGATCGCCGGCGTCCTCGACAAGTTCAAGAACCAGGACTTCATCGAGTACGTCCATCTCTGTCCGATCCGTCGCTGCGTCCGCGAGAGCCACGTCAACCAGTTCGACAGCAAGAAGGACTACCGCCGCTATCTTTGGGACGAGGAGCAGATGAGGAACGTCCTGAAGTTCCAGAAGAAGATGGACAAGGACGACTTCGCCATCATCGACGCCCTGAACAACACCAAGAGCATTGGAGACATGTTCGACTTCGACGTCCTGGCCAAGCTTTCGGGCCTGGACGCGAAGGAGATGAAGGACAATCTCTGCCGACTGGTCGACAAGGACCATTCAACGATTCCGATGATCTATTTCAACTACATGGCCCTGGGACTCAAGCTTCACTTCTTTGCGGTGACCCTCTTCCAGAACACGCCGACCTTCCGCTCGGAGCAGATCCTGGACGAGCTGTGCGAGGAGGAAGCCTTCTCCAATATCTTCGACATCGGCGACGCCCATCACAACTACGTCCTGACGGCCTATGAAGACATCACGGACCTCGACCGGCTCCGGAAGAAGATCCTGGGATACGGGGAGGTGACGGAGGTCCTCGAGGCGACCTCTCCGCGTCAGTTCCGACGCTGGACCTGCCGTCTGGACGCCCAGAACGGCTATTGGGAAGAATGCGTCTTCACGGACGACGTCCTGCTCGACAGGACGACGGAGAAGGAGGGAAAGTAAGATGAAGGTACAAAAGGCCCGTTCCTACGTCGTCAACAACCTCCGCTATGCGCTCAACCCCTCTTCCATCGCCGTCGTCGGCGCCTCCCGCTATCCGACCAAGGTCGGGAACAAGGTCATCTACGAGCTGGTCAAGTGGGGCTATCGTGGAAAGATCTATCCCGTCAACCCGCGGGCTGACGAAATCCTCGGCTTCAAGTCGTATCGGACGCTGCGGGAGATCAAGGATCCCGTCGACCTCGTCTTCGTGGCCGTCCCGGCGCATCTGGTCTCCTCCATCGTCGAGGATGCCGTCGCCATCAAGGCCAAGATGATGGTCATTGCGACATCGGCCTTCAAGGAGATCGGCCGGGGCCAGCTGCAGAACGAGATCACGGAGTACTGCCGCAAGAACAAGCTTCCCCTCATCGGCCCCAACCTTGTGGGAATGGGTTCTCCCTATGAGCGGTTCAACTGCGGGTTCATCCCCTACCTCCCCATCGAGGGACCGGTGGCCATGATCAGCCAGTCGGGAGCGAACCTCTTGGCTGCACTTGGAACATCCCAAGAAAGCCATTTCGGAATGTCTTTCTTTGTGGGATTGGGAAACAAGGCAGATGTCGATTTCTGCGAATTCATCGAATACGCCAATGAAGACCCCCATACGAAATGCCTTGCCATCTACATCGAGGGCCTGGATTCTCCCGAGGCCTTCGTTTCGTCCTGCAAGAAGGTCCAGAAGCCGATCGTCGTCATCAAGGTCGGAAGGTCGAAGATCGGCGTCAAGGCGGCCTTCGCCCATACGGCAAGCGAGAATCCCAACAGCGACGAGTACTACGACAAGGTCATCGCCGACGCCGGGGCCATCCGCGTCACCACGTGGCAGGAATTCCTCGACGTCTCCTTGGCCCTGGGTCTCCAGCCTCCGCTTCGCGGCGACAACATCGTCATGATCACCAACGGAGGCGGAGCGGGCCTGCTCAGCTGCGACCACTTCGAGCGCCTTGGCCTCCCTCTCCATGAGCTGAAGGAGATCTCTCCGATGCTGGAGCAGAGGATCCGGGCCTACATGCCGATGTTCGGTTCGCCTCTCAACCCGGTCGACATCTCCGGGACGGCCTCGGTCATCCAGTACAAGGGCGCCTTCCAGCAGGCCCTGCGCGACCCCAACGTCCATGGCGTCCTCGGCGCGATCTGCCCGACGGCGGTCACGGACGTCCTGGGAACCGCCAAGGCTGCCGTGGAGGTCTACGAATCCTGCAAGGACCTCGGAAAGCCGTTCGTGATGATCTGCCAGGGCGGCGCCGAGTGCCACGAGGCCATCCTCTTCCTCCGAGACCACGGAATTCCCGCCTATGCCACGGCGGAGCAGGCCGTCAACGCGATGGTCGCCCTCTATCGGTACGGGACGAAGAAGTAGCCTTGCCGAGGGCAGGCTTCCTCCGGGGAGCCTGCCTTTCCGTTTTTCGTTGGGCAAGGGGAAGTAAGCGTTTTCTGAAAATGTTTTCATCTCTCTTTGTCTTTCCGTTCTTTCTTCGCTTATAATAGGAATACTATGGTCGTGAGGACTTTCAGTCTTGTGAACAGGAGGAACGTATGATTGATTCGAACAAGAAGCTGAACCTGAAGGAAAGAGTGACGATTTACGAGGTCGCCAAGGTCGCCGGCGTGTCCCTGGCCACGGTTTCGCGCGTCATCAACAACCACCCCAACGTGACCGAGAAGACCAAGACGGCGGTCAAGGAGGCAATCGCAAGGCTGGGCTACAAGCCTTCGGCCTTGGCCCAGGGCCTGGCCAATTCCCGCAGCACCAACATCGGCATCATGATTCCTTCCACGGGCTATGCCTACGTCTCCAACATGCTCGACGGCATGATCGACATCGCCAAGATCTACGGCTACATCACGTCGATCTTCATCACGAAGAGGACGAAGGAAGATGCGGCCCAGGTCATCGAGTCCCTGATCAAGAGCCACGTCGACGGCGCGGTCATCTATGACGACGAGCTGGGAACGGACGAAATCCGCTCCATCCAGAACTACCACATCCCGCTGATCATCATCGGCCACGACATGTCCGGCGACTCGCTGGGCTCGATCATCGTCGAATACAAGGATCCAGTCATGGACGTGGTCAAGGAGCACCTGCTCTCGGGCCATGACGACGTCTACGTCCTGGACATCGTCAACGAGGGGAAGATGGTCGACGACATCCGCAACGGCCTGACCGACTTCGCGGACGCCAACGGCAAGCACATCAACCTCCTTCGCTTCAACGATTCCTACGGCATCGTCTACGCCGGGATGAAGGAGTTCTTCCAGACCCATCGCAGCGGCTATTTCGTCGCGCCGCGGGATTCCCTGGCGGCGGCCATCGTCAACGCGGCGATCGAGAGCGGCCTTCGCGTGCCGGAGGACGTCGAAGTCCTGGCCGAGATCGGATCGAAGTACTCCTACATCATCCGGCCGCAGATCTCCTCCTTCTCCATCGACATGTTCAAGGTCGGTTCCATCGCGGTCCGCATGCTGACGAAGCTCCTGAAGGACTCCTCTTCCCTCAAGGAGAAGACGTTCCGCATCCGCGCCAAGTACAACAAGCGGGAAACGACCCGCTAGGAGGTTAGTCCATGCCTTTCCTTTCGTTCCTGTTGTCGTCGACTTCGACGATCCTGATTTCGGTCCTGGTTCCGCTCGGCGTCCTTCTCTGTGCCGGACTTTCCGTCCTCTTCCTTTTCTATCGCCGGAAGAAGGCGTACCGGGACGTCCAGGAGAAGTTCCGACGGATCAACTATTCCTTCCTCGAACTTTCGCGGAAGCTCCTCAACCGCCTCAAGGCCCTGGGAGAGTATTCCCCGGACTTCAAGAAGACGCACCAGGAGAAGGAAAAGCAGTTTGCCGAGATCCTGACGAAGAAGGACAAGAAGATCCAGGAGGACCTTTCCCGCCTGGAGAAGCTCAAGGAAGCGAAGAAGGGGAAGGAATTCCGCGCCCTCCTGTCCGAAGTCCAGAAGTCGGTCTCCGCCTTCGAAAGGACGGTCCAGAACTTCAACGAGGACCTGACGGGCCTCCTGCGCGAAGACGACGAGGCCCGCGAGAGCGCCATTCCGGCCAAGGAGAAGTTCCGGAGGATCCGCGAGTTCTACGGAAAACACGTCGAGGAACTTCGCCCGCTTCAGGAGAGCTTCAACCTTCTCTTCGCAAACGCGGAGGACGTCTTCGCCCAGTTCAGCGACGATGTCAGCAAGGCGCGCTTTGACGATGCCAAGAAGCGGATTCCGCCGATCGAGAAGGTCCTCGACGCCGTCCTCTCGCTCCTGGACGACCTTCCGGCGACGATGGCGAAGGTCAACGCCATCCTCCCCGAGGGGCTCGAGGATCTCGAACGTCAATACCGGGAACTCCTTTCGCAGGACTACGTCCTCGACCATCTTCGCGTCCCCGAGTTCCTGTCCTCGTCGAGGGCGTCCCTGGAGACGCTGCGGCAGCGTCTCGTCGTCTTGGATACGCGGGGCATGGCGCAGGAGCTGGATTCGATTCAGGAAGGAATCGACTCGCTCCTGACCTCCTTCGAGAAGGAAAGGCAGGCCAAGGCGAACTTCCTCCTGCGGCAGGACGCCCTTTCGGATTCCTCCTTCCGCCTGGAGAAGCGCTACAGCCTCTGCTGCAACCAGCTTCCGGAATATCGCCGGACCTATCTCCTTCGGGAAGGAAAGGTCCAGGAACTCGTTTCCCTGAAGGAAGACATCGACCGCATCGGCTACCTCAAGCGGGAACTGGTCTCCTTTGTCGATACTTCCCAGCGCCGTCCCTATACGGTCATCATGAGATGCATCTCGGAGATGGACGAGGCGATGAAGAAGGCCACCCTGGTCCTGGATTCCTATTCGGACTACCTTTCCTCCCTCAAGCAGGAGAGCCAGAGGATCCACGGCGAGCTGCGCCGGCTCTACCTCGCCCTCCTGGATTGCAAGGGAAGGCTCCAGCGCCTTTCCAACGACGTCCTCGACAAGAGGACGGAGAAGATCTTCCCCGCCCTCTTCGAATCCCTGACGGAGATCGACAAGATCCTTTACCAGACGCCCGTCGACGTCGAGAAGGCGCACCGTCTCTTCGTCCCCTTCCAGGAGAAGGCCGAGAAGTTCCTGTCCGAGCTGAGGCTGAAGTTCGAGGAGGAGGCCGAGGCCCAGAAGGCCATCCTGGCGGCCAACGTCTTCCGGGACGACTTCCAGGACAGCCGGGCCATGATCCAGAAGGCGGAGGCCTGTTATCGGGAAGGTCAGTTCCAGCAGGCCAAGAGGATCGCCGACGAGGTTCGGAAGACCTTCACGGCCCAGGCGGAAACGACGAATGAGTGAAATCTATTTCGACAACGCGGCGACGACGCGGACGAAAAGGGAGGTCCTCGAGACCTTCCTTCGCCTCTCCGAGGACTGCTTCGCCAACGCCTCCTCCAACCATGCCATGGGAAGCCGGGCCCTGCACCTCCTGGAACGCGCCCGCGCCCAGATCGCCCTTTCCTTCCACGTCCTGCCACAGGAATGCATCTTCACGTCGGGGGCGACGGAGGGAAACAACCTCGCCATCAAGGGCGTCAGCGGACACTGCCGCTCCTGGGGCCGGAGATTGATCACGACCAAGGCCGAGCACCCCTCGGTCCTGGAGGTCTTCCGCCAGTGCGAGAAGGAAGGGTTCGAGGTCGTCTACATCGACTATGACAAGGAGGGCAACCTCGATTTCGACCAGCTGGAGAAGGCCCTCGATTCGAAGACGTCCCTGGTCAGCGTGATGGCCGTCAACAACGAGATCGGAACCGTCTTCGACCTCCGGAGGGTCTTTTCCCTCGTCTCCAAGAGCCGGGCCAAGCTCCACGTCGACGCCACGCAGGCCGTCGGCAAGGAGGACCTCTCCTCCCTCTGCTACGACCTTCTGACCTTCTCGGGGCATAAGATCGGCGGCATCAAGGGGACGGGACTTCTGATCAAGAAGAAGAACGTCCAGCTCGACAGCCAGATCCTCGGAGGGGGGCAGGAGAACGGATTTCGGTCGGGAACCTCCCCCGTCCCGCTGGACTGTTCCCTGGCGACGGCCCTCCGCCTCTCCCTTTCCAGCCAGAAGGAACGCCGGAGGAAGGCAAAGGCGCTCAACGATTTCCTCCGGAAGGAGCTTTCCCTCCTCTCCGAGGTGACGATCCTCTCCCCGCTCTCCGCCTCGCCCTTCATCCTCTCCTTCGCCCTTCTGGAGCACAAGGGATCGATCGTCAGCGAGGCGCTCTCCCAGCGAGGCATCTACGTCTCGACACGAAGCGCCTGTTCGAGCCGCGAGGAGGGATATTCCTACGTCGTCCGGAATGCGGGATACGACCTCCGGACGGCGCAGAACGCCATCCGCCTCTCCTTCTGCGGCGAAGAAGGAATCGAGGAAGGGGAGGAATTCATGCGCCAGCTCAAGGAGATCCTGGCGACGACGAACAAGGAGAGATAGATGAACAGCGATCGCATCATTGTCTTTTTTGCCGAGCTTTCCACCAAGGGAAAGAACATCATGGACTTCATCCGGCTCCTGGGGAGGAACATCCGTTCCGCCCTCAAGGATTTCCCGTCCCTCGGCTACGAGGTGAAGAAGGACCATATCTACATCCTGCTCAACGGAACGCCCTACGAGGACGTCCGACAACGGCTGACGAAGGTTCCCGGAATCCTCTCCTTCTCCCACGCCAAGGCCGTCGAGCGGGACATCGAGGCCATCAAGGAGGAGGCCCTCTCCCTCTATCGGGAAAGCCATGCCGTCTCCTTCAAGGCCAACTGCCGAAGGGTCGACAAGGAGTTCCCCCTGCATTCGGACGAAGTCAACCGCGCCATCGGCGGAAAGATCCTCGCCTCCTGTCCCGGAAGCCGCGTCGACGTCCACCAGCCGGACCTGATGATCCACGTGATGATCCGGAAGGAAGGGACGTTCGTCTACGGCATCAAGGAGAAGGGGATCGGAGGCTATCCCCTGGGAATCGCCGGAAAGGGACTGATGCTGATCTCCGGAGGCATCGACTCCCCGGTCGCCGCCTACCTGATGATGAAGAGGGGGGTCAAGCTCGAGATGGTCCACTTCGCCGCTCCGCCCTACACCTCCGACCGCGTCATCGACAAGATCCACGACCTGCTCTCCGTCCTCAACGACTACCAGGAGGACATCAAGCTCTACGTCGTCCCGTTCACCGAACTGGAGAAGAAGATCTACGAGGTGGCAGGCCCCTCCTATTGCGTCACCGTCATGCGCCGCATGATGATGCGGATCAGCTGCGCCCTGGCCTACCGCCACAACGACCTCGTCCTGGCCACCGGGGAATCCATCGGCCAGGTCGCCAGTCAGACCCTCTATTCGGTCCAGGTCATCGAGAAGGCGTGCTCCCTTCCGATGATGCGTCCCCTTTGTACCTACGACAAGACGGAGATCATCGACTTGGCAAAGAAGATCGGAACGTACGACATCTCGATTCGTCCTTACGAAGATTGCTGCACGATCTTCACGCTCAAGGATCCGGTGACGCATCCCAACCTCAGCAAGGTCGAAGAAATCGAGAACAGCTTCGACTATGCGAGCATGGTCCGGGACTGCGTCGACAACGTCAAGGTCGAACACATCTCCAGGAGTCGGGAAGAGGTGTTCTGAACGCCGTGGGAGGCGGAGGAAGCTTCGCCTTTTTCCATGGTCGAAAAAAGCACCCCCGGAGGGGTGCCTGTGTCCGACTTACTTCGCGGCAGGAGCCTCGGCGATCGCCTTGTTGGCGATCTCGACGAGGTTATGGAACTGATCGGGGCTGTTGGCCGCGATCTCGCTGAGCATCTTGCGGTTGAGCGCGATGTTGGCGAGCTTCATGCCGTACATGAACTTGGAATAGGAGAGGCCTTCGTTCTTGCAGGCCGCGGAGATACGACGGATCCAAAGCTTGCGGAAGTCCTGCTTCCTTTCCTTACGGCCGTTGAAGCTGTAGGCGTCGGCCTTCATGACGGCCTGCTTGGCCGTCTTGTACAGACGATGACGGGCGCCGAAGTAACCGGAAGCTCTCTTCAGGATGCGCTTGCGGTTGGCGTGACGGACGGTTCCACCCTTGACTCTCATGGTTTCTCTTCCTCCTTACTTGCTGATGAGCTGACGGACGATCTTCGTCTGCGTCGCCTTCAGGTAACGCGCCTTGCGGTTGTGGCGGATCAGCTTATGCGTCTTGTTGTGGGAAAGGTGAGACGTGTTCTGGTTCCACTTCTTGACTTCGCCGCTGGCGGTGAAGCGGAATCTCTTGACGGCACTGCGCTTGCTCTTCATCTTAGGCATGCTGGTTTCCTCCTGTTTTCTTGATGGGGCTGAGCATCACGGAATAGTCCCGTCCCATCAGTTCCGGCTGCTTGTCCGGAGTGGCATAGTCCTTCACCATCTCGAGGAAGTCGTTCAGCGTCTGCTTGACGATGTCCATGCGCTGCATCATCCTTCCCTTGATGAAGACGGCGACCTTGACCTTCATCCCTTCCCCGAGGAACTTGATGGCGGCTTTCGCCTTCGTCTCGAGGTCGTGCTTGTCGGTCGTCGCGGTAAAGCGGACTTCCTTGACGACGGTCTTCTTCTGGTTCTTCTTGGCTTCCCTCTCCTTCTTTCCCTTCTCGAACTTGAACTTTCCGTAGTTGATGATCTTGCAGACCGGCGGATGAGCCTGGGGGCTCACGCAATAGAGGTCGAGCTGCATGTCCATCGACTTCTGAAGGGCGACGCGAAGGGGGACGACGCCGAAGCTTTCGCCGTCGGGGCCGATGAGGAGAACTTCCTTGAAGTGAATCCTGTCGTTGACCAAGTCGCGGTCGTAGTTGCTCCTTGGCCGAAATCCTTGCTGATAACCGTTATATATGGGACTGTACCTCCGTCTTGATCGAAAAACGGGTTCCTGGAAGCAGGAACCCGCACAAATCGCACTCTTTCCAAACCATACGGCTTCCGTGAAACCGTCGTTGGAGAACCAGGCGTTTGGCCTACCGGAACAGAATCCAGTCAGGCGGGACGGGTGTCCGCTTTCCTCTCTCGTTTTTCGCATCGATAACTATAGGACTTGGGAAGGAGAAAGTCAAGCATTTCCTCCTTGAATCCCTTTTGCGATGGATGGTAAAATACCTTTCGCATTCTGGGCTTATAGCTCAGTCGGGAGAGCGCTTCCTTCACACGGAAGAGGTCAGTGGTTCGATCCCGCTTAAGCCCACCATAGTTGCACAACATGTCTGATACACTCTTAAGGAAACTTGGGGGTGTTCAGACTTTTTTTGTTTTCGCCCATAAATAGGCTTTTTTCAATTTTGCGCCGTGTCCATTCGGTTTTTTTAATACCCCATTTTTGATGTTTTTATATAGTCAGTATACACGGCGTCATGTAGCTTGACACGGCGTGAAGCCTTTTTGAAATAGCGATGCACCCCCTGCTTTTTTCATCGCAACTACTTTAGGAATCTGCCGATTTATCTACTAGCCTTTTAGATAAATATTATTTGTGGTATTGATGATAAAACGCACTATTTTTCAGACTCAAACATAAAAGCGTTCGGCAGTAATATAGAGAACTTTCCCAAGCCTATTCAGCAAGAAATTCAAATCTTTCCGTCGCATTTAAATTTGAGGAAATATGCATCAAAAGCAAAAGAATAATTGCTTTGACGATTCTAAGTTCCAAAAACGTAACGTGGTGTCAACCGGAACGTTATGTCTGTCGCAATCCGAAAGACCCGGATGGTAAGGTGTTTTACTTTTGATAATATTTAATTTTGAAAACAGCCACGGCCGGCCGTCTATCCTTATCAAAGTTTAGAAAATCTCGTTCGTGTTTTTGCCGGTCTTTTTTTGAATAGGGAATGCCTTATAATAGTATCTATGAAGAAATATAGTTTGCTTGTATTACTATTACCTTGCATCTTCTTGTTATCGTGCAACTATATGGTTTTCAGCCATTACGTCGATGAAGATTATAATCTGAGGGTCTTGCAGTACAGCAGTTATAGCAAAGACCTGGCCGTCGACGAATACTATTACCGCGAGGATAAATACGATGGCGAGATAACCATCGATATCATAATCCCCGAGTCTATTGGTGGAATGCCGGTCCGCCATTTTGGGCGATATAGCACCACGGAAATCGGCGATAAGTACTATCACGACGGGCTTCAGATGAATCGCAGCTCCGACATCAATTTCGCCATAGTATGCTCTTCCTATTTCGAAGAGGGCGCCGTGCTCAACATCAATATCGATATCGAGGCCGACTTGGAAGTTTTCAATCTGTTCGTGCCTTACTATGATCCTGACTATGGCTATCTAGAAATCATCAATAACAACGATCTCGAGGCAAACCGAGGCTATGCCCCTAAGTGCAACCTTTATATCTCGATAGCTGACAGTTCGACTAAATACTACTCAGTCGATGGCGAGGTCTACGAGAGGCGCAGCGATGGCGAGGACGAAAAGCTGTCCACGAGAAATCCCGAGGTTTACGCGCACGGGAATCTATGGCGGTCTTAACGAATTGACTTAAAGAAACGCGAAAACATTTTTGATGCACTTTAAGCACAAAACGTCTTGCCTCTCTTTTTCGGAATATTTTTTCTGTTCGAACGTGCATGCCGAGAAGACAATCCAAGTGCTCTTTCAAATTGTTCAATGAAGCCATCGGCAATGTTTATAACCGGTGGATGCAATACATTAATGAACAATAAAATTGGAAAGAAATATGGATAATTGACCTTTTCAAGGACACCTGAAGGAAATACCATTCCACCAAGATTTACAAGTGCCGTTGCGTTTGCGGAAAGATAGTAGAGGTAACATTAACAAGCTCCATACCGGACACGTCAAATCCTGTGGCTGCAGGAGATTTAGGAGAAGAGATCTCACGGGTCAGAAGATCGGTAGGTTGAACATCCTTGAGTTTGCCTATACCAAGAACAGAAAGAACTATTGGAAGTGTCAATGTGAGTGTGGAAATATCTGCTATGTTTCTACTTCACAGCTTACCACTGGAGAGACCATTTCCTGTGGCTGCAAGAACGACGAGAATAGGGCAAACCTCCAAAACCTTGATAGGGGGACTGGTTGATGGTACGATGAAGTGTGGAATTCAGGCCGACAGGAAGCTCAACAGTAACAACACGTCGGGCGTCAGAGGAGTCCATTTCGATAGGCAGCGAGGACTATGAGTAGCCCAGCTGATGTTCCAGCGAAAGATGCACTTGCTGGGAAGGTTTAAGACAAAAAGGGAAGCCATCAATGCCAGAAAGGCTGGCGAAGAGAAATACTTCGGAAAATATCGATAAAATCTGATTATTTAGGCCCTATTTTTACGCCGTGTAAAATCCTTAGGGGGTGCATTGTATCAAAAGCGTAGTTGGGAGGCATTCTTGAAAAACGCCTATAATGCGTCTGCATTATAGGTTATTTTTATACCAACGGTTACCAATTCGTGCTCGTTATGTCGCACCCTCGACTAACCTCAAAGAGATACACTCTTTCTACCGCTTGAAATATAAATTCAAAATTCGCACCCGTTAAGCAGGTTATATGGGTTCGAACTCATAAAAGGAAAAATAAAACCTCCATGATATAGTTACTAGCTATGTCTTGGAGGTATTTTTATTATCGATTGATATAGAGTCCGAAGTAGCAATTAGACCAAGTGGCTCTTAC
>CASFYT010000019.1 GCA_949299015.1 uncultured Bacillota bacterium
GTCTTTTTCTTTCTTGACTCCTTCTGTTTTGCCTTTATCTCATGAAGCCTTTTCCAGATTCTGTTTCTGATGTTGGAGATGGTCTTCGGGGAGAGCCTGACTTTCTTGGCTGCCTCCTTTGTCGTCATCTCCCCCAGGACACAGTAGCGGAAGACCTTCCGCATGTTTCCCTTGAACTGGCGGCAGAGGTTGTTGATCAACCTCTCTTTGTCTGCCCTCGGGAAAGGTGTGTCGGAGGAGTCCTCCTGTTTCACTGTGAGGGCTTCGAGGTTTTCGATGCGTGCGAGATGGCGTTGGCCCTCGTTTTGCAGTTTCTTCATTTCGGCCTGGACTTCCTTGTTCCGTTTTTCCAGAAAGTCCACGTCCTTCTTTTGGATGCGGATGGTCACGCTTTCGCCGTTGTCGTTCACCATTTCGTGCTCGACATATTCCGCATCGTCTTCGAATTCTTCTTGGTCTTGTTGGTTTTCACCTCAATGACTCCTTTAGATAGGTCACCCAGGCGGAAAATCCGAACGCTAAAAAAGTGATGCCTGCTAGGACATCACCCGGTGTTCACCAAAGAGAAAGCATTGCCTCTGACAGCCATGTTCAAGGTTCTCCCTCCTAGGTGACAGATATATTTTCAAAAAGAAAAAGGGTGTGTATCAAGGTATAGTGTTTTGATTTATTCAGGAGTTATAAAAATCTGCCGCTTCTAATGCTCTTAGATTCAAACTTGATAACCCACAAATAGTCTTTTTAAATGTTATAATAATCCCAGTTATTCCACATAGTCGAACTTAGCTAAAGTGCGAGGAGATAAATGATGGTCAATAAGGCTTTGCTAGTTGGTAATAATTATTATGATCAATTTGCTCTGAAAAACTGTATTAATGATGTAAAGCAAATGAAGCGCTTGCTCGCTGAAAACGCAGATGGTTCTAAGAATTTTGATGTTGCTACTTTACTAGGCGAACACGCTACTCGTTCTAATATTAGAAGGGGTCTTAGAGATTTATTCAAAAGTAATTGTGATATAGCTTTGTTCTATTTTTCTGGCCATGGCATCGACGATGACAATGATGGGTTTATAGTTTCGAGCGATTTTGCAGAATACGATTATGGTATTTCTATGCCGGAAATTGTTAAGTTTGTAAATCGGTCAAAGGCTAAAAACAAGATAGTCATTTTGGATTGTTGTTATTCAGGCTTTTTAGGAACATCAGGAATTATTGGCGATGAAAGTATTCTTTCGCCCGGAACTATTATTATGTCTGCTAGTAGAAAGGATGAGAGTGCTAGCGATGGTCCTGATGGGGAAAATGGTCTTTTTACTGGTCTTTTCCTTGAAGCTCTTGATGGAGCGGCTTCTGATTTGTTTGGCAATACTCCCCCAAGTTCTATTTATTCGTTTATCGATAAAGCACTAGGACCTTGGGAACAAAGACCTATATTTAAATCAAATGTGGATTCTTTTATCTCATTGCGCCAAAATGAACCATCAATTCCGTTAGCTGCCATGAAGAAAATAACCTCTTTTTTTCAATCTAGAGATAGCCATTTCTGTTTAAATCCATCCTTTGAACCCACGAATTATCCAGGAAGTAAGGATCGACATCATGAGCCTTATAGGACTGAGGAAAATATAAAGAAATTTTCTATTTTGCAACTTTATTATAGATACGGACTTATAAAACCTATAGAAGAGAAAAACATGTATGAAACAGCAATGAATTCTCAATCTTGTGGTTTGACAAAACTTGGTAAATATTACTTCGACTTAGTAAAAAAGAATAAAATATAAATGGAGGCGAAAAAATGACGTATAACCTTTTTATTAGCCATTCTTGGACTTACTCAGACGCATATGAACGCTTAATTAATCTTTTAAATGAACACCCTTATTTTTCCTACAAAAATTATTCTGTGCCCAAAGATGACCCTTTGACTATTTATTCACCCTTTTATTACAAAAGTGAATTGAAGAACAAGATCACAAAACAGATGAAGCCCTGTCATGTTGTTTTAATTTTAGCTGGAGTATATGCAACTAATAGTTCTTCGATTGATCTAGAAATCGAGGCCGCTAAGGAATTAAAGAAACCGATTATCGGTATAGAACCATGGGGTGCAGAGAAAGTATCTTCAAAAGTTCGTGAAAATGCTGATGTCATGGTAAAGTGGAATTCGGATTCTATTGTTGACGCAATTAGGAAATATAGCATATAAGTATTTTCTAAATTTTTTTGTGGCCAAGAGCGAGAATTCCTTTATAAATACTATTTTGAATTTAGGTCTAATAATGAAAGGATATCAAAATGATAAAGGTTGATGTTGATGATGCGAAAGCAAAGTCCATACTTGAAAAAGCATTTCGTGATGCTTCTAGATTGGCAATAAACGAAAAACAAAATTCTTCTAATTCTTTTTCATTGGATTTTTTTGTTCGCGACCTCAACAAAACTTACCTTTATATTCTTTGCACAGCGCTATTGGCTAAATCAACGGATAAAAGAGTCAATCCAATTGTCATTCAAAAGAAGTCTTCGTTGGATGGCGCATACGATGCGAGATCATTATGCCATTCTGTTATTGTTAAAAACAAAAATGTTAATGAACTTTTGGGCAATTCAAATGAGCCTTTTGTAAACAAGCCTGCAAGGATAGAGTCCCTTGACAAACAGACAGCCTTTCGTGGTGGCAAAACAAAAAAACTAATTAAGTCACTTATTAGATTTTTACTCTCAATAAAAGATGAGACTGAAGCATATACCAACCTAGTTGAGCTACTATGTCTCTTGATAAAACAACATAGTAAGGAATCTATCAAATATGACATGATTAGCAAAACAATCATGAGTGCCTCTAAAAATATTGATGAAACTAGCAAGGTTTATAAAGTAATTTTAAATGCACAAAAACATTCCTTGGGTGGGCAAACACTAGCAATTTCCGTTGGTGCTATTCTAAAATGCTTTTACGAAAAACAACCAGAATACTCAATCGTTATACATAATGTTAATGAATCAGGAGCCTCGTCAAAGGAAATAGAAGATATCGATGTTTTCTTTAAAGGTAAGCCTCTCTATTGTGTTGAATTAAAAGATAAAGAATTTGATGAAAATGATATCCTAAATTCTGTTAGAAAAGTCATTCATTCTTTCTGCTATCGTTTGATTTTTATTGTAGGAGTCAATTCTAGAGAAAAAAGGCTTGACCGTTTTTCTGTCTTAAAAGAAAAACTTAATGATGAGAATTTTAATTTAGAAATTATTGATTTTGATTCCTTCTTTAATACTATTTTGAACCTAATTCCTTTAAATCATTTTTCCACCGTATACAATTTCGGCCTGGTTATTATGAAAGAAATCAATTCTTCAAAAGAGATGGTTGAATGGTGGAACAAAATATTTAGTGGTAATTAGAAAAAGTATTTCTTAACGGCTTCCGCAATCGCTTTTGCTAATCCACAAGGAACTGCATTACCTATTTGAGTATAAACGCTGCTTTTATTTCCATAGAATTGATAATCCTTTGGGAATGATTGAATTAGTGCAGCTTCTTTAATTGTTAATCTTCTTAAAAAATCTGGTGCCCATTCAAATTTTGGCTTGTATAAACCATCTCGAATTTCGTCATGCCTTTTTGTCACCCAGTCTCCTGCATCTGGATTATCCAAGAAACGTTGATCTATAATTGGCGTTTTGTTTCCGCCCATAGATGCAGGTAAAGTTTGACAAAGACCATCAAGTCTAATTGGCCTTCCCATTCCATTAAATATAGTTCCCGCATATGGATCTTTTCGCATAATCGGATTTTTAGCCATTGTTATAAATGCTGTGCAAGTATTTTCGTTACCGACTTCTCCAAAATGGGGTAGTTCTTTAAAAAGCTGGCGGACAGTTTTGGGCTTTGATTTTTCTTTTTCCAATACATTTAAGAAATCATTAGAGTCATAAGGTGTTTTGCTGCCAATAAATATAGCTCTTTCTCGCTTTTCGCTTACTCCGAAATCTGCGGAATTCAAAATGAACAAATGGCATGTGTAACCCAAAGATTTAGCACGCTGAAAATACTTTTCTCTTACCGAAGCCCATTTCTCTAGTTTTCCCAATGCTTTGACATTTTCCATAACAAAAACTTTGGGTTTTGTTATTTCAACTATATCCAAGTAGCGCCAAATCATTTGACTTCGCTGGTCATTAGGATCCATTTTTCCGGCAACAGAAAAACCTTGGCAAGGAGGCCCGCCAATGACCACTTGGACACCAAGTTCTTGCTTAAAGCAATCGTAATATTTTGTAATATCTCCCTCTAGCAGAATGGTTTGAGGGTGATTAAGTTTATAAGTTTTACAAGCGTTAGGCATGATTTCATTGGCCAATGAAACATTGAAACCTGCTTGCACAAAGCCTGTGTCAAGCCCACCAGCGCCTGTAAAAAGTGATATCGTTTTTATCATGGTTAAGATTATAACACCTCATCTCCTTGCTTTTGAAAGGCAGAAACTTTACCAACTCTTGGATAGTTCTAAAGTTAAAACAAGTATTTGGGAAATAAAACAAAGAATTGCCAAGGGCAAACATGTCCAATTTATACGAGCTATGCCCATAAAAGCTAACGATATTGGAAACCCTAGCGACGCAATTATATAACCTTCTGGATAAACAAATATTATTATTATTATTTCGCAAATAACTGTACAAGCAAAAATTGCAGTTGATATATATCTAGAAGTCAATTTATATCCCTTCCATTGCTGGCTGTTTCCCTCGTTAACTATGAAACATGCAGTCCGAAACATGGCAATCATCGAAATGATGTAAAGGGTCAAAAGCCAAAACGGGATGTTGGCAAAAGGATCATAGGCATTCTCCCCACCTAGGAAGAAGCCCAATGCTTCTACGATTAGGATGACGATGGTCATTCCTATCATCCAGGGATCGTAGCCATATCGGAAGTAGTTTTTCATATAATACACTCTCCTAAAACATATCGGTGAAGTTATTTTACAACATTCGTAATTGCTTTTCAATTTGAATAATTAAGGACTTTCAACTAAAATACAGATGTCTGAAGAGATGCTTTAAATTTAGTTGCTGATAGATGTGAGTCAAAAAAGTACTCCAATTACTTCTCTATGGTATCTATAGCATGTTTAGCAATTAATAATACGGAGATCAAAAAATGGAGACAGAAATATTTAACAATATTAATGAAGTAATCCAGTATCTGAATTCCTTAACTTGCCAAAATATCATTTTCCGTGGTTTCACGAAAAAACAAGAACTAATTCCACAACTTTTTCGCCTTAATTTAGCATCGGAAGAATTTGATTTACTAAAAGAATTTGAAAAGTATGCCAAGCTTTTTGCAAGCCCGACCAGTGCGCAAGAATTTTACTTTCTCTGTCAACATTTCGGCCTTCCTACTCGGTTGTTAGACTTTACTACGAATCCTTTTGTCGCTCTGTTCTTTTCAATTAATCAGGACCCTGAACCCGAAGATGACATTTATAAAATCCTATATGTTAATGATAATAAATACACCCCTATTCAAATCGATGTAGGGGCAACCGATATCAGACATGCTTTTTTGAGAAAAGAAATTATCGAAATCAATCAATACGATTCTTATACTGAAGAGATTAAAGGTTGGTTAAACAGGAAGAGATTGCCTAGTCAATTTCCAGTCATTTTCCCCGCGACTATTACTAATCAAAGAATATTTGCTCAACAAGGCCTATTTTATATTTCGCTTCAAAAGCAAGAATCGTTTGACCCTGAAATTTTGATTAGTCTTGGCACAATTATTCGAATTAATAAAGCCTTAAGAGAACCTTTGTTAGAATATTTGGCAAATATTAGTATAGATTCAATTCATCTTTTTCCAGGATTGGATACCTTGGCGGCTAAATTAAAGAAGAAACATATGGAGAATACTTCGGGTAAAAATCGGGCTAAATAAGAGGCGAATTATGAACGAGAAAGTCAATGAACAGCTGGCTGTCGAGATTGGCAAGAGACTGCTGGAGTTGAGGGAGGACGCGAAGATTTCCCAGATTCAGCTTTCGAAGGAACTCGGTGTGAGTCAGAACGCCATCTGGAGATATGAGAGCGGAACGAACTATCCCCCTTATGACGTGCTTATCGGATACGGGAGGTTCTTCAACGTCTCCATCGACTGGATCCTTGGAAGATGCATGGATCGGTCCGGAATTCTCTATTCGGGGATTCCCCAGAATACGAAGCAGAAGGTCGACCACTATATCGGGCAGGTCCTCGACATGGACTCGCCGATGATGAAGGAACTCCTTCAGGCCATCGACGAGATGATCGACAGGAAACTGAAGGAAAAGGAGAAAAAGAAGTAACGGGAGGATTGGATGGCACCTAATACGGAAGCTAGGGAGAAGAACCGTGCTGTAATCTACGCTCGTTTCTCCTGCGACAAGCAGAGGGAGGAGTCCATAGAGGGACAGATTCGCGAGTGCATGGCTTTCGCCAGGAACGAGGGCTTTACCGTCGTCAAGAATTACGTGGACCAAGCCATCTCGGCGAGAACGGATGACAGGCCACAGTTCCAGCGAATGATAAATGACGCCAGGGGTCACGGCTTTGACGTGGTCATGGTCTGGAAGGTGGACCGCTTCTCCCGCAGCCGTTACGATGCCTTGAAATACAAGGCCATCCTCAAGCAAAACGGAGTTAGGCTGATCTTCGCGACGGAGGCGATATCCGACGGTCCGGAAGGAATCCTTCTGGAATCCGTCCTAGACGGCTTGGCCGAATACTATTCCGTCGACCTCTCCGAGAAGGTGTCCAGAGGCATGACGGAGAACGTGCTCAACGGAAAGAGCAACGGCGGCATTCCGACCTTCGGCTTTGCCACCAAGGACGGGAAGATCGTCATCGACGAGCATGACGCTCACGTCGTCCGTGAGCTCTTCCGTCTCTACACCACGACCGGCGTGACCTCGCACGGCTTGGTGAAAGTCCTGGAAGAGAGAAGTTTGACCCGAAAGAACGGGAAGCCCCTCTGCTCCGGGACCATCAACCACATCCTGAGGAACGAGCGTTATTGTGGGATCTTCAAGTTCCGGGAGATCGTCAACAAGACCACCGGCTTTCCTCGGATAATCGACGATGAAACTTTCAATAGGGCCCAGGACAAGCTTTCTCGCAACAGAAAGCAGACCGGGACGCATACCGCCAACACGCCCTATGCGCTCTTCGGGAAGGTCTATTGCGGATACTGCGGTGACCTCGTCCGGGCCTATGCCGGAACCTCCTCCACCGGCAAGGAGCACTTCTACTATCGTTGCAGGGCCTCCTCCCTGAAGAAGGATTGCCAGGGCAGGGCCATCGACAAGAACCTTCTCGAAATGACCGTGATGGATGAGATCCAGGACTATCTATCCGATGACAAGACGCTCCGTGAGGCAGCTAAATATCTGTATGAAAACCAGATTGCCGGGACACCCTACAGAAAGGCGCTGGAGGCGAAGAGAGACGATCTTGAAAAGAAGATCGAGAACATCCTCGGAGCCATAGAGGGCGGGGCGAAATTCAACGTGTTCCAGGAGCGTTTCCAGAGGCTGGAGGTGGCGAGAAAATCAGTCCTGTCGGAAATCGAAAGGGAGAAGATCGACAACCCCGTCCTGGAGCAGGAAGACATCTATCAGCTCCTGAGTTCCTTCAAGAAAATCGACACGACCTCCACCGACGGAATACAGCTCCTCTTCAATATTTTCGTCAAGGAGGTAAAGCTGTATAATGAAAAAGTAGAGATTTTCATCAATTTCAGGCCAAAAAAGCCTAGAAAAAGGCTAATCGAGCGTTCAAACGTCGCACAGGATGGTTCACCACGCGAGAACATGCCAGCCTACCCGGTTGGCTTTTTTCGTCACCACAATCCCGAGGGCCCCTTTCCAAGACGGCTTTGTCCTACGCCGAGCCCGTCGGTCCGGTCCCCCCTTTGGCTCTTGTGGTCCTCGCAAGCGAAGAAAAGTGAGGACCGGCCTGTCGGATTCGAGGGGGCGCGTACGCCGGAAACCTCGAGAGGCCGACTCGTTCTCGACCTGATGGACAAGGTGTCTGCCAGGAATCGATCCTAAAATCGATTTTGACAAATTGTCAATATTGACTAAAACATAAGCACGAGAATGTCAGTCGAAACATTTCTCGTTTTTCGTTCCGGGAGACAAGTTCGGCAGTCTGGCGGAACAGGCAAAAATATACCAATTTATGGGGAAATTTTCGCAATCCCTTCCCATGGAAGGGACAGAGGGAGGGCGAAAGCTCCTCGTTTTCGAGAATTGACAAAACTTTCGGGGGGGGGGTAGATTTTTTCCGAGAAATTCAGGAGGTTCTATTCGTATGAAAAGAAAGCATTTCTCTTTGTTGGCCGTCGTTCCTGCCTTCGTCCTCGTCTCGGTCGTCGGCGCGGGCTTTGCCACGTGGTACTGGCAAGAACAGAGCGATATGGATCTTGCGGCCAATGTCATCGTCACGGACGAAGTGACCAACGGCTTCACGGTTGCCGTCAAGGACAGCAAGACGGCGCAGTTGGTCCTCGACCAGGCAGATGACACGAATCACCCCGATTCGGATCCGGCCCGTGGCGTCTTCCTCGGCTACACCGACTGGGAGACCAATAACTTCACGGGTACGGATGGCATCACCGTCACGGTCAGCCACTCGGGCGAAGTCACGGGTGCGACCCTTCACTGCATCGCCAGCTGGACGGGAAGCAACACGAATGCCGATACGCATCTTACCCTGACCAAGACGGAGTTGACGACAGCGCTCACATTTACGGGCTCGGACGCCACCTACACGGACGACGTCACGATCGGCGCCAAGAGTGGCGATATCAACCTCGGCATCCACTATGTCACCGAGCCGACGGAATCCTCAACCTACAACACGATGAAGACTGAGCTTGAAGGCCTGACCCTGACCCTCAACTTCTACGTCACTGTTTCCGAATAACGTCGACTCTTTGTTTCGATTGCTTTGACTGCGAAAGCGAGGGAGGGGCTTCGTCGGCCCTTCCCTCCTTTGGCATCGGTTGCCATTTACGGAGTGACATATGGGGATTGACAGTTCTTTGATCGTTGCCATCGTCGTCCTCGTTCTCTTCGGGTTCGTCTACTTCTGTCTGTTCATCGGAATGTACCGATCTCGGAAGAGAACGCTTTTTGCGCGTCTGGAAGACGATGCCATCGAACAGGAAATCTATGAAGAATATACCGAGTTCCAGACCGACTACGAGAACATGACCTTCGAGGAGTTCCTCCGGCGGGATGAGCGCAAGAGCAAGAGGGCGACCATCGTCTCGGGAATCTTCTGCCTTCTGGTCTCCCTTCTCTGCGTCGGCGTCCTCGCCTTTGGCATGGTCGCCCGCAGCCGCGGGGACCAGGTCTTCTTCGGCGACACGGCCGTCCTCGTCGTCCGTTCGGGTTCGATGCAGGAGAAGAACGACAGCAACCGATACCTTTTCGAGAACGGCCTGGACGACCAGATCGACGTCTACGAGATGATCACGATCACCCGCGACCTCTCGCAGATCGACCTCTACGACATCGTCGCCTTCGAAGGGCGGAACGGCGAGACCGTCGTCCATCGCCTGGTCGGCATCGAAGAGACGGAAGACGGGAAGACTCTCTACAGCTTCCGCGGCGATTCCAACGCGGCTTCCTTCGACTGGGAGATGCGCGTCACCTCCGACCGCCTCATCGGCGTCGACACGGGCTTCCGCAACCTGTTCCTGGGTCAGTTCGTCGTCTACCTCCAGTCCGCGATCGGATTGATTTCCGTCGTCGTCGCCGTCATCGTCGTCGTCAGCTACTATATCTATTGCAGCCTCGCCGCCAAGATGTACGTGGAGCGGCGCAAGGCCCTGGCCAAGTGGGCCTTCGTCAACACGCTCAAGTGGGAGGAGATCAACCGCCGCAAGGCGCTCAACGAAACCCTTCTGGAGGGCCTGGAGCCCTTCTCGCTCCATCAGCGCGTCCTGGTCCTCGTCGGGAGGGAGGGCTATCATGCCGGCGACGTCGGCGTGATCGTCCGGTTCCCCGAGGAAGGGAAGGCGCTTTTGCAGATGGAGGAGGGGGCCAACCTCGTTGAATACCCGGTGAAGGAGCTTTCTTCGCTTCCGCCCTCGGCAAAGGAGCTTCTGGGATGAGGTGGAGGCCCCGCTTCGCCCTTCCGGCGCTCGTCATCGCCCTTTCGGTCGTCGGCGTCGGATATGCGACGTGGTATTTCGAGGATTCCCAATACCAGGAGATCGTCATCGACGAGACGGAGATTCGCCTCTCGGCCAAGGCGACGGTCGGAACGATCGACCTCGTCGTCGAGGAAGGCTACGGCGAGGATCCGGACAAGGCCGAAGGAGACAACCCGGAACTCATCCTCATCCTGGAACAGACCTGGGTGGGATTCGACGACCAGGTCATGGCCCGCTTCACGCCCTCCTACGACATCGCCGACGGGCAATACGTCTATCCGGCCTTCCAGAACTATGTCTTTCAGATGACCGTCCAGATCCGCGGCGGCCTGGAGTCCTACCTCGAGGCGCTGATGGATGCGGGAACCGAAGGAACCGCCCTGGAGGAAGGACAGTACGTCTTCGACTGGAGCTGGAGCGAGGCGGAGCGGGACAGGATCCTCCAGGCAGAGGGAGGCAGCGATGCCACCTATTCCTTTACTCCCGAATTGACGTTCCGCTACAAGGCGGGCATGGTCCCGGAGGACGAGGCGGACTTTCAGAACCTTCTCTCGGCCAGCCGGGGGAGCAGCATCGAACTCTCCTTTGCGGTCGACTATCAGGAGGCGTGAGACATGAAGAAGACCCTTCTTTCCCTGACCAGCGCCCTTCTCTCCCTGGGTGCCATCGTCGGCATCGGTTTTTCGGCCTTCTATTTCACGAACGGCGGAAGGGTCTCGGCGGAGGACGAATTCGTCCCCCACGTCGACAACCTCCCGGACAACTCTTCGCTGGACAATCAGGAAGATTATTATACCGTTCATTTCTTTCCCCAGCCGCGTGCTGCCGGGACCAATATTTATTCAGAAATACAAAGCGATGCTACAGCTTTGGCAAATGGCTATCGATTGGAAGAGAATCCCTTGAATGCCATCAATGAAAATACTGAAAACTCTCGAGATCAATATTACTTTGTCAGTGGTACCCCCAATCGTGAAAGGTGGAGCGATGGGCAAGAATATGTATCTGCGAATCGTTATATTCTTACCTACTACGCCTATTTTGGTAATTCTGTATGGGGGAATGGTGGAGATTATCTCGGATATTGGGGCGAAGGAACAAATCGCTTTCAGGTCAAGTCGACAAGCGTCTATCGTTACTTGAATCGGGATACAATTCGTTCGATCGGAACTCCTTCATGCGCCCGGCGCGATAATGGAGACATTTTTGAACTACGCTTTGCTGGTTGGACTTACAATCAAAGAGTTGCCGCCACGATGGGATACGGACGGATGGGAGATTTCCAACTCTTCAACCCTTCTTTGCCACTCGAATACTACGACAACCTACAGGGAGAGAACGGAAAGGGTATCGATGGTTCTGAGATGGGAGACAACGTTCTCTATCTTTACCCAATCTTTACGACAGGACTAGATTATTCGCAGGTTTGTGTCAGTAGAAACATAACCGCTGGAAGCCCGATTAAAAGCAGTGACTTGCCACGAACTCCTTATCATGTATTTCGTTTAGGCTCATATTATGGCGATGAAGCTGGAAGCTCTAATAATTGGGAAGAAAATTACTTTTCGACCTTAGGTGAAGGAAATGACCTTTTCATTCGGCGAAACGTCTCCTTGAGTCCTGCTGATGTCTCCAACGAAAAGAACTATCGTCTCGAATATAATCTGGCGGATCGGGATACTGATGAGGTATGGAGTGGGAACTGGAATCGTCCAACGAATTTCTCTATTGCGAGTGAAGGCATCTATGATGTGGCAATCTGGTATTCGTCCGGCAGTTCTCTGACGGAAGACAAGGCGCTTCAGGCAATTCGAGATGCAGGATTCACGCACTATAGCACGACGACGGTGAACAACAACGTCCACATTTATGTCCAGAAGAACTATGATTTCAAACTCGTTGGAGGGAGTACGGCGTTGACCTATGACGAGAGCGGGTACTATTTCACGCAGGACACTGATTCCGACTCGGATACCTTTGTTGTCAACGACGTATATTTTCCTGGAGAAGACAATTTCCACTCTCTCGAAATTGAAGGAATTGGCAACTTCAGGAACTATGTTTTTTCTGTCGGATCCGAAGTGGACTGGAGAAACCGGACTTACCAGGTATCCATTGCGCCTGATTCAGCGGAACTTCTTGCGAAGGCAGTCAATGGAGAGGATTATCGCTACGAAAATGGACAGGAAAATCCCAAATTGCTCAAGGTAAAGGAAAGAGGCATGTATGATTTGACGATTCATGTCACCCGAGTCTATGGTGACCCGAGCGCGATTGGAACCGTCATGGTCTCGATTCAGCCTTCAAATTCCGAACACTGGATTCGTATCTACGAAAGCCAATCGGACATTCGAACGGACTCGCGAGGTTTCATCGACTACGACAGTAGCTCATCCCCCCTCTATTCTGTCGATGTATCGGTTCAAGGTGGCGTCGTCCAGCAGGTGACTCCTGAGACCGTCTTCACCGCTCGAGATGGTACGACTACCATGCTCTCGGCCATCCTTGCCAACGACAATGTCCTTTATGACTATGTGACGGGAAGAAGGTTTCGTCTGGATGACTTCGAGGATTCTACAACTCCCTTTATGGCATCGAAGTCCTATGTCTTCTATCTCCAGCCGGAGGTGACAAGATGAAGAAGAGATTCTGGACCACTTATCTCCTCCCCGTCGGAATCATCGGCTCGGTCGTCGGCGTCGGCTATTCGGCATGGTATTTTGCCGACGGGTATTCGACGCTGGGCGTCGGCGTCGAGGTGACCTACCTCTCGACGGTCAACAACTATGAGATCCTCTATCAGGGCCAGAGCACCCAGCTGATCTTCGACCAGACGGAGGAGGGACGGACGGCAGCGGGCGGAAACGTGACGGGAGCCGGCCCGGCCCGGGGAATCCACTTCCACGTGGACGAGAGAGAAGGAGACGGCATCCATGTCACCGTCCAGACCCGCGACCGCAGCGAGTGGGCCGACGTCCCCGTCGCACTCAGCTACGAGATGACGCTCACGGGGCTCGACGGCCTGGCGTCCCTTTCCTATCCGAGCGGCTACTTCGACAACCAGGAGAATACCTGGCACCAGATGGGAGAAAGCGCGGGGCGGATCGACTGGGATTCGGCCGAGACGATCGAGAAGGAAAACGAGGTGACCGGACTCATGGAGACGTGGTATCGGGTGGAGGTTCCCTTCACGGCCGAAACCTGCGGCCTGTCCTACGTGGACGAGCCCTCGGACGATGCCGAATACGAAGCCTTCCAGTCGGCCCTTTCCTCTTCCCGCTGCTCCCTGTCCTTCACCCTCGTCGAACTGCACTGACCTGACTTGTCATCGGAGGAGAGAGCCTTCCGGGCCCTCTCCTCCTTTTTCTTCGGGAGAGCGAAGACCTTCTTAACATCATCTTTACTTTTTGATATAGTGTAGCCGTGTAATGAGGGGGGATCCCTATGACCATGCTCGCGGATGCGGTCGAAAGCGTCAACTACGTCACGATCGGTCAGTTCTTTTCCCTTCTCTCCTCGAGTCCCTTGATCGTCATCACCATCCTTCTGGCGCTCGGCGTCGTCTTCATCAACGGATGGACCGATGCCCCCAATGCGGTCGCGACCTGCATCTCGACGCGCGCCATCTCGGCCAAGAAGGCCATCCTGATGGCGGCGGTCTTCAATTTCCTCGGCGTCCTGCTCTTCGCCCTTTTTGCGGCGGGCGTCGCCGAGAGCATCGCCGGAATCGTCGACTTCGGGTCCCTGGACAATCCGGAAGTCGCCAAGGAAGCCTTGGTCGGCATCTCTTCCGGCATGGTCGGCGTGGTCTCCTGGGGCATCCTCGCCTGGGTCTTCGGCGTGCCTTCGAGCGAGAGCCACGCCCTGATCGCCGGCCTGACGGGAGCCTGCTTCGCGATGATGGCGATGGGGAAGTCGGCGACCCCGGGTGCCGAGAGCTGGATCGACGTCGGCATCGGATTCCTCGTCTCCTCCCTCCTCGGGGCGCTTTTGGGCTTCGCCCTTGTCAAGTTGATCGAACTCGTCTGCCGGAAGAAGACCCGGAGGAAGACGACGGTCTTCTTCAAGTGGGCGCAGATCGCCTCGGCGGCGGGGATGGCCCTGGCCCATGGGGCCCAGGACGGCCTGAAGTTCATCGGCATCGTCTACCTGGCCCTGTTCCTGGGAAGCGTCGCCTATCCTGAGGCGATGGTCGTCGACGGGGTCCACTACCTGTTGGAGAACCCGACGACTCCGGGCTTCGCGATGGAGTTCCTCCACGCCCCGGTCTTCCTCTGGCTTCCGATCCTGGTCTCCCTGGTGATGGGACTTGGCACTTCGATCGGCGGCTATCGGATCATCAAGAAGGTCGGCATGGGGATGGTGGACCTCGAGCCCTACCAGGGCTTTGCGACCGACCTGGCGGCCTTCGTGGCCCTGGTCCTCTCCAGCGCCCTTTCCTGGCCGGTCTCGACCTCTCAGGTCAAGACGTGCTCGATCGTGGGCGTGGGCCTCTCCAAGGGAGTGAAGAAGGTCAACTGGTCCATCGTCAAGGACATGGTCCTGACCTGGGTCTTCACCTTCCCGGGTTCGATCCTGATCGGTTTTGCGATGTGCTATCTGCTCTTTGCCATACCGGGCATTGCATAGGAGGTGAAAGATGGGTTTGTTCCAAAAAAAGAAGACCAACTATTTCTTCGAGCAGTTCACCCGCGTGGGCTCCTATTCCCAGAAGGCGATGGAAAAGGTCCTGGAGGGCCTGAGGAACTTCTCGGCCATCGACGTCGTCCAATGGAAGAACGAGGTCCACGAGATCGAGCATGAGGCGGACGTGATCAAGCACGAGACGGAGGAACGCCTCGCCAAGGAATTCATGACGCCGATCGACCGCGAGGACATCTTCCTTCTCCTGGACAACCTGGACGACCTCACGGACAGCATCGACGAGATCTCCTACAAGCTCTACCTGCGGGACTACCGGGAGCTTCCGGAGAAGACGCTTCTCTTCGCCGAGGTGGCCAACCGCGCCGTCCTCTCCCTCCAGGAGGTCCTCCAGAACCTCGACTCCCTGACCAACAAGAAGCTGATGGATCCCCTGATCGAGCGGGTCCGGGACATCGAGGAGGAGGCCGACCGCCTCTACGAGGAGAACGTCCACGAGCTCTACCGCAACATCTCTCCCGAGCGGGACTTCGAGATCCGGCTCTCGGAGAAGCTCTACGGGCTCTTCGAATACGTCACCGACCAGTGCCGGGACGTGATCAAGACGATCGAAATCATCATCTACAAGAATCTGTGAGCCCTTTCCTCTTCCCCATCCCCGTTGTGGTAAAATGATAGACGGTATACATGGGAGGAAACACATGACCAAGTTAGTTTTGATCCGCCATGGCGAGAGCGAGTGGAACAAGCTCAACCTCTTCACGGGCTGGACCGACGTCGACCTTTCCGAGAAGGGGCACGAGGAGGCGACCAACGCCGGCAAGCTCCTGAAGGAAGAGGGCTATCAGTTCGACATCGCCTTCACCTCCGTCCTCAAAAGAGCCATCCACACCCTTTGGCACGTCCTCGACGGCATCGACCAGGACTACCTGCCGGTGGTCAAGGACTATCGCCTCAATGAGAGGCACTACGGAGCCCTCCAGGGCCTTAACAAGCAGGAGACCGCCGAGAAGTACGGCTCCGAGCAGGTCCACCTCTGGAGACGTTCCTTCGACGTCGCCCCTCCGAAGCTCGAACCGACCGATGACCGAAACCCGGCGAAGCAGGCCCACTACAAGGGAATCGACGAGAAGGACCTTCCGCTCTCCGAGTCCCTCAAGGACACCATCGCCCGCGTCGTCCCCTACTACAATTCCACCATCCTTCCGGCGATGAAGGAAGGAAAGAGGGTTCTGATCGCGGCGCACGGCAATTCCCTCCGCGCCTTGGTCAAGTACCTCGACGACATCTCGGACGAGGACATCGCCGGCCTGAACATCCCGACGGGCGTCCCCCTCGTCTATGAGCTCGACGACGAGTTCAAGCCCATCCGCCACTACTATCTCGGCGACCAGAGCGCCATCGAGGCCAAGATCAACGCCGTCAAGAACCAGGACAGCACGAAGAAGTAACGATCCTTTCGCGGAGCCCCCGCCACGGCGGAGGCTCCCTTTTTCGACGCTGTCGGAAAGGAGTTTCCGATGAAGCACAAGTTCCTACTGCCGCTCTTCCTCTTCCTGCTTTCCTCCTGCTCCCAGACCCTCTCCACGACCTCGGCCTCCTCTTCGCTGTCCTCCCCGTCCGACGATTCCTCGACCTCTTCCCTGGCGGAAAGGACGCTCACCCTTCAGGAGACGGGGGAGAAGTTTCCCTTCTTCGACCAGTACGAACGCCTCTCCCTGGAAGGCGTCGTCGTCCTGCTGGACGATGGCTCTTCGAGGCAGGACGTGACCGACGAGGTCCAGCTGATCCGGGACGAGGACGGACAGGTCCTCTCCTCGGGCGCGGTCCTGGACCGGGCCGGAACCTTTCCGGTCCACTTCGAGTGCCAGGGCCTGAGGACTTCCTCCTTCTATCTGGCCGTGGATTCGGTGACACACTATTCCACCGCGCTCTCGACCTCGCTCGACGACACGCGCTTTTCGCTCGGCGACACGCTGGCGAAGAAGGACGTCGCCGTCACCGCCGACGTGAGCTATACGAAGTCGGACGGGGAGAACGTCCGCCGGAAGGAAGACGTCGAGGAGTTCCGCCTCTTTGTCGACCGGAAGGAGGTCGAGAGCTATCGTTTTTCCGCAGCCGGTTCCCATCTTTTGACCATCACGGCGTACGGAAACGATGGCACCTTGTTATCTTGGAGCCGGAACATCCGAATCATGGACGGAGATGGAACGGCACAGGAATATGAAGACGACACGATACCGACCTATGTTGACGATACGAAGATGACCGTTCATATCGAGAATCCGTCCCGCTCGAGCAACGTCGATCCCTTGGGAATCGACCCGGAGAACAAGGGCTATTACACGCCCGAGGAGGTCGAGCTGGCCTACACGATCTACGACTACGGGGAGAAGAACGTCTACAACTGGAAGTACGCGCCGGCGGTGCGCGAAGGGGGCGTCCAGAAGACGCCGGTCCTCGTCGTCCCGGTCCTCGTCCCGGGCGCCACGCTGACGTCCTATGAGGAGCGCTCGGCCCTGGAGACGATTCAACAGGCCTTCTTCGGGCGCAGCGGGGACATGAACTACGAATCCCTCCGCTCCTACTTCGTCCAGTCCTCCTACGGCCAGCTGGAGTTCACGGGGCTGGTGACGGACGTCTTCCGGGCGGAAAGCGACTCCTCCTTCTATCGAAGCCTCTTCTCGCTCACCTACGGAAACTTCCCGGACCTGGCACAGGAATGCGCCGACTTCGCCCAGGATCAGGGCGTCGACCTCACGACCTTCGACAGCGACCATGACGGCCTGATCGACGCGATGTGGCTGGTCTGGATCGGCTGCGGGTACGACGCCTCGACGATCTACTGGCCCTTCTCGACCATGAACCCGGTCTCTCCCGATCCCGACCGCGAAGTCCCCCTCGTCAACAACATCGGCTGGTGCGGTCTGGACTTCATGGAAGGGTTCTCCCCCTCAAATCCCGTCGACGCCCACGTCGTGATCCACGAGACGAGCCACATGCTGGGCCTCGCCGACTACTATTCCTATACGGACCAGACCTATTCGCCGATGGGCAACGTCGACATGATGAACATGAACGTCGGCGACCACAACGCCTATTCCAAGCTCCTCCTCGGGTGGAGGACGCCCTATCTGGTCTACGGAAACGACGTCGAGATCACGCTCTCGAGTTCCGTCACCTCCGGGGACATGATCGTCCTTCTCGACGACGAGAGCACCTTCCGGGCCAACGAGGAGGGCGACAAGGTCCTCTTCAACCCCTTCGACGAGTACCTCGTCCTCGACTACTACACCGACCAGGGCAAGCTCGCCGGCCAGGAGTACGACGCCTACCAGACCGCCCCGATCGCGGGCCGGGGAGGACGCCTGCTCCACGTCGACAACCGACTCTTCTCCGTCGACCGGAGGACGAGGGAGGCGACCCTCCTTGCGGACAGCGCCCTGGCCTTCACGGACGCGGTCTTAGACCCCTACAAGGGAATCGACAACAGCTTCGGGCAGTACGACCAGAACTTCCGCCTCGACGAGGAATTCGGCGAGATGGACGAGGTCCGGCTGATCGACCAGGCGGGCCGCTACCTCTCGCTGTACACGCCTCCCGACGAACGGACGCTGTTTGGTGAAGGGGATTCCTTCTCCCTGGCGCGCTACAGGACCCAGTTCCTCGACGGGGCGCTGGACGGCGGTGAGGATTTTTCGACGACGTGGACGATCGAGACGATCGGGTGAGAAAGGAGAAAGAGACATGGTCATCCTGCACATCAAGGACATGGGCGACATCGTCCTGGAGATGGACAAGACGTACGCCCAGAACACGGTCCACAACTTCACCTACCTCGCCCACATGGGCTTCTACGACGGCCTGACCTTCCATCGGGTCATCCAGCACTTCATGATCCAGGGAGGCGATCCCCAGGGGACGGGCGTGGGCGGCCCGGGCTATTCGATCCGGGGCGAGTTCGCCCTCAACGGGGTGGAGAACCCCCTGCGCCACGAGCGCGGGACGATCTCGATGGCGCGGACGATGGATCCCGATTCGGCGGGCAGCCAGTTCTTCATCTGCGACAAGGACGACTTCTTCCTCGACGGCCAGTACGCCGCCTTCGGCAAGGTCGTGAAGGGGATGGACGTCGTGGACAGGATCGCCGCCGTCCGGAAGGACCGCGACGACCGACCGCTTTCGAAGGTCGTGATCGAGAAGGCCGAGGTCGTCGACGAGGAGATCGTCCCTCCCGCGAAGGTCTCATGATCGTCCTCTTCTACGGACCGGACGCCGGCCGGACCAAGCGGAGGGCCCGGGAGACGCTTTCCCGGGACGGCCTTGAGTTGACGGCGAGCTACGACCTGTTCCAGGACCGTCTTTCGGACGTTCTTCTGGACCTTTCCTCCCTTTCCCTCTTCGGGGAACGGAAGAGGGTCCTGGTCGAGAACGCCTTCTTCCTCTCCACGGTCAAGCCGCCCCGCGGGGCGCAGAAGGAGGATGAGAAGGAACTCCGTTCCTTCCTCTCCCTGCTTCCGGAGGCGGACGAGTTCGACCTCTTCCTTCTCCTTCCCGGACCGCTGGACGCCAAGAGCGACGTGGTCAAAAGCCTGCGGAAGCAAAAGTCCGTCCGCTTCGAGGAAGTTCCGACGCTCAGCCGGGACGACTGCTTCGGCCTGGCCCAGCGCCGGGCGAAGGAGAACGGGGGGACGATCGAAAACGAGGCCATCGAGCTTCTCGTCGAACGTTGCGGAAAGGACTTCCTGCTCCTGGACAACACGCTCTCCCTGCTCTTCCTCCATGGGAAGGAGGTCACGGCGAAGGACGTTTCCGCCTTGGTGGCGGAGAATCCGGAGGACAAGGCCTACGAGGTCCTTTCCCACCTCCTCCGGGGTGCGCTTTCCGAAAGCCTCCAGTGCTACAGGAACGTCCGGCGCCAGGGGATGGAAGGCGTCTCGGTCCTCTCCTCCCTCGTCTCCCAGCTCCGCCTGATGGCCCTCGTCCAGGGCCTCGCCGAGGAGGGAAAGGACAACGAGGAGATCGCCCGCGAGCTCTCCTCCCTCTCCTCCCCCGTCAAGCCGGGCCGGGTCTACTACGTCCGGAAGGACCTGCGCGGCCTGTCGTTTTCAGCGCTTCTCTCCGTGCTCTCGGACCTTTCCGTCCTGGAGGAGCAGGTCAAGCTCGAGGGGGACGACGTCGACACGAGGCTGGAGTGCTTCTTCCTCTCCTTCGACCGCCGCTACCGGTCGCAAAGGAGCTGAGGAGAGACACGAAAAAGGGACCCCGAGGGGTCCCGTTTTTCCTATATCCGTCAAGCAGGGAAAGACGAATCTTAGGCCTTGGCCTCCGCGGCCTTCTCCGCCGCGAGGGCGTTGACGAGAAGGGCGAGCTGGCTCTTGTGGTTGGCCGCCCAGTTCCGATGCTGGATCTTGTTCTTGACCGCCTTGTCGATGAGGGCATAGGCGAGCTTGAGGTTTTCCTGCGCCTTTTCGAGGTCCTTGTCCGCGACGGAGACCTTGACCTTCTTGATGGCCGTGCGCATCTTGCTCTTGAAGGACGCGTTGGCAAGGCGTCTCTTCTCGGCCGTGATGATTCTCTTCTTCTGGGACTTGATGTTCGCCATATTGAAATCTCCTGTTCTTTCCCTGTTCGTGTTGGACAGCGATTAAGAATTATATCAAAGAAAAGACGGGAGTGCAAGGGGGCGGGAGGACTGCAATGCGGAGGGAAATCTGCTAGAATGGACGGGAGGTGAACACAATGGAATACAATCGTCTGATCGACTCGACTCTCCTCTCCCCCGACGCGAAGAAGGAACAGGTCGTCGCCCTGTGCCAGGAGGCCAAGGAGGAACGCTTCGCATCGGTCTGCGTCAATCCGGACTTCGTCCCCCTGGCCCACGACCTCCTCGCGGGGACGGACGTCAAGGTCTGCACGGTCGTCGGCTTCCCCCTCGGATCGATGACGCCCTCGGCCAAGGCCTTCGAGACGAAGGACGCGCTCGAGAAGGGGGCCGACGAGATCGACATGGTGCTCAACGTCTCGGCCCTCAAGGATGGCGAGGACGACTACGTCCGCGAGGAGATCAAGACGCTCAAGGCGTGCTGCGGAAGCAAGGTCCTGAAGGTCATCCTCGAGTGCTGCCTTCTGACGGACGAGGAGAAGGAAAGGGCCTGCCTCCTGGCCAAGGAGGCCGGGGCCGACTTCGTCAAGACGTCGACCGGCTTCTCCAAGGGAGGCGCGACGGTCCACGACGTCGCCCTGATGCGCAAGGCGGTCGGGCCGGAGATGGGCGTCAAGGCGGCCGGCGGCATCCGCGACCGGGAGACGATGGAGAAGATGGTGGAAGCCGGGGCGACCCGGATCGGGACGAGCCGCGGCAAGGAGCTGGTCCGCTAGAGACGAAAAAGGGGTCTGGTCCGTTCCAGGCCCCTTTTCTGTTCCTAGGCGCGGTAGGCGCGCTCGAGGATGTTGACGATGTCGCGGTAGGAATAGACGAGCGGATCGGAGAAGTCCTTCTCGCTCGGAGCGAGGGATTGGGCCTTCTTCGCGATCTTCGGAAGGTCCTTTTCCTCGATGCCGAAGGAGGCAAGGTCGACCTTGTCCACGTGGCACTTGCGCTGGAAGTCCTTGAGGGCGTTGGCGAAGGAGAAGGCGCTCCGGGCCTTGGGGTCGAAGACGCGTGCGAGCTCGATCAGTTCCTTGTTGAGCTTCTTGCTGGTCGCGAGATGGTTGAAATAGCTCTCGCTGATGGCGATCAGTCCCGCCCCGTGGATGACGTCGTGGTAGAGGGAGGAGACGGCGTGCTCCAGCGTATGTTCGAAGGTGCAGGAGGAATAGCACTCGACCATGCCGCCGATCAGGCTGGCGAGGGCCATGTTCTCCCGCGCCGTCTCGTCCTCCGGACGGCGGTAGACCTTGGGCAGGTTGTCCCGGATGAGGGCGATGCCCCGGAGGGAGAGCGTCCGGGAGAGGTCCGAGGCGAGGGGGTGGACGTAGCCTTCGGCGAGATGGAAGAGGGCGTCGAAGCCCTGATACATGGACAGCTCCCGGGGGACGGTCGTCATCATCGTCGTGTCGTCGATGCCGATCAACGGGAAGGAACCCTCCTTGCCCCAGCCGATCTTCTCGTCCCGTTCCTCGTCGGTGATGACCGACCAGGGATCGGTCTCGGTGCCCGTGCCCGCCGTCGTGTTGACGGCGATGATCTTCAGCGGTTCGTGAGGGAATTCCATGCCCTTGCCCGAGCCGCTCTTCAGGTAGTCCCAGAGCGTTCCCTCGTTGGTCGCCATGTAGGCGATGGCCTTGGCCGAGTCGATGGGAGACCCGCCGCCCAGGCCGACGACGAGGTCGCATTTCTCCTTGCGCGCCAGCGCGGCACCCTCGAGGACCGTCCTGTGGGTCGGATTGCCCTGGACCTTGTCGAAGACGACCGCTTCGATGGAGCACTTCCGAAGCTCGGCGAGCACCCGGTCGAGGTAGCCGTAGGTCTTGACGGAGGTGCCGTTGGTGGTGACGACCAGGGCCTTGCGGAAGTCGAGCTTCTCTTGGGAGAGGGATTCGAGGGCGTTCTTCCCAAAGAGGACCTTGGTCGGAATATAGTATCGGTTCATCTTCGCGCTCCTTTCTAGCGAGGGTCCAGGCCCTCGGCGACGTCGACGTCCAGCATCTTGACGACGATCATCGGATCCTTGTCCGTCTGCTTGTAGAGGAACTTGGAGACCTTGTCGGCCGTCTTCCACTCGATGTCGTTGACGGCCGTCCCCGTGCTCAGGAGGCCGTTGGCGTAGCTGACGGCGACGCTGGCGATCTGGCTGATGATGGATTCGCTCTCGCGGAGGTAGAGGAAGCCGCGCATCTGGACGTCCGGCGTGCTGATGGCCTTCTTCTTCGAGGAGGAATAGGGGATGCCGATCAAGACGACGCCGCCGTCGGCCATCTTCTGCCGTTCATAGATGGCCTGTTCCTTGACGTCGCCGACCGAGGTACCGTCGACCATGACGTCCCCGCTCTTGACCATGATGAGCTTGCGGACGGGCTTGCCCTGCTCGTCGAAGGCCAGGGCCATGCCGTTGTCGAAGACGAAGGTGTTGAAGTGGTTGAGGCCGATTCCGAGGTCGATGGCGAGCTTGGCGTTGTCCATCAACAGCCGGTACTCGCCCTTGACGGGCATGTAGTAGCGAGGCCGCAGGAGGGAGATCATCATCTTGAGGTCCTCCTCGTGGGCGTGCATCGAGGCCAGGACCTTCCTTCCGAGGGTCAGGACCTTGCAGTCCGTGCGGAAGATCGTGTCGGAGGCGTCGGTATAGCTGACCTCGGTCCCGGGGACGCTCGGAGCGGCATCGATCCAGACGTCGCGCGTCTCGACCTTGATGCCGGGGACGTTGCCGTAGCAGATGTCCTTGCAATACTTGTAGAGCTCGTCGCCGCTTCCGGTGACGAGAATGAGGATGTCACGGCTGGAATTCTCCTTGATCTGCTGAGCGGTAATCCTCATATCCTTTGGAATGACAAGATCTCCGACCTCGGCCATCTTATCGAAGAAGGGCACTTGGTCGGGATTGGCGATGCAGACTTTCTTATGGTAGCGGGTCGCAAGGTTGAGGACTTCCTGGATGTTGTAGAAGTTCTGGAAGTAGAGGGAGACGAAGATCTTCCCCGGCGTGTCCTCGAAGAGGGATTGGATGTGCGGCGTGATCTTGTGGCGCGGGGAGGCGATGCCCGGCTTGTCGGCGCTCTCGCTCTCGGTCATCAGGAGGAAGGTCTTCTCCGACTCGGAGAGGCGGCTGACCTTGGGCAAGTCGAACTGGAAGCCCTTGAGGGGCGAATAGTCGGACATGAAGTCGGAAGTGTAGACGATGTTGCCAAAGCGCGTGTGCAGGGCGAAGCCGAAGCTCTCCGCCACCGAATGGGTCGTCTGGAAGAAGTCGAAGGTGTGGCCGGCGATGTCGACGGTGTCGGAAGGCTTCACCTTGACGAAGTGGGCCGAATCCAGCTTGCGGAAACGGGAGGAGAGGGTCGACTGGATCATCCGGATGGTCGTCTCGGTCGCATAGACGGGCGCCTTGCAGATGTTGAGCAGGTAGGGCAAGGCTCCATACTGGTCGTCGTGGCCGTGGGTGATGACGATGGCCTTGACGCGGGAGGCGATGTTGCGGACGTATTCGAAGTCCGGGATGATGATGTCGACGCCCGGGATGGCGCTGTTGGGATACTTCAGACCGGCTTCGACGACGAAGGCGTCGTTGTCGACCTCGATGACGTAGCAGTTCTTTCCCATCTCGTCGAGACCGCCGAGGGCGACGACCTTGATGGGATAGTTTCCGATCTCGGTGACGTAGTTCTGCGCACCGAAAGCGTTCGAATTGAATTTGTCCATAAATGAAACCTCAAAAATAGCAGCAAGTCGTAATAAATATAAACAATGGGACGTCCGTTGGCAACCGCCGGGAAACGCTTTAGGGCCTAGAGACCGAGGTCCAGGAGGACCGGGCAGTGGTCGGAGCCGAAGACGTCGTTGAGGATCTCGGCCCGCTGAAGCCGCGGAAGAAGTCCCTCGGTGATCAGGAAATAGTCGATCCGCCATCCGGCGTTGGTCTTCCGCGCGTTGCGGAAATAGGACCAGTAGGAATACTTGCGTTCCTCCGGATGGAGATGGCGGAAGGTGTCGACGAATCCGAGGGCGAGGAGCTTCTTGAATTCGGCCCTCTCCTCGTCCGTGAAGCCGGCCGAATGATGGTTGGAGGACGGATTCTTCAGGTCGATGGGCTCGTTGGCCACGTTCAGGTCGCCCGAGACGACGACGTCCTTCTTCGCCATCAGGGAGGAGAGATAGTCGCGGAGGCGGCCCTCGTAGACGAGGCGGTAGTCGAGTCGTTTGAGTTCCTCGCCGGAATTCGGCGTATAGAGATTGACGTAATAGAAGGAGTCGAACTCCAGGGTCGTCGCCCTCCCCTCGTCGTCATAGGCGCCGTCGAGGAGGCCGTAGTGGACGGAAAGGGGCTCCCTTCGCGTGAGGATGGCCGTCCCGGCATAGCCCTTCTTGACCTTGGAGACCGTCCAGTAGGGCGTGAGGTCCTCCCTCAGCACGGGAAAGTCCCTGTGCTCCGTCTCGGAACGCTTGAGCTCCTGGAGCCCCAGGACGTCGGGGCCATACTGCATGAGCTGGTCGAGCAGCCCCTTCTTCAGATAGGCGTTGATGGAATTCACGTTGAACGAGATAAGACGCATTTCGATTCTCCTATTTCAGAATGTCTCCGTATGTATCGGTACGGCGATCCCGGAAGATTCCCCAGGTTCTTCTCTTCTCGCGAATCGCATCGACATCATAGGAACAAAGGAGGATCTCCTCCTTGTCGCGGCTGGCCTGCCGCAGGATGGTCCCTTCCTCGTCCGTCAGCAGGGATGAACCGTAGAAGGTCATCGAGGAAGAGGAGGCGGTCTCCGTTCCGATGCGGTTGGAGGCGACGACGGGAACGATGTTCAAGGCGGCCTGCCCGCAGAGCGCGTTGGTCCAGTGGCGGGAGGTGTCGGATTTCAGGACGGGCTCGCTTCCGATCGCCGTGGGAAAGAGGAGGAAGTCGGCGCCCTTGAGGGTGAGGATCCTTCCGGTCTCCAGGTACCACTGGTCCCAGCAGATGGCGATGCCGAGGTTGTATCCGTCCTTCGTCGGAAAGACCTGGAAGCCTCGGTCGCCGGGACGGAAGTAGAACTTTTCCTCGTAGCACTCCCCCGTCGGAATGTGGATCTTGCGATAGAGGCCGATCTTCCTTCCGTCCTTGTCGAAACAGACGAGGGAATTGTAATAGCAGTTGCCGTCGCGCTCGAAGAACGATACGGGAAGGACGACCTCCTGTTCCTTCGCCAAGGCGGAGAAGGTCTTCAGGAGGCGGCTCTTGTCCTCCTCTTCGGCGAGGGCGAAGTTCTCGTAGCGCTCCTCTTGGCAGAAGTAGTCTCCGCCGAAGAGCTCCTGGAGGAGGACGACGTCCGCCCCCTCCCTCTTGGCGGAGCGGACCATCTCGATGGCCTTGGAGACGTTTCCTTCGTAGGAATGCGTGCTGGCAAACTGCGTCGCGGCAATGGTGATCATCTTGTTTCCTCCGGTTCCACGGGATAGAGGGGAGAGTCGGGTATTTCCTTGGTGATGCAATGGATGTTTCCTCCGCCGAGCAGGATTTCGCGGCTGGAGATCGGCACGACTTCCTTCCGGTCCCGATAGTATTCCTTCAGGATTCGGAGGGCCTCCACGTCCTCCGGGACTCCGAACTGGGGCAGGAGGACGAACTTCTCGCCTTGGTAGAAGTTGGCGTAGCTGGCGCAGAGGCGCCTTCCCGGAAGGCGTTGGATGGCCTCGGAATGGGACTTTAGGCCCCTGCTTTCCTCTTCGGTGAGGTATTGCGCGGAAGGAAGGGGAAGGTCGACGATCCGAAGCTTCCTGCCGCAGGCGTCTTCCTGGGCGAGGAGGTACTCCCGGTCCTTCTCGGAGCGCTCGTGCTGTCGATCGCTTTCGTCCTTCGTCGTCGAGAGGGCGATGACGCCCGGATCGAGGAAGGAGGCGACGTTGTCGACGTGCCCGTCGGTCTCGTCGTCGACGATGCCGTAGGGAAGGAAGAGGACCTTCCGGCACTGCAGCTCTTCCTGAAGGACCTTCTCGATCTCCGCCTTGGTGCGCATCGGATTCCTTCCCGGGGAGAGGAGGCATTCCTCCGTCGTCAGGAGGGTCCCTTCGCCGTCGCTGAGGACGCTTCCGCCTTCCAGGACGAAGTCCTTCCTTCCGTGCCTCGGAATCCGCAGCTCCAGCAGGAGCCTCCTTCCAAGACGGTTGTCGTCCTCGTAGTCGGCATAGAGTCCGTCGTAGCTTCCTCCCCAGCTGTTGAAGCCGAAGTCGACTCCGACGAGCCTCTCTCCCTTCCTCAGGAAGAGCGGCGTGTTGTCCCGCGCCCAGGCATCGTCGTAGGGAAGCCGGAGGATGGTGACGTTTTCCTTGGAGAAGCGCGTCACCGTCTCGACGTCCATCCGGGGATGGATGACAAGGACGACGCGTTCGAACCGCCGGATGGCGTCGACGACCGCTTCGAACGCCTGGAGGGCGGGTCTGGCCTTTTCTCGCCAGGTGTCCTCGCGAAAGGGAAGGAGGACGACGGTCGCCAGGTGCCTTCCGCCTTCGTGGGGGAGGACGTATCCCTCCAGGTCCGTGATCTCTTTTTCGATTGCAGGCATAGTTTTTCTCTTTGATTGGTTCTTTCCCGCTATAATATAGCATATGTCCTTGGAAAGGAGGCTTTTATGAAGCTTTTGATGGTGGTGACCGACGGCTTCGAGGAGGTCGAAGCCCTGGCGACGCTCGCTCTTCTCAGAAGGGCCGGACTGGAGGTGACGCTTTCCTCCCTCTATGCCGACCACGCGTCGGGACGCTATGGCATCCACGTCGATGGGATGGTCCCCCTTTCCACCCTCGATCCCCAGTCCTTCGACCTGTTGATCCTCCCGGGCGGTCCGGAATACATCGCGGAAGAGAAGGATCCGGCCTTCCTTTCGATGGTCCAGGCCTTCTTCCGGAGCGGGAAGACGATTGCGGCCATCTGCGCCGCACCGACGATCCTCGGCCACCTGGGCCTTCTCCGCGGCAGGAACTACACCTGCTTCACGTCGATGGACGAAGACTTCGGCGGACATTACGTCGACCGATACGTCGTGGTCGACGGAAACCTCATCACGGGTCGTTCCTGCGCAGCCTCGATCGACTTCGCCCTGGCCATCGTGGAGCGTTGCCTGGGCCGGGAGAGCCTTGAGGCCCTCAAGAGGAGCATCTACTACTGATGTCCGTGATCGACATCGTCCTCCTCGTCCTTCTCGTCCTGTCGGCCGTCTTCGGCTTCGTCAAGGGGTTCGGAAAGTCCTCCCTGAAGTTCTTTCGTTTCCTTCTGGCCGTCGTGGCCAGCTATTTCATCGGCGTTCCCATCGCACGGGGCCTCATGCAGACGGCTCTGGGCGGAGAATGGCTTGTCGGACTTTATGAAAACGCGATTCCACAGACAGGCATCTTCATCGAAACGATTGGAGACGCTTCCTCTTCGATGCAGCAGGCGATGCTCTCGCAGGGCTTGGGTGAGTTGGGCTTTCCTTCCTTCTTCCGCGGGTTCTTCCTCTCGGGCTGCTGCCTCATGGACGGGACGGTCAGTCGCGCCTTGGCGAGCTCCTTCTCCTACTATACCCTGATCCTCGTCTTCTTCGTCCTCTTTCTCGTCCTCTTCTCCCTCGTCCTCCACTTCCTGTTCAAGCTTCTTGCGGAACCGATCCTTGGTGAGAACGGCAAGGGAATCATCGGCCGCATCCTGGGAATGGTCAAGAAGGTCGTCCAGACGAGCCTTTCCCTGCTGGTCGTGATGGCCATCGTGGTCTTCATCGACGAGCTGCTGCTCAACGCGGACATCACGGGGATGCACGACTGGCTCTTCACGGACCTCGGCCTGGGAAACGGCGGCTTTTCCCTCGCCCGGATGTTCTATGACACGGCACACGCCCTCTTGGGCTGGATCAGCCAATAGGAGGTTTTGAAGATGATCGTCGTACACCACATGGACAAATGGGCCTACTGCAACCTCGACCTGATCGAGGAGGTCCTGGAGAAGGAGAAGAAGGCGGTGGTCCTGATCGCCGGCGCCTCCTCCTCGGGAAAGTCCTTCTGTGCGGAATACCTGACCGGGATGCTCAAGGCCAACGGCCATCAGGCCGTCACCATTTCCCTGGACCAGTACAACATCGGCCTTTCCGGCATCATTCCCAACAAGGTCAACCTCAATTACTTCCAGGGCAGCCTTCCCAACATGGAGGTGATCCGCAGCCGGATCAAGGACATCATCATCGACGTTCCCTTCGACAAGAAGTACGCCCCCTCGGTCCTCGTCAAGATCCAGCGCTCCCTCAAGGACCTCCTCTCCTCCGAACAGATGCCCATCTTCCTTAGAGGACTCAAGGAGGAGTGGGCGAGGCTCAACTTCGACGAGACCACGGTCTACGACCTCAAGGAGGCGACCGAGGACATCAAGAAGCTGATGCAGAACAAGACGATCGAGGCCAAGGAGTATTCCAAGATCATCTCCGAGCGCATCCCTTCGGGAAAGACCATCTGCGGCAAGGACTACGACTGCATCATCGTCGAAGGAATCTACGCCCTCGACCGCTCGATGCTCGACGCCTTCCGCGGCCGGCGCTACGTGTTCAAGTCCTTCATCGCGGGGAACGCCAAGTCCCTCTTCCTGCGCCGCATCATCCGCGACAGCAAGATCTCCTCGGCCAGCAACGCCTTCACGACGCGGCTCTACTTCACCTCCATCCTGAAGTCCTACCTCGAGACCATCTTCCCCTCCCGCCTGGCCAGCGACGTCCTCCTCTACAACGACATGACCTTCTCCGAGATCCGCAACGGGGACCTCTACACGACGAAGGAGGAGATCAAGATCGTCGACGACCGCAAGGCACGCCGCCTGATCAAGGAGAGCACGATCGAATCCCTCAGCTACCAGAAGGATACCTACTTCACCTGCCAGGGCGAGAAGGAGGACGCCGCCGACAGCAACGTCCTTCGCCTGCGCTCCCTGTCCTACGACGAGGGAAGGACCTACGTCCCCTCCTCCCTTGTCCACAAGGGGAAGAGCAAGGTCCGCCGCGACGGAAAGATCATCCGCCCGATCAACATCATCGTCCGGGAAGGAGAGTTCTACGACGTCTGGAAGGACGAGAGCGCCTGCCTCAAGGACTTCCTCAGCGCCGGGTTCTTCATCGGCCCCGTCCGCTACAAGAAGAAGTACCGGCTCGACTACAAGGGGCAGAAGCTCGTCCTCAACTGCATCCAGGGCGAGAAGACCATCCTCGAGCTCAACCGCCCGTACCGGAAGGAAGTCGTCGAGGAGATCCGGCAGAAGCTCCGTTCCACCAAGTCCTGAGCAGTCTCCCTCGCCGTCGGCGAGGGTTTTTTCGTCCATGAAAAGGCATTTTTGACCATGAAAAAAGGGGACGGCGATGCCGTCCCCAGTCCTTTTGTGAAACCTAACGGGCCGACTTGTCGTAGGGGATGCCTTCGGCTTTCGGCGCATGGCTGCGACGGGAGGCGAAGATCAGGACGACGAGGGTCAGAAGGTAGGGGAGGCAATAGTAGAGGTCCTCGCTGCGGGAGACGCCCGGAATCTGAGGGATCAGGCCCGAGCTGGCGATGACGCGGGCGAAGGCGTAGACGAAGCCTCCCAGGACGATCGGAAGGGGCTTCCAGTTGCCGAAGATCATGACCGCGAGGGCCAGGAATCCGAAGCCGATGACCGTGGCCTCGTAGCCGATGGAGAGGCAGAGGGCGAAGCCGCCGATGCCGGCGAGCGTTCCCGAGATCGAGGTTCCGAGGTAGCGCATGCGGGAGACCTTGATGCCGACCGAGTCGGCGGCCTGCGGGTTCTCGCCGCAGGCCCTCAGGCGCAGGCCCGTCCGCGTCCGGAAGAGGAAGACGGCGACGAAGACGAGGAGGGCGATGATCAAGGGCGTCGTCAGGAAGAAGTTCTGCATGAAGACGTTGGAGAAGAAGTAGGCGACAAGGCCGCCGGTCGAGGTCTCGGGGCTGATGGCGGAGGAGGAGATGGCCAGCTCCGATCCGATGTAGCACCAGCGGGGCGTGCCGTCGGTCATGGCGGTCATGCCCTGTCCGAAGACGGCCCAGGCGACAAGGATGGCGAAGGCCGGGGCCAGGATGTTGATGGCCGTCCCGACGATGGTCTGGTTCGCCTTCAGGCGGATCGCCGCGAAGGAGAGCAGGAGGGAGGAGAGGAAGCCGAAGAGGGCCGCGGCGAGGATGGCAAGGAAGACGGCGAGCTGGGCGGGGAAGCCGCCGTTCTGGACCGGTTCGTCCAGCATCTTGAGCGTGAAGAAGCCGGCGAAGGCGCCGAACACCATCATGCCTTCGAGGCCGAGGTTGATGACGCCGGAACGCTCGCTGGTCATGCCGGCGTAGGCGACGAGGATCAGGGGAAGGGCGACGACGATCAGGTTGCCGATGATGCTGGCCGCCTGGCTCAGGGAGACGATGCCCTGGGACGAGATGAGGAAATCAATCATTTTTCGTGGCCTCCTTCTGGTCGTGCCCCTTCTTCTTCCGTCGGAGGAAGGGGAGGCCGGCGCCGCGCAGGAAGATGTTGTTCATCAGGACGGCGAAGGCCGATCCGTAGAGGATGATGGCGACCATGATGTCGGTGAAGGTGTCGTTGTAGGTGCCGATGCCCTGCAGGCCGATGCCCGAGACCTGGATGAAGGAGATGATGAAGGTCGTGAAGATGATCCCGAGGGGGTTGTTGTTGGCCAGGAGTGCGATCGGAATCGCGTCGAAGCCGGTCTGGGCGACGGAGGTGCGGTTGTAGACGTAGACGGAGTTGCCGAGGAGATAGTAGCACGCGCCGGCCAGGCCGGAGAGGGCGACGGCGATGACGAAGGAGAGGATGATGTTGCGCTTGGAGGAGATGCCGGCGTAGTCGGCGGCGTCTCGGCTGAAGCCGACGGCGCGCAGGCGGTAGCCGAAGGTCGTCTTGAAGAGGACGACGAAGAGGACGATGGCGAGGATGACGCCGAAGACGATGGTGACGTTGAGGTAGCGGTTGGTCGAGAAGGAGGGCAGGCAGATGTCGTTCCCATGGACGGAGTTCAGGTTGATGGACCGGTTCGGGTTGTTGGGATCCAGCAGTCCCGGGACGTTGAAGAGCATGAAGTTGTTGAGGAAGAGGACGATCCAGTTGACCATGATCGAGGTGATGACCTCGTTGACGTTGAAGTAGGCCTTGAGGATGCCGGGTATGGAGCCGATCACGGCGCCGGAGACGATGCCCATCAGGGCCGTGACGTACCAGGGCAGCTGGAGATTGACCGCACCGATGAGGGCCACCATGCCGCCGATCATGTATTGGCCGGGGGCGCCGATGTTGAAGAGGCCGCACTTGTAGCAGAAGCCGATGGAGAGGGCGCAAAGGAGCAGGGGGCCGGCCGTGTATACGACGCGTTCCAGGTTCTGGAAGCCGTACTGGAAGAAGGATCGGATGCCAAGGCCGATGTTGGCGGGATCCATCAGCATGAGGAGGAATCCGAGGATCAGACCCAGGACGATGCAGACGCCGGAGGAGAGGACGGTGATGAGCATCGACTTGGCGAAGAAGGCGTTGTGTTCCTTGCGCTCTTCCTTCGAGCGCGGGCTCTCGTTGACGTGAAGGGAGGACGTCAGGAGGCGGTATTCCGGACGGGAACGGTATTCCCAGCGGTTGAGGCGCCTCTTTCTCTTGACGCCGCCGTCGAGATAGGCCAGCGGGGCGTTGAGGGCGTCGTTGACGTTCTTGAGGGACATCTATTTCACCTCCTTTCTTTGGAAGGCTTCCTGGACGGAAGCGCCGGACATGTAGAGTCCGAGTTCCATGTAGTCGGTCTTCTTCGGATCGAAGACACCGGTGATCCGACCTTCGTGAATCGTGTAGATGACATCGGCGAGGTCGAAGACTTCATCGAGTTCCAATGAGATGAGAAGAACGGCCTTGCGAGCATCCCGGACCTTCACGATTTCCTTATGAATCGTCGAGATGGCCCCGACATCCAAGCCGCGGGTCGGCTGGACGGCGAGCAGGAGGTCGCCATCGCGCTCGATCTCGCGTCCAACGATGACCTTCTGCTGGTTGCCTCCCGACATGGTTCTCGTGATGGTGTAGCTTCCCATCGTCGAGCGGATGTCGTACTTCTGGATCATCTCGTCGGCGTAGTCCTTGATGTCGCGTTCCTTGAGGAAGGAGGCGCGGGAGAAGGTGCCGTTCTCGGGCATCTCCTGGATGAAGTTGTACATGACGTTGTAGTCGAGGATGAGGCCGTGACGGTGCCGGTCGGAGGGGATGTGGTTGATGCCAAGCCTGTTGCGCTTCTTGATCGACAGCTTCTTGATTTCCGTCCCGTTGAGCTTGATGCTTCCCGACTTAGCCTTCCGGAGGCCGGCGATGGCCTCGACGAGCTCGTTCTGGCCGTTTCCGTCGATGCCCAGGAGGGCGACGATCTCTCCTTCATGAACGTCCAGGGAGAGATGGTCGACCAGGGGCTTGCCCATCAGGCTGTTGCGGATGGTCAGGTCCTGGATGGAGAGGACGACATCTCCCGGGTGGCTTTCCGACTTCGCCGTGACGAAGTCGACCTTGCTTCCGACCATCAGCTCCGCCATCTGCTCGTTGGTGAGCGTGTTCCGGTCGTAGGTGCCGACGACCTTGCCTCGACGAAGGATCGTGCAGCGGTCGGCGACCTCCTGGACCTCGTTGAGCTTGTGCGTGATGAAGAGGATGGTCTTTCCTTCCTTCTGGAGCATCTTGAAGACCTTCATCAGGTCTTCGATCTCCTCGGCCGTCAGGACAGCCGTCGGCTCGTCGAAGATCAGGATCTCGGCATCACGGTAGAGCATCTTCAGGATCTCGACCTTCTGCTGCATGCCGACGGTCATCTGCGAGGCCTTGCGGTTCAGGTCGACCTGGAGTCCGTAGGTCTTCATCAGGCGGTCGAGCTTCTCCCGGGCCTGCCGATACTTGAGGAAGCCGATCTTGTCGCAGTCCTCATGGCCGAGGACGATGTTCTCCAGGCCCGTGAAGACGTCCACGAGCATGAAGTGCTGATGGACCATTCCGATTCCGTAGCGCGTGGCGTCGTTGGGATCGCGGACCTTGATCGTTTCGCCGTTGAGGAGGATCTGTCCTTCCGTCGGTTCGATCAAACCAAAAAGAATCGACATCAAAGTCGATTTCCCGGCGCCGTTCTCTCCCAGAAGGGCATGGATTTCCCCTCTTTTGATCTGGATATGGATGTCGTCGTTTGCGACGAGCTGGTTGTTGAAGACCTTGGTGATGCCGTCGAACTCGATCACATAGGGCGTCTCTTTCTTGGATTCCATAGGACCTCCCGCATTCGATTTTTTTATAAAACACTGCCACGGCGCAAAACCGTGGCAGTGCGATCGTCAAAGGGCGACTTACCAGGCCGCGTCGTCCTGGGAATCGTAGTTGACCGTGACGAGGTCCGTGTTGCGTCCCTTCGTGTCGAAAGTGACTTCGGAACCCTCGAGGGCGACACCGGTGTAGGTGCTGTCCGCGACGAGCTTGTCGAAGACCTCTTCGTACTGAGCCGTCGTGAAGGTCTCGAATCCCCACGAAGCCTCAGCAGTCGGAAGTCCGACCATGCCATCGGAGGCGCCGACGGTCTTGGTCTTTCCGGCGAGATCCTCCGGCCAGGCCGTTCCGTTGCCTTCGACGAACCAGGAATCGAGGGCATCCATCGTGGATTCCTTCAGGCCCTTCATGGCCGAGGAGATGACGACGTCCGGAGCCTGGCTGTACTGGTCGACGTCGACGCCGAAGACCTTGCGGCTTCCGGCATCCTTGCGGGCGGAGGAGACGACGGACTGGAAGATCTTCCCGCCACAGGCGAAGACGGCCTCGACGCCGTCGTTGTACCAGGTGTCGCAGCGGGAGACGATGTCCGGATCCGGATTGAAGGTTCCGGAGTAGTTGTACTCGACTTCGACCTCGACGTTGAGCTCGGTCGCCGCAGCCAAGATGCCGGCGACATAGCCCCAGCCGTACTTCTCAACGGCATTTCCCTTCATGCCGCCTTCGAAGGCGAGGTGGCGGTAGCCGTCCTTGACGGCCGCATAGCCGAGCAGGAAGCCGCACTCGTTCTCGCGGTAGAGGATGTTGTGGGTATTGCTCGTGGTCTCATAGTCATCCGGCTCGTAGCTGCCGTCGACGTGAGGTTCGCCGTCGAGGAGCAGGAAGCCGACCTCCGGATACTGCTTCTGAACCTCGTAGATCGCGCCTTCGAACAGATAGCCCGGGCAGACGACGACCTTTGCACCGCGGTTGATCGCCTGCTCGATGGAGGCGATGCGGTCCTGCGTCGTGTCTTCCGCGGGACGGAAGTAGGCCTGGGCGAGATTGTTCTCCTCCGCGTAGGCAGTGACGCCCTCGTAGGTGAACTGATTGAAGGAACCGTCGTCGATGTTTCCGACGTCGGTGACCATGGCGATGTCGATCGGATCGCCCGAGGTCGTGTCGCAGCTCGCCAGTCCGGAGATTGCAATGAGGCTCAGCGCCATCCCAAAGATCTTCTTGTTCATACGTTCTTTCCTCCTTGGTTGTATGAAACGATCTTTTTGAAAAAATGGGCCCTTGATGAATAATGAGCCCATCTAACCCGTGGAAAGCGTCGCGGTGTCTTGAGTTAAATGGATAGTCCCCTGTTGTGGCCGGGGCTAGAGACAGGGTCGCCTTGAAGACCCCCTATACCCATTTCTTCAACCACCATTCTAGCACCATTCCTTCCGTTGTGCCCGACTTTTCCAACATTTTTTCATAAAAGCCCTTTCAAGAAGCGAAGAAGAAACATAAAGAAAGAAGCGAACCCCTTTTCCCGAAAAAAGAATCCGCGACTCTTGACAAGGAGCCATGAAAGACGAATTGGCATTGCAGAGGAAACCGGGAGAGTTTAGAATACTCGTGTCGAAACGATACATAGGGAGGTATCCATACCATGTTAGTCAATGCTGCTCGGATGCTGAAGCTTGCCCGCGACGGACACTATGCCGTCGGACAGTTCAACATCAACAATCTGGAGTGGACGAAGGCCGTCCTCACGACGGCGCAGGAATGCAACTCTCCGGTCATCCTCGGCGTCAGCGAAGGCGCGGCGAAGTACATGACCGGTTTCAAGACCGTCGCCAGCATGGTCCGTGCGATGGACGAGAGCCTGGGAATCACGGTTCCCGTCGCGCTCCATCTCGACCACGGAACCTACGAGGGCGCCAAGAAGTGCATCGAAGCCGGCTTCACCTCGATCATGTTCGACGGCTCCCACTTCGACTTCGACGAGAACGTCGCCAAGACGACGGAGCTCGTCAACCTCGCCCATGACCACGGCCTCTCCATCGAGGCGGAGGTCGGTGCGATCGGCGGAACCGAGGACGGCGTCACGGCCGACGGCGAGATCGCCGATCCCGAGGAGTGCCGCAAGATCGCGGCTCTCGGCGTCGACTTCCTGGCGGCGGGCATCGGCAACATCCACGGCATCTATCCGGCCGGTTGGACGGGACTCCACTTCGACGCGCTCGAGCGCATCCACGAGGCGACTGGCCACATCCCCCTTGTCCTCCATGGCGGCACGGGCATCCCGGACGAGCAGATCCGGAAGGCCATCGTCAACGGCGTCTCGAAGGTCAACGTCAACACGGACTGCCAGCTCGTCTTCGCCGCGGCGACGGTCGACTACTGCGCTGCGGGCAAGGCCGCTCCCGACCCGGACAAGAAGGGCTTCGATCCTCGTAAGCTCCTCAAGCCCGGCTACGAGGCCATCAAGGCAAAGGTCAAGGAGCGGATGGAAGTCTTCGGCTCCATCGGCAAGGCCCACTAAGGTCATCCGAGAAATCTTCGCTGCTTCTCCTTTCCGGGGAAGCAGCTTTTCGTAATTCTTTCTGACGCACGTTTCCTGAAGGTCTGAATATGGAGCAAGACAGCGAAGTCTTCACGCCCGTCTTGAATCAGGATGAAAGGATTCTGTTTTTTGCAAAGCCGAATCGGAGACGGATGGTATTCGTCAATTTGCTTGCATTAAGCATCTATTTTATTCTTTTCGGAATTGCTTTCCTGATCTGGGGAATCGTCGTCTCCCTCGACACTCCGAGCGATTCCTCGTTCTATGGGTTGCTGTTTGGCATCGGCGCCCTCTTCATTCTCTTCTTTCCGCTCATCATTGCCCTGAACCAGGCTCTCTATCGGAAGACGTACTACGCCGTTACGACAGAGCGCATCCTGATCCGAAGCGGAGTCGTCGGGATCGACTACAAGAGCCTCGACATCGCGACGATCGGTTCTGTCAACGTCAACGTGAACTTCCTCGACAAATGCATGCAGGAAAATACCGGAAGCGTCACCTTCGCCTCAAGCAGCATCCCGGTCACTTCAAACGGTGTCCGCTTCGGGTTCCACCATCTCGACTGTCCCTACGATGCCTATCGCGCAATCAAGGAGTTGATCGACCGGCAGAAGAAGGCACTGTAATCGAAAAAGGGGCTGGGAAGGTTCCGGCCCCTTTTCGTTTCGTCAATCGCGATCAGTCCAGAAGCCGGAGCAGGACTCCGCTTCCGGGAAGAAGGGTGATCCGCCGTTCCTCAAGGCGCGGCTCATGGAGAGCCGAGAGCAGGACCTCGGCCTTCGAGGGAAGGTCGAAGCTCCGGGCTTCCTTCGAGACGTTGAAGAGGACGACCATCCTCTTTCCGCGACGATAGGCCAGGAAGGGATCGTCCTCCTTGGCGGAGAGGATTTCCATGCTCCGGTCGTCGTGGAGCTCTTCCTCCTCCTTGCGCAGGTGGAGGAGCTTCTGGGTGAAGCAAAGCAGGGAGTCCTCGTCCTCCAGCTGGGCCTGGACGTTCGTCTCCTTGTAGGAGGGGTCGACGGGAATGTAGGTCTTCTCGGAGGTCGAGAAGCCGGCGTTCAGGCTGTCGTCCCAGGCCATCGGGGATCGGGAACCGGTGCGCTGATAGCCGCCCTCGACGGAGGTGAGGCCCTCCTCGTAGGGCATGGCGATCTCGTCGCCGTAGTAGAGGAAGGGGACGCAGGGCAGGGTGTAGAGGAAGAGGAAGTAGAGCTTGAACTCGTCGGCGGTCAGGTTTCTCCTGAGGCGGATGGTGTCGTGGTTTCCGGTGATCATCGCGATGTGGCCATGGTATTGGTCCGCGTACTGGAGCTGCTGGAGGTAATAGTCGAGGAATTTCTTCGCATCGTGTCGGGGGCTGTCGAGCTTGAAGAACGCCTCCTTGCTGCGGCTCATCAGGGAATGGACGGGGCTGAACTCGTCCTGGAGCAGGAAGTCCATGTCGAAGCCGGCCTCCAGGGAACGGCGGGGGCAGGACCATTCGCTGACGAACGCCGCTTCCGGATAGTCCTTGTCGATGCCCTCGAAGATCTTCTGCCAGATGTAGACCGTCCCCTCGAAGTCCTTGTCCCGCTTGACGAGCCATCCGGCCATGTCGCAGCGGAAGCCGTCGCAGCCCTTGTCGAGGTAGAAGCGAATCACGTCCTGCATCGCCTTCACGACCTTCTTCGGCCCTTCGCCCCGATAGGATTCCTCCCAGTCGTTGACGATTTCGTCGTATCCGTAGTTGAGGGCGGGCTGGATGGAGTAGAAGTTGGTCAGGACCGTGCCGTTGCGGTCGTAGAAGCCGCGGACATAGGGCAGGTCCTTGGGGTTCTTCCAGACGCCGTCGGTCCAGAGGAAATAGTCGCTGTATTCGTTTCTCTCCGCGGAGGCGGACTTCCGGAACCACGGGCTGTCGATGGCCGTATGGCCAGGGACGAGGTCGAGAAGGACGCGGATTCCCCGCCGGTGGGCCTCGTCGAAGAGGCGGTAGAGGTCCTCGTTGGTGCCGTAGCGCGGCGCGACTCGGTAGTAGTCGGTGACGTCATAACCGGCATCGTAGAAGGGGGAGAGGAAGAGCGGGTTGAGCCAGAGGGCGTCGAAGCCCATCTCCTTGATGTAGTCGAGCTTGCGGATGATGCCTTCGATGTCGCCGATTCCGTCTCCGTTGGTGTCGTAATACGACTGTGGATAGATTTCGTAGAAGTTGGCGCTCTTGAGCCACTGAGCCTTTCTTGCCATGAGTCGATTCCTTTCCTTAGGGAAGCACGTTCCCTGTCGATACGTAGAGATGATACCAGTCTTCCTTCTCAAGAACAACGTCCTTGGCCTGTGCGGCCGTCTTCAGGTATTCCCTGTTCAGGCCGCCGACGATGACCTCGACGTTCTCTCCCAGGGAGAGGAGGAAGGACAGCGCAATCGCGGCCTCGGAGCAGCGGTACTTTCCGGCGAGCTCCTTGAGGACCGTGCGGCATTCCTCCATCGAGGGATGGCGGAAGAGGCTGCCCCCGAAGAGCCCGACCTGGAAGGGTGACCAGCACTGGAGGAACATCCGTCTCCGCTTGAGATAGAAGTAGAGGCCGTCGGCATGGTTCGAGCCTCTCTTGTCCAAGTCGACCTGGAAGGTGGAGGAGAGGAGGTCGAGATGGCCCAGCCCCAGCTGGAGCTGGTCGGATTCGAAGCCGATGCCCTCGCCCTCGAGGTATTCGATCTGCTCCCGGTCCATGTTGCTGACGCCGAAGGACGAGACGGCGCCCTCCTCCCGAAGCGTCCTGAGGGCCGCAAGGACGTCCTCTCGATCCATGAAGATGTCGGGGCGATGGAGGAGAAGGGCGTCCAGCGAGGGAAGGCCGAGGCGGCGAAGGCTATCGTGGACCGCCTCGACAAGGTAGGATCCGGAGAAGTCGTAGTAGCAGGGACGGTCCGGCTTGTTGACGATTCCGACCTTGCTCTGGAGGAAGAATTTCTCGCGTAGGCCCGGATGGAGGGCAAAGACCTGTCCGAGGACCTCCTCGGCCCGTCCGCGGGAGTAGACGTCGGCGACGTCGATCGCGTCGATTCCCAGCTCCAAGGCCAGGAAGAGCAGATCCTCCAGCTCGTCGACGCGCACTTCGTTCATGCGCATCAGGCCGAGGATCAAGGGATGCCTGCTTCTCATTGATTTTCCTCCTTTATATCGGCAAATTCGGCCCCGGATATCTCGACGAGGTCCATAGGACGAATTTCGATTTGAAACCCGATCTTTCCTCCGGAAATGAAGATGGTTTCATGTTCCTTGGCACTTTCGTCAAGGAAGGTCTTCAGCGGTTTCTTCATACCAATCGGCGAGCAGCCGCCGTGGACATATCCGGTCCGCCCCAGAAGTTCCTTCTGCGGAAGCATCTCCATGTTCTTCTCCTTGGCACAGCGGGCCGCCTTCTTGAGGTCGAGCTCGGAGGTGGCCGGAAGGACGAAGACGTAGAGCGTCTGGCTCCTTCCCCTTGTGACGAGGGTCTTGTAGACGCGGCGGATGTCTTCGTGAAGCGTCGCGGCAACGCTCCGGGCGTCGATTCCGGAAGAGGGAGAATATTCGTGGACGTCGTAGGAGACCCCCTCCTTGTCGAGATGGCGCATGGCGTTGGTCTTGTTCATGCGAGCACCTTCCCTTCCAGGGAGAGGCCGTTGTTGAATTCCTGGGCCGTCAGGATCTTCTTTCCCGGGCGCTGGAGGCGCTCCAGGGCGACAAGGCCGTCACTGAGCTGAAGGAGGATTTCCTTCTTCCGCGCTCGGACGACGGTGCCCACCGGCGCAAGGACCTCGTCGGAGACGGCACGGGCCTGGTAGACCTTGAGGATTTCCTCTCCGAGAAGGAGGTAGGCTCCGGGAACGAGGCTGAGGCTTCTCACGTGGTTGACGAAGTCCCTCTTGCCTTCTGCGAGGGAGAGCTTCTCTTCCTCCTTCTTGATCGAAGGGGCGAAGGAGACGAGGGACTCGTCCTGCCGACGGGGGATCAGGAGGCCGTCGAAGTAAAGGGGGAGGCTTTCGACGGCGAGCTCGAGAGCGGTCCTCGCCACTTTCTCGGAGAGGGTGCTTGCGTTGTCCTCGTCGGCGATGACAATCTCCTTCTGGGCGTAGATGTCTCCGGCGTCCATCTCCTTGACCATCTCCATCAAGGTGACGCCCGTCTTCGAATCCCCGCTTCTCAGCGCATATTGAATCGGCGCGGCTCCGCGGTAGCGGGGGAGGAGGGAGGCGTGCAGGTTGAGGGGTTTCAGCCGGGAGAGGGCGAGGACCTCCGCCGAGAGGATCTGGCCATAGGCGAAGGTGAGGAGGAGGTCGCACTTCTCCTTGAGAAGGAATTCGTGCTCCCTGTTGAGTCGATGCGGCTTATGGCAGGGGATGGAGAGGCGCCGGGCGGCCTTGGCCACGGGAGACTCCTCGACTTTTCCGTTGCGCCCTCGGACCTTGTCTTCCTTGGTGACGACCAGGGCGACGTCGAAGCCGGCCTTCACGAGACCTTCGAGGAGGAAGGCCGAGATCTCCGGCGTTCCGAGGAAGGCGATTCTTTGTTGTCCCATGTCTGGTGCTCCTTTCCGAAGAATATGGTATCATTTTTACAAAAGGAGGGAAGGAAGGATGGCGAGGAATCTTCTGCTGACGAGCGAGGTCGACGTGACGCTTGGCATGACGCTGATCGTCTTTCTCTTCCTCTTTCTGATGGGATCCCTCATCGGCTATCTCGGCGAGGTCCTCTTCAGACGCTTCGTCTCGGCCAAGCGGTGGGTCAATCCGGGATTCATGAAGGGCCCCTGGCTTCCGCTCTATGGCTTCGGTCTGGTGGTGATGATGCTTTTGGTCCTTCTCATCGTCTCCTTCTTCCCGACGACGATGGCCTTCTACAATCCGCTGGGGAACCTACCCCATCGGGAGGTTGTCTCCGGGGCCTGTGTCAACGACCTGATCCCCCTCGTCCTGATGTGGATCTCCCTGATCCTTTTGGAATTGGTGGCCGGACTGATCTTCGTCAAGGGATTCAAGATCAAGCTCTGGGACTATTCGAACATGAAGTTCAACTTCATGGGCATCCTCTGCCCCGTCTTCAGCTTCGTCTGGCTCGTCGCGGCCGTCGTCTTCTACTACGGTCTCTTCCCCTTCGTCTACGACCTCTTCGTGCGAATGTTCGTCTATTTCTACGGGTCGCCGACGGACGTCGCCCACTTCTCGGTCCTCTTTGTCTTCGGAACCGTCTACGGCGTCTTCCTGGTCGACCTCGTTCAGTCCCTCGGCCTCTTCACGAAGGTCGTCGCCTTTGCCAAGAAGCAGAAGGCCCTCCTGTCGTATGACGAGGAAGTTCAGAAGAGAAGGGAGCTGCTGAGAAGGAAGAAGAGGGAGCTCTGGGAGAACAGCCTCCCGACGGACGTCAAGGAGAACCTGGCCAAATCCCAGAAGGAATATCGGCGTGTGAAATCCAACATCGATCGGCGGATCCGGCAATGGATCCTGATCGATCCGGACCGGAAGAAGCCCGAAAACTACGGGAAGGATGGGAGGCCGATTTCAACGGAGGAGTCTAGTTCCGATCCTTCCGGAGACTGAGGCCGATGCGAAAGGCCGGGGCCACTTCCTTTCCCAGAACGCGATAGGAGAGCGTCGAAGGGTCGAAGCTCAGGAGTTCCATCTTGTCCACGCGAATCCGACCTGCCTCGTCGAGGAATCTTTCGTCGACTGAGACGTTCTCGATCCTTCCCACGAAGATCTCCCCATCCTGTCTCAGGAGGGAGCATTCCAGGGAGAGGGGATAGTCCAGGAAGAGCGGTGCGTCGACGAACGCGCTCCTTTCGACCCGAAGCCCAGCCCTGGCGACCTTGTCCGGGACCTGGTTTCCGGACACGATTCCAACATAGTCGCTCCTTTCGACGTTCGCCCGGTCCGCAAACGAGAACGTGAAGGCCTTGCGCTCCCGGATGTTGGCCGACGTCCTGTGTTCCTTGCTCAGGCAGAGCATCACTTCGCTGTCGTCATAGATTCCGCCCCAGGCGGCGTTCATCGCGTCGGGCTGTCCCTTTTCGTCGTAGCTGCCGACGATGAGGACGGGGAGGGGATAGAAGATCGTCTTCGAGCCAAGGTTCTTTCTCATGTGGTTCCTTTCCGCGGAGGGAGGGAATCCTCCGCCTTCCCCATTAAGATACCACGGTCGGAAACGGGTGGAACAGGGAAAAGGAAAGGGGACGGAAAGTCTGGACCCGGCGTCCCCTCACTCGCCGCCTCAACACGTCATCGACTCATGGAAGAAGGAAGGAAAAAAGCCCGATTTCTCGGGCATTTTTGCAGCGTTGGTGGAGCCAACGAGAAGACATATAGCCAAGAAAGGGGGCTGTTTTGCCATTTTCAAGGCCAATCTTGGCGATATAGGACGATGAAAGTCCTTCTTGCCTTCTGCTGTCAGAAGGTGCGCACCATCCTTGCACCGCTTTGAAGGCCCTTCCAGGAAGGAACTCCATCAGCGATAATAGAGGAGGAAATGCGAATGCATATGCCTCTACATATGGGGGCCGCACCTCTGC